>JAGKSW010000112.1 GCA_018993265.1 Nostoc sp. TH1S01
ATTTATGCCGAACTGTACTAGTAGTATTGATTGTCAAACTTTGAATCATTCTGCCTTCTGGATTCTCCAACTTTGGAGCGATCGCATCTTGAGGTTGATTACCATAAAGGCGATCGTTAATTATAATCGAAGTCAGATCAGCAAAAGTAGGCTCCTGCGATACTATTTTTATAATGTAAATCACATCACATAAACTTATGGAGCCAGACTCTCTACCAACCGAGGTGATCCTGACGCACCCCCGTCAGTCCCTCGGTAAAGTGCAACTTGACTGGACACCCCAACCAGGAAACTATCTTGATTTTCAAGGTAAAACCTACGCTGTTCTAGAGCGGCGGCATAGATATCAATTTAAATCTGGGCGTTATCGACTGTATAATATAGCTCTCTACGTCCAATCTGCTCAAAGACCAGCAGAAAAAAGTTTGCTAGATGGGCGGTGGGTGGTTGGTGATGCTACTTGCATTTATAACGCTCATTCTGAAATTGTCCGCTGTGCTGTCAACCCCCACGGCCCTTGCAAGGACTGTCGCTACTATGAAAAAGTATGAAGTGTGAATGATGAAGTATGAAAAATTCCAGACTTCAGACTTCAGACTTCAGAATTTCCCCCACTGTTAAACGAGTACCATTGACAAAATCCCATCCCGACTGGGGACGTTTACCAGCTAACTGAACTTCCTGTAATAATAATAAACCTGCTCCAGTTTGGGCGATCGCACCTATTCCCTTGGCAATGCTTACTATTTCTCCAGGACTACCAGATATATTGGATAAATCAGGCAATTTTTGACGTATTGTTGCTAATTCTGGTGGTATTTCTTCAGCGTAAGCAGAACCAAGGGGAAGGGTAGCTGTAATTTTGAGAGTCTGGTTACGAAAGGTTGTAAAACAATTAGGATAGAAACCCCGAATTTGATTGTGTAATTGTATGGCACTCTTTGACCAATCTAACTGGTAATCTTGCTTTTGAATTAAAGGTGCGTAAGTAGCTTCTGCGTTGTTTTGCGGAATTGGTTGAATTTCTTGATGCTTCAGTTTTAACAAAGTTTCTATTAGTAAATCTCCACCAATTGCGGCTAATCTCTCGGCTAAATTGTCAGCATTATCTAACAATCTAATTGGTGTGGTTGCTTTGAGTAGCATATCTCCTGTATCCATACCAGCATCCATTAACATGGTAGTAATTCCTGTTTCTAGTTCCCCATTACATAGACACCACTGAATTGGAGCCGCACCACGATACTTCGGTAAAATTGAGCCATGTACGTTAACGCAACCTAATTTAGGCATACTTAAGATTTTTTTTGACAAAATCTGCCCATAAGCTACCACAACAAATACATCAGCTTCTGTTTGTTGCAGCTTGGTTAAAGTTTCACTATCTTTTTTCACTCGCTCTGGTTGCCACACTGGCAAATTCTGCTGGAGAGCAAGTGTTTTTACAGGCGAAGGAGTAAGTTTATTTCCACGTTCTCGACGTTTATCCGGTTGAGTAACTACTGCCAAAATTTCAAATTCTGGATGATTCAGTAATTTTTCGAGAGTAGGAATAGCGAATTCCGGAGTACCAAAAAATACAACTTTCATTAATCAATAATCAATGGTTAATAGTCTATAGGTAATATTTACTGAGTTATTTATTATTATCCTCCTTACTACTTATTTTCCACATGAAGTTGGCGAAATGAAGTTTTATTGATAAACTAAAAATAATTTAACTCAATATGTTGGTAAATTGATATCAACTTGATACTTTATTGGTGAGCTGATTCAGCCAGAGACAAAAACGAGCTTTGTGAGGTTTCCCAAAGCAAAGCTGTTCTACGGTTTTTGCCAAAATGCAGTTACTAGTTTAGCTGTAATTTTGCAATTGTTACAGTTAAATATGAATTTACTTCCAGGAGTGGATACTAACTCTGTTTTTCGAGTATCATATGTTGTGCGTCAGCTTTCCCAGCTTTTAAAGTAACGCCTCACTCACTTTCACCGTTACCGGGGTCTGCACTGTTGTAGCAGGTATAAATAGGGGAGCCTCCTGCGGCTTGGCAGTTGCTAAAGTCTATCCCAACAGTTCAGCTATTTGCTCTACCTGTAGGCTGCTAATATTTGTAGCCGACATCATACGCCTCATGCTTTTTAATCAAGCACCAGTTTCCTGGTGTGGATAATTGTGTATAAAGGCGTAGCAATTTAGTTTATGCAGTAATTTTGTTGTTCATCTGCATTAATTTTGTGCTGGCAAAAAGGTCGCAAATAAATAGTATTTATTAAGCAAAAGGTGTAGGTAATGATAATAAATTTTTGTGACACAGTGCAAGTTTAAAAAACTTATTTCTCACAATTCATTGAAACTGTGAGTTTGTTGTTATACCTGTAGTCATCATCTTTCTTCTTGCTACATAGGCATCGATTGCTCCTCACACAGCACCCGCACTTCTAGAGAGTCTACACATGCTCAAACCCCTCTTGCTGTCAGGATGGTTCCGTGTGCAACCATTTCTCAATTCTGTTGTTCTAGTGATGCTGATTGCTCCTTTAATTGCAGCATCAGGTCACTCTACCTCTGCTAAACAATCCAAAGTAGTAGCTAAAATTACTCCTGACGCTGGAGAATCGGAAACTGTACCTCAAGAGACAACTAATTTTGGTGAATCTGATTTAGCAGGAATGTTTCAAGATGCTCCTAACAACTCTAACACCGGAGGATCTATTTCAATTCCACAGAATCTGGTTATAGTTGGGGAAAAGCCAGTTGTACAAGCAAAAAAAATCGAGTCTTTAGTAGTAGCAGATTACGCAATTAAACATGGCTCTCACGCCAGCGGGGAGATAACTACTGCTGATCCCTTAGCAGCAGTAGAACTGGCTCCAATTCCCAATATCATCGTTCATAACCTCAAGTTGGCAAGAAAATTCTCAGCTGCTGAGATTGAATCATCAATGCCAGAAAATTATCTTGCATCAGCCAAAAATTCTCTTGTTGGCTCATCAAGATTAAATCGAATTCCAGGAATTGAGCCACTACCGCAAGAGCCAGAACAGGAATCGACAACTGATGCACCTGCAATGGAAGTACCAAGTGAGGAACAAGCAGAACAAGTAGATCCTATCGGTAGTCCCCATCCAATTCCTTGGAAATGGATTGTGGCAACTCAAGAGGCGATTGGCTCTACAGGGAATTCGGGAGTGCGCTATTACCGTAGTGTACCAGTGGTTTCTCCTGATGGTAAGTATGCTGTTTACAGCCGGGTGCAAATGGAAATTAAACCGGAAATGTATAACAGCCGTGTTAGTAGCACAATGTTTATCGAAGATAGACAAACCAAGAAATTGCGGGTAATGGCTTCAACTTCTGAAATCAAAGATCCGCTATTGCATAATAATGTTGCCCCTCCAGAACAGATGCAAGAAAATGGGTCAATTGGGGTATTAGTTCCTGTTAGCTGGTCAGAAAAAAGCGATCGCTTTTTAGCACGTAAATTTGAGGGTGTATTCAATACTGGTGACGCTACAGATCGTGCAGTTATTTGGGATCGACAAAAAAATCACACTAATACCGTTGCTCCTTCTCGCCAGGACGATGAACATGAAAAGATTGCAGTGTTGCTAGGTTGGAGTAAAAACCAACCAGATCATGTACTGTTCCGCGAAGGAGAAATGGGTGAAGAAGACTGGCCTTTAGTAAAAGTTGCTACTGATGGCAAGACAGTAAATACCACAGATGCCGATCAGCCTGTAACTTTTGGTGATCAAACAGAAGTGTGGTCAGGCCCACAAGTTGCTACTCGATAATTGCTAAATTTTATTAATAATTTTATTTATTCCCGTTATTACAGCTAATAACGGGAAATTTTTTTGCAGAGCGAGTCATTTGTCTCTTGTCCCAATACGCTTGGGTTAAGGTGATGAGAGTTGATTTCTCAATTTCTGCTCTACCTATCAGACAATGAGCAAGATTTGGGGGATTCTCCCCCAAACCCCCGATTGGGGGACGCAACCGTCCCCCAAACCCCCTGCAAAATCATTTTTTCGTTTTTTGTTGAGTTATTATTTGTTGGTTTTTTTGTGATTTAGCTTTCTTATCTGAACCGTATTGTCCTTTATCCTGTGTTAATACAAATGACTAATGACCAATGACAAAGGACAACCTTCACTTCATTTAAATGTGTTTTAGCTGATCAACTTGATTAACTTTTCAAATTTTGAAACTCTGCATTCTTCTTCCACTATTCAGCAAACGTAATTGTTGGGAAAGTTGCAAAGATTTCACCCAAGGTTGTTCTGAAAGTTGCGAAATAGCATTTGCGGATAATGTAGCGGTAAAAGTATCTTTGTCTGGAGTTACATCGCTCACGCCGACACTTTCTAAAACCGCGATCGCAGCATTTGTAATTGCTTCTGTATGGATAAATACAGTTAAACTTGGTGTTGTTGGGTCTTGAACATCATTAAGTGCCATCGCCAACGCTGCGCCTAGCTTCTGATAGTTCATAATTATTTCCTGGGTAAAAGGGTAGGCAAGTTTAAAACTGTCCTAAGATTAACCTATCAAATTTTTAGTTTGTGATTACCTACCCTTATACAGACTTAATACACAAATCTATACGTCTTTTTACAGATTTTCAGTATTAATTAAACCATAGCCCCATTTGTTATCAAAGGTGCCAACCGATTTACCAGGAATATAACTGTTCTTACGGAGTAACTCTTTGATGGCTTTGGGATCTAAATAGCGATCGCGCTGTAATAATAACGCTACCAAACCAGTAACAAAAGGTGTCGCCATACTAGTGCCAGCCATCGCCTGAAATTTAGAATTAACTGTCATCGAACGGTCTGAATTTGCATTAGAAGAAAGTGCGGAAACAATCATTGCTCCTGGTGCAGCGACATCGGGTTTTTGAGCATCATTGCGTAGCGGCCCTTCACTACTAAAATCAGAAATACTGTTGAGTTCTAAACCTACTTCGCGTACTTGGTTATCAATATCTGTGTATTTAACTTTGGTTGTATAGGAAGCAACTGTCACAGCACTGTCAGCACATCCTGGCGCACCGATTTTCACAGAATCTTTGACACTAGTACCTGTAAAGAAAACTGATGAACTATCATCTAAAGTCCATACATCCAGGCGAGTATCTTGAGCAGATGTATTACGGACTCTTAACTGCCAAATACCTCCCATCACTGGCGAGGGGCCATTACCCCGAATCTGCACAAAGAAATTATGGTCGCCGTTGGATTGATCTGGGCCTGGTGTGACAATTTGTACTCGTGCATCAGGCAGTTGATGATCTACAGCTGGGTTGCCGTTAGGAATAATTCTTTGGAAGGGAGTAACAAAGCCGTTAGGACTGCGTAAGGAAACTTCTAATTCGCTATCTTTGGCATACCAAGCATTTAACCAGACAATGCCTACTTGATTTAACGGCACATTAAAGCGCATTCCTTTCATTCGGCCGCTGGCGATGGTGGCTTGACCATGAATATTGTCGTTACCTTCGTTACCAGCTGCACAACAAACAATTCTGCCAGGGCCAGTTGCCGCGTCAATTACTTTGGAGAGAGAGTCAGTACCATCATGAGCATCAGCATGTCCACCCAAACTGAGATTGACAACTGCTGGCCGTCCTAATTCACCAGCTACCCGAAAAACATAACGGACAGCATCAGCAATGTGGGCATCTTGGAGGTCAGATTTGATAATAATTAATTCTGCGTCTGGTGCGACACCACCGTAGGTAGCATCAGCACCAGACGCGATGCCTGCAACATGCGTACCATGACCGTCAGTATCTTGAGAAATAGATAGCAGGGCATCTGTTAGTTCCGCACCATAAGCGCCTTCTTTCACTCCTGGCCCTGGTATGGTTTGATCCCATAACCGTAAAATTCGCCCAGCAAAGGCAGGATGTTTTGCGTCAATACCGCTGTCAACTACACCGATAATTACACCTTTACCAGTTAGTCCAGTTTTATTTTTAAATTCTGGTAACTTCACAGCTTGGGGTGCAACATCCATCCGCAGTTTGAGTTTGCGTGATGGTTTAATTCGCTGGATGGCAGGTTCTTCAGATAAAGCATCTAAACTTTCAATGGGCAGGAAAGCAGTACGCACATGGCCGGAATTCTGATTAACTTCTATGCCATATTGTGCCAAGTGGCTTAAATCTGCATCATCGTCACAGTAGATAAAAACTAAACTTTTGGTAGGTTTGACAATACTTTTGGGTGCCATAATACCAAGCGATCGCTTGTGTGTCATCAAAGCTGGCAACCCTTCATTTTGATAATCTTCAACTGCCAACAGCAACCCAGGAGAAAGTTTTTCGTGTCTCATTGTAGCTTCAACCTCTATTCGATGGAAGACGAGTTATTTTAGTAATAGAAGTCACCCTAGATTAGTAATAGCTCGGTGATTTTTTGGCTTTACTGCTAGATAAATTAGGTTATCTATAGTCTTAATAGATAGCAGTAAATATGTTTATCAAAACAGAATTCAGGAGTCAGGAGCCAGAATTCAGAATTAATTCTGTATTACTGACGAATGAATAAGTGGGGGTCTTCAATTAGTAATGAGTTTGAATCCTATACTAATTGATTATGACTTCTGAATTCTTCTTCAAGAATGAGTCAATAACTCATAAATTTTAATGTTTAAATTTTCATAGCTCACTAATTTTCATGAATTATTTGTCTTCTCATTTAAGTTGTTGTAGCTGCTGAAATAGTCTGATGTCAATCAAGTTTGGAGAAATAATTATCTGAAGTCATCAGTAATCAGCAGCTAAATTAACTATTTTTTCATAAATGCTTTTTAGTACTTCAGTGCCAACTCTCATGATTACGGAAAAAGTTTTAACTTTGCCGTTTTTCGTAAGTTTCCTCTTGTTGAGTCCGGCTAGTAGACGGTAGAGTTTCACCGATGTAATTAGTAAATTTTATAAATAAAAATTAATAAATATAAAGCAATCAAAACTCACATAGTTCGGTAACAATTAATACAATAAAGTTCAGATAAGCCTTTTTCTTTTGCTGTTCCCCGTTCCCTGCGATGCACTGAGCTTGTCGAAGTGTTCCCTTGCCTCCACAGAGAAACTTTCTTAACTGAACCGTATTGATAATTAATACAATTAAAAACTCCCAAGGCACATCCTGATTGTGGGCGAGGTCAATCTAAAATCCAAAATTGATTGACCTATAGATAGTCATCTTCTTGTCATATTTATTGCTAATACTAAAAAGAAATCTAGCTAAAGATAAAAGCCTTGTATGTTCATCCAGATTTTTGGGAGGCAAAATGGCTTCAGGTAAACGCCAACACGCTATTGGCATATTTCGCGATCGCCAAATTGTACTACAAGCGATCAACGAATTAAGAAATACTGGCTTTTCGATGAATCAGATTTCTGTAATTACTCACAAGCCGGAACTTGAGGGTAATAACACTAAAGAAAGTAATATTACTCAACCTGAAGGTGCAGCTATAGGTGCATTAGCAAGTGCCAGAACAGCAGGTTTACTGACCTTAGTCGCAGGTTTTGGCATTTTACTCATTCCTGGGTTTGGCCCAGCCTTAGCTGTAGAGTCTGCTTTAGCCACACTTTTAGGTAGTGGTGCTAGTGCAGCCGCAGGTGGAATGATTGGTGCGCTCCGAGGTTGGTTTGTTCCTGAAGAAGCAGCGCAACTGTATAATGACCAAGTATTTCAAGGCAATTATTTGGTAACAATAGAAGGCACAGAAGCAGATATTATTCATGCTGAGCCAGTTCTTCAACGTTGGGGTATTCAGGAGTGGCGTGTTGTTGACGTGCCTGAGAATTGAAAAAGTTGAGATGTCTGAATACCAAGACATAGCAAAGTGCTGAGTATAAAACCAGTATCCTCAAAGCTTTGAGCAATCCACATTGCCCTAAATTGTGATTACAGCTATTTTTCTCAAAATCGTCAAATTCAGTTTCTTGTTAACCTGTAAAGTAGAAATTTTTTGAGTATCAGGAGTAGCCATGTACGTGCTGATTGGTGGAGCAGGTTTAGTAGGGCTTTCTTTGGCTCAAAAATTGGTAGAACTAGGGCATACTGTTGCCGTCATTGATATTGATCCTAATGCTTGCCGCTATGCCCGTGAACAAGTGGGCGCAATGGCGTTTGAAGGCAGTGCTGTCAGTACAGAAGTTTTGTTAGAAGCAGGAATTCGCAAAGCAGATGCCTTAGTAGCAGTCCTCAGAAGTGATGCTTTGAACTTGGCGATGGTGACTTTAGCTAAACATTATGGTGTACCGCATATTTTGAGTCGGCTACGTCATGGTGATTTTGCAGAACCGCTACGTTTAGCAGGTGCAAACCATGTGATTAGCACCGTTGAACTATCAGTTTCCACAATGGTAAATGCCATTGAATATCCCCAGGTAGAATCAATGATGCACTTTGAGCAGGGACAGATTGAAGTGTTAAAACTGGCGATTCCCAATAATTGTTATGTAGTGAATCGCAGCTTAGCTGAAATTGCTCAAGATGCTCGATTTCCGACTGGCTCTCTCATTATTGGCTATCAACCTCATCCTCACGAAGATTTGATGATACCTAATGGTAGTACAGTCCTCGAACCAGGTTCGACTGTATTGATTGTCACCAAGCCAGGTTCTTTACATCAAGTCATTGATTTTATCGAAGGTTGTCAGTAGTTTTCATGAAGTTTTATTTACAGATTATTTTAGCGATCGCAGTTATTTTCCTATCTGCTTGTCAAGCCTCAGAAAATTCCCTAAATTCACAAACTCAGCCAACTCCAATTAGTCAGACATACAAAATAGTGAATTTAGATCCGAATTTTAAAATAGCAATGGGTCAGACTATTTATGTTCCCATCTATTCCGAAATTTATCATCACAATCGCCAAGAAATTTTTAATTTAGCAGCTACACTTAGTATTCGGAATACAGATGTAGCTAATCCTATAATTATTACTTCTGTGCGTTATTATGACTCTAACGGCAAATTAATTGCACCATATTTAGACAAACCAATTCAACTAGATGCCCTGGCTTCTACAGAATTTTTTGTGAATCGCAATGATAGCCGAGGCGGTGTAGGGGCAAATTTTATTGTTGAGTGGGTATCATCAACAAAAATATCTGAGCCGATAGTTGAAGCTGTGATGATTGGTACTGACTTTCAGCAAGGAATTTCTTTTATTAGCCCTGGCAAAGTCATCAAAAATCAAAAGTGATGAGTGCTGAGTTACCGAAGTTTGCTCAACGGGGGGAACCCTCCGAACTTTGCTCAACGCGGGGAACCCGCGCACGCAAGTTCTCTCCGCACGCAACTTCTCGCTGAGTGCTGAGTAAAAATTCTTTCCCTCCCCTCCTGCCTCCCTGCCCCCTGCCTCCTGCCTTCTACCCTATTTAATCATCATCAAGTTGCAGCAATTGTTCATCAATAGATTGTATTCGCACTCGCACGATTTCTTCAGAAAGAATGCGCTTACGTAATGCTTCATTCAGAACTCCCTTTTCTGCTAAAAATAAGCGACGACGAATAGCATCCAATTTGCTCAAATCATTATTTTTAGCCTCTGAATTATCAACACGGCGATTATAAAAGTCTCTCAAAGCTTTTTCAGCGCCAGCCACTCTTACTTGATAAGCCGATCGCATTTCTTCGTACACTGATTTTGGTAATACTCCTGACTTCAACAAACTATCCAATTCATCTTGGGCGGCTTTGCCTGTCATGAGTTGCGCTTGTAATTCTTCAACTTGCTGCTGAGTTTCGGAGAATTTCGATAATTTTAAGCGTTTGACTAACCAAGGCAAGCTTAAACCCTGTCCGACTAACGATACCAGCACACTACCAAAAACTAAAGCAATCAAAACATCTCTACCAGGTAGACTAATAGGTAAACTCAAAGCCAAAGCCATTGAGAGTGAGCCTTTGATGTTGCCTAAAAAAAGTAAATGTTGCCAGCGCAGAGGAATCGGGCGATCAAACCAACGAACAATCGCCAGCAGTGGATAAACTGTTAATATTCGCCCAGCTTGATAAGCTAAAACTGCCAGTAAAACAGCAGGTAAAGTTTTCCAGAAGGTGACTAAGTTGATTTCTAAACCAATCAATAAAAAAATAAACGTATTCACCGTAAAACTGGCATATTCCCAAAAACTCAATAAAGTGATGCGACTAGAAGCCGAAGTGTTGCGCGAAATTCCCAGATTCCCAAAAATTAAGCCAGCGACAACTACCGCCACTGCACCTGACACGCCGATAAATTGCCCGACTTGAAAAGTACCTAATGCAATTGCAACCGTCAGTAACAGGCTACTTAGAGGATCATCTAAACGAGCGAATACGGGTATGCTTAAATAGCCTAATACTAAACCAACAACGCAACCACCTAAAGAGATAAATAGCAGTTGTTGGATTCCTTCTACTAACGTGAGTGAACCAGTGGAATATACTTGCAAAATCAGGTTGAATGAAACTAACGCCGCCGCATCGTTGAATAAAGTTTCGCCTTCAACAATTGTAGAAAGCCGAGAAGGAACTGGTATTTCCTTAAATACGGCAATCATCGAAACAGTGTCTGTGTTTGCCAGAATTATACCGACAAATAAAGCTGGTATCCAAGTTAATCCCAGACCTAGCTTTAGTAATACAGCAATAATTCCGCTGGAAATAACAGCCCCAGGTAAAGCTAACAGGGCAATGGGTTTAAATGTGCTGCGGAGACGACTAACATCTGTATTGATCCCAGCTTCAAAAATCAGAATTGGCAAAAACAGATTCAAAACCAAATAAGGGTCTAAACCAATGCGATGGGATAATAATTCAGTTATCGGCAAACCTGCCAGCACCAAACCAGTAACATAAGGAACTCGCAACCGACGGGATAGTAAAGCTACACCAGTGGCAACTAACAAGAGAATTGTGGAAATCTTGACTAATTCGGAAACATTCACTGTGAATACGAAAAATTTATTTAAATCTCATTGATAAAAGTTGCAAATATATAAGACAACTGTCAACTAACTTTAGATATTGAATTGAATCATTTTATATATAGCAATCTAGAAAAATTGCAAATCTAAAATTAACAATTAAAATCTTGGAGATTTTTCCATCATAGGTAAGAGTCATAACTGGAGAAATATTTGCAACAATCTCTCCTAAAAGTAGAAATAATTACCTATGCAGATTCAAACACCAGACTGGGTTAAGCACGCTGTCTTCTACCAAATCTTTCCAGACCGCTTTGCCAGAAGCAAACAGCCGCGTAAACGATTGTTACACGAAGCCCGTTGGGAAGATTGGGAAGCAATGCCCACACTCCAAGGTTATAAGGGCGGTGATTTGTGGGGTGTTCTTGAGGAATTAGACTACATCCAAGGTTTAGGAATTAACGCGATTTATTTCACGCCTATTTTTCAATCGGCTAGTAATCACCGTTACCACACCCATGATTATTACCAAGTTGATCCCTTGTTGGGAGGAAATGAAGCCTTTAAAGAATTGCTAGAGGCTGCCCATCAACGGAATATTAAAGTTGTTTTGGATGGAGTGTTTAATCATTCGAGTCGCGGGTTTTTCTTTTTCCATGATGTTTTAGAAAATGGCCCTTATTCGCCTTGGGTGAATTGGTTTAAAGTTCACGGCTGGCCACTGTCTCCTTATAATGGTGAGTTTCCCGCTAATTATGAGGGTTGGGCAGATAATCGGGCTTTGCCAGTGTTTAACCATAACAACCCAGAAGTGAAAGAATACATTATGGAAATTGCCGAATATTGGATTAAATTTGGCATTGATGGCTGGCGTTTGGATGTGCCATTTGAAATTAAAACTCCTGGTTTTTGGCAAGAATTTCGAGAGCGAGTCAAAGCTATTAACCCTGAAGCTTATATTGTGGGTGAAGTGTGGGGAGACTCCAGTCAGTGGTTAGATGGTACACAATTTGATGGTGTAATGAATTATTTATTTGCTGGGCCGACAATTGCCTTTACCGCAGGCGATCGCGTAGTCTTAGAACAAGTCCAAAGCCGTGATTATCAACCTTATCCACCTTTATTTGCGGCGGAATACGCCACTAAAATCCAAGAACTATTGCAACTATATCCTTGGGAAATTCAGCTAACGCAACTTAATTTACTTGCTAGTCACGATACCGCACGTTTAATGAGCATTGCTGGTGGCGATAAAGCCAGTATAGAGTTATCAACTTTACTGTTACTCACCTTTCCTGGTGCGCCCAGTATCTATTATGGTGATGAAGTGGGTTTACCCGGTGCAATAGATCCCGACTCTCGACGTGGCTTTCCTTTAGAGGCGAATTGGGATCAGGAAATTCTCCAAACTCACCGCCAATTAATTGAAATTCGCCACGCTTACTCAGCTTTGCGAACAGGAGACTATCTAGTTCTTTACGCTCAAGGAACACTATACGTTTTTGCCCGCACTTTAGGCACAGAAGAATTAATAATTGCTGTGAATACTGGTACAGCATCAGTCAAAGCCAACATAGATATTGCTAGTTTGCAAACTCAACCAAGTAAGCTTTTATTGGGCTATGCAGAATACGAGTGGAATAAAGCCAGAGAAACTAAACAACTTTCTCTCACAGTTCCTCCGCGCACTGGCTGCATTTTGGCTTAAATACAGGAATCAAATTTGATTTTTGAACAAGAGTGATATTATGTCCGGCTAAACAGTTGTAATTAAGTAGGCGTAAGCCTTTCCGTAGGGTAAGCAAGAAATAAGAAGATACAAGTACTAGAGTATCTTCTTATTTCCTGCACTACTTTGTTTAGGGGGTATAATATCATGTCCGGGTAATTAGGATGATTCGGTAAATCTGTGCAGCAACGTCAAAACCTCCCCTCTGCTTCCTCTGCGTTTTTATAATTGACATAGGATGGCTGTAGCTTGTATTCAAAAATTATTAGCAAAGGAATGAAACTACCAAATCTTGAACTCCAAACAATTGATCGGATTATTGAAATGGCCTGGGAAGATAGAACCCCATTTGAGGCGATTGAGGCGCAGTTTGGACTGCAAGAAAAACAGGTAATTGCCTTAATGCGTCAGCAAATGAAACCATCAAGTTTTCGGATGTGGCGAGAACGAGTTACCAAACGCAAGACTAAACATTTAGATAAACGAGAGTTTGTTGCAGGGAGATTTAAATCTCAAAATCAAAAATCATGAATCTAACAGTCTTATAGAACTCCTATTTGATTCGTGAAAAAAACTCACTACAACTTCTTTTCCCTGTTCCTTGTTCCCTCTTTTGACGAATAAGTTTGTAAATTAAATAAAATTGCTATATGAATAACGACGTTGTAATTTTTTTGCTCAGTGCTGGGTTGCTAATTATATACTTGATTTTCTCGGCTTTGACCGAGATGGGGACAAAGTTACCTTGGAAGAAGTGAGCGATCGCTCATCTTATCCTATAAACTGTAAACAACGCTCCTACTGAATTACATCTTCAACTTTAAAAACTTTTCCTGCTACAGTTACTTGGTCGCTGGAAACTAATTTCCGTCCGCGACGGGTTTCTACTATCCCATTAACTTTCACATCACCATTAATAATCATCAGTTTGGCTTGTCCGCCAGTTGGGGCGATACCCAAGAACTTTAAAAACTGGTCGAGTTTAATCATCTGGCTACTTGTTGAATGTAGTTAACACTGTACATCAACTTTATTTTATCTAAATAGAATTCATGAGCCAGAATTCAGTATAAATTTCTTGTGACTGGCGGATGAAGAAGCGGGTTTAATATCGTGTCCGGTAAAAGACTTATTATTAAGACAGCAGAGGGAGCATAACCCACTTGTCGGCTGTGTAATTTAAGATGATAAAAAATAATTCAGATAAAACCATCAAAGAAAGCAGCAGCATCATCGGTTTTCATGCTCATATTTACTATGATCCCGAAACTCGTGATGTTGCCGCTAAGATACGCGAAGAATTAGGTGTAAGGTTTGAAGTTATCTTGGGACGTTGGCGTGATCAGCCAGTTGGGCCACATCCCAAATCTATGTATCAAGTAGCCTTTGCGCCAGAGCAATTTTCGCAAGTTGTACCTTGGTTAATGTTGAACCGTGGGGATTTAGATATTCTCGTTCATCCAGAGACTGGTGATGATGTCACAGATCATACAGCCCATGCTTTATGGTTGGGAAATAAGCTGGAACTGAATATCCAAGTCCTGCAACAACTCCTATAATTAATTACGCTTGCGTGCTAAAGTTAGCCCATCTGCGATCGCAATCAAACTCAAATCGATGCGATTATCTTCAGCTAGCTTGCTATTAAACTCACGAATAGCTGTGGTAGATGAGTCTTGTAGTTCTGATTGCAGCACTCTAATCAATGAGAAGGTGTCTATATATAGATCAGTCTATTAGATAGCGATCGCATCCCACTTCTGATCTATGCTTGAGATGGGTTGATGCACTTGAGGCGATCGCAACCAAAATTTTCAGTCATCATGGCAGATAATTGCTGGGAAGCTTGACTATCAAGGTGCAATTCGCGCTGAATTTGCTCGTAAGCCTCACCATCTGCGATGCGGCTTGCCATTTTCTGAAACTCTACCCAGGTTAAATCACTATTCACAAAAGCTCTAGCCAGGGTAATCACCAGTTCTTCATAATCATTATCTTCCAGCTTGGTCATCATACGATGTTCAATGTGTAGCGAATCATCAAAACAGTAGTACCAAGATTTTGGCTGGTGCTTGAGGATCATTTTAAACAATTCTCGTTGTTGAGTGCGATTAACAGCGCGATCGCCTTCACTACACACCATTAACACAGGCGCAGCAACTTCGCTTTCAGCCTGTTCTACAATCTTTTCTGCTAATTCCAGAAATATTCTTAAGGCTGGAATGCGAAAACCTTTATAGCCAAAATTACCAGGTGCATCTTTGTTGAACCATTCAAAGTAAATAGGCAAAGTCTTAATCAGCTGATCAAATAATGAATTACTACTTCCCAAAAAAGGCGTGAACAATAAAGCACGCTCAATTTGCTGGGGATATTCTAAAGCCAACCAAGCCGCTAAGGTTCCGCCTGTTGATAAACCGCCGACTACGACTTGTTCACCTAATGTTTGAGCAATCTGCAACCACTCCAGCACAAATTTTTGATAAGTCTGAATGTCTGTTGGGAGTGGTGGCGGCGTTTGGCGGTTCCACTCACCTGCAAGACCATGACCGGGTTGCAGAGGAACTAAAACGTTGTATCCTTTGTTGAACAAAGCTTTGCCCAACGGTTCAAATTGGTAGGGTGCTGCTGTGAAACCATGCAAGAAAAGACAAACTTTCGACGTGGAGTAGGGATGAACCAAAAATCTGGAACGACAAGCTTCATTCCTCAGCCCAAGTCTGGATTCTGATTGATGAAGATGTTCAAGAAATTCTGCTGTCTTTTGAATACTCACTGTCATTTAGTTGCTTGTCTTTATTTCTGCATTGATGCGTATATTATCTGAAATTGTTCAGCCTGCCGGATCTAGCAGATGATATATTCTGGCATTTTGCATTTTCAATCAGAAGCGGTATTCACGGTTTAAATTCGCTGCTGTTTTAAAACAACCACTTAAACAAAATTTGTTTCCTGTAAAAATTTGAGAATCTCTGCATTAATAACTTTTGCTGAACCTGTAGAAGCATCATGATAACAATCAGTTAAAATTTCAAACTTAGAATTGGCAATACATTGATGCAGTTTTTCACCATGACTAGCAGGAAACCAACTATCTTTATCACCCCATAAAATAAGTGTGGGACATTCAATATTAGATAGCTTGCTTTGAATTCTAGTCAGCATATTAGGTTTATTGCTTTGCAAGTTTTCAATTTCTCGCGCAGCTAGTTGTAAATCTTCAGCGACTTTTACCAACGTGCCAGGAATTTCAGTAAAAGGATAAGTGATCCAATACACATCTTCCTGAGACAAAATTGATGGATCAAATAGGACTCTACGCCGCTCGATCGCCATAATTTCTCTGACTAAGGGTGCAGCGAAATAAGCTAAACGTAAAGAGTCTATTGCTTGCAAAACTTCTATTGGTGTATGAGCCAAAATCGACATTGCCCAATGAGGTAAGCGGTCAGCAAATATTGGCACATTAACTACTATTAACCTGGCAATTAATTCTGGTTTTTCTTGCGCTAGAGCTAAAGCAACTAACCCACCTAAAGACTCTGCCACAACAACGGCAGGTTCATCACATAATTCTTGAATAATTCGCTCTAATTCAATTACTTGATGCCCGTCATGTTCTCGGCGCAGGCAAGGTTTTTCGGAAAATCCAAAGCCTTTGGCATCAAAACAAATCACCCGAAAATATTTTGATAATGGTTCAATACTATAACGCCAGTTATAGCTCCAGCTACCCATACCGTGCATTAAAATTAAAGGTTTACCTGTACCTTTTTCACCATAAGTAATTTGTACAGGGTAGCCTTGAGCGTCAGTAATAACTATGCTTTGTCTCCCTTTGGGAAAAGTTTCTTGCCACCAATCTTTCATTCTTTTGCTAATTTAATATCTAACCACCAGTGAATATTCGCCACAGCGTGCTAATTAATAATACTGGGATTGTGATTAAAACAATTCCTAGCAATAATAATCCAATTAAAACAACTAACACAAACCCAGTATCTGCTTTTTGTGTACTGCCAGGAATTTTGATGTGTTCTTCTAACAACTTGAGATTATATTCGTTCGATTTCCAAGCAAAATCAAACAAGTCTCCGGCTACAGGTAAACTGCCTACCAAGCTATCAATGATGATATTCAAAATCATTCGGCCCAAGGTAGCTTTAGATGCACCTAATCTTGCAGCTTCTAAGATAATGTAGCTCGAAAATACCAATCCTAAAACATCACCGCCAACAGGTAGCAGCCCTAATAATGGATCTAAACCTACACTAATGTCTGTGCCTGGAATAGTAATGGCTTTATCCATTACGCGACTCAGCTGGCGCAGTCGCCTCAAGGAAGGTGCTTTAGCGTCAGGATCAATATTAGAAAACCGTGGGGAAGAATCAGGCATTCAAGCGATCGCTTCTTTGAAATTGAACCGTTCAATATTCTACTGCTGCTGGGTAATTTGACAAGCGTTTGTCCTAATACTTAATTTACAAGTGCTGAGTTTTGAGTGCTGAGTGCTGAGTGTTGAGTCAGCGGTCATAGATTCTTTATTTACTCCCCTGCTCCTCTGCTCCCCTGCTCCCCTGCTCCCTTGCTCCCCTGCTCCTCTGCTCCCCTGCTTTGCTGCTCCTCTGCTTCCTTGCTTTCCTGAACCATGCTCCCCACTTTTTGATAGCGCATATCTTCGCCGACAATCACATTGAGTTGGTTCCCTATCAGTAAAACCGCCGCACTCATCCACAGCCACAGCATTAAAACAATAAAAGTTCCGACTGCCCCATAAACTTTATTGTAGTTACCAAAATTGCTGACATAAAGCCGAAACAATGCTGAGAGTATTGCCCAAAAAATTGCTGCTAAACTTGCTCCTGGGATAATTGGTGTACCAGAATTCCAGAGACTAGGGCCATAACGATAAATAAAACTAAAGGCAGTAGCAACAATTCCTAAGCTGACAGGCCAACGTAATAACAGCCAAAGGTGTTGTAAGAACAGTAAAGAACGATGCTCATGCACCACTATTGTTAATACTAAGTCACTAACAAATACTAAAAACGAAGCTAACATTAACAGTACAATTGTACCAAATGTTAAGCCCAACGAAATCAGTTTAGCTTTCCAGAAAGGGCGAATCTTGTGTGACGGAGTTTGATAGATTTGATCAAATGCTGTCATTGCTGTACTGATTGCACCAGAAGCAGTCCAAATAGCGATCGCAAAGCTGAGAGAAAACAAACTACTGTTTTTAGAGTGGGCAATTTCTCGGCTGGCAAAGTCACGAATTAAAATCATTGCTTCTTCTGGCGCAACTTGACTCAATAGACTTGCCATCTGTTTAAAGGTATCTTGTAAAGATTCTGCTAACAAACCAATAGCGGTAAGTACAGCCAAAATCGCCGGAAATAAAGACAACATGGCATTGAAGGCAATCTCAGCAGCCAGTCCCAATAGTCGTCGTTCGATTGTCCGAGCAAAGGTTTTTTTGAGCGTGCGCCAATTTAGATGGCGAAAAAAACGGACAAAACGCAGCTTTGGCATAACTAGTGAGTCTTCACAAGCACAATGTCACAATAACTTATCTAGGGTAATCGGTAAATCAGATATGGGTTTACTTGTTTATATACAAATATAGAAACGCGGGAAAACTCAACATTTCCCCGCGTCTGTATTGTCTGATGATTTCTAGTTGAGAAGATAACTATACAGCAACAGGCGTAGCAAATTTAGCATAACGCTCTATGTAAAATTCCTTTGGATTAGCGATCGCTTTTACCGAATCTCGTTCTTTGAGAGCATGTTTCCACTGTTTTATACGGGTGAATTCGGCTGGTAGCGGAAAATCACGATATTTCTTCAGTGCCGCCCAACGCTCAAACCAAGGGAAAAAGGTGAAATCTACCAAACTAATAGATTCACCAAACCAATAGGGGCCATCTTTCGACAACTTCCCAAATGCTTCGTTTTCGATGAATTCTAGATGTTTGTAGAGTTCTTTTTTCGCTTCTTCTTGTTTTTGAATATCTGGACTCCGCAAGAGGCTAGAAAAAGCCGGAACGAATCTAGTGTTAGCAAAATCAATCCAGATGCGAGCTTGGGCTTTACCTATAGCATTGTTGGGTAACAATGGGGGATTGGGAAATACTTCATCCAGATATTCGTTGATGACAGCAGATTCCCAAACGCGGCGATCGCCATGTACCAAAGCTGGTACCCTTCTTTACAGCCAAGGCACTTCTTCGGGTGCGTAACGGAAGGCGCGGAAGACCGAATTCTGTTCCCCACGAGCTACCAAGGACTTCTCACCAGGGACATTACGAACTGCGAAATGGGGGTTGACGTATTCCCAAACTAGCTCCCCTTCTCCAGTCACCTCAAATATGCGGCCGTAAGCACCTTCGGTAATCAAAGTATTACCATTCGCAAGGCGTTGCGCTCCTGATATGTATGAACTGAAGAAGTTGTGAGGAGGGTTATCGGTATACTCCCAAACGATCTCTTGAGTTTGACGTTTCACTTCAATCACACGAGAGAAATTCAGTGCTGTATGACGACGATGTGCGCCATTATCAAAAATCAAGATGTTGCCGTTAGGTAGTTCGTTAGGAAAATGCTGCTGTGTTAGTACGTCATCCCCCAGTGTCCAGATGATGTTTCCGGTTTGGCGATCGATAATAGCGACTGTAGAAATATTACGAAAGCTCACGATAATATTGCCATCAGCCAGTTCTCCGACAGTATTACCGTGAGTCCATTCATGTCGTTGGTCTTGGGGAGTAATGACAAATTTCTCTGGATCGAGGTGTTCGTAGGCGTGCCAAGTCCAGACAATTTCGCCTGTGGGTGTTACTTCGTAAAGTACATCCGCATAGATATCACCATCGGCTTCGGTTCCGGCGACACCGCCTTTGATGCGAGGAACTAGAGACTGGGGAATCTTTTCGATGGCTAGTAAAATTACATTTCCGTTACGGAGTTTGCGACCATCGTGATGATGATCTGGATGCTGATATTCCCAGATGATATTGCCTTTAGGGTCTACTTCTAAGACCACGCCACCTTTAAAAGCCGACCACAAAGGAAAGCGTGGGGGAATTTCTGGTGTCTTACCGTTATAGAACAAATTGCCATTTGGTAAGAGATAGCCATATAACCCTGGAGGATAAGGTAGATTCCATTGATGTACTACTTCCCCTTGCAAGTTTAAAAGATAGACTTCTCCATCACCTGTAAGCGGCGTAAAAAGTGTGTATCCCTTGTAAGCTTTTTCAGGATTATAAGCTTTTAAGCCAGTACCCCGACGACGGATTGTATTTTGTTCAACAAATGTTATGGCGATAGTCATGTTCTACCTAGGAAATCACTAGTTTTTGAGAGCAAATAGGAGAATTACTACTTTTAAGGTGCTGGGTTGGGATGTTGAGTATTTATTTCATCCAACTCTGCCAAAATTTCTTTGCTGAGAACTAAATTCACACTTTCTAGATTTTCTTGGAGTTGTTCTAGGGTTGTAGCACCAATAATTGTGCTAGTTACAAACCAGCGACTCCGCACGAATGCTAAAGCTAGTTGTGCAGGACTAAGTTGATGACGTTTGGCTAGTTCTACGTAAGCTGCGACTACTTCGGTAACTTTTGGTTTCAGATATCTTTGACCAAAATTTTCAAATAGCGTAATTCTTGTATTTTCTGGTTTGCCGTTGAGATATTTACCAGTTAAAAAACCAAAGGCTAAAGGACTGTAAGCTAATAAACCAATGTTTTCGTAATAAACTGCTTCAGCTAGAGCTCCATCAAATACTCGGTTGAGTAAATTGTAAGCATTTTGAATCGAGATAACTTTGGGTAATCCTAATTGTTTGGCTGCATTACTAAATTGGACAACTCCCCAAGGAGTTTCATTACTTAACCCAAGATAACGAATTTTGCCTGATTGAATGATATCAGCAAAAGCTTCTAGTTGTTCTACTATCGGCACCGATGGTTTTACGTGGGTGGGGTCGAAAATTGTCTGCCCAAAACGTGGTACGTAGCGGTCTGGCCAATGAATTTGATAAAGGTCAATATAGTCGGTTTGCAATCTTTTCAGACTATCATCTACAGCTTGTTTAATATTATCGCGCTCAATTGCATCTGCTCCTTCACGTAACCATTTAAAGCCGCGTCCAGGGCCAGCAATTTTAGTAGCTACGATAACTTTATCTCGCTGCTGATGTTTCAACCATTCGCCAATGTATGTTTCTGTTAAACCGTAAGTTTCTTCTCGTGGCGGCACTGGATACATTTCCGCAGCATCAATGAAATTGACTCCGTTAGCAATTGCATAGTCTAGCTGTTGATGGGCTTCTTCAATACTATTTTGCCGCCCATAAGTCATTGTACCAAGGCAAATTTCTGAAACTTTTAGGTCACTTTCACCTAATTGGTTATAACGCATATTTTTTTGTAATTGATGAATTGTTACTGCGAACTAAATAATTCACGTTTCTCAGATTAGGGATTTTATAATTTAATGATTATTAGATAAATAATGTCAACTATTTATAGTTTTATATTTATCTGAAAAATAAAATTACAAATAAGCATATTATTTTTGTAAAAATTTAACGATACAGTTCATTAATTTTGTGTTAGGAATATCAGTCTCAATTTTCATTATTGCTACCTAAAATAACGACTTTTATTGGATTCTTTGTTAAAACCTAAATTTAAAATACTGTAAACCAACCGATTTGCAGCAGATTGTAGCAGAAAGTTATCAAGATTTTTCAGTTACAAAAGTTTATATAATTCACTCCTGAGTGTGGGTTAGGCAATATGCACTTGATTTGGATGTTCCCGAATCCCAGTAGTGAATCAGCTTGCTTTTTTAATTTGTCTGTGCTAAGTTTTGCTTGTACTTATACAGCGGCAAGTCGCTCGACAAACCGTAGTTTAAGGCACGATATCACAGCTAAATGGGCGGTAATTATAAGAGAGTGCTGGAGTTCACCTCTAGGCTCTCATCTTTCTTATTCAAAGTAAGTAGTATGTGAGATCACACAGATAGATGCGATCGCCATTTGGTTAGTAAGAACTGAAACAAGCAACGGCGATCGCTCACTGAGTAACTTGAACTGACAATATTTTTTAACTCATGACTAAAGTTTTAATTCTTGATGCCGATCAACAACCGCTATCTCCGGTACGTATCAGTCATGCTAGAGCATTATTATCTCAAGGTAAAGCGGCTGTCTTTCAACGATATCCCTTCACAATTATTTTGAAAGAGTCTTTTTCGCAAATCCAGCCAGAACAACTCGGCTTTAAACTTCAACTCGTTGCTACCAAAGCAGTAGAAGCTAGGAGACAGCAGGCAGGAAGTAGGAGGTAACAACGTAAGAATACATCCGTCAGAATCCAGAAGCCAGAAGGGTTAAAGAATGAGGAGAAATATTTGATGACTCAATTTACTAATCTTAGGACTTACGCAAAATATCTCTCAAACTCTTATTTCTCCGTAACCTCTGCGGTACCCTGCGGGAAGCTGCTTGCGCGTCTACGTTATTCCGTAACTCGTGAGTAAGTCCTGAATCTGCTAGATACCTCTAAATTCTGACTTCTGACTTCTGACTCCTGGGTGCTGAATTCTTACTCTGAAGCGAAATTCTTCTTTAATGATTTTGGCAAGGGAAAACAGGGGAGGTTTGAAAGTGATCACTCCTGAGATTTTGTCAACTTCCCCTGAATTAACAGTATACAACCATAAACCTATAGGTTTATAGTATTTAACGAGGTTTAGAGTCATATTATGATGAATAGCTTAATATTCCGTCACTTAATTGCTAAGTGGCGATCGCTAATTCAATTTCTCAGTCTTTCATTACAAAAATCATCTCAGTTCCGCTTTCATTCTGCACCTTTACCCATAGCAGGAGCTTTCATTACCGGACTTTGTTTGAGTTTGTTGTTTGCAGCTTGCTCCTCACCATCTAATGTTAGTACTCCTAATGCTAGTGCCAATCCAGTGAGTGATTCTGCAACTCAAGAAGCTAAGGTAATCAGATTTGGTTATCAAAAATCACTAATTTTGCTGAAGGCTAAAGGAGTATTAGAAAAGCGATTTGCACCAGAAGGAAAATCTGTAGAATGGATTGAATTTCCCGCAGGGCCACAACTACTAGAAGCAATGAATGTAGGTAGCATTGATTTTGGCCACGTAGGAGAATCACCACCAATATTTGCCCAAGCCGCAGGTGCTGCATTGACTTACGTTGCTGGTATTGCCCCTAGCCCAGCGGGTTCAGCAATTCTTGTCCCAGCAAACTCTCCGATTCAGCAATTGAGTGATCTGAAAGGTAAAAAAATTGCTTTTCAAAAAGGTTCTAGCGCCCATTTATTACTAGTTCAAGCTCTGCAAAAAGGGGGAGTAAAATATAGTGAAATCGAGCCAAAATATTTACCACCAGCAGATGCACGGGCAGCCTTTGTTAAAGGTAGTGTCGATGCTTGGGTAATTTGGGATCCGTTTTATGCAGCAGCCCAAAAAGCCACGAATGCTCGTGTGCTTGTTGATGGTACAGGCATTAATAAACAAGGGGGATATTATTTAGGAACTCGTAAATTTGTCACTGAAAATCCCAAAACTGTGAAGGCAATTTTAGAAGAAATTCAAAAACTAGAGGAATGGTCAGAGCAGCATCGAGATGAAGTCGCACAAACTCTTGCACCTGTATTAGGTATTGATTTAGAAACAATGAAAACTGCCACTAGTAGACGTAGCTTTGGCGTAGTGCCAATTGATGAAAATCTGATTAATTTACAACAACAAGTTGCCGATACATATTATCAACTGAAGTTGATTCCTAAACAGGTTAACGTCAAAGATGCACTATTAACAAAAGAACAATACGCTGCATTTTCTCCAAAGATTTAACACCAAGAATTCAGAATTAAATTCTGTGCGACTATGATAAGAAGAAACATATCTTCAATTCTGGATTGAGAAGTGTTCAGCAATGAGAAATTGCAACTATACAAACAACAACGGGTGACTTCATACTCTATCATTACCTATGAGCAATCCTAAAGAACTATTGCGATCGCGCTACGGTGAACTTCCTTTTGATTCTCAAATTGACTGGAATGAATCACTCACAACATTACTGTCTCACCGTTCCATTCGTTCTTATCTCAGTGATCCCCTACCTCCAGGAACGCTGGAAATATTGGTAACAGCGGCGCAGTCTGCATCTACATCTTCTAATCTGCAAACCTGGAGTTTAGTAGCAGTTGAAGATTCCCAGCGTAAAGAAGAACTATCAAAACTCGCGGGTAATCAAGCGCATATTCGACAAGCACCACTATTTTTAGTTTGGTTAGCAGACTTGGCGCGACTGAGTTACGTTGCCGATAGTCGCGGTATTGCCCATGAAGCTTTAGACTATTTAGAAATGTTTGTCATGGCAACCGTTGATGCTGCCTTAGCAGCCCAAAACGCCACGATCGCAGCAGAATCTCTAGGCTTAGGAACAGTATACATCGGTGGGATTCGCAACCGCCCAGAAGAAGTAGCACACCTTTTGAACTTACCATCCTCTGTATATGCAGTGTTTGGGTTGTGTGTAGGTTATCCCAACCCCGAAGTGAATGCGGCAATTAAACCGCGTTTACCACAGTCAGCAGTGCTGCATCGAGAAACTTATAAATTAGCCGAACAAGATGAAGCGATCGCCCACTACAACGACATCATCAAACAGTTCTATACTGAACAACAGATGAACATTGCTGGCGATTGGTCACAACATTCATCTGAGCGCATTGCTACTGTAGAATCTTTAAGAGGACGCGATCGCTTACGTGAAGCCTTAAATAATCTTGGTTTTCAGTTACGATAATCAAAAATTCAGGAGTCAAAATAAATTTAGATGCACCAATGGCAGTTTGTACAACATTCATTCTGAATTCTGGCTCTTGACTCCTGAATTCTGTTTAGATAATCACACAAAAAAGCTTATGGATTTGCATCTGAGCGGCAAAGTAGTCTTGGTGACAGCAGCTAGTAAAGGTCTAGGTAAAGCTACAGCACGGCAATTTGCCCGTGAAGGTGCAAAAGTCGTCATCTGTGCGCGAAGTGAAATCATAGAAAAAGCTGCCGCTGAAATTGAAACCGAAACAGGTACACCAGTTTTAGCTTTACGTGTTGATGTCACCCAACCAGCAGATATAGAACGGGTGATTAATGCCACAGTAGAGAAATTCGGCGGCTTAGATATTCTCGTCACTAATGCAGGCGGGCCACCACCCGGTACATTTGATGATACTGATTTGACTGCTTGGGAAAACGCCGTTAACTTAAATCTGCTGAGTGCAGTGCAATTGGTGAAGTCTGCTTTACCTTACTTACGCCAATCGATTGCACCAGCAATTCTGACTATTACTTCATCTTCTACAAAACAACCAGTCAAAAATCTTGTGTTGTCTAATTCGATTCGCTTGGCAGTAATTGGTTTAACCAAAACTTTGAGCCAGGAATTAGGTAGTGATCAAATTCGTGTCAACAGCATCTTACCTGGTTGGACATACACAGAACGAGTAGATGAATTACTCAACGCTCGCACCGCTAAAAGTGGTAAAACAAAAGCCGAAGAAATTACCAGTATTAATGCAGGTGTGCCTTTAGGAAGAATGGGGACACCAGAAGAATTTGCTAATGTTGCTGTCTTTCTTTGTTCACCCGCCGCTTCTTATGTGAATGGCGTAATGTTACAAGTTGATGGGGGAATGAATGCAGGGACATTTTGATATCGTGTCCGGCGAAAGACTGCTCATCAAAGCCGCTTTCTGCATAAATGCACCGGACATGATATTAGACTCGAAAATTACAACGGCAATTTCACACCTTGAATTGCATAATCTAATAATTCCATTGGGTGCATAACAGAAATATTTTTGCCTTGCAATTCTAAATGCTTGGTAATTTGTAAACTACAACCAGGATTAGGAGAAGCAATTAAATTAGCACCAGTATTTAATAAATTCTCTACCTTTTGCTTACCTAATTCTTCTGCAACTTCTGGTTGCAAGAGGTTATAAACCCCAGCACTACCACAACACAAAGCTGCGTCTAAAGGTTCTCGTAAAGTCACGCCAGGAATTTGGCGTAATAATTGACGTGGTTGCAAACTAATTTTTTGTCCATGCAATAAATGACAAGCATCTTGATAAACCACAGTTAAAGGTTGATCTGTAAGTGGTGATAGTTTAGCTGTTAAGCCAACAGTAGCTAAAAATTCTTGTGCGTCTTTGACTTTAGCTGCAAAATCCTCAGCCTTTTCTCGATACTCTGGATCATCAGCTAAAATGTGTCCGTATTCTTTTAAAGTATGTCCACAACCGGCAGCGTTGATAATCACGAAATCGACATCAGTATCAGCGAAACTGTCAATCATTTGCCTTGCTAAAGCTTTGGCTTGTTCTGTTTGTCCTTGGTGTTCAGGAAGTGCAGCACAGCAACCTTGAGATTTGGGAATTACAACTTCACAACCGTTAGCTGTTAATACTCGCACAGTCGCTTCATTCACAGGTGAGAAAAATAACCGTTGCACACATCCCAAAATCATTCCGACTCGATAGCGTTTTGTGCCTTTGGCGGAAATAATATCTGGTAAATTATCTTGAAAAGATTTGACAGTAATTTGTGGCAGAATTGATTCCATTGCTGCCAACCGTGGCGATATTTTCTGGAGAATGCCAGTTGACTGTAATAGTTTAGAAAATCCCAACTTTTGATAAACAAATAATGGCACAAGTAAAATGCGTAAAATGTCTGGGTTGGGAAATAATGCAAATATCAATTGACGTATAAGCTTATCTGGTAAACTGCGAGAATAATTACGTTCAACTTGATGGCGTGTAGCGGAAATTAATTTGTCGTATTGTACGCCTGAAGGACAAGTTGAAACACAAGCAAGACACCCTAAACAACTATCAAAATGTTCGACTGTAGCGGTATTAAGAGCAATATCACCTTCATTAATTGCATCCATGAGATAGATACGTCCTCTAGGGGAGTCCATCTCTTTACCAATGACTCGATAGCTAGGACAAGTTGAAAGACAAAATCCACAATGTACACAAGTATCAATTAATTTGGGGTCAGGTGGATGATTACTATCAAAGCCTGGTAAATTTTTTATACTAGCTGTATTGTTAACAGAATTTTCTGAAACTTGCATATTTCCTCTCTGAGTTGAAAGTGCTGAGTGCTGAGTGCTGAGTAAAAATCCTATTACTTAGTCAAGAGTGAAGAGTCCCTTTCTCATATAAATTGCTGAGTGCTGAGTCAAAATACTAGTCACTCTTTTATGCTGGGCTATGAAATAAGTTTTATCGGGACTTTCTTGGTAGTAGTTAGCTAAATTCCACCTACAAATCGACCCGGACTTAAAATATTTTGGCTATCAAACTGTGCTTTAATGCAGCGCATTAAGGGTAAAGCGTTACCTGTGTATCCCCAAACATCAATATTTTGCTTGACTGTTGCAGGTGCAGTTAAAATAGTTAAGAAACCTTGATGATTTTGAGTGCGATCGCGGATTTTTAAAACTTGATTTTGCTCCTCTAATTGTAGCCAACCCAAACCGCTACTAATATGAATTAAACCAATTTTCACTTGATTTAAAATCTCCACAGCCGCACTTGGTAACACTCCTATTTTGCAAGTAATTGCCGACTCTGTGTGAGGAGATTTGATTTGGTTTTGCAATCTCTGCCATAGATTAGTATCATCGCTATCGGCATATATTGCCCCATTTAAACCCAACTTTGTGCCGACTTCCAAAAGGCGGTTTGATTGTTCTTTGACACTCTCACTAATACTTTGGAAACGGGCAATTAATCCTAATCCTTGTCCCAAACCTAAGTTAGATACAAGTTGTGCAGATAGTAAGTCAGCTTGGGTTGGTGTTAACGCCGAACCTCGCAAAGTAGAAGCAGCTTGAGATATGGCCTCTGCTGTACCAGTTAACACCACAGTACCCGCTACTTCTTGCATCGGATACACGCGAAAAGTGACTTGACTAATAATTCCTAATGTGCCGTAAGAACCAGTAAACAACTTCATCAAGTCGTAGCCAGCAACGTTTTTAACCACTCGTCCACCAGCTTTGGCAATTTGTCCATCTGCACGTACAAAGGTAATACCAAGTAACTGGTCGCGGACACTTCCATAACGTTGTCGTAGAGAACCTGTATCACCAGTAGCTACAATACCACCAATAGTTGCCGCATCGGGTGCAGTCGAGTCAAGGGCGAGAAATTGGCGTGATTTTGCCAAAGTTGCTTGTAGATGGGCGAATTTCATCCCAGCTTCGACTGTGACAGTTAAATCACCAACCGCATGTTCGATGAGTTGGTTAATTCGTTCTGTACTGACGACAATATCAATACCTTTGGCTAAACCACCCCAATTAAGTTTACTACCACTCCCACAAGGCAGGACTCGCCATTGATTTTGATAGGCGGTGGCCATGACTTGAGATAATTGTGTTTGAGTGCGAGGATAGACAATACAAGGAGAATTTACAGAAGTTGTCGCCTGTTGAATAGATTTTTGTTGACTGGCTGCGATATTTTCCCAAAGCACAATATTTTCTTCGCCAACAATAGATGCAATATCGGTTGCAATACCTTTCATTAGTTTATTTTCTCATCATAGATTTCAACTCAGCACTCAGCACTCAGCACTCAGCACTTAGCACTCAGCACTTAGCACTCAGCACTCAGCACTCAGCACTTTACTCTTACCAGGATTCATTAACCCATAAGGGTCAACCATTTCTTTAAATTTCAACTGTTCAGGGTCAATTACTTTTCTGCCACCGTCTTCAATAATATAGGTATGAGGATTGGCAATAAACACACCTTTAGCTTCGTGGTAGTGAATAATTTCATTCAGGCGTGCTTCGGTGGTGTAACGCACCAGTTGTAAAGCCGCAGGTATAACTCGGCCGTTGACGCGAATAAATTCTAAGTGCATCATCACTTCATCACCGAAATAATGATAAAGCTCTTCTACTAGTTCTAAACCTTTGTCGGCGGGGAAGAGACTTTGCAAGTAAGTAATGGAAGTATCAACACTGCGGGCGTGTAAGGTGGTATGGTTCCAGGTAAATTCAGCTAAATTGAGGCCTTTACCTGCTTCTTGGGCTGGCTTTTGATAGGTAATTTGACCATTATATTGCTGTACCAAACCCGGTAATAGTTCTAAACTGGGTTCTGCAACCATTAATAAGGCTGCATGAGTACCATCAGGAATATATTGATGTAAGGCGCTAAAGTATTCTGGTATGGGTGAGGCAAAGACAGAGATTAATTTTTTGATCATCCCATCGGCGTTACCTAATGACTGGCCAAACTTAGCGGCTGTCATGAAGTCGTTAAAAGTGACAATAACTTCTGCCCAAGGATAAGCAGTCCCTAAAGGAATTTCGACTTCGGTGATGATGCCGTTAATTCCCCAAGCATGGTTGACTTTCTGCACATCGTCACCACGCAGTTCGATGACACGAGGTTCCTCTTCTAAAGTTACCACGCGCAAGGCCAAAAGATTGCCGCGATCGCCCAGTAACCCATACTGTATCGAACCAATACCACCACTCCCACCACCAACAAACCCCGCAATAGTGGCTGTGCGGTAGGTTGAAGGGGCCATCCGCATTTCCCAGCCACTTCCCTTTGCTTTTTTATCTAAGGCTGCCAATTTCACCCCAGCTTGTACCCGCGCTACCCCTGGGTTTATCCAGAGAATTTCCTGCATCTTGGTCATGTCTAAAATTACGCCACCGTGCATCGGTACACATTGCCCATAATTGCCGGTTCCCGCACCGCGCACAGTTACAGGTACGCGTAATTTGGCACAAGTAGCTGCTACTTTGATCACTTCTTCTTCATTGGCAGGACGTACTACAATATCCCCGACTTTGCCTGCTAATTTGGGTACAAGCACAGGGCTAAAGGTGTGGTAATCCTGGGATAGTTTAGCTACTTGGTTGGGGTCGGTGATGGTTTCGATATCTGTAAAAGCAGCAGTGAGTGTTTCTAAATTGGTAGTTGCCATAGTCTTTTATTAACGCAGAGTGGCGCGAAGGTTAACGCGGAGGTACGCTGAGAATTGATCTCTCCACTCCCCTAGTCGCTGCAATAATTTAGTTTCAATGTCATTTATTTAAAATAATTTTCCAAGGATATTCGCGTAAAATTTTCGGCATATTATGCGATTGTTTATATCCTTTGAAGGTTAATACTAACGAGGTCGATTTTCTCGCCCGTGATAGACACGTAAAATAACAATATCATCCTCAAGAATAACGTAGTGAATTATAAAACCGTATTTACCAAAAGAAACTAAAAATTTTCGTAGTCCAGCTATTTCATCTACAATTGCACCTCGACGGGGATTCTGTTGTAAACTCTCGCTTGAAGAGACAATTGCTTGTACTGCGCGGGAAGCTGCATCAGGATTATTAAGTTTGATAAAATCATAATGACGATTTAAGTCATCAATTGCACTTTCTGTCCAAACTATCTCGGACATTGACGTTCTTCCTCAGTTCCTAAACTGTCTGCCCACTCGCGCACACGGCTATGCGCCACTCCTGAACCTGTGCGGCGGTAAGTTTCGAGGGCAGATAGACTCTTTTGAAGCATTTGGGCTTCAGTAACAGGTTGAAAATTTAATGCTGTGTCTATTTCACCTACCTCAAATGATTCTTGTGGCATTTGAGTAGCTTGATTTACCAGTAACTGCTCAAAATCTGCTAAATCTCCAGATGAACTAGTCAGCCAGGTTAATAGGAGAGTCTTTACCTGTTCTCCTGGTAATGTTTCAAGATGTTCTAAAATTTGCTGTCTAAGGTTGCTTGCTGTCATAAGCTTTTAAGTTTTGTAATAGCTCTACTATTAAATACGATATTTCTGATTTAACTCTGATCTAATGTTAGCTAAAATAAGAGAATCAGTGAGGTACAAGTAAGAGTAATTAGCCGCCGATAGACGCGGATGTAGACGCTTAAGCGGCTTGCCGCAGGCTACGCAGATGAGTTTGTACATTAGCAGACTAGGAGAAGCGATCGCAATTCTCAAGGCTTATAAATATCTCTCTCCCTTGTCTTTGTTTCATATTTAAATTCAGACTACTGTATATACTAATTTTCATATTTCACGGCGCTTTCATGCCATTTACTTAATATAAAATCTGATAGATAACTGAGGCTGACAAATATTAATACACCCAAGCCAGTGGTGAGGAATAAGGCGGCAAACATACGCGGAATTTGCAGGTTATAGCTAGAAATCAGAATACGGTAGGCGATGCCGGATTTTGCCCCACCAGTCCCGGCGACAAATTCTGCAACGACAGCACCTATTAAGGCTAAACCACCGCTAATTTTTAACCCGCCTAGAAAATAAGGCATGGCACTAGGTAAACGCAGATACCAAAGGGTTTGCCAGCGTGAAGCTTTGTAGAGTTGAAAGAGGTTGAGTAAGTTGCGGTCAACGCTGTTGAGTCCGAGGGTGGTGTTAGAGACGATGGGGAAAAAGGCGACTATCCAGGCACAGACTACAAGGGCGGCGAAGGTGTTGTTTTTGAACCAGAGGATGATCAGGGGTGCGATCGCTACAATCGGCGTTGTCTGTAAAATAACTGCATAGGGAAATAAACTTTTTTCTATCCACTTACTTTGCGTAAACAAAATCGCAATTAATAAGCCAGAAACGACAGCAGCAATAAAAGCCACGACCGTAATTTGTAACGTAATTAATAACGAAGAAAATAACTCGTTCCAGTCGTTAATTAAAGTTTTAAATACTACTAAAGGCCCAGGCAAAATATAAGGTGGTAAGTTAGTGAACCGCACCAAAATATCCCATAGCAGTAACACGACCAAACCAACGACAACAGGTGCTAAAGCCTCAGCAGAAATCAATTTAGTTTGAGTCTTTCTATCAAAAATCTTCATCGGTAATTATGTAAGTCAAGGGAATAAGCAAAACTAGGTTATGAAACATAAACATGTCTAAAAACCTTACCAATGACAAATGACACAGGACAAATGACTACCTTAATTTATAGTTTCCGCTAAACAACGGGCAACCTTGCGGCAATATTCGTTATATATTGGCGATGTCCGAAACTCCTCATCACGGGGATAAGGCACATCAATTTCGATATCTGCTACAACCCGCCCAGGATTTATCCCCATAACTAAGACTCGATTAGATAAATACACTGCTTCGTAAATATTATGAGTTACAAATACCACAGTCCAGTGATATTGTTGCCACAAATCTAATAAATCGCTGTTCAGCCGACTACGCGTAATTTCATCTAATGCCCCAAAAGGTTCATCCATTAATAAAATGTTGGGTTGAGTAACTAACGCCCTGGCAATGGAGACGCGCATTTTCATCCCCCCAGATAATTGCCGGGGATAACTATCTGCAAAATTTGTGAGTCCGACTAATGCTAAGGCTTGCTGGACTAAATTTTGGGCATCTTGCTTAGGTACTCCCGCCAATTTTAGCGGTAGACGGACATTCTCTCTCACCGTTGCCCAGGGCATCAGGGCGGCATCTTGAAAGACAAACGCTAATTTTCGGGCTGTTTGAGGTATGCCCCAATTGATGTTACCGGAACTGACTTTACCTAATCCGGCTATTAATCGCAATACTGTACTTTTACCGCATCCCGAAGCACCTACTAAGCTGATAAATTGCGCTTCGGGAATCTCTAAGTTTAGGTCTTGCAGGGCAATAGTGCCGTTAGTATAGACCTTGCTAATTTGATTGAGTATAATCGCCGGATTGTTAATCATGCAGACTTGTAATAGTCTATGCCTTTATTGACGAATTGCAAGGTAAAGGCATCTTTGTAGTTAACATTGGATTTGTAAACCCCAGCTGTTACCATGCTATCGTAGAGTGCCTTCCAGCGTTCCTCACTCATTGACCCAATACCTTGTTTTTCGGCATTACCAGAAGTAATAATCCCATATTCTTTGAGTTTTTGAATGCCGTAAGCTAGTTGGTCATCGGTCATTTCGGGGTTATCTTTTTTGATGAGTTGATTTGCTGGTTGGGGATTTTCCAGGTAGCTATACCAACCTTTAATAGAAGCGTCAACAAATCGCTGGACTAAATCGGGATTTTTTTCTACTAGTTCTTTTTTGGTTTCAATAGTTGTGGCGTAGGTAGAGTAACCGTAATCTGCTAGTAAAAAGACTGTTGGTTTAAACCCGCCTTGTTTTTCAATGGCGTAAGGTTCTGAGGTGATGTAACCTTGCTGTGCTGAGGTTTTATCTACCAGGAAGGGGGCGGGGTTAAAGTTATAGGGGCGTTTTTGGTTGTCGGTAAAACCATACTTAACTTTGAGAACTGGCCAATATGTGACGTTTGCTGCTGCTGAGATATAAATTGGTTTGCCTTTGAGGTCGGCAAGGGTTTGAATTGCTGGGTTGGGATGGGCTATCAGACATTGCGGGTCTTTTTGGAAGATGGCCGCGACGGTAATTTTGGGGATTCCTTGGGCAATGGCGTTAATGGCATCAATGCCATACCCCATAAAAAAGTCAACTGTACCCCCTAGTAACAACTGAGTGCCGCTTGGTACTTGTGGGCCACCCATTCTAATGGTGACATCTAGACCGTGCTTTTGATAAATACCAGTGGCGATCGCTTGGTAAAATCCGCCATGTTCTGCTTGTGCGTACCAGTTTGTCCCAAAGCTGACTTTATCTAACTGTGAACTTGAATTTGCTGGTTGGTTACTGTTGGTACAAGCAGCAAGCAAGCTGCTACCCATACAGATGGAACCATACTGAATAAACTGGCGGCGACTAAAGCGATGAATCACTGTTGTTGCGGGTGGTAACGGATTCATAAAACCAAAGAATGTAATCAGACCGATTTTTTAACTGAGTCTGAGTGTACATTCTAAAATCAGTTTTTGATTTACTAAAGAATAAGGTTGAATTGCTAAAGCACGTTTAAAGGCTTTTATTGCATCAACATACTGACCAATGGCGGCATAACATAAGCCCATACCATGTAGTGCGCCAAAATGCACCGGATTAATTTGAATCACCATCTGACAGTCTGCCAGAGATTCTTTATATTTACCGGCACTGTAGTACAAAAAAGCGCGACGATTCCAGGCTTCGGCAAAATCAGGCTGTTCTTGAATCAGTTTAGTTAACAGTGATTCTGCTTCCGTAGTTTTACCTGCATCTAGCAGTTTTTGACTTTGGTCGATTTTTTCCAGACCATGAATTCCCTTTTGCTGAAACCAGATCCGCCACAGTTTCTTAGTCGCTTTTTCCCGGACAGAAGCGTTAGGGTTCTTCAAATCTTCAAGTAAGGAATTAATAGATAAAGAATCCATGAATTTGAGAGATTTCGAGATTAGTGTTTTTACCTTATTAATAACTTTCGCACAAAATTATCCTCTCAGTGACATTTAATGCCATCTTTAAATTTCTTCCCTATTACTATGAATAAATAGCGAATTTTGTGTTAGTAATTGTATTAACCAATACTGACAAATACGAAACTCTACATAATAGAGTTGTAAACAATTAGTCATTAAGAAATCGCATATTAAAAACAGAAAACTTACTACAGGTAGTTGACAACTACTTAGTGACTAATAATTCATAAAAACATTACATAAACTCATGACTATGCCCAAGCCAAATAGTGTGTCCCGGCATATTGTTTTAACATCACATCCAAGTCGTTTTGGCCCCAAGCCAATACCTATTAACTGGGGCGGAAGTGAACCGATGAAACGCGGCCCTGTGATTGCGACGTTGACTAATCAAGCACATCGTAATGTGATAGGGACTCATTCAGGTGGTTATGCAATTTATCGCGCTTTAGCGGTGGCAAGTGGCGCTTTACAAACAGACCACCGCGCTGATTTAACTAATACTTCCCCGATTGAGCAGATAGGCCCCCATCCAAGTTGGGCTGACCCTGATAAAATTGTCTCACTCGATCCCTTGGGAGCGATCGCACCAGAAGTTTTTTCTGCGTATTTACAACAGGGTTACGATATCCGCCCGACAATTGCTATCACCAAGGCGCATATTAATATGCCAGAACTGCAAGACGCTGTAGCAAAAGGACGTTTGCAGGTGGATGGACAAATTATGAAAACTGGCGGTGATTTGGTTGTTACCAAAGCAGCCATAGAACCTGTGTGGTATTTACCAGGCGTTGCTAAACGTTTTGGTATTACTGAAGGAGATTTGCGCCGCGCCTTGTTTGAACAAACTGGCGGAATGTTCCCAGAACTGGTAACACGTTCTGACTTGGAAGTATTTTTACCGCCCATTGGAGGTTTAACTGTATATATTGTGGGTGATATCTCCGCAATTACCGACCCGAATAAACCTGTGGCTGTGCGGGTACATGATGAGTGTAATGGTTCTGATGTCTTTGGTTCAGATATTTGTACCTGTCGTCCTTATTTAGTCCACGGCATTGAGGTATGTGTCCAAACTGCCCAGGAAGGTGGAGTGGGGATTATTGTCTACTGTCGCAAAGAAGGCCGGGCTTTGGGCGAGGTGACGAAGTTCTTAGTATACAACGCCCGGAAGCGTCAGGAAGGAGGCGATCGCGCGGATGCCTATTTTGCCCGTACAGAATGCGTCGCAGGTGTTCAAGATATGCGCTTTCAAGAACTCATGCCCGATGTGTTACATTGGCTGGGGATTACGCGCATTGACCGGATGGTGTCGATGAGTAATATGAAATTCAACGCCATTACTCAGTCAGGTATTGAAATTGTTGAACGCATCCCCATTCCTGAAGATTTGATTCCTCAAGATGCGCGGGTGGAAATTGAAGCGAAGAAGGCTGCGGGTTATTACACTACGGGGGATGTGTTAAATACAGATGGTTTGGCGGAGGTGAAGGGACGTTCTTTGGAAGTGTGAAGTATGAAGTCTGAAGTCTGAAGGATTATTGAAACCCGCGCAGGCGGGTTTTGTCTGTGTAGCTGCGACTTCAGTCGCCTGCTACGTTATGTGTGTGAGGTGAGGTGAAGAGTGGAAATACGTAGACGCGCCAGCGGCTTCCCGGAGGGTACCGCAGAGGCGCAGAGTTCACAGAGAGAAATTGAGTATCTTCGTTCACCCAGGGCGATAAGAGAAAGGTGTGGGCAAATTTTTGCGTTGGTGAATGAGGGAAAGTCGCGTTACTTTACTTATGATTTGTCGCGGTTGGAAAGAGTGGCAGATTATGTTATTGAGGTGATGCGGGGTGAGTATCCAGATTTAAATATTCCCTTTCATAGTCGTTGGCGACATTTTGAAGCGCAGGGTATACCGCGTTTGGCAAAGTTAGATAATTTGTTAGCGGGACTAACGCCTTTACAACAAGCCATTGCAAAGTGTGATTTGGCAATTGTGAGTGTGTTGTTAGATGCAGGGGCGGGGGAGAGTTGGCGTTATCATGAACAGTCAACGGGCTTGAGTTTAGGACGTTCTGAAGGGTTGGCTATTGCCAGCTTGGAGATGTTTTGTGAAGGGGCGTTTTCAGTGTCAGGTTTGCCCCAAGTGGATGCTTTAAAATTACTCAGGTTAACTGAGGCAGAATTAGCAAGTGGGTTTCAGGTCAGTGTAGAAAATCCATTGGTGGGAATTAGTGGGCGATCGCAATTATTGCAGAGATTGGGGCGAGTGGTAATTGCTTTCCCTCATTTGTTTGGTGACGAAAACCCGCGTCCAGGAAATTTAGTTAATTATCTTGTGAGTAAATCGCAAAATGGACAGTTAGCCGCGACAACGGTATTAAGTGCTGTACTTGAAGGGTTGAGTGATATTTGGCCGGGAAGATTAACCATTGCTGGCGTTAATCTTGGTGATGTCTGGCAACATTCTGCTATTAGTGATGATGGTTTAGTACCGTTTCACAAACTTTCCCAATGGTTGACATATTCTTTATTAGAACCATTACAAGCACTAGGTTTAATTATTACTGATTTAGATGCCCTGACAGGATTACCTGAATATCGTAATGGTGGTTTATGTCTCGATTTAGGATTAATTAATCTGAAAGACCCAAATATTTTGCATTCATCTCATTCGGTAGCATCAGAATTAATCATTGAATGGCGGGCTTTAACTGTAATATTGTTAGATGAAATCGCTGCAACCATCCGCGAAAAGTTAGGCATAAGTGTTATAGAACTACCTTTAGTGAAAATTCTCCAAGGCGGAACCTGGACAGCCGGACGCAAAATTGCCGCCCAACTCAGGAAAGGTGGTCAACCCCCTATCCAAATTGACAGTGATGGGACAGTATTTTAATTTTAATTGTCCTTTGTCCTTTGTGGAAATAACCAATGACCAATGACAAATACAGCAGTTTCGATATTCGTGAAGTACTGTAGAGACGTTACATGTAACGTCTCTACATGGTTTTAGGTTTTACGCTTGTACCTTATGTACCCAAAATATGCTGTAACTAATAACTAATGACCAATGACCAATGACTAATAACTAATAACAAAAATGCAAAATCAAGTTACCGTTATTGACCATCCCTTAATTCAACATAAACTTACTTTGATGCGGAAAGCTGAAACTAGCACGACGAAATTTCGCAATCTCCTCAAAGAAATTAGTCTGTTGTTAGGCTATGAAGTAACGCGCAATTTAACTCTAAAATATGAAGAGATTAAAACACCCCTCGCCCCAATGAATGCACCAGTGCTTGCACCAGATAAAAAGTTGGTGTTGGTTTCTATCATGCGGGCTGGACAAGGAATTTTAGATGGAATGTTAGAGTTAATTCCTTCTGCACGCGTTGGACATATTGGTTTATACCGCGACCCGAAAACATTAATTCCCGTCGAATATTATTTCAAAGTTCCCCATGATGTTGAACAGCGGGACATGATTATTGTTGACCCAATGTTAGCCACGGGAAATTCTGCTGTTGCGGCTGTAGAAAGGTTGAAATCTACTAACCCTTTATCAATCAGGTTTGTTTGCTTACTAGCAGCACCAGAAGGGTTACAACATTTCTGTGCAGTTCATCCTGACGTACAAATTTACACTGCTGCTATTGATGAGTATTTGGATGAACATGGTTATATCATACCTGGCTTGGGAGATGCAGGCGATCGCTTATTTGGTACAAAATAAGTAAATACCTGCATAAAACTACATTTTTTAGGGAAGTAAAAAGCTGAAAAAATCTAATTTTTGCTTCCTTTCTAGCTTTCTACTTATATTTTTTAGCTTCTCTAAATCTGTCTTTAGGCAGAGAACAGGTAATAAGTTTATTTACTATTGTTTTGTCTAAAGGCTAAATTGCATATTGACTTGGAACAGCATCTATCTATTCTCCTATTCGCTAAGTCATGTGTAGAAATGTTATGAAGAGAAATAACAAAATATTAGATTGTTTACAAGTAGATTACAGAGAAACTCAGTAACGTAATTCAGCATCATAACTTCACAGCATTTTGATAATTTAAGGGTATTTTTTGATATTTGCTTGATTTGAAGGTAAATTGGCATTTTTCCAGAGTGTGAGTATTCCTCCTTTGTAAAGACGTTTTTTAAATAGCAACGTTATCAAATCCTTTACGAGCTGCTATGACTGAGGCGAGTTGGCTAATTTTGCAGACATTATTGCTATAAGTAACAAGTTTTGTCAATACTTTTTGAATTATAGACATTTTCAAAAAAAAAATCAAAATAAGCTGCTTTAGTTTATCAAATACCGTGGATTTTGTGAATAAAAAACTAAAACAAGAAAACTTTTTTTTGATTCTCTTCACTGTCGGCTCTAAAAACTCAGTATTACGCTTGGCATGACTTGTTTTTCAGTGATAATGGCTAAGATAATTGTGTATCTATAAGTTTTTTGTTATTTAAAATGGTCAACTTCTTTTGGTAAAATCAAACCAAAAAAAATATAATTTAATCCGGCTTGATTGTTGAGAGATAATGATATATAAAATATGGATAGATATTATGTAAAATAAACCAATAAATTCTATTCTTTTCAAAAAGAATACTGCACAAATTAGACTGCTAGAGAATACATATACATATTGCCTGAAATAATGTCATACCCAACTATTGGACAACTTGAACGAGAAATTGCACAGCGGATCAGTGCTTTATATTATGAAAAACTAGGGCAGCGTCCTAGCCAAGTTGTTTGTCATTTTTTTGATACAGAATTAGTCATTTCTTTAGAAAAATCTGCTACCCAAGTTGAGTTAACACTGATATCTGGGGGGTATGAAAATTTAGCAGAGCAAGTCCGCTTATTTTTAGACAAAATTATTAGGATTAAACTTCAAGATTTGATTGAAGAAATCATTGGCAAGCCCATACTCGACCTGATGAGCAATACAAATTTAGCAACAGGTCGGACTGGAATAATTGTAGTTTTACAACAGTTACCAGAAGTGCGAAATCCTGAATCTATCCCGAAAGCAAACTTGAAGAATTTAACGGAGTGAAATGACGAGACACAAGTAAGCCTAATTTACTCAAATCATAGGGTTTGGTAAGATAGCCTTCAGTACTTGTTAAAAATAGGCGTTCGGAGTTTTTTTCTAGATACCAAGGGATAACTGCAATAATAGGAATTCTAGCAGTTTTTTTCTCTCGCTTCAGGTAATCAATAGCTTGACCAGCACTAATATCAGAAATCATCATATCTAAGATGATTAAATCAGGTTTATGCGTTTGTGCTAATATCAAAGCTTTGATTCCTTGTTTGGCACAAATACAAGAATAATTTAATGATTTGAGATGATAATTTAGCAGTTCTAAATTATATAAATTTTCTTCGACAACTAATATTAGTGGCTGTCCATTCATAAACAACATGTCACCTTTAAATTGAAGACTACCTACCCAAATGCTGAATTTTCATTCCAAGAATGACCTCGCTTTTAGCGGGGTCACGTTCTCTGGAAAATATTTGATGTTTACGAGGTTATCTTCACGCGGCTATGTGCGGCTTGAAATGGACTAGCTCGTGCATGACTCACTAGGTTGATTGTCTATGCTGAAGTTAAGGGTAGACAATGACAAGCTAGTGGCACTATCAAGCAAAAATCATGATTAAGAGTGTACCCTGCGTCCAGGGTTCTATGCAACTATAGTAAGTATCAATTTTTCTAAAGATTATTATAGAATTTATTCTATCCCACGATTTTCTGGATAATAAGTAACACCCAAAACCTTTGGAGGTGAAGCTTTACCAGCTAATCCTAACAATGCAAACAAAGCGATCGCATAAGGTAACATAACTAAAAACTGGTAAGGAATATTCGCACCCAAAGCTTGAATACGTAACTGTAAAGCTTCTGTCGCGCCAAACAGTAAACAAGCCAAAGCACTACCTATAGGATGCCATCTCCCAAAAATTAAAGCAGCGATCGCAATGGCATCAAAGCCATAACCAGGAGAAACTTGTTCAAATAAACGATATTTCAACCCCATCACTTCAGTTGCACCCGCTAACCCAGCTAAACCACCAGCTAACGCCATAACTAACATAATGGTACGTTCAACCGACATACGGGCATAGCGAGCAGCAATCGGGTTTAATCCTACGGCGGTAATTTGGTATCCTAATGGCGATCGCCCTAACAAAATCCATAATATAAATGCTGCCATTAACGCCAAAATAATTCCAGCATGGGCGAGACTCCCCGATAAAATAATTGGTAACTGAGCAGACTTGGCAATTAATGGTGAATAAGGGCTAGGTGCGGCTGGTGCTTTTAAAGGATTCTGCACAAGGTAGCTAACTAAATTCATGGCAATATAATTCAGTAGCAAGGTTGTGATAACTTCATTCACTCCCCGCACAGCTTTCAAATAACCAGGTATCCATCCCCAAACAGCACCAAAAACAAATCCTGCTAACAAAGCCAAAGGAATATGAATGATAGCTGGTAATTCTTGCACATATAGCCCAATTAAAGCACTTCCCAATGCACCAAGATAAATTTGTCCTTCGCCACCGATATTAAATTGACCAGCCTTTAATGCTACTAAGACACCTAAACTGATGAATAATAGCGGTGTCATTTTGGTGAGGGTGTTACCAAAGCCAAAGTAAGTTGAAAGAGATTCTTGAAATAATGCCGTGTATGCGGTGATAGGGTTTGCGCCAGCAAAAATAATGAGGATAGCACCAACAACGAGGGCCGAGACAATGGCTGCGACGGGCGGTGCTACAGCTATTAGCAGTGATAGGATTGGTAAAAATCTAGGATGAATCCAATTAATTGATTTCATTTATCTGGTAGTGCATTAGTAGGCGCTTCAAATATTTTTTCGTGACCTGACCCTTAACTGTTGTCTAAATATTTATTTAGTGGTAGGTTTGAATTCCCTACTAATTAATTCTGACCCTTCGACAAGCTCAGGGCATCGCTCCTGAATTCTGAGTTCTGAATTCTTCTTCAAATTCCGTGGCTTTTGCCAATTACCCAATGCCTGCGGAAAAATCGGGCTAAGGCTGATTCTTCTAGCGATAAATAAATAGGTCTGCCGTGGGGACAGGTACGGGGGTTACGAGTGCGTTGCCATTGGTCTAACAGTGTTTGCATTTCTTGTAAATTCAGTGGTGTGCCGTTACGAATAGCACTGCGGCAAGCAACAGCAACTTGAGCAGTTTGTAAGTCTCCACCCCAACTAAGTTCTAAAATTGCATCTGCACAGTCTTCTCGCTGTTGTAAAAGCGCGGGTATATTACGGACTGCCCAAAGTTGTTCGCCAAAGGTTTCTATCTCTAAACCAATGCGTTGCAGTTGCGAAACTTGTGCTGGTGATAATTGATAAAGAATAATTGACGGTTCCACAGGGACAAGTTGCCAATTATCACAGATTTGTTCGTACAAAACTCGCTCGTGGGCAATGTGCTGTTCTACTAGCCACATCCCACCAGAATGTTCGGCAACAATATAAGTGTTGCTAACTTGAGCAACTGCTTTTAAAGAGTGCTGAGTGTTTTCCGTTTTGGGTTGAAAGTGATAACCACCTTTTTCTTCTGCGGCTTTGAGTAATTTACTCACTCTGGTGGTGTGAACAGCTTCTTTAAAATTAGCAGCATCAATACGAAGTGCTTGGTCAATGGCTTGAGTAATTTGCTCTTGCCAATAGTTGATTTCATTCAGATATATTTCAGTTTTTGCGGGATTACGATTCCAGTTGATTTGGTCGGGAGAAATTTCTAGATGTAATAAACAAATAGGATAGCGATCGCGTGGTAAAGTCCGATGAAATGCTGATAAAATTGTCTGCTCAAGTTCTGGTGATTTCACCATTCTGCCATTAACAGCGATTCTCACCCAGTCTGGGCGATGGCGATGACAACGGTCTGGTAAGCCAACTACTAGGGAGAGTGCTGAGTGCTGAGTGCTGAGTGCTGAGTGCTGAGTCACCGAAGTTTGCTCAACGGGGGGAACCCCCGCACGCAACTTCTCGCTGAGTGCTGAGTTTTGGGGGTGGGGGATGTTGAGTTTTAGTTCTTGTAAATCACCTTGGCGGACTTGCGGTAAAATCTGCGGCAGTAATTTTCCGGTGGTAGCGGCGGGAGAAATGGTGAACCATACTCGGTCATTTTGCCAAAGTTGCCATGTTACTTGCGGATGACACAGGGCGATGTGATGAATAGTGCTTTGTACAGCTTTCATTTGCTGCGTTGCACTGGGTAAGCCTTGGCGGCGAGATGGGCAATTACCAAAAAGATTAGAGACTGTAACTACTGTACCAGGTGCGATCGCAGTTGCTTCTACTGCTTGTGCCTTGCCATCATCACCATAAACAACCCGCCACCCCAAATTACCATCAGCAGGACGGCTCAAAATTTCTAACTCTGCTAAAGTCGTCAAGCTGTGCAAAGCTTCACCCCGAAATCCCAAGCTGTTAATTTTCCATAAATCATCACTAGAGCGAATTTTACTTGTGCTATGGGCTGTGGCCGCTTGTTGCAAGTCTTCGAGGTTCATCCCACATCCATTGTCAGCAACACGGATGCGCCACTGTTGCGGCCATAAATAAACCACAATTCTAGTTGCACCTGCATCTAGAGAATTTTCCACCAATTCCCTCACTACAGATGCCAAGGAGTCAATTACCTCGCCAGCTGTAATTAGATATACGACTTCTGTTGGTAAAGCTTGAATAGTAGATGCCATAAATTACAGTTTAGGCTAGCAAGCAACTCTTGAGTAGCAAAAACCAGCATTTAACCTGAGTTTTAGGAATAGCGATCGCGTCACCACAAAAATGGATAAAGTCGAGATTAGGCACTAGAGAATAAGTACTAAAATACTAAATTTGAAACTAATCTCTAGCCCCTAACCCCTTCTCACTAATCTTTCATCGCCATCACTTTTGGAGTTTCTGGCTGTAGTAACCCGTTTAACAAAGATGCTGGGCGATGGCTATAAGGCCAAGCAAAGGCATGGCGAAAAGCAGCATCTTGGCAGGCTTGTAACTGGGCAAAGTTAATAATGTCATAAGTCAAGAGATTTTCGTATTCAAATGGCAAACGGACATTATGTAACCCAGCATTATCTGTACAAATTGCAATATCTACCCCAGCATCAAAACAACGGTCAAAAACTAATTTGAGTTGGCGGATATCTTGTAAAGTACCTGTTTTGATGTAAGTTGTTGGACAAACTTCCAAACACTGCCCGCGTCTAGCAATTTCTGGAAGTAATTCTGGATACAACAAAGGAATTTGGATACCGTGACCAATCCGCATCAGATAAGGTAAAAGTTCTGGGTAACAACCAGCGGTAGTTTCGTACAGGTGTCCGGTGGTGTTGATACCTTGCGATCGCGCATAATCATACAAACTAATCCATTCTTGCAGGCGATCGGCATAGTAGCTATCACCCCCCGCGACATCTATCCCGCAGACATATTGTTTGTTCTGTACTGCCAAATCAATAATTGCCTTATTTACCTCATAAGGAAGGCGCGAATGCATACACAGAATTTGGCTAGTCACAATAGGACATTCTTGGATATGGCTAGCTTTGCCAACTACATCCACAATTTCTGCCATTTTGTCAATTCTCTGCGATTGACTAAGATGTTCTGGTGTCCGTAGATAAGGCGTATAGCGCAGTTCCAGATAAGCCAAATTTTCAAATATATAAGCACCGCGTACCAAGCGATAAATAAAGTAAGGCAAAGTTTCTACAGTTTGCACACTTTCAACTAAGGTATGCAATTCCAAATATTCATCTAAGGTGTTGCGGGGTCTGGTATAGAAGTCCTCAAACTCTCCGTAGTTAGGAAAGCGAGAAATTAATTCCCCAGAATGTCGCTCAAAATATCGCCATAAAACGCGCGGTACAACGGAACCGCCCAAATGCCTATGTAATTCAGCGTGTAAAGCCATAGTACTTTATTTAGAAAATTTCAATAATATTAACAAAAACATCAAAAATAGAAATCTATACTGAGAGTAAGATTCTGTAAAGCTACGGTTAATTAAAAAAAATCATCATACTAATACATAATAAATAGTTTGGCTCTGCGTTTATAACTTTTAAATTCTTTTGGATGAAGTTTTTCAGAAATTACTTGTCTAAATTTAATATTTTTGTCATGAAAATGCATAAAAATATTATTTTTCTTGGCTTTTCTCGCCAACATTGTTAAAAATTTTGTTTACATACATAATTTTAAAATTTTTATAAATTCAGGTGATAAGTGGCGTAAAACTTTTCTTGTTGTGCAAGATTAACTTTGAAATTTCCGAAAAAACACTTATATTCTTTCTAGCACAGCAAATATGCAAGCGATACAAGACGGAATTCATCTTTATCGCTGTTTTTAGCAGTGCCCAAGTAAGTGAGCATTCGGCAGTTTTGTGTGTTTTGACTCAGTGCTAGCAAATATTACCTATTTTGAGAGGAATTAGTTGAATGAGCATTTTCTTAGCTGTGAAAAAAGAGTTGCTGAAAGTTTGTTGCATCACAGCAGTAACTACTTTAGCAGCAGGAACAATTAGTACAGCACAGGCGCAGGGGCTTGTTCTGACGTTTGATGATTTGGAACCAACTAATTCTGTGTTTGAGGGACTTCTAATTCCCAATGGTTACGGCGGATTGAATTGGGATAACTTTGAATATTTGGATACTGTATTATTCAATGCTAACCCATCGGGTTATATTAATGGGACAATTTCATCACCCAATGTAGCTTTCAATAGATTTAGTAACCCAGCCACGGTAAGCCGTAGGCGTGGTTTGTTTGACTTTAATAGTGCTTATCTTTCAGGAGCTTGGAATGATGGCTTAAATATTTTGGTAGAGGGTTTTTATGGTGGAATAGCGAAGTATTCAACCACAGTAACTGTCAATTCTACATCCCCCACTCTGTTTAACTTTGACTTCCTTGGCATTGATAGTTTAAAATTTAGTTCTTTTGGTGGAATTAATGCAGGTTATAGTGGGGTTGGTTTCAACATTGTGTTAGATAATTTCACTTATACCCCTCAGCCTGTTCCGGAACCTACAGCTATATTGGGTTTAATTACAAGCGCTAGTTTTGGATTAGCTTCGCGCAGCAAAAAAAAGCCAGAACAAAAAGGTACAAGCAAAATTTAAGCTGGCAAATTTAACCAATTATATAGTTGCATTCAAGTAAAAACCTGTCAAAGAAAGTGCGATCGCTAATGCACTTTCTTTGAGCAATCCTAAGATTTAGAAAGCAGTAAAAATTAATACAATAAAATTATTTTTTGACTAGAGCTAAGTATAAATCAGCCGAAGCATAGGATACTTCTTTATTCAAAAACTTGACATATTTGGCTGTATATGTATAGAATAGCGATTTGTGGAAACTTTACCTCTTAATATAAACGCTTGGCTAACGTCATTGTCATAGGTGCTCAGTGGGGCGACGAAGGGAAGGGTAAAATCACCGACTTACTCAGCCGTTCCGCAGATGTAGTGGTACGTTACCAAGGGGGTGTCAATGCTGGGCATACGATTGTAGCTCAGAATCAAACTTTTAAACTCCACCTGATTCCCTCTGGTATTTTGTATCCAGATACCGAGTGTATCATTGGCTGTGGGACAGTCATTGATCCACAGGTTTTGATTGCAGAACTCGACCAACTAGAAAAACTCAATATTTCCACTGCCAAACTGTTGATCTCTGAAACAGCCCACGTCACGATGCCATACCATCGGTTGATTGACAAGGCATCAGAAGAACGGCGGGGAAGCCATAAAATCGGCACTACAGGTCGAGGAATTGGCCCAACTTACGCTGATAAATCAGAACGTACAGGCATCAGGGTTTTAGATTTGATGGACTCAGAAGGTCTACGTGACCAGTTAGAGTGGACAATCAATTATAAAAACGTCATTTTAGAAAAACTTTACAACCTGCCGCCTTTAGACCCCAAAAAAGTCATTGATGAATATTTGGGTTATGCCGATCGCCTGCGTCCTTACGTGATTGACACATCGTTGAAAATATACGATGCCATTCAACGAAGACGCAATATCTTGTTTGAAGGAGCGCAAGGTACACTCCTGGACTTAGATCATGGAACTTACCCTTATGTTACCTCATCTAACCCCGTAGCGGGTGGAGCTTGCGTAGGTACAGGGTTAGGGCCGACAATGATAGATCGGGTCATTGGCGTATCTAAAGCCTATACAACCCGCGTGGGAGAAGGGCCTTTCCCCACAGAACTGCACGGAGAGTTAGGCGAACATTTGTGCGATCGCGGTGCGGAATTCGGCACAACCACCGGACGTAAGCGGCGCTGCGGCTGGTTTGATGCGGTAATTGGTCGTTATGCCGTCCGGATTAACGGTATGGATTGTATGGCCATTACCAAACTTGATGTTCTCGACGAGTTAGAGGAAATTCAAGTTTGCGTCGCTTATGAAATCGATGGCGAACGCTGCGAACATTTCCCCACCAGCGCCCGTCAGTTTGCCCGTTGTCGCCCCATCTACAAAACCTTACCAGGATGGCAGCAGTCTACAAGCGACTGCCGTACCTTAGAAGACTTGCCACAGCAAGCACTAGACTACCTAAAATTCTTAGCAGAATTGATGGAAGTCCCAATTGCGATCGTCTCTTTAGGCGCAAGCCGCGATCAAACCATAATTGTAGAAGACCCCATTCACGGCCCCAAACGTGCATTACTGCACGCTGATGGCACCCCTGCCTCCTTGCTGAGTGCTTAATATTAGTCATTTGTCATTGGTCATTCGTCATTAGTAAATGACAAAGGACACAGGACAAATGACAAAGAACAAATGACAAAGGACAAATGACATGACTGTAACAGTTGAATCTCAAAAGCGCCCAGAAGGTAGTAAACCAAATGCTTTACGTCGTTCTGGTTTAATCCCCGCTAACTTGTACGGACATAATGGTACTGAATCTATTTCTTTGGTAGTTGATGCCAAAGTTGTTGAGCGCCTGCTCAAAAAAGCGGCTGTGAACAAAACAGAAATTGAACTCAACATTCCTGATTTGCAATGGACTGGCAAAACAGTTTTAAAAGAAGTCCAAGTTCACCCAGCTAAGGGTACACCTTACCACTTGAGTTTTTATGCTGGCGCGAAACGCTAGAACAGACGTATAGTCTGTCTTGAAAAACACTCCGAATTTGTGATAATTGCTGATAATGCCAGGGGTAAAACCCTGGTTTTTTGTTAAGCCAGCACAAAAAGTCTGAAGTGTGAAGTATGAAGTATGAAATTAAGAAAGCTATCTACTCTGTTTGAAAGCGATTTGTAATTGTTGCTTGATTTCGTCCGTAGCATACTAGTATTTTTATTCAGCATGGAAAAACTCATAAACATAAAAATCTTTTTTTCCTAGTACAGCACGGCGGAAATAAAGCACCCATGATAAATTGCTGAAAAGCTCACTATAAAGGTTTTTTCATTTCAGCCTACCCTGCGGGAACGCCAAGGGCGAACAGACTTCAGACTTCAGCCTTTTTATACTAGTCTCTAGCCTCTAACAACGAAAATATGACAGAAGTAACTCTTCCACCTTTAATTCAGCAGATGTTACAGCCTGGATTTTATCCCCACCCTGTAACAGAACCAATTCGACTCAGCCAAACCCACATTTCTTATGTGCTGCTTACGGGAGATTACGCCTATAAGTTGAAAAAGCCAGTCAACTTCGGATTTTTGAATTTTTCGACTTTGGAGAAACGGCAGCATTTTTGTCAGGAAGAGTTACGACTAAATCAGCGCGGAGCGGCTGAACTGTATTTAGAAGTGTTACCCATCACCCAAGAAGGAGAAAAATATCATTTAGGTGGCACAGGAGAACCTGTAGAGTATGTAGTCAAAATGCGTGAGTTTCCTCAAGAAACACTATTGAGCAACTTATTTGCACAAGGCAAGTTAAATGAGACTCACTTAGAAGAATTGGGTCGGGTTGTGGCGCAGTATCATGCTAAAACCGAGACAAATGATTACATTCAGAGTTTTGGTGAGGTCTCGCAAGTACGCGCTGCATTTGATGAAAATTACGAGCAAACTGAAAAATATATCGGTGGCCCCCAGACACAGCAGCAGTTTGATGACAGCAAAGCATATACAGATAAGTTTTTTGCTGAAAGGCCAGAATTATTTCAAAAAAGAATTCAAAATCAAAGGATTCGGGAATGTCACGGTGATTTGCACCTACGGAATATTTGCCTGTGGGAAGATAAGATTCTTTTGTTTGATTGCATAGAGTTTAACGAACCGTTCCGCTTTGTCGATGTGATGTTCGATATTGCTTATGCGGTAATGGATTTAGAAGCACAAGCACGTCCAGACTTGAGTAATGCTTATTTAAATACCTATCTAGAGCAGACTGGCGACTGGGAAGGCTTAGAGGTATTGCCGATATATTTAAATCGACAGTCTTATGTGCGGGCAAAAGTCACGTCATTTTTATTAGATGATCCTGGCGTATCGGCAGAAGTTAAACAAGAGGCGACAAAAACCGCAGCCAAATATTACAAGCTGGCTTGGGAATATACTCAACCCAAACAAGGAAAGCTGATTTTAATGTCGGGTTTGTCAGGTTCCGGGAAAAGTACAACCGCAAAATATTTAGCGCGACAATTTAATGCCATTCATATTCGCTCAGATGCAGTGCGGAAGCATTTGGGCGGCATTCCTTTATCGGAACGGGGTGGAGATGATTTGTATACACCGGAAATGACGCAAAAAACTTATGCCCGGTTGTTAAACTTGGGAACTATACTAGCTAATCAAGGTTTCACAGTGATTTTAGATGCTAAGTATGACCGACAACAACAGCGACAAGAAGCAATTTCCCAAGCTCAAAACTACCAACTGCCGCTGCAAATTATTCACTGCACAGCGCCCGTAGAAATAATTCAAGAACGGCTGATCAACCGTACTGGTGATATTGCTGACGCTACGGTAGATTTATTAGCATCACAACTCAAACAAGCTGAACCTTTTAGCGAAGCAGAAACACCCTACGTTTATACTTGGGATACTACTCAACCAAACGAAACACAATTAAAACTTCTGCACGAGAACAGGGTTTAAAGGGTAAGGGGGGTAAGGTATTAATTAAAATTTTCTTTCTCCCTACCCCTACACCCCTATACCTCTATCCCCTTACCCCTTCGTGAACTTATGGCTAAAAATAACAACTTATTTAATTTCACCCCTGAATTTATTTCTCAATTAATATTTGGGTCATTTTTAACGTTCATCTTGATATTGACGGGTTCGCCTGCATCCCTGAGTATTTTTTTGGGCATTCTGGGTGGTTTCACCTTGGGTTGGATTACCAATGCTAGTAAAACTAGCCCCCAAGCCCCAACTGTAGCCTCCTCTGATGGCATTGATGCGGGATTAAAATACTGGTTATTGTTCTTACTAGGTTTTGTCTGGTTGGGTTACTCAGCACCGATGAGTATCTTACTAGGTGGAATAGGTGCTATTGGTGGGGGTTGGATTATTGCTTGGTGGGGTAGCAAAGAAGAAACTAAAACTCAGCTACCAGTTGAAACTTTAATAGAGGGCGACGAAAGACCAAGCCAAAGATCCACTAAACAGCAAAAACGAAGACCGACTCGCCGCTTCCGTCGTACTAGTGGCATTAATTTTAGATTTTGGCAAAGGTAAGAGAAAATTCAAAAGTCAAAAGTTTTTTTACTTTTAACTTCCAGTACTAGCTAATTATGTTTTTATATCTCTCTAAGCTGCTACCACTGTTCTTTTATCCTTTGGGATTAGCCAGTGTGAGTTTAGTAGTAGCTTTGATCACAGTGCGGAAAAAACCGCGCACAGCGACAGCAGCGATCGCTTTTTCGTTAATTTTATTATTAGTTTGCAGCAATGCTTGGGTAGCTAAGGCACTGGTGCGATCGCTAGAATGGCAAAATCTGCCATTGCAGCAAATGCCAAACGCCGAAGCAATTGTGGTTTTGGGTGGTGCGACTAAATCAGCTTTTTTTCCCAGACCAGATGTTGATTTAAGTGAACAAGGCGATCGCATAATTTATGCAGCAAAGTTATATCTGCAAAAAAAAGCACCTTTGATTATTCTCAGTGGTGGTCGCATTGATTGGCGCAATGGTGGTACGGCAGAATCGGCAGACATGGCTAGTATTTTGGCAGAAATTGGCATACCATCACAGGCAATTATTCAAGAGCCTGATTCTCTCAATACTTATCAAAATGCAGTGAATGTCAATAAAATTTTGCAATCTCGTGGTATTAAAAAAGTATTATTGGTGACTTCGGCTATGCACATGCCGCGATCGCTGAAAATTTTCCAACGTCAAGGTATTGATGCTATCCCTGCACCGACTGATTTTCTTGTTACTCAAGGCGAACTACAAGAACTTGGGAGTACACCTAAAGCTGCCTTGCTGAATTTATTACCTGATACAGATAACTTACATCAATTTACTAGTGCGTTGAAAGAATATCTTGGTAGTTTTATCTATCGCTTACGTGGTTGGCTTTAGGCTGCTACACGCCGAGAAATTCTGATTGCACCAGTTGTCATCGAATTAATTTACTATTCGCACGCTCAATTAAAAATTTAGTACAATATTAAAGTTGATAATCAACTTCAGGGTAATTTAGATTATTATCTGCGAACCGACTTTAACTTAATAGTAATTGAAGCCAAGCAAGCAGATATTAACAAAGTATTTACACAACTAGCGACTGAAATGATTGCCCTTGACAGGTGGCTAGATTCTCATCAACAAGAAATATTAGGAGCAGTAAAAACAGGTAATATTTGGCAATTTGGCATTTTATAGCAATCCTGTCTGAGTTGTGAAAAAATATTGTTTTTAACGAACCGCAAAGGACGCAAAGGACACAAAGAAGGAAAACAAAGATAAGAAAGAGAATTTCATAAATGATTTAGGATTGCTATATATCGACAGACACAAACTATAGAACAAGCAATTAATCTTTACCGAGTAACTGAAGAATTAGAAATAATTATTAGGATTATGCTTGCTGCACTTACCCCTCTTCTGTCAGTTTC
>JAGKSW010000246.1 GCA_018993265.1 Nostoc sp. TH1S01
GGGGAATTCGCCAACGGTATCGGAAAAGTAGCCAAACAACTAGAAAAACAGATTGACCGTCAAGAATCTTTCATCTCTGAACTGCATGATTTCCAAGACAAACTACGCCGTACTGCTAATCTTAACTTAGAACCAGACCTCAACGATGGCGTTGTACTTAACATCGCCCCTTTGTGGGAATTAGTACCTTGGAGTGAAGCCAAGAAATATTGGCAAGAACTCACCGCAGGTAAATATGAGTGGTCTTCCATTGGTAAACAACTGAGGGCTAAAGGGATAATATCTACATGATCCGCACTATCCCAACCAAAGAATCTCTCACTGTTGAGTTTAAAAGTGATCGCTCTCGCCTACCTGACCGAGAACTGATTGAAACTGTGGTGTGTCTTGCTAATACTGATGGTGGTGAAATTTACCTGGGTGTTGAAGATGATGGCCAAGTGACTGGTTTGCATCCCCAACATCAAAACTTATCTACCCTAGCAGCCATGATAGCTAACCGCACCAACCCCCCAGTTAGCGTGCGCGTTACAGCACTGCAAGAAGAAGGCCAAACCATTGCTCAAATTGAAGTCCCAAAATCTCCGCGCCTAGTTGCTACTTCCGATGGTCTTTTACAGCGTCGCCGCCTTCAAGCTGACGGTACTCCTCAGTGTGTCCCCTTCTATCCCCACGAATTTGCCAGCCGTCAATCAGATGTAGGTTCTTTAGATTACTCATCCTTACCAGTAACCGGAGCTACTACAGCCGACTTTGACCCCCTAGAACGGGAACGCCTGCGCCAACTGATTGAACGATATGGTGGCGATCGCACTCTGTTATCTCTCAGCGATGAAGAACTAGATGGTGCTTTGGGATTTGTGCGTTCTCGTGATGGCGATCGCCTCCCCACAGTTACGGGATTGCTGATTTTGGGGAGAGAAGCAGCACTACGAGAATTTATACCAACTCATGAAGTCGCCTTTCAAGTCTTAGAAGGAACTCAAGTGCGAGTTAATGATTTCTACCGCACCCCGATGTTGAAACTGTTTGAGCGAATCATGGAACAGTTGGAAGTGCGTGTGGAAGAAGATGAAATTCAAATTGGTTTATTTCGCGTACCAGTTCCTAATTACGACCGACGCGCATTTCGTGAAGCTTTTGTTAATTCCTTAATTCATCGGGATTACACCAGAATGGGAGCAGTTCACGTTCGTTGGGAAGATTACGGCATTGTCATCAGTAATCCAGGTGGATTTGTTGAAGGTGTAACCTTAGATAATTTGTTAGTTGTAGAACCCAGACCCAGAAATCCTTTCCTAGCCGATGCTATCAAACGCATAGGACTTGCTGAACGTACTGGACGCGGTGTTGACTTAATTTACCAAGGCTTACTGCGCTACGGAAGACCTGCACCCGACTATCAACGTAGTGACGCATACTCAGTAGTTGTGCGACTTCCTGGTGGAGAAGCCGATTTACCACTTTTGCGGGTAGTAATTGAAGAAGAAAATCGCAGGCAAAGTCCTCTACCAGTTGAATCTCTCATTGCTTTGGCGCAATTGCGACAAGAAAGACGCATAGATACTACTACCCTAGCTCAAGCCATTCAACGTAATGAACAGATTGCCCGCAGTGTCTTAGAAAGATTAGTTGAGGCGGGTTTAGTTGAAGCCCACGGCATCAAAAAAGGGCGTACATACACATTAAGTCCTCAAGTGTATCGAGAATTAGGACAATCAGCTGATTATGTCCGACAGGTAGGCTTCGATTCTATACAGCAAGAACAAATGGTTATCAGTTACGTGAATACTCACGGCAAAATCACCAGACAAGAAACAATGGAATTGTGCCGGATTAGTAAAGATCAAGCGACTCGCTTATTACGTAAACTAGCTGATGCGAACCAATTAAAATTAGTTGGTCAACGCAGAGGCGCACATTATGTGCTGCCATAGCGCGGAAATAAGCACCGCGCTTTTAAAAATAAGCGTTGCCTATTTTTAGCGCATTTTCGGAAATAAAATTAATATGCCTATTGTTACTGATTACCTTTTCAAGCTCATTACCAGACAAATAGAAGATAATGGTATTGTGGTCTGGTATGACGGCGATCGCCAGTATACAGAGATTGTATCCACCTTAAATATACCCAATACAACCGTTGCCAGCTACTCTGATAGCTTTTTTGCTCTACGCTATGAAATCGACCATCTCCTGAATGAACTAGACCCACCTCGGTTACTCATTTACGTACCACTGCATCCCCAGGAAACGAATAATGCCCTGGTGGAATTAGAAGCCGTAGGCGTAATCATGAAACCGGGTCAACAACCCCCTATCCGCAACACAAAACTATCTGTTATTGCCCGCAATGCCTTAAAACCTATCTTGGGAGAAGAAACAACTGCCACTATCGAAAAACAGGTAGAAGCAGGCAAACTCTCTCTCACTGAACTAAATGCGATCGCTGAAAGAGGTGAGGGCATTACTCAAGGAGTCGTTCTCACTATCTTTAGCACGGGAAATCCTCAAGAAGTAGCTCTAGAATTTCTAGCAAGCGATCGCTTCGACAATGCCATAGTCAGTAAAGGTGCTAGTCAAGAATTAGCAATTTTATTGCAAAGTGCCTATGATATTCAACTTCCACCAGACGAAACCCCTAGTGCCTATCGTGTCAGATTAGCACGGCATATTCTCTCTACTGAATTTATCTCTAGCATTAAAGGAGACATCCCCAGTCAGCTAAGTAGTGTAAAAATTGCTGTCAATCCTGCTACTCGTGATGCTTGCATTCACCTAGCTAAAACTTGGCGGTTGCGACGCGACCTCAAGGAAAGTTATGTTACCCATGCCAACCAAGTCGAAGCAGAATTGGCGATCGCATCTCTTGATTTGCAACAAGAGCAAATAGCTAGAGTAGAAACTTTTCTGGCTGTAGAAAGGAGATTGCAATATCTAATTGAAAAGAGTCTACTTACAGAAGCTAATTCTCAAATTGACGAAATCATCAAATTCCGACAATCAAGTTTTTGGTCAGAGTATTATCCTAATGTCCAAGCACAGTGGGCGTTAATTGCTGTAGCAGGTCAATTGCTTCAAGAAGCCAGCCGAATTGAAAAAGAATTGAAATCACCTACGGCTGATGTGCAAACCATCTTTAATGCTTACACTGATACAGAAATGCCTTGGTGTTTAATTGATACTTACCACCGTCATCTAGAACGGCACTGGCACAACTTTGACTGGGCTGGGCATGACGACCGACATCAAAGTTTAGATAAGTTGGTTAACCATGCTAGACATCGCTATATGGATGTGGGTTCACAGTTGGCAGAGACTTTTATCCGCCGTTATGAAGCAGAAAAGTTTCGCCTTCCTGGAGTTATGAAGCAAACTGAAGTTTTTGCTCAAGTAGTTAAACCCAAATTAGCAGCAGGAAAAACCGCTTATGTATGGGTAGATGCCCTGCGCTACGAAATGGCAAGGGAATTAACCCAAACTCTAATAGATGACTATAACTTAGAGATTAAAGGAGCGATCGCTACAGTTCCTACTATTACAGAAATTGGTATGGCATCGCTGCTTCCTGGTGCTGAAAAATCTGCCACTGTTGTAAAAGTCGGTGATAGTAAACTAGGAGTAGACATTAACGGTACAGTTCTCAAAGACAGACCAGGACGTATTAAACTTCTTCAAGAAAATGCCACAGTCAATGTCTTTGCCACCAAATTAGAAGATTTATTACCCAAACCAAAGAAAAAAGAAAAAGAAGGCATACAACAAGCTGGCTTAATTCTTGTTACCTCCCAAGAAATAGATGCTATTGGCGAAGGTGACAACATACGCCTTGCCCGCCGGACAATGGATGATATTCTCAATGAACTCAAAAAAGTATTCCGGGTTCTTAGCGAATTGGGTGTGGAAAATATTATTTTTGTTGCTGACCACGGCTATCTATTTGGGGAAGAACTCAGTGACGACATGAAAATCGACGCTCCTGGCGGTGAAACAGCAGACTTACACCGACGTGTTTGGGTTGGTAAGGGAGGAAGAGCCGATACTGCTTTTGTGCGGGCTAAACTGTCGGACTTTGATTTGGGTAGTGATTTAGAAATTGCTTCACCTTGGAACTTTGCTTGCTTTAAGGTCAAAGGTGGTACAGAAGCTTACTTTCATGGTGGCTTGTCACCCCAAGAACTCATTATCCCAGTAGTCACATTAACTCCTAAGCAAAAAATATCTGTAGGTATTACCAGTGATATTGCTTGGACACTAGAACCAGGTAGCCAAAAAATTAGTACGCGGTTCTTCTCTGTAACTATTAAAGGCGAAGCAACTGGAATATTTGAGTTAGTAGCACCAAAAATTAGAGTAGAAGTGCGGGTGAAAAAAGATTGTATTTCCCAACCTGCAACTGCATCCTATGGCTTTGAAGATGCCACAGGTGACATACAACTGCAAAAAGCAGCTGATAACCCTAGAGCTATTGAATCAAATACTGTAGCCTTAATAATTACACAAGACCAACCAACTAAAACTATAGCAACCGTGCATTTATTAGATGCGCTCAGTGGTACAGAGTTAGCGAAAATACCCAATATAGAGATAGCGATCGCTATTTAAGGCAAATCAAAATTAAAAATTTTGAAACTTTGTTTGCTATTTTAGTCAAGCAGGTTACAAGCATATCAGTTTAGAGCAGGTGAGAGTCAATGCCGGAACTAGACAAAAAAGCAGCATCAGTCTTCGCAGGTAAAGTTGTTCGTAAAGATTTGGTGCGAAAAGTCAAAGTTGGTGCAAACGTTCCGGTGTTTGTCTTGGAATACTTACTTGTAGCGAACTGCAAACATCC
>JAGKSW010000113.1 GCA_018993265.1 Nostoc sp. TH1S01
CCTTCTTGCTGTTTAAGGTAAAGGTGAACCTTGGCAAATTAACCGATTGACCCTTTATTGCTGTGTTGATACTCGCCTTTGGACTGCTGAAGGCACAGAACAGGTTCGCCAAGAGAAAGGAGAGGAGATTACCAAATTCATCACCAAGATGAAGGAGAAAAGTGACCTCAGCGAAACACAGCTTGCTTTTATTAAACGTAAAGAATCAACGCTAACTCGAATTAACAATTCTTTTGAGCGTCCTAGTCAACTCCTTTACCAAGGTCAATCACACATTTTAGTAGGTGTTAGCCTGGGGCTGGAAAAACCTGTAAGTGTTGCTGTAGTGGATGCGATCGCTGGCAGAGTTTTAGCTTACCGAAGTATCCGCCAGTTACTTGGTGACAATTACGAACTCCTCAATCGCCAAAGACGACAACAGCGATCATCATCCCACGAACGTCACAAAGCACAAAAAAGCTTCTCTCCCAATCAATTTGGTACATCTGAGTTAGGGCAGTATGTAGACAGATTATTGGCTAAAGAAATTATTGCGATCGCGCAAACTTACAAAGCTGGCAGTATCGTTTTGCCTAAGTTAGGAGATATGCGAGAGATTCTGCAATGTGAAATTCAAGCTCTAGCTGAAACAAAATGTCCTGGCTCGGTAGAAATCCAGCAAAAATACGCCAAACAGTATCGAGTCAATGTCCATTCCTGGAGCTATGGCAGATTAATCCAAAGCATTCAAAGTAAAGCTGCTCAGATAGGAATTGTGATTGAGGAAGGTCAACAACCTGTTCGTGGCAGTCCCCAGGATAAAGCAAAAGAATTAGCCCTTTGTGCTTATAATCTCCGCCTAACTAAACGAATTTGACAAATATCTGAACCTTGATAATGGAATAATAGTTAATAGCGCCGCAGTTCATGCTGCTTGCAGCCTCTGAACTGTGTTAAATGAGGGTTAGTTTGACTGTAGCAATACAGTTTTGCTTTCTGACCCTGGTAGCTGCTCACCCTGATGCTGCTATCTTCGGATAGGATAGGTGCGCTCCCAGCAATAAGGGCGCAGATGTACTGCTGTAGTGGCTACCCAATCACCCCCAACCAAGGGGGAACCCTCCCCAATTCTTTATTTGAAGGGCTTAAATCAAGGCAAAACTTCTAATTGTTCCGCGCAAGTTCCAAATACTTTATCTCCTCTTGATTTCAACGTTTTTCACGAAGACCTGATTCTTGAGGCAGAGACTCAAATGAGAAATTGGGAAACATTCGCGCTGAATATATCTGGAAACGCCGCTCCACAATATTTTGTCACTGGGTGGGTGGCAACAATCCTCCAGGTACTGGGTGGGTTGAAAGTTAGACGATCGCAATCGTCAGCCCACATTTGAGCGTGGCAACAATCCTCCAGGTACTGGGTGGGTTGAAAGTCAACTAGCCAAATGCTCGAAATTATTACTTTAAGTGGCAACAATCTTCCAGGTACTGGGTGGGTTGAAAGGTAGTGAACGTTTCTCAACCAATTCAAGCCAAAGGTGACAACAACTTTCCAGGTACTCGATGGGTTGAAAGAGCCGATTTGTCTTTCTACGATTGCTGTGAAAGTAAGCTAAGTGACAATAACCCTCCAGATACAGGATGGGTTATCATAATTTTGGTTAGGAAGGGTTGAAAGAGAGCGCTACGTTGACATGATTACTATATTCTCTAAATAAATGACATTAATCTGTCACTGGCACTTAAACGACATTAATTTGTTCCGACGACAATTAAATAGTTATAACGACAGTAATCTGTCACCGATGACAAATAATAAGTCACTGTACAAAAGTGGACGTAACTGGATTCGAACCAGTGACCTCTACGATGTCAACGTAGCGCTCTAACCAACTGAGCTATACGTCCTTAACCACACAATTGTCTATAGTAGCGCATCTCCACCAAAAGAGTCAAGGCATAAGATATTTTTTAATAAATGATTAAATATTTATTTCATCCTGTCTTCTGGTACTGGCTAACTCCGTGGCTAATTGGATTGCGGCTTTCATACTGGTGGAGTCAGCAATTCCTTTACCTGCAATATCAAATGCTGTACCGTGGTCAGGTGAAGTCCGCACAAATGGTAAACCAATGGAAGTATTCACGGCGCGGTCAAAGGCCATAAGTTTTACAGGAATTAAGCCTTGGTCGTGGTAAAGTGCCAGGTAAGCATCGGCTGGATTTTGTATGGAAGAGTTACCATACCAAGCTTGACCAGGTTTAACCCACATTGTATCGGGAGGGATTGGCCCTTCTAAGAGCAATTGAGGGTGCTTTTGCTGTTCTTTTTTCATCCAAGGAATTAACCAATCTAGTTCTTCGGTTCCTAGTTGTCCTTGTTCGCCACTGTGGGGATTTAAACCTGGGATCGCAATTCTCGGTTTACTGATGCCAAAATCTTTTTGTAAACACTCTACTAACAAATCTAGTTTTTGAGTAAGTAATTGGGGTGTGAGTGCGTCTGCTACTTGGCGCAGGGGAATATGTGTCGTAGCTAAGAGTGTGCGGAGTATCCAACCAGTGTAAGGCGATCGCGCTACAAATAACATCCCATATCGCTCTACATGAGATTTTTCTGCCAAAAGTTCTGTTTGTCCTGGATAATTATACCCTGCGGCTTTCCATGCTGATTTCGCAATTGGCGCTGTCACTATACCATCAAATTCGCCAGCTAGTGTTTGAGCGATCGCATATTCCATATAAGCAAAACTCGCCGCACCACTCACCGCACTACCAACACCAGGAACAATCTCATCTAGATTTTGATGCAATTGCACATCAACAACTTTTAAGCTGTTGGGATTTGCCAGTGCTACTAAATTACCAGATAAATTTAATTGGTCGTAAGTCTGCACTAGCCAATCTTGATTTCCTACTACTGTGACATCACAATTTTGAGTTACTTCCGGATCTGCTAAAGCTTTTAAGATTACTTCAGTCCCTATACCTGCGGGATCTCCTAGTGTCAGTGCTAACCGAGGACGAATTTCTTTGTGGGATTTTGCTATAAGTTTTTGCTCGCTTTGATACATAAGGCTAATTTATCTCGATTTGTGATGGACTTGGCTTGCTCCCCCAACCATAGGGATAAACCATCAAACTAGTTTAGAATTGTTTACACAGGTCTAATTCAACGGTAGCTGTTGAGCAACTTCAGTCTATCTGGGGTCATTGGTAAAAGTAAAACTTCTACTCCTGAATTACCAGATGGCAACAGACAGCCCAAAATATATGAAATCTAAAGGTTAGCCTTTAGAATTATGACAAACCATTCACAAAGGAGACACATAAAAATGGGTGGCGAAATTTTCAGTACAGCTTTCCTGGCTTTTAGTTTAATCTTTGTAGGTTGGGCTTTAGGTACTTTATTGCTGAAAATCCAGGGTGCTGAAGAATAATCTCTCTGGAGTCTGAAAAAATAGCGTGTCCGGATAACGGACAACGCTGTTTCCATAATTCTTGGGTATTAAATAATTTCTAAGAAAAGTGTAAACTTTTGTTTACGGAATATAATTCTGTTAAGATTCTTTTCATAAAACATTAAGATTTAATACAACCCTCATGACATTACTAATAGTCGGTGCCACTGGCACCTTGGGAAGACAAGTGGCTCGTCGTGCGATCGATGAGGGGTATAAAGTACGTTGTCTTGTCCGGAGTAGTAAAAAAGCGGCGTTTCTGAAAGAGTGGGGTGCAGAACTCGTTCTTGGAGATTTGTGTTACCCCGAAACCCTTCCTGGTGCATTAGAAGGAGTCACCGCAATTATTGATGCGGCAACCTCCCGTGCAACTGATTCTTTAACTATTAGACAGGTAGACTGGGAAGGGCAAGTAGCCTTAATTCAAGCGGCAAAAGCTGCGGCTGTGGAACGTTTTATCTTCTTTTCTATAATTGATGCCGAGAAATATCCAGAAGTACCCCTGATGGAAATTAAGCGGTGTACAGAACTATTTTTAGCCGAGTCTGGACTTAATTACACCGTTTTGCGTTTAGCTGGTTTCATGCAAGGGTTAATCGGTCAATATGGCATCCCGATTTTAGAAGGACAACCAGTTTGGGTAACTGGCGAGTCATCACCCATTGCCTATATGGATACTCAAGACATTGCGAAATTTGCTGTGCGGGCTTTAAGTGTGCCAGCGACAGAAAAACAAGTTTTCCCAGTGGTGGGAACTCGCGCTTGGAGTGCAGAAGAAATTATTAGCTTGTGTGAACGCTTGTCTGGGAAAGATGCCAAAGTCACAAGAATGCCGTTAAATTTATTGCGGACTGTGCGCCGATTTGTCCGGTTCTTTCAGTGGGGATGGAATGTGGCAGACAGACTGGCGTTTACTGAAGTTTTAGCTAGTGGCAGACCATTAAATGCCCAAATGAATGAAGTATATCAAGTTTTTGGCTTAAATCAACAAGAAACAACTACTCTCGAAGTTTATTTACAAGAGTATTTCAGTAGAATTATGAAAAAGCTCAAAGAGCTAAACTACGAAAAAACCAAGACCAAAAAGCAAAAAGACAAACGATCGCCATTTAAAAAGGTTAATAGTCAATAGTCAACTGAAGTCTGAAGTTTGAAGTCTGAAGTCTGAAATCATACCTGCTATTTAGTTTTATATTTCATCCGAGTTTGATGAACGGTCAAAATTTCTGAAAATGCCGAATTTTTATCTGGACTATAGACTCTGGACTCTTGAGTTTTGACTTTTGACTACAGACTAATGACTCGGTTGACCAAAATATGTAAGGATTACATAGTACAAAACATCGCTAAAAGTTTGGATATTTGAATGTGCCGAAAGCAGGCATTATCTACAATGATTTAAAACCGATAGCCAGTCGCGTCGCTATCGAACTAGAAGAGAAAATCACCGCTGCGGGTTGGGATGTATGTGTCACCAGTAGCATCGGTGGGATACTGGGCTACGCTAATCCCGAAAGCCCTGTATGCCATACTCCAGTTGACGGTTTAACACCCCCTGGTTTTGACTCAGACATGAAGTTTGCGGTCGTGCTGGGGGGAGATGGTACTGTTTTGGCTGCGTCTCGTCAGGTTGCACCCTTGGGTATTCCCTTGTTAACAGTGAATACCGGTCACATGGGGTTTTTGACGGAAGCTTATCTTAATCAACTCCCCCAAGCCCTGGAACAAGCAATGGCGGGTGAGTATGAAATTGAAGAAAGGGCAATGCTGACTGTGAAGGTATTGCGCGGGGAGTCGGTTCTATGGGAAGCCCTTTGCTTAAACGAAATGGTGCTGCATCGGGAACCGTTGACTTGTATGTGTCATTTTGAAATTGCTATTGGTCGGCACGCGCCAGTGGATATTGCCGCAGATGGCATAATTGTTTCGACACCTACAGGTTCTACGGCTTATTCCCTCAGTGCAGGCGGCCCGGTTGTGACTCCGGGGATACCTGCTTTACAGTTAGTGCCGATTTGTCCTCACTCCCTAGCTTCTAGGGCTTTGGTGTTCCCAGATACGGAGACTGTCAATATTTATCCGGTGAATATTCCGCGTTTGGTGATGGTGGTAGATGGCAATGGCGGGTGTTATGTGTTTTCGGAAGATCGGGTATATTTAGAGCGATCGCAATATAGTGTCCGATTTATTCGTCTACAACCACCAGAGTTTTTCCGCATCTTACGCGAAAAACTCGGATGGGGTCTACCGCATATCGCCAAACCCACCTCTGTGGAATTACCGTAATGGTCAATGGTCTATAGTCAACAAGCTAATACGCGCACAAGTTACACATTTTCTGGTGGAGACTGTCATTCGTCATTTGTCCCTTGTTCTTTGTCAATACAAATGATGAATGACCAATGACGATCTTTACTGGTGATGATGTAATTTAGATGTGTTTTAGCTTAGTCAATATTGTTTCTTTGGCTTTTTTCCCAAATTGTTGGTTTATAAATAGAATTAAAAAACAAAGTTATCGCCAAGTGCTGAGTGCTACTCTTGTTGACCATTGACCATTGACTTTTGACTTAAAATTTATGACAGTTGCTCACAGTCCCTGTGTTTTGGTGATTGAAACTGATGAAAGCCTTGCAAGTCAATTATCTTCCGATTTGCAAGAAGCTGGTTATGATGCTATTTTGGCTCACGATGCAGCCAGTGGTTTGCAATATAGCCGTGATTGTCAACCGGCTTTAATTGTTTTAGACCGGATGTTGGCAGGCGAGTCTGGATTATCCTTATGTAAAAATATCAGAAGTGCGGGGATGCGTTCTCCTGTACTGGTTTTAATGGCGCGAGATACAGTTGATGACCGTGTAGCTTGTTTAGAAGCGGGTGCTGATGATTATATTCTTAAGCCTTATCGTCCAGAAGAATTTTTAAAGCTAATTCGCCTTTATTTAAAACCTGATATTGATACTACAGAGCAGTTACGTTTTGGGGATTTAGTATTAGATATATCAACCCGCCGTGCCATTCACAATGGGCGGGTAATTGATTTGACTATGAAAGAATTTGAGCTATTAAAGTTCTTAATGGAACATCCCCGTGAGGTATTAACCCGCGAACAAATATTAGAAAATGTCTGGGGTTATGACTTTATGGGTGAGTCAAATGTGATTGAAGTTTATATTCGTTATCTCCGTCTCAAAATTGAAGATGAAGGTCAAAAACGCCTAATTCAAACGGTGCGGGGTGTGGGATATGTATTGCGAGAGTCTTAGTACAAGATTGGATTTTTCAACGCAAAGGTACGCTGAGTTTTTTGTTAAATTTCTCTAGGTTCGGCTGATTTCATGCGTTCTTCACCAACTTCTGCCCTAGCTTCGGCAATGATATCATCCCAGGTTTCGCTGGCTTCTGCGATCGCTTCTTTGCTCTTTTCGTAGAACAATATTCCTTGTTTAACAACTGCTTTGGCTACTGGTCTACCAACACCAGCTATTACTGGCAACAATACAGGTACAAGCACAACTCCAACAATACCTGTAACTCCTAGTCCTTCGGCTAAATCTCCAAGGTCTGGTAAAAGTTTTATTGACATAATATGTTCACCTCCCTGGTTTTACCTCAGTTTATTTTAATTCTTTTTTGTGATTACTTATGCAAATCAGCTTCAGACTGCAAAGTAATGTAACAGAAAAGCAGAGGTCAGAGGCTAGGGATTAGAGGCTAGTTTTATTGCTTGCAGATATGAGTATCATCAGATACACTCAGTTATAACTTCTATCGTAGGATAGATGAAAAAAATTTTTGTTTAAAATTGTATTTTTATGAACAGCTTTGAGTATAACAATTACTTAAAGTCTGGCAATGCCTTTTGAGCCAAAGCTTGAGTTTCAAAGGTAAATAGCCACATTCATTATCAGGTACACGGTTAATATCAAGCTAGTTTTGCTACTTGAATTAAAATTCAGTGTTCTACCGATAATGAAAATCAGGGTACAGATACAAGCAGAGTGTGAGCAGTGAAGATGAATCATATATCTCCCGTATCGATTGCTCAGGTAACAGATATACATCTGTTTGCCTCAGAAAATCATCAACTGCTGGGAATGCCTACTATTGAGTCTTTTAAGGTAGTATTGCAGCGTTTAGAAGAGTTAAAATCAGAAATTGATTTACTATTATTGACGGGGGATTTATCTGGGGATGGAACTTCCGCGTCTTATGAACATTTGCAAAATTTAGTCAATCAATTACAGATACCTACTTACTGGCTACCAGGAAACCATGACTGTGCGATCGCTATGAATCAAATTCTTAACTTGGGAATGATTTCTCGGCGTAAGTCTTTCCAGCGTGGTAAGTGGAATTTTATCTTACTGAACTCGGCTGTACCTGGATGTGTACATGGTCATCTCTCAACTAACACTCTCTGTTGGCTGGACTCGGAATTAACAAAACTAGGTGATAAACCAACATTGATAGCCCTACATCATCCACCTTTTTGCGTGAATTCTGCTTGGTTAGATAGCAGTCGCCTGAAAAATCCCGAAGAATTTTTTGCCGTTATTGATCGTCACCCACAAGTTAAATTAGTTTTATTCGGTCATATTCACCAACAATTCCAACACCAGCGCCACAAAGTCGGGTATTTGGGAACTCCCTCAACTTGTATTCAATTTCGTTCTAATAGTTACACGTTTGCTATTGACGAAAAATCACCAGGATTTCGGCTGCTAAAACTATACCCCAGTGGGATTTGGGAAACATCTATAGAAAGAGTTCCCTATTTTCATCCACTGGAGTTAGCCGCAACGGGATACTAAACAAGTCAAAAGAAAAATAATCCAATCATGAGAGGTAGCAGAGGAAGCAGGGGTGCAGAGGGTGCAGAGGGAGAAAAAGATTCTGATCAATATCTTTGCTTTTGATGGTTGAATAATTTAATTTCTGGAAGTCCCAAAGTCAAAAGTCAATATTTTGTCCCTTTCATCCCCCCAACTCCCTATTCCCTACTCCCTACTCCCCACTCAGCATTTAACTTCATCGGCAAAACTTGCCCACCGGACGAAGTAAAATGGCCCAGCGACAGAACCCCAGATATGTTCATCGGTTTCAGGGTCGCGTCCTCTGTCTAGGCTGATGAATTTCTCGTCGTCAATTTCAAATTCGCTGTCTAGGTAAGTTCTTTGACCTTTGCGAAACACAATACAGCCTTTTCCTGGTTCTACATGACCTTTAAAGCTATTACCTGTCCATTCGACTATCATGTTACAGCCTGGTAGTTGTTCTAAGTCGTCGGCTGTGAGGGTTTTGAGGCGCTCTAGGTTACGGGATGCACCATAGAATTTTTCTTCTTGTTTAACAGTGTAGTTTTCGATGTGGATGCGATCGCCTGCGTTCACCAACTTTAATACCCGCAAGCGATAGGGGTCATTCAACATATAGTCATAAGCTTGTTCCACAAAAAAACTTACCCCTGATAACAAGTCTAAAGGTAAGGGACGCATACACACGCGAATATGTGCATAAAATGGTGGATTTTCAAAAGCTTGCGCTTGGTTGCTAAAATCAGCCGCCATCCATTTCGCTAAGGTTGCAATATCTGTAGAGCTTGTCATTTATAGATTATCTTTGGTTGCTTAAAAATCTCTTTGAGTATTTTAATGAAGTATGAAGTGTGAAGTCTGAAGTATGAAATTTTGTGAAGAGAAATTCATCAAGGGATAGAAACTCCTTGGCGAAAAGTATTGTTGAACAAATCTTTCAGCGTCTGGAGAATTTTTAGAAAAATGTCGTCATTATTGAGCTAGTAACTAATTATCATCTAAATTTTAGTCAGGTAAAGTATTTATGCTCAGACGCTTATGTGCGATCGCAATTTTTACTATCTTATTAAATAGTTCTTTAACATTAGCTGCACCTAAAGATCCTAGAGACCCTAGCCAAGCAGATAAATTTCCGCCTAGTCCTTTAGAAGTTACCACACCTGATCCTTTAGTGCGGCCTTCTGCTGATAAACAACCGTTAACGGCGGAGGAACAGCAAACTTTAGCAACTGCGTTAGATGAATTAAATCAACAAGCAACGGCGACGTTACAAGCGGGAGACAAGGTAACGGCGTTTGAAATTTGGAACCGGGAAATACGCTTGCGGCGCTATTTGGGGACGATACCGGAAGTTGAAGCTTTATCTAGGGTAGGTGCGATCGCTTGGAATCAAAATGACCGTCAAGAAGTATTTTATATAACTCAAAGGTTGCAAGCAATTCAAAAACAAGCTTTATCACCCAAAATTATTGCTCAACAAGGCGTAAATTTAGAATTGTTGCAAGCTTTAGGTGAAGCTTTTCAAAATGTGCGATCGCCAAAAAATGCGTTAGAAGTTTACAATCAAATTTTGACAGCCGTAAGACAGCAACAAGATAAAACCGCAGAGTTATCTACCCTGCAAACCATTGCAGAATTACATCTGGCTTGGTTCGATTATCCCAACGCCGCCGCCACCTATCAAGAGTTATTAAATATAGCTACTGTTGGAGGCGATCGTACCAGCGAGTTAACATATCTACAACAGTTAGCTTATGTGTACCAGCAAGGCAAACAACCGCAACAGGCGATTGATACATTAAATAAGTTAGCATTAATGTATACTGACCCAGAAAATATTCTCAAATTACCAGAATTAAAATTAGCGATCGCTAGTAATTATGAATCTTTAGCCAAAGAAAATCCTAGCCTAATTCAAGAGGCTTTTAATAACTATCAACAAGCTTATACAACTGCTTGGGAATCACAGCAATTTGTTTTAGCTGCGGAAGCTTTACAAAAGTTAATTGCCTTATACCGTTCGCAAGGACAAATTGACGCAGCATTACAAACCAGTCAAATTCTCATCGCAACCCAAGACAAAGCATATAACTATTACGGCTTAATGCAAGCTTACGACCAAATTGGTCAAATTTATTTACAACAAAAAAATTATCCTCAAGCACTCTCAGCCTTTCAACAAGGCTTACAACTAGCACAGCAACTCAAACATGAAGAATCTTACTTTACGCAACAAATAGAAAAAGTCTCCAAAGAATCTGGTCAATAGTCATTCATCATTTGTTAATTCAACAACAATTAGATTACAAAACGTAAATCTCGAAACCTTACCAATGACTAAGAACAAAGCGCAAAGTCTGAGCGGAGGAAGCCTCCGCTCAGAACTTTGTAAGAGAGGACAAATGACAACATTAACCGTTAAACATCTTCTAATTCAAATTGAGCCACCGTTACAGCGTTAAAGGCAAAGGCCAATACCAAAGGCATAGGACATCTGAGTATAAAGGTGCTAACGACAGCTACAACCGTACCTATTACGGCTGAAAATGACCAAATTCTTTCTTCAACGGTGAATCCTTTTTCAGCTTTAATTCCTCTCAACACATGAGATGGAATTGGTTCTGGCATAACTCCACCAGGCGGAAATGCCCAATAATTGTTGCGTCGCTCAACAAATAATTCTGTCCAGCCGTTTTCTTGGCACCAAGCCTCAATCCATTCCAGAGAATAATGTTTCATCATTTGTGTAATGCTTTACGAATTTGGGGTAGTTGCTGAATATAAACTGATGAATTTCTAACTAACAAGTGGCAATAGAAATAAACCGACTGTTAGAGAAGGCTAAAAACCTATTTTGTAACCTCTTGAACTTTCTCTTTCCTCCTGCCTTCTTGTAGTAGCCAAGCAACTATTTATGAAACTAAAGTCAATTCTCCTCTTGTGCAGCTGGCCAAGCATTCAAGACAGATTATCAATATGCTCAAGCAACGCTGACTACTCACCTTAATAAGAAGACTAACAGGCGATAATTGAGGTTAACAGCAAAAGTTAATAAACTTTACTTACAAAATCCATAATAAAGAAATGTAACTAATTCTATTTTTAGATGAATAAGGTTGAAGAAGAATACAGTATTCTGAACAAGAAAGTGTGGTTTGCCGATCCACTACTAAATTTATCTACCATCTCATACTGATATTCTGACTCCTGTAAATTCTGAATTTTATTTAATAACAATATTTATATCGCAAAATGTCATTAATAAAATCAAGAATTGTAAATTTAATAGTGAGTAACTACTGTGATGTATATTGAGTGTGAAAAAATCAGTCTTTAGTTATATAGCGAGAATACTTAATATTTAATAAATGGTGTTGTCCAGATCCCCAACTTCTTTAAGCTGTCGGGGATCTTATTTCATAGAAATGATTTAGCGATCGCACAGATTACAAAATGTTAAGCTAAAGTAATCGACCATACCTAAAAAACAAATATGTTGTGGCAGCCAGGATTAGCATTACTTTTAGGAATTTTATTATTTTGCCTGATTTACATAAGCAGTAATCATTACAGAGTGATAAATCCTATTCAGGCTTTGATATTAAGTATTCTTACCCTCTGCCTTTTGCCTGCTCCCGCTTTAGCAGTAGACTGGACTCATCCCTTGTCATTTAGTAATGCACAGTTAGCGAGAAGGGATTTTTCGGGAGAAACTTTGCAAGCGGCGGAATTTTCTAACGCGAATATGGAAATGGCTAACTTTACCGGTGCTGACTTGCGCGGAGCAGTCTTGAGTGCTTCAGTAATGACTAAAGCCAATCTTCACCAAGCAGATTTAACTAATGCGATGGTGGATCAGGTAAACTTAACAGGGGCTGATTTGAGCGATGCCGTTCTCAAAGAAGCATTGTTACTTCGTGCCTTGTTTACAGATGTGAATATTCAAGGTGCAGACTTTACTGATGCAGTTTTGGATAAAGCGCAAATTAAAGAACTGTGCAGTAAAGCCAGTGGGGTAAATTCCAAAACTGGCGTAGATACTCGTGAATCTTTAGGATGTCGATGAAGCGTGTTGGTGTAATTGGTGGTGGGCAACTAGCCTGGATGATGGGGGATGCAGCACACAAACTAGGAGTAGAATTAATTGTACAGACTCCTAGTAAATATGACCCGGCTGTAGCTATTGCTCAAGATACAGTTTTTGCACCAATTGATGATGCAAAAGCCACAGAAATATTAGCTCAAAAAAGTGATGTCATTACCTTTGAAAATGAATTTGTTGACCTTGATGCTTTAGGTTTATTAGCTAATCAAGGTGTTTGCTTTCGTCCCAGGTTACAAGCTTTATTGCCGTTATTAGATAAATATCATCAGCGTTGTTATTTGCGAGATTTAGGTTTACCTGTACCGCAATTTTTTGCTGTGGATGATGTGGAAAATTTAGCATCCAAGCTAGAGAATTTAAGTTTTCCGGTTGTCTTAAAATCGCGTCGTCACGGTTACGACGGACAAGGCACATTTATTATCCAAGATTTGGCAAGTTTACATCAAAAGTTAGCTCAAGCAACAAATCAATCACAGTTTTTAATTGAAGAATTTGTGCCATTTGAAAGGGAACTGGCGGTAATTGCAGCACGTTCCGTAAATGGTGAAGTTGTCATCTATCCAGTGGTAGAAACTCAACAAGAACAACAGGTATGTAGGCGAGTGATAGCACCTGCGGATATTACCCTTAATCAAGTAGAACAAAGTCAGGCGATCGCTCATACTTTATTAAATAGCCTAGAAGTTGTCGGCGTTTTTGGCATAGAGCTATTTCTCACCAAAGATGGCAAAGTCTTAGTCAATGAAATTGCTCCCCGTACCCACAATTCGGGACACTTTTCTATTGATGCTTGCGAAACTTCGCAATTTGAACAACATCTCAGAGCCGTGTGTGGTCTACCTTTGGGCAATCCTAATTTACACTGCCAAATGGCTATTATGGTGAACCTGCTAGGATATGAAACTTCTCACAGCGACTATCAAAGCCAGCGTCAACAATTAGCCGCAATTCCCCAAGCAACTGTTCATTGGTACGGCAAAACAGAATCTCGTCCTGGGCGGAAATTGGGACATGTTACAGTTTTGCTAGATGAGTATAACCCAGAAACCGTAAGTCATCTAGCTCATACCTTAGAATCTATTTGGTATCCCAATTAAATTAGTCAGAAAATCTTCATATTCAACACACAAGTTGATTGATAAAGCTATAATGAGTTAGTTGCACTGCGACGTTGGTGACTGCCATCAAGTTTTTTGATCTATGTCTTTAAAGAAAAGGGAACCAAATAGTTCTCGTGGCAGTAGACCGGGCTTGTACCCGGAAACTTTAAATGAGCAACATCGGTACCCACCTGGTTTAACCAGGTCATAAACTTAGGTAAAACGGCGTTGCGGTGAACTTAAAAATTTTTAGCTCCCAAATTTACTTAAAATTTGGGAGCTTTAGTTATTGGCATCAAGAACAAATATAAAAAATAATTATTTATAGCAATCGAAGCACAGATGAGGACATCGTAAAAGCGTGAATGGTATAAATACCAATAGTTTTACCTCCTGCCTTCTGCCTCCTGCTATATTGCTGATATTTTAGCTCATTATGATAAGAATCTTTAACTAGAAATAGGGAGTATTCAAGTGTACGATTTTTTGAATTTTTTTCTATCAACAAATTTTATTCCGCATGGGCATTGTTACTTATGGCAGCCTGGTTTAGTATGGCTACATATTTTGTCAGATTGTATAATTTCGTTTTCTTATTATTCAATTCCGTTAATGCTGGTATATTTTATCCGCAAAAGAGAAGATGTACCATTTAGAAATATTTTTGTTCTATTTAGTGCATTTATTATTTCTTGCGGCACAACTCATTTGCTGGAAATATTGACACTTTGGTATCCTTATTATTGGTTATCAGGAACAATCAAAGCACTAACAGCAATTATTTCTTTTTACACCGCATTGACATTAATACCTTTAGTTCCGCAAGCACTGGCTTTACCGAGTCCAGCACAACTTGAAGCAGCAAATCAAGCTTTACAAGTTGAAATTACAGAACGTAAGTTAGTAGAAAATGAGTTACGCCAATACAAAGAACGCCTAGAAGAACTCGTAGAACAACGGACTGCTGAACTAGCCGCAGCTAATAAACAACTTCAAACTGAGATTGTACAACGCAAAAAATCTCAAGAAAGAATGGCTGAATTATTGCAAGAATTAAAACATACCAATCAAGAATTGAATGATTTTGCTTATATAGTTTCCCATGACTTAAAAGCTCCATTAAGAGGCATTGGTTTATTATCAGAATGGTTAATGAATGACTATGCAGATAAGTTTGATAACGAAGGTAAAGATTTAATAAACAAAATTCTTATAAGAGTTAATAAATTACAAAATTTAATTGACAGTATTTTAGAATATTCAAGAATTGGAAGGATTAGGGAAGAAAAAAGAGAAGTTAATCTGCATAACATAGTTAGAGATGTAATTGAAATTTTAGAACCAAGCAAGGATATTCAAATCGAAATAAGTGAAATTTTCCCAATTATTTACTGTGAAAAAACTAAAATTGAGCAAGTTTTTCAAAATTTATTAAGTAATGCCATTAAGTTTTTAGGTAAACCCCAAGGTAAGATTATAGTTGGTTGTACAGAAGAAGAAGATTACTGGAAAATTAGCATTGCAGATAATGGAATTGGCATTGAGGAGAAGTATTTTACAAAAATATTCCAGATTTTCCAAAAATTATCTCCTACTCCAGATTCAGAAAGTACGGGAATCGGTTTATCCATAGTGAAAAAGATTGTTGAGATGTATGGCGGTAGTATTTGGTTAGAATCACAAGTTGATCAAGGCAGCACATTCTTTTTTACTATCAAAAAAACGCTGCAAATTCAGCCAGTGCAAGCACTGTCACCAGATATTTAGCTTAATTGACTGCGAAACTTGTTAATACTAATAGTTAATAAAACCACCGCAAAGGCTACTAATGCTAAAACATTAATCCACAATACATCTAAACCTACTCCTTTGAGTAAAATTCCTCGGACAATGGCGATGTAATGGCCTAGGGGATTGAGTAGAGACAAAACTTGAAACAAAGGTGGCATAGCTTCAATGGGTGCGATCGCGCCAGAAGTCTGTACCATTGGTAAATTGATAAAGAATGATGTGAGAACTACTTGCTGTTGCGAACGACAAACAGTTGCCAACATAATTCCTAAACTAATCCCGACAAACACATACATACTCGACAAGCCAAAAAACAGTAGGAAATTTCCCCGAAATGGAACATGGAATACTACTGTGGCTAATGTCAAAGCGAGTAGAACATCGCCGAGTAATAACACAGCTAAAGGCACAATTTTCGATAGTAAAATCTGCCAGTTCGCCGCCGGAGTCATTAATAATTGTTCTAAAGTCCCCGTATCTTTCTCACGCACAACTGTAATTGCGGAAACTATTGTGCCAATTAATGTGAGAACTAAACCCATAACTCCCGGTACAAAAAACCAGCTACTAGTTAATCCAGGGTTGTAGAGAAAGACAACTTCCGGTGAAATTGGGAGAGTAACTCGCTCCTCGGTTAAATGCAAATTATATTGTTGAATAATTTGATTCATATAATTTCCTGCAATCCCGGCTGTATTGGCATTTACCGCATCAATAAATACTTGAATTTCTGCTGATTTTTGAGTGAGTTGACGCGCAAAATCGGGGGGAATTATCACTCCGACATCTAACTTACCTTCTTCTACCTGACGACTTAAATCTTTTTCGCTGGTAGGTACAGATTCCAGAGTAAAAATGCGATTGGATGTCATAGCTGAAACTAACTCACGGCTGGCGCTGACGTTGGCATAGTCGATGACACCTAATCGTAAGTTATGCACATCAGGATTTAAGATAAATCCATATAGCAATAGTTGGATTGTGGGCGGAAAAATTAATAAAATTATTAATTGTTTGTTGCGTAAAATTTGGCTAATTTCTTTTTTTAATAATGCCCAAAATGGACTGTTGAATAATTGGCGAATAAGTTTCATAAAATTAATTAGGTAATTGCATTCGGCTTAAAACTCGACGTGATACGTTAAAGAAAAATAAACCCAAAACTGTCAGCATAAGTAAATCAAACCAAACTCCAGCAAAACCTGTACCACGTACAAAAGCATCACGGGTAATATCTATGTAGTAACGTGCTGGAACTACGTTAGGTGCTAATGAAAGAGGGAAAGGAATATTATTGAGGGGATAAATAAAACCTGATAATAATAGTGAGGTGATAAACCCAACCAGGGAAACGCCTTGAACGGCAGCATTTTGGTTACTGCTGCGTACTCCTATAAGTAAACCGAATAGTACACTATCTGTAAGAAATAGTAGCGTTCCAATTATTAAAGTTATGGGGTTGCTAACAATGCCAACTTGAAAAATAATTGAGCCTAAAATCATTACAATTAAAGTTTCTGTGATGGCAATTAATAAGTAGGCTAATCCTTTACCAAGTAAGAGTTCGGTGGCGCTGATACTAGAAGCATAGACTTGGATAATTGTACCTTTTTCTTTTTCTCTTACCATTGCGATCGCAGCTAACAATGAAGGAAAAATCCATAACACAACGCCATACACTCCCGGTACAATATACAGCGATTCTAATCTGCCAGGATTAAACCATAAACGCATTCTGGCTGTAATACTATTAGTTGGTGGTAATAATCCATGCTCCTGCATAAAAAAGTTTGTAACTCTTTGAATACTATTTCTAATTACCCGCGCATTATTCACGTCAGTGGCATCAATTAAAACTTGCACTGTTGTATTTTTGCCTGCTTGGATATCACGACTAAATTCAGGCGGAATAATTACGGCAGCTTTGGCAATTCCTTTATCTATTGCATCGTGTATGGGATTACCACCAGACCATTGTTTCGGGATAAATTGATTGGTGGCATATAATCTTTCTATGTAGCTATTGCTGAGATTTGTGCGGTTAAAATCCTGCACAATTAAGGGGATATCTTTACTTTCTAATCTGATGGCAAAGCCAAAAATTATTAAGGTGATGAATGGTAAGATAAAAGCTAAAGCTAAGGTGAGGCGATCGCGGCGAAATTGGGCGATTTCTTTAATACATTGGGCGATGATTCTTTTCATTTTTTTAACGCAGAGGGGCGCGGAGGTTAACGCGGAGTTACGCGGAGTTTTTTATGTTTGAGAGCGTTCTACTATACCAATAAACGCATCTTCTAAAGAAAAAGGTACGGGGCGGAGAGAATGAACTTGAATTTGATTGGCTTTTAATAGTTGAGTTATTTTGTTGATTTCTTGTTCAGGGTTATCTAAAACAACGTGTAAACTATTAGCAAAAATCGAGATTCTCCAAGAGTCGAAGTGTTGTTTGAGTAATTTGGAAGCTGCTTGATTTTGATTAACAATAATTTCGATTAATTTGCCTGGTTGGGAAGCTTTAATTGAACTGGGTGAACCTTCGGCGACGGTTTCACCTGCAACCATAAAACTCATACGGTTACACTGTTCGGCTTCTTCTAAATAGTGAGTTGTGACTAAAATAGCTGTACCGTTGCGGGCGAAATCATTAATCAGTTTCCAAAACTGGCGACGCGCCAAGGGATCTACGCCCGATGTCGGTTCATCTAAAAATAAAATATCTGGTTCGTGCATCACGGAAGCACCGAAAGCTACGCGCTGTTTCCAACCTCCTGGTAATTGTCCGGTGACGAGATTTTCTTGTCCTTCTAAGCCACAGGTAGCTATTACCCAATCAATTTTTTCTCGCCGCAGTTTGCGTGGTACACCGTAAACTCCACTATAAAATTCCAGGTTTTGCAGAATGGTTAAATCATCGTAGAGGGTGAATTTCTGACTCATGTACCCAATGCGTCGCCGTAAGTCTGCACTCCGCAGATTTCCCGTCTCACCACCCAGAGAAATTTGTCCACCACTGGCTTCTAACAGTCCGCACAACATTTTAATTGTGGTGGTTTTTCCTGCACCGTTCGCACCTAATAACCCAAATATTTCCCCGTAACGCACCTCAACATTCACATCTTTGACAGCGCGGAATTTACCAAAAACCCGACTCAGTTTGTGGGCGTATATCGCTATTTCTGAGTGCTGGGTACTGAGTGCTGAGTGCTGAGTGCTGAGTGCTGAGTTTTGAGTGCTGAGTGCTGAGTGCTGAGTGCTGGGTGCTGAGTCAACACTTCTCCCTTGTCCCCCCTCTCCCCCAACTCCCCACTCCCAACTCCCCACTCCCCTTTTCCGCGAACGAGGAAAGGGAAAAAACTGCGGTACAGAACCTTGTTGACGCAGGCGGGTGACAAAGACGTTTTCTAATGTGGGTTCGCCACGTTCGATGCTGCTGGGTATGGATAAATCATGTTGTTGCAAGAGTTGGCGGACTTCTGTTTCTCCCGCATCTAAATTTGGGACGAGGACATCTAAGCGATCGCCAAAAATCTGCACATCTATAATATTGTTTTGTGCAGTCTGGGAAAGTATCTCTTCGGTGGCTGTTAAATTGGCGGTTCGCACTTCCAAGCGATGCAAGCCCAAGTTAGCGCGTAAGTCTGCGGGTGTGCCAATTTCATGAATTTGCCCACTGTACATCAAAGCCACACGGTGACAGCGTTCGGCTTCGTCGAGGTAAGGTGTCGCCACAACAATTGTCATCCCTTCGGCGGAAAGTTCCGCTAACACATCCCAAAATTCTCGCCGGGAAACGGGATCAACGCCAGTGGTAGGTTCATCTAACAATAAAACTTCTGGCTGAGAAACTAAAGCACAACACAATGCCAGCTTTTGTTTCATTCCTCCAGACAATTGTCCCGCCAAGCGATCGCCAAATCTATCTAAATTCATTAATTTTAAATATTTCTGGCGGCGTTGTACTAACATATCATCTGCTACTTGCCGCAAACCTGCTGCATAACGCAGATTTTCATCAATACTCAAGTCTAAATACAGCGAAAACTGTTGAGTAAGATAACCCGTGATTAACCTTGCATCTCGCGCAGGCTGTCCAAATATCTGCACTTCCCCGGCGGTTGCTTCCATCACGCCGCCCAAGATGTGAAAGGTGGTGGTTTTCCCCGCCCCATCAGGGCCGATGAGTCCAAACATCTCGCTTTTTTGGACGCTAAAATCAATGCCTCGAACGGCTGCTAAGTTGCCATAGTGTTTGTGTAATGCTTGTACTTTGATGGCGGTTGTGGTGGGGCTGGATGATGGCGGTAAGATGGTGAGTGGCTGTGTCATAATTTTTTCACGCAGAGACGCAAAGGCGCAGAGAGAGTTTTGGGAGGTTGATTCTGTTTAGCGAACATACTCTTGATTCATCAAATTCTTTTCTAGCCTCTAGCCCCTAGTCTCTAGCCCCTTCAACTGAATCTCTGCATCAGCCGGCATTCCAATTTTGGCGCAGGGTAAGTCTGATTGGGCGTAGGGATTTTCGGGGTTAAAGCAACCATCGGGGTTTGTGACTTCGACGCGAATACCAACTACTTGTCTGACTCTATCTTTTTGGAAGTAAATATTTTCTGGTGTAAAGGAAGCTTGGGGATCAATGGCAATGACTTTGCCTTGCAAGGGTTTGTTTGGTGCAGAGTCTAGGATAATTTTTGTGGTTTGTCCTAAGCGCACTTTGCCAATATCGCCTTCGGGAATAAAACCGCGAAAATACAATGTTTTGGGGTCAACAATGGTCAAAATCTTCGTTTGGCTGTTAACTACTGCCCCTGGTTCGGCACTCCGGGCTGTAACTACGCCATCTATCGGGCTGAGGACGTTTAAATCTTTTTTAGAGTCGGCAATTTGGGTGAGGATTTGTTGTTTGGCGGCTTGGGCATCTTTGACTTTAGCTTGTGCAGATTTGACTTTAGCTTGTGCAGATTTGAGTTGGGCAGTGCTTTGCTGCTGCTTGCGGACTAAGGCTGTTAACTGGGCGTTGCGAATATCGGGGTTAAAGCCTGTGGTTTTGGCTTGGGTTAGCGCCCCTTCAACTGCACTTAACTGCTGATTTGCGGCGTTAACTGCCGCTTGTCGTGCTTCTAAGGTGGCTATGGCTGTGTCCAGGGTGGTTTGGGCTTGGTCGAATTGTTGTTGATTAATCGCGCCTTCTTTGACTAATTTGGCATAGCGATCGCGGTTGACTCGTGCTAAATTTACTTCTGCTGTTGCTTGTTTAACTTGGGCTTCTGCTTGCACTAATATCGCTTTGGCGGCGGCAACGTTCGATTGTGCTTGCTCAATTCTGCCTTGAGTGTCGCCTTGAGATTGGCGCAAGTTTAGTTTAGCTTCGTTAATTTGGCTGGTAATTTCCTGAATTTCTCTTTCTACTCGCTCTACATCGGAAATTGCTTGCTGTTCATCCGATTCAGCCGATGCTATCCTCGCTTCTGCACCACGCAATTGGTCTTGTAGGAGTTGGTCATCGCTGTCATCCATCCTGATTAATTCTTGCCCCTTTTTGACTGCCGTCCCTTCTCGCATGGCAATTGACTCTATTCTGCCCGAACGCTTCACTCCAATCTCGGTTTCGTAACCCTCAATTCGACCGCTAACTTTCAGGATGTTTGTTGCACCTTGGGGTTGACTGTGCCAGACTGCATAGCCAATACCACCAATTACCAGCACACCTCCAATTAACAAAGGTATTGGTTTCTTATGACGCTGCGGTTTGGATACTGGGACATTTGTAAGACTTTCCGGGGGGATTGGGGCAGTCTGAGTCATAGTAGCATCCTGGATGATGAAAATATTTTGGTCATCATACTAGACTGTCCAGTATGATATAGCAAGAGATACGCAAAAAAATTTACTTTTCATGCCTCATACCTCTATATTTCCACTGGACATTGTGTTACCTGCAATTACCCAAAAACAAGAACAAATCTTGCAAGGTGCAATTCGGGTATTTTTGCGCGAAGGTTACGCCAAAACCAGTATGGATAGGGTCAGTGCAGAGGCTGGAGTTTCTAAACAAACAATTTACAGCCACTTTAAAGACAAAGAAGGGCTGTTTAAAGCGTTAATGGAAAGGTTAACGCTCACTTGCTTTCAAAGTATTTTTGCTAACACAGAATTACAAGGTGAACCTGCAAGTTTATTGCGTCAAGTTGGTGAAACTTACTTAACTAAAGTTGCCGATAATCCTGATTATTTGGCATTGTTGCGCTTGATTATTACTGAGGCACAAAACTTTCCCGAACTCGCCAAACTTTATAATCAAACAGTTGTCCAACGCGGTCGGTTTTTGCTGAGTCAATATTTTGCGTCCCATCCAGAATTAGGTATTACAGACCCAGAAGCGATCGCACATATTTTTATGGGTTCGCTAGTTTCCTATGTAATTGTACAGGAAATACTGTATGGAAAAGAACTTGCTTCTTTATCACGCGATCGCTTGTTAGATAGTTTGATGAATTTGGTTATGAGCCAGTCTAAATAAATTTAGTTTTGTAGTTATTTGGGCTGATTTACCATACAACATACTGAATTGATATTTCCTACCTACTTGTACAAATAGTTCAGAGGGAGCCTTTCTGGAATTTCCCCGTTAAATTTGGTAGTCAATGTTGCAAATTTTAGCGATAACTAGCCATTTTCAAAGTTAGAGCTAATAGTATGACTATGTTTTAGCGGTATAAATATGCCTCAAAAGTTTTACGTAAATCCTTTAACCGGAAATAGTAGTAATCCAGGTAGCCAGCAAGCGCCATTTAAAACCATTACCCAAGCTCTCAAGGTTGCCACACCTGATACCATTATTCAACTCACGGATGGAAATTACAGCGTAGCTAGTGGAGAAGTTTTTCCCTTAACCATTTCGTCTGGGGTCAAACTCATTGGTAACGAAGCCAACAAAGGAAGCAATATTTTAATTGAAGGTAGTGGTAATTACCTCAGCCGGACTTTTGCTGGTCAAAACGTCACCTTTGTGATGCTGGATAATGCAGAACTCCGAGGAGTAACTGTCACAAACCCAGCTTCTCGCGGTAGCGGTGTTTGGTCAGAATCAACTACTCCGACCATTGCCAATTGCACCTTCAAAAATTGTAAGCGTGAGGGAGTATTCGCTACGGGTGATGCGAATCCAGTGATTCAAGGTAATGTATTTACAGAGAATGCAGCCAATGGAATTGCGATCGCTAAAAATTCCAAAGGTCAAATTCAAGATAATACCTGCATTAAAACAGGTTTTGGCATTGCTATTAGTGATACAGCCTCACCCACACTGTTAAATAACAAATTTACCGAAAATCGTTCTGGCATCGTTGTTTCTGGTAGCGCCCGCCCCGTATTACGTAACAATGTTAGTGAAAATAATACCGATGATGGTCTGACTGTAATTGCCACCGCTCTACCAGATTTAGGCAGTGCTTCCAGTTCCGGCGGCAACACTTTCCGCAATAACGGGAAATTCGACTTACAAAATGCCAGTTCCAATAAACTAATTTCCGTTGGTAATCAAATTGACCCCAGCAAAGTCAGCGGTAATATCGAGTTTGCTAACACTCCAGTTCCCACACCCACGCCAGTACCAAATCCAACGCCAACCCCTACCCCAGTACCTACACCAGTCCCAACACCCACGCCTACTCCTGTACCTACACCAGTCCCGACTCCAACACCCACACCAAACCCTGTACCCACCCCAACACCTACACCCACTCCTGTACCCGTTCCTATACCCATACCTACACCAACACCAGACCCAGAACCAGAGCCGGAACCAGAACCTCTGCCAACACCCACACCAAACCCTGTACCCACACCAACACCAACACCAACGCCAGCTCCTATCGACTTAAGCGATATTAGTAATCATTGGGCAGCAGCCTTTATTCGGGAATTAGTCCGACAAGGTATAGTTAATGGTTTCCCAGACCGCACCTTTAGACCAGATGCAACGATGACAAGGGCGCAGTATGCAGCATTAATTGTCAAAGCTTTTGCACCATCCTCAAAGCGGACGGCAACTCAATTTAAAGATGTAGCAGCTAACTTCTGGGCAGCTAAAGTCATTCAGCAAGCTTATCAAGGTCAATTCCTTTCTGGTTTCCCAGATAATACATTCCGTCCTAACCAAAATATCCAGCGCGTACAAGTTCTGGTTTCTCTCGTAAATGGACTAGGGTTAGGCACATCTGGTAATGTTGCCAACGCTATCAAAATTTTTGATGACCAAGCTAAAATTCCTGACTATGCCAAAGATGAGGTAGCAAAAGCAATAAACAAGAGAATTATTGTCAATCATCCCAACCTGAAGCAACTCAACCCTACCCGCGATGCCACAAGGGCGGAGGTAGCGGTGATGGTTTATCAAGCTTTGGTCGATGCTGGTCGTGTAGCGGCGATTAATTCGCAATATATTGTGAATGGTTAATTGATAAACACAGGGGTGTAGAGGCGTAAGGTAAGAAAGGTCTAAAAAACACTAATACCTAGTACAGGTCGGCGGAAATAAAGCACCCATTATAAATTGCTGAAAAGCTCATTCTAAGGGCTTCTTCATTTCATACTTCAGACTTCATACTTCAGCCTTTTTGTACTAGCCTCTAGCCTCTCATCCCTGTCCCATTCACGCAGTCTATAATGTTTTATGTCTGAACAAAAACCTTTAAATCCTTGGGACTATAAACCTTGGTGGTGTCAACCTTGGTCTATAGTCTTAACATCTGTAATCTTGATTAGTGGTAGTTGGTTCCTATTTAAAATTATTTGGCTCACAATTCTTGTGTCTATTCCTGTACTCACTTGGATGGGCTTTTTTGTGTTTATTTGGCCCCAGTTAATGATTCGCAGTGGAATTTTGGAATCATATCAAAAGGAAAATTCTTAAGAGGTTATCTGTAGCTAGCAATTGGGAAAGTTAGTGTACATTTTTAAACATATTCCCATTTTCCATTAGTTCCAAAAATTGCGAAATCTGTTGACTTGAGCGAATGTGATAGACATTTTTGGTGCTTTGAGCCTGCTTGATGTACTCACGATATTTTGGGGTTAAATATTTATGACATAACCAAAGTGCGCGGTAGCTACTCAGGGAACTCTTTAATATTGGACTATTTTGCGGCCAGCCTTCTGGCGGTTGAAAGTAACCTGTGATGAATCTTTTAGTTACCCACCAAAAATGCATATATAGGGGTAAATCTACATAAACCAAAGTATCCGCTTCATCCAATCGTGGCCATAGGGTTTCCATACTGCCAAACCCATCAATAACCCATCGGTCACTGGTTAAAATCTGCTGATGGGCGTACTTATAATCTTCATGGGAAACTTCAGCACCTCCTGGTTGAAATTTAACCTTGTCCAAGACGTGAAGTGGCAAACCAGTGATTTGGGATAATCTCTTGCTGAGAGTTGATTTACCGCCTCCAGCATTGCCAAACACTGCTACTTTTTTCATCTTCACTATCCTTTGAGTGATAATTTTTTGGTGGAGACTGTCATTGGTCATTTGTTCTTTGTCCTTTGTAAATACAAATGACCAATGACTAATTTCGTATTAGTCGCCGTTACCACCACTAGCGTTTTGAGAATTGGCTGATTCTGGTTTTTGATATTTACCTGGATACTTATGCTGGAAATATGCTTCCAACACTTGTAATACCATTGGGCCGCAGACTGTACCACCATGATCCCCGGAATTTTCGCCAAAGGCGACAACGGTAATTTCTGGGCGATCGCTTGGGGCATAAGCACCAAACCAAGTATGATTAGGCCGACCAATACCAGCTTCGGCTGTACCACTCTTACCAGAGGCTGGGGCAATGGTTGGTAGATTTAACCGCTTACCTGTACCTTCAGTAATTACCTTCCGTAGTCCATCGCGGAGGACGTTGATAGTTGACTGTTTCATATTTAAAGATTCCCGCCAGCTTTTTGCTTCTTCGTTATCTTTCAAAAAGTGGGGCTTCACACGATAGCCACCATTGGCGGGAACAGAAAACATAATCGCTGATTGCAGCGGTGTTACTTGCAAAGCACCTTGACCAATAGACATATTAATTGTGTCGCCCACAGTCCAGGGAATCTTCCAAGCTTTTTGTTTCCAATTTTCATCGGGAACCAAACCTCTAGATTCTTCGCTGGTGAACTCAATTCCAGTTTTGTGACCAAAACCGTACTTACGCGCCCATTCAATTAAAGTCGGGCCACCAACACCTTTACCAACTTGATAAAAGAATGTATCACTACTCATAGCGATCGCTCTGGGAAATCCCAAAGGCCCAAACCCTGCGTGGTTCCATTCACCAAAAGTTACACCGCCAACAGTCAAGGAACCATAGGTTTGCAGCACTGTTCCAGGGGAAAATTTACCCGATTCCAAACCCGCCGTGGTTGTGACAATTTTGAAAGTACTCGCAGGCGGAAAAGCACTTAAAGCCCGATTGACTAGGGGATGGTCTTTACCTTGAACACTTTCCCAATCTTTTTGCGAGAGTTTTTGCTTAGAAAAAATATTCGGGTCGAAACCAGGATGAGACACCATCGCTAAAACTGCGCCGTTTCTGGGATCAAGGGCGACAATTGCACCTTGATACTTACCTAAAGCTTGGTCTGCTGCTTTTTGCAGTTCCCAATCTATAGTTAGGTGTAAATCTTTGCCAGATTTTGCTTGCTTTTCTCCCAAAATGCGGATTGGGCGGCCTGCGCCATCCACTTCCACTTGCTGACCACCCCATTCGCCGCGTAAAGTCGTCTCATAAGCTTTTTCTATGCCCATCTGGCCAATCACATCACCCAGACGGTAGCCTTCTTTCTGCTTATCTTTTAACTGTTCGGGGGTAAGTTCTCTTGTGTAACCCAGTATATGAGCTAATTCTTGACCATGTGGATAGTAGCGCACTGCATCTGTGTTAATTTCGACATCTTTCAGTTCGCTTTCATACTCTTTTAAAGCCGTAATTTGGGCTACGCTGACATCACGCGCAATCCGAATCAAAGAAGCAGAGTTAGCGCCTGCTACATCTAGCTTATGTTCCATTTCTTCTTGCGGGATACCCAGAATTTTCGATAACCTTGGCCCGACAACTGACCAAGATGGTTTAGTATGCGCCATCGGCCACAAATATACAGAATGGGGATATCGGGTAGTGGCTAATAGCTTACCATTCCGGTCAAAAATATTACCGCGTTCTGGTTGCTTAAGAATTGTGCGAACACGGTTAGATTCGGCACGTTTTCGCAGTTGAGATCCTTCCACAATTTGTAGGTATGCTAACCGTGCTTCAATTCCAGCCAAAGCCAATAAAGTGAATCCAATTAAGAATATGGACTGAATACCACGTCCGACAGTCCGCGTTTCTTTTCTACTATTCGATAAAGGTGATGTAAATAAAGCCATAAAGACAAATAATTTTAGATTTTAGATTGAATAATATACCTACGCTCCGCTCCCAAATCCCAACTCCTAACACTTGCTATAGAATGCCCGAAACTGACCCTTGATATTAAGCTTGTAACAATCACAAACGTATATTCCCGATCTAGGGTTTTTGGCGGATACAATAAACCAAAGTGTTATTTAAGTCTGCTTAATAGGCTACATTCACGGAAACAATCAGGTTAAATCACAGCATTCTACTGAGGATTATGGCTCAATCTGTTGTACAGAATCAGAGGGGGATTACGTCGTTTCAATCGCTAGATGTGGAACTGCGTAACGTATTTAAGTTCTTCAAGCAAGAACCAGCGGTACATGGAATAGATTTGGATGTCCGTAAAGGGGAATTTTTTAGTATTTTAGGCCCCTCCGGTTGTGGCAAAACAACAACATTACGTTTAATTGCTGGATTTGAAACTGCTGATGCAGGTAAAGTGTTGATTCAGGGTCAGTCTATGACTAATGTTCCGCCTTATCGCCGCCCAGTCAATACTGTATTTCAAAGTTATGCGTTGTTCAATCACCTGAATGTCTGGGATAATATCGCCTTTGGGCTAAACTTAAAAAAACTTCGTAAGTCAGAAATCGAAAGTCGAGTTACAGAAGCTTTACAACTGGTCAAAATGGAAAGTTTGCGATCGCGCTTTCCCAATCAACTTTCTGGTGGTCAACAGCAAAGGGTAGCATTAGCTAGGGCGTTAGTAAATCACCCGGCTGTGGTGCTGTTGGACGAACCTTTAGGTGCTTTAGATTTAAAGCTGCGTAAAGAGATGCAAGTTGAATTATCAAACTTACATCAAAAGTTGGGCTTAACCTTTATTTTAGTCACTCACGACCAAGAAGAAGCATTGTCTTTGAGCGATCGCATTGCTGTGATGAATCAAGGCAAAATTGAGCAAATTGGTACTCCCAGCGAAATTTACGAACGTCCCCAAACTGCTTTTGTTGCTGATTTTATTGGTGATACTAATTTATTTAGTGGTGAAATTGCGGCTGTAGAAGCTGATTGTATCCAAGTTGTCACCAAAACTGGTCTGAAAATTATCGTCACCCGCTACGAAGACACACCAACCGAATTATCACAATCTGTAGTGGTAAGTGTGCGTCCTGAAAAAATTCAACTATCAATCTATCCACCTAATTTACCGACTAACTGCTTTGAAGGAAGATTAGTTAACGTCATGTATTTAGGAACCCACGTTACTTATGTGGTGGAATTAACCAATGGGATAAATATCAACGTTCTCCAACCTAATACTTTTGGTAATTTGCCAGATAGAGATACACCAATTTATGTTTTATGGGCTGAAAGTGATTGTTTGGCTATTGGTCAATAGTCAATGGTCATTTGTCATTTGTCATTGGTTATTTATCTCATGACAATTCAGCAAACACCGCTAAAAATTATATTTATCCAAATATAGAATTGAGCTAATGCCAACTAAACGCTTTCAAGATTTACAAGTTTATCAATTATCAGAAAATTTAGCCGATGAAATTTGGCAAATCGTTAATACTTGGAAACCTTTAGCTCAAGATACTGTGGGTAAACAAATTGTACGTTCAGCAGATAGTATTGGTGCAAATATAGCGGAGGGTGTTGGTAGAGGTAGTTATCAAGAGAATAAACGTTTTGTCAAGATAGCGAGAGGTTCATTGAATGAAACACAACATTGGCTAAGGCGTGCTTATAAACGCCAACTTTTAACTCTTGAACAAACTCAGAGTATCAAAACTATTATTAATGAACTAGCACCCAAGTTAAACTCCTATTTAAAATCAATAGGCAATATTTCCCAGACAAATAACAAATGACTATTGACAAATGACAAATGACAAATAGAAGAAATTTTTTACAAAAATTAGCAGCATTTTCCAGCTTATCTTTAACTGGTTGTGGTTGGAGATTAGCTAATGTCCGTGCAGCTACTAAATCTAGTCGCAGCGATAAATTATATCTTTATACTTGGACACAATATGCTGATAAAAAGTTACTCCAAACTTTTAGCACTCAAACAGGACTAAAAGTGCTTGTAGATACTTATGATTCTAATGAAGTGATGTTAGCCAAAATTTTAGCAGGAGGTGGTGGGGCTTACAGTGTAATTTACCCATCTGACTATATGGTACAAAAGATGGTAGAGAAAAATTTATTAATAGAATTAGAACACTCTCGCTTAAGTGGTTTAGATAACTTATTTACGCAATTTAAAAATCCTAGTTATGACCCTAATAACCGCTATAGTTTGCCATTTAACTGGGGAACTACAGGGTTAATTTATAATTCCGAAATTTTGCCAAAACCTCCAGAAGATTGGGAATATCTGTGGCAAAATCAGGAAATTTTACATAAGCGGATGACCTTACTAAATGATGTGCGTGAGGTGATGGGTGCAGTATTAAGAATGTTGGGTTATTCTTACAATTCAAAAGAGGATGAACAACTGAAACAAGCATATAACAAATTACAACAATTAAAACCAGCGATCGCTTCTTTTGATACTGACGCTTGGCAAAACCAAATTCTGGCGGGAGACTTAGTATTAGCCATGTGTTACTCAGCAGATGCTATTCGCGTCATTAAAGAAAACCCCAAATTAAAATATGTGATTCCGCGCAGTGGTTCTTCTTTATGGACTGATACGGTTGTAGTGCTAAAAAGCGCCCCAAATCTAGATGGTGCTTATGCTTGGATTAACTTTATTTTGCAACCTGAAGTAGCAGCAATTACTAGCGAGAATTTAAATATATCTACTCCTAATAGTGCAGGATTTGAACAATTACCCAAAAAATTTAAAGAAAATAAAAATTTATTTCCTGAAGCATCGGTTTTAGCAAAATGTGAACGGATTACTCCTCTAGGTGACTTTGAGGAAGTGTATGATCGCTACTGGACTCAATTAACTAGTGGATGAGTATTTCGGTGGAGATTAATCTAACGAGGGTTGTTATTTGTCCTTTGTTATTAGTTTCAAAAGTATAAACTTCAGCTTATATATAAAAAATATGTCTTCTTCAATCAATTCTACTGATGATATTCCCAGGCTAATAAAAAGCAATCGTTACTCATTAAATTTTTTACAACCACTGATATTACTTGCGCCAGCAGGTATTTGGTTATTATTATTACTAGTACTCCCAACACTGATAATTTTTCAGTTAAGTTTAGTTCCCAATATTAGACCGGGAGATTTAGTCACTCCCAGCGGATTAGATAATTACCTACGGATATTTGACCCACTTTATTTGCAAGTTATTGTGCGATCGCTATGGTTAGCATTGGGGACAACTATAATTTGTTTAATATTAGGTTTTCCCGTTGCTTACTGGCTAGCACAAATTGTCCCAAAACAATGGCGTAATTTACTGTTATTAGCTTTTGTTTTACCTTTGTGGACTTCCTCTTTACTCCGTTCTTATGCTTGGATTACGATTTTGCGTCCAACGGGTTTATTAAATAGTATTTTGAGTAATTTAGGCTTACCAACTTTAGATTTGCTGAACAGCATACCTGCTGTTTTTATAGGTATGAGTTATAGCTTATTGCCTTATATGGTGTTAATTTTATATGCTTCTCTGGAAAAATTAGACAAGCGTTTATTAGAAGCCGCGGCTGATTTAGGCGCAAACCCTGTACAGACTTTTTGGAAAGTAACAGTACCGCAAGTTTCTCCAGGAATTACTGCTGGTTCAATCTTGGTTTTTATCACAGGATTAGGAGATTTTATTGACCCAGAACTTTTGGGTGGTGCTTCGAGTATGACAGCAGCGCGGTTAGTTTACAACCAGTTTCTTGGTGTTACCCAAAATTGGGGTTTTGGTTCAGCGTTGAGTATGACATTAATTTTAGCTGTGAGTGTAGCGATCGCCTTCTTGATTAAATATGGTGAACCAACGCCCAGCCGATAAACTAAATTTATAGACATCAACCTCAATTTACAGAGCATGAATATTGTTACAACTCAAGCTCTCACCTTAAAAGAGTTTCTCAAGCTTCCAGAAACTAAGCCAAGCTTAGAATACATTAATGGAGAAATTATTCCTAAATCAATGCCAAAAGGGAGACATAGCCGTTTACAAGGTAAATTATGTAGCGCAGTCAATGAAATTGCAGAGAAGCCAAAGATTGCTTACGCATTTCCTGAATTACGGTGTAGCTTTGGCGATCGCTCAATTGTACCAGATGTAGCAGTGTTTCAATGGAGCAGAATACCATTAACTGTTGATGGCGAAGTACCAGATAACTTTGAACTACCACCAGACTGGACAATCGAGATTCTTTCCCCAGAACAAAAGCCAAACAAAGTAATTGGTAATCTTCTGTATTGTTTAAAATTTGGTAGTCGTTTGGGATGGTTTATTGACCCTGATGATTTAAGTATTTTAGTATTTTTACCAGAACAGCAACCAGAGTTATTTCAGGCAGATGATATTCTGCCCATTTTACCAGAAATTGAACTGGTACTAACTGTTAATCAAGTTTTTAGTTGGTTAAAAATGAGCATTTAGATATTATAGTCCAATTTTATTGCTGACAATTCAATTCCAACTTTTAACAAGTTAACTCCATAATTGAATTTTTAGAAACATCTGTTTTATTAATGAAAGACGAAATAGTAGAAAGAAATTCCCGCTCTAAATACGGCTTAGTTAAGTAAGCTTTTGCACCAAGTTCTTGAGCAAGTTGACGATGTTTATCAGAACTACGAGAAGATAAAATTACCACAGGAATTTGGGCAGTTTGCGGATTTTGCTTAATGTTATTTAATAGCTCAAATCCATTCATACGTGGCATTTCTAAGTCAGAAATAATCACTTGAATATCTGGATATTTTTGTAACTGTTCTAGAGCTTCTACACCGTTTTGTGCTTGAATTACTTGATAGCCATCACGTTGCAAAGTCAGAGAGAGAGTTTGCCGCAAACTAATAGCGTCATCTACTATTAACACTACCTTGGGAGCTTGAGGGATAGCGTCTAGCTGCTGAGATAATGGTATTTCTTGAGTATTTAAGGGACTAGATATAGATAAATCTTCGACTTTTGGCAAAGAGGTTTGACTAGGAGGAACTATTGTTGATGGTATAAGTTCAGGTGTGGCTTGTGTATTCATGGACTCTAACAAGAGAGCGCCATCAATAACTAAAATGAGATTGCCATTAGCAGAAGTACTACAACCATAAACATATTTGGGTGGTGCGATCGCATTTCCTAAAGGTCTAATTACGAGTTCTTGTTCCCCAATTATTTGGTCAACTTCTAATGCAAAAACATTTTGACCACGCCTGAGTATTAATACAGGATTATTCATCAATCTTGTGTCAAGAGTCGTTTGTGTATTGTTAAGACTATTACTCTTAGCAACAGAACAGTTATAAGACAATAACTCAGAAAGTTGATATAAACTGATTAAATTTTCCTCCTGGTCTGTATTCCAGAGGAGAACTTTTTTACCTTCAAATTCCTTAAGTTGTTGCGGCGCAGGAATGACAATTTTTTCCACACTGTCTAACAATAGCGCATAACTAACGCCTCCTGCTTGCACTAGCATCAATTGGTCAGTAGTCATAGAAAAAGGTATTTTGAGAGTGAATTTTGTGCCTTGTTTTGGCCAAGTTTGAACTGAAATTGAACCATGAAGTGCTTCCATCTGAGAACGCACTATATCCAAACCTATACCGCGTCCCGAAATATTACTCACATGTTCAGCAGTAGATAATCCTGGTGCAAACATCACATCTAGCAATTCTGACTCATTGTCATTCGAGACAGCAAGATTCATCTCAATTGCTTTTTGACGAATGTTTTCCAGATTTAATCCTTGTCCATCATCTTCAACTTCAATAATAGTTTGGCTACTTTGATGATATGCTCGGATTGTAATTAAACCTTGTGCTGGCTTACCACCTTCTTGACGCACTTGCGGAGGTTCAATTCCGTGATCAAAAGCATTACGTACTAGGTGTAATAGTGGATCATACAATTTTTCGGCGATCGCTTTATCTACCAGCACCTCTGTACCAATAAGTTGTAACTTGACGTTTTTACCATAAATATTGGCTAATTTTTTCACCATTGGTGGAAAACGATGCAAGATATCACCTAAAGGTAACATCCTTGCTTCTACCAAATTATCGATAATGGAGAAAATCAAATTTTGCTTTTCCTCAACAATTTGATGAGCTTGTTTAATAATTAAATACAGAGATTCTGTAGTTTCTTGTAATTGAAAAGTTTCTTCTATTGCTGCATGGAGTGATAAATTAAAATCTGTATATACATCCATTTCCAGCGAGTCAAAATTTACTGCTGCAAAGTTTTGCGTGGATTGAGTATTAACAGTTGGTAAATGTAGTTGTAAATCTCTTAACTGATTTAATACTGTTTGGTGTCTATTAATTTGCTGTAATAATTGCTCAACTACTTCTTGAAGTTGTTCATCATATAGGGTGCGTCTCTTTTGATGAATCAGCAATTCTCCTGCGAGATAATTGAGATTGCGTAGTCCTTCAACATCAACACGGACAAATGAAGCTTGGCGGAGATTCTGATTTTTGATAACCTGAGAGTTTTTATCGTCTAACTGCTCATTAATATTACTAGCAGTTGCGCTAACTACCTCTACAATTGGCTGTCCAGGAACGGTATCATCAATTCTAACTACTTGTCCATTTTGGGAAGTTTCAGCTTCTGTGTTTCCTCCCCAGATTGATTCTAAAAGCTGCTCAGTATCAACACAAATTTCACTTGTAACTTCAATATTTTGGAATTTGGGATGATCTAACCAATTTTTTTCTTTGTTATTTACAGGTGGATAATTTTTATATTCTTTAGCTAATGTGATAATTTGTTTTTGTAATTGCCGAGTTAACTGAACATAACTATCATTTTTATCTTTAATATATTCAAACTGAGCAACTGCTATCATCACATTTAAAATTATTCCGTGCCGATAAAGGCAAAGACTATAGCTGTCTTGTGGATTTTGCGCGAAAGATAAAAATTCTTTTAACCAAGTATTAATATAATTTATTTGCTTTTCTATATTTAGTTTGGGAATTAGTAGAGATAAATTTAGGTCTGGTTTCGATATTTGTCTTTTGTATTGAAACCAACTCAAAATATATTGAACTAACTTGAGATAAAATTTAGCTGTGTTTGGCTGAATCGGTTCACGATTATGGTTGTCTGATGTAGTTAAAAATTGGTAAAATTCTTCGGCGATTTTGAGTAAATGACAAGTAGTTGAATTATCGGAAATTTCTTGAGATAACTTTTCTGGCTTGACTACTTGTGTGAATTTTTGCCAATCTGGAGAGACTAGATCAGAGCAAGTGCGATCGCCTGATAATACTGCTGTTTGTATTGCTTGTAAATCTCGCAGTGTCAGTTCGGCAATTTGCATAACTTCAGACGGATATGTTTGCAGCGCCGCCATAATTAATTGTGCGAATTCTCCTAAACCACGCAAATCTAAAGATTCTGCAAGGCCAAGAAATACTTCTGCTTGGGAGTTTAAAAAATCTCGAAATTCTGTATCATTAGGAGAATTATTAATAGTTGCTGCAATACTTTCGATGCGTTGTTGAACTCCCACTTCAAAGATTGATTTAACAACATCAAATCCTAATTCTTGGGAAGTCGGAATATAATGATCTGACCCAAAAGCATCACCGATTTTTTCTTGGAGCTGTGCAAAAATACCAGTGGCTCTTTCAATAATTTCTTCAGCATTAACAGAACTACTGGTTAATTCTGCCGTTAAGGCTAGACTTAAACACTCGTAAACTTTCAGTAAGAGTGTATGTAAATCAGCATCAATAACTATATCAGGATTATATAAAGCTTTAAATACATCTTCTAGAGAGTGGGCAATTATTTGAATTGTTTCTAGTCCAACAGTAGCTGCACCACCCTTGAGCGTATGAGTTGCCCGCATTAAATTATGAACTTTATTCTTTCTATTGCCTTCCTCTTCTGTTAAACTGAAAAGTTCTTGCTCAATTGTTTGTAATAATTCTGGGGCTTCTGCTAGGAAATAAACATAACCTTGTTCGCGGATTTCAGCATCTGTAATCATAATTGGGAAATGGGGGTGTAAATGGGGAGTTGGGAGTGGGGAGTTGGGAGTTGGGAGTTGGGAGTTCATAACAAGCTTCGGCTATATTCATACCTTCTTGCCAAACTTTTAAATCTTGATAAGAACGAATTTCACCACTTGCCATATCAATTCACCACTCCCTACTCCCCACTCACTACTCCCTTTAAATTAATTAACTTTGAACTTACTGGCAGTTGTTAATAGTTCTTGCGCCATCCCTAATAAATCTTGGAAAATAGCCGCAATTTCTTGAGATTCGCCGAAGGTTTTGTTAGCAATTTCTGCAACATCCTGCATTGAGTGAGTGACGGTTTCAGATTGACCCATTTGTGTTTGAGTAGCTGCGGTAATTTGTTGAATTAATTGGCTAATTTCAGCGGTTGCGGAAACAATAGCGTTCAAGTTTTGACGGGTTTCGCTAACCAAATTTGTACCTTCAACAACTTGTTGAATACCTGTTTCCATTGCTACTGCAACTTCGCCAGTTTCTGCTTGAATTTCTTGCACTAATTTTTCAATTTCAATTGTTGCGGCTGCTGATTGACGAGATAAAGAACGCACTTCATCGGCTACAACTGCAAAACCTTTGCCATACTCACCAGCGCGGGTAGCTTCAATAGCTGCATTCAGTGCTAAAACGTTGGTTTGGGTAGCAAAATTACTAATCAAATTGACTACTTTTGAGATTTTTTGCGAAGATTCGCTGAGGCGTTTAATCTTCTTACTAGTTTGGGCAACAGTATCTCGAATTGCTTCAATAGCTTTAACAGTCAAGTTCATGGCAGTATCACCAGATACTACTGTTTGATTAGCTTTTTGTACAGCCACTTGTACCAATTCTGCGTTAGCTACCACAGCTTGCGTCGAGTCTAGCATTTGTTGAATATCGTCCAAAGCAGAGGTAATGTCTTCAGACTGTTGCTGTGCTAAATTGTTCAGTCCCGCGAGAGAAGCATTGCTAGTAGCCGAAGTCTGCACCACTTGTTGCGCTGCTGCTTGCACTTGAATAACGATTTGCCGGAGGGCTTGCAGAGTATTATTGTAGGCATCAGCAATTGTGCCTAATTCATCTTCTGTAATGGGCGCACGTACTGTTAAATCCCCATCTAAAGCAGGTCTAACTACTGTTAAGAGTTGAATAGAACGTTGTTGCAGTAGTTCTTTAGCGGCTTTTTCTCTTCCAGCAGCTTCTGCTAGTTGTGCTGACTGCGTTTTTAGTTGTTGCAAATATTCAGTTTGTTGTAATGCTAGTCCTAATTGATCCCCGATTCTGGCTAACAAGCTAACTTGTGATTCTTCCCAATTACGAGTGCCAGAATTTTGATAAGCTGCTAATAAACCCCACAATTGGTCACCAAAAAAGATAGGAACAATTATATAAGCTTTGGCTTCAAATTCTTCTAAAATTTCGAGGTGGCAAGGAGAATGGCCTGCTTGATAAATGTCATTTACAACAAAGCTTTCACCTTTGGCGTAGCGTCCTCCTTGAGTTTCTTGGAGGTGAGTATCTTCCCAAACTCTCTTCATATCTAGGCTTACAAGTTTGACCCAATTATTGCCAACTGACTCAGCAATAAACTCACCACCCCAGTTAGGATTGAAGCGATACACAGCCAGGCGATCGCATCGTAATAATTGCCGTACTTCTTGAGTCGTAATTTTGAAGATTTCATCGGCCTCTAAACATTGTCTAATGCGGTTAACTATCTTTGTAAAAGCTTTTTCTTGTTCCGCTATTTGAGTTAATTTTTCTGACTTAACTCGCACTTGTTCTAGATAATCTACTTGGGATTTAGCTATGCTAAATTGCATAGCTATCTGATTTAAAAAGCTAACTTCCCAGGTTTGCCATTCACGAGGACTAGAGTTTTGATAAGCTGCCAATAATCCCCATAATTGTTCACCAAAAAAGATAGGAACAATTATATAAGCTTTAGCTTCAAATTGCTCTAAAACGTCAAGATGGCATTGAGCATGGCCTACTTGGTAGATATCATTAGCAACAAAGCTTTCCCCTTTAGCATATCGACCTCCCTCGGTTTCCATTAAGTAGCTATCTTCCCAAACTGTTTTGATATCTATGCCGACAAGTTTTACCCAACCATGACCAACTGATTCAGCGACAAATTCACCACCCCAGTTAGGATTAAAACGATAAACAGCAACGCGATCGCATCTTAATGATTGTCTAACTTCTTGGGTAGTGGTTTTAAAAATACTTTCTACATCTTGGGATTGACGGATGCGGTTGACTACCTTGGTTAAGGCTTTTTCTTGTTCCGCCATCTGGACTAATTGTTGAGATTGTACTTGCATTTGTTCGAGATACTCTGCATGAGCGATCGCTACACCAAATTGCAAGCCAATTTGCTCTAAAAAGTTAACTTCCCACTCCTGCCAATTGCGAGTTCCAGAATTTTGATAAGCTGCTAACAAACCCCACAGTTTTTCCCCAGCAAATACCGGCACTATCATATAAGCTTTGATTTCAAATTGCTCCAAAATCTCGATATGGCAATGAAAATGGCCAGCTTGATAAATATCATTGGCCACAAAGCTTTCATGATAGCGATAACGTCCACCTTGGGTTTCTTGTAAATGACTATCTGCCCAAATAGTTTGAATACCTGGCCCTACTAATTTTACCCAACCATGACCCACTGCTTCGGCAACAAATTCACCACTCCAATCAGAATTAAACCGATATACAGCAACGCGATCGCAGCGGAATAATTGCCGGATTTCTTGAGTGGTTGTTTGGAAAATATTGTTAATATCAGAGACTCGAACAATCTTCTCAATGACTTTCGCTACAGCTTTTTTGGATTGGGATCTTAGTTCTATTTCTCGCTGAAAATCAAAGCTTTGTAATTTATAAGCTAACTCTGTAGTTACTTGATTCAGAAAAGTAATTTCTGCTTCTTGCCATTGTCTGGTGTAGTAACAAGCATTAACTGCCAGTAATCCCCATACTTTACCATCAACTACAATTGGTAAACTTAAACTTGCTTTAATTTGATATTTATCTAGTAATTGTTTTTGATAAGGTGTAACTTGAATTTGTTCAGTATCATCAATCGCTACAGATTCTAAATAATCTTGATTGTTATACAAACCAAATAACATTCCGGGGAGAGTTTCACCTAAAATAGGTGTCCAACCCAGTGTTCTTGATTCCGCCAAGACATTACCGGTATCTATGGAAGTAAATTGATAAATTAAGACGCGATCGCAATTAATTTTTTCTCTAACTTGTGTTACAGTAACTTTAAGTAAGTTATCTATATCTTTAGCTTGACGCATAACAGTTGTGATGGCTTGTAACTGCTGCCGCCACATTTTAAATTCTTGAGCAATTGTATTGACTGTAGCTAATTCATGATTAGCAGCATTTATAGTTACCTCGTCAACAGATTGATTTTCTATTCCTTTTACTTCAGTGATAATTTTGTCATGTCCTTCTCTACTATTGTGATATGCAATTGCCATTTCAAAATACCTCGCTTTTATGGTTTAATAATTGGATAATTGGTATTACTTGCAATAAATAATCAAATATTGAGTTTAATTCTGATTCATCCACATAGGTGATTTCACAATCGCTGCTGCATCTAGGTTAAACACCATTTCTTCCAGAGCGTTGATAAAGTAACCTTGGAGAAAAGCCGCAACTTTAGGTGAAAAAAAATCGGCAGAAGGTAACTTAATTTGTTCAGGCTCTAGCCACTCAATATCCATTAAACTCCGTACTAATAATCCAAGATTTTTTCCATCAACTTCTAAGATGACCGCCATCATTTTAGAAAGAAAATTGGCTCCAGGCAAAATAGATGGATAACCTAGCATCTCCTCTAAATCAACTAACCAAAGCATTTCACCCCGCCAGTTATATATACCTAAAACATAACTAGGCATTTGAGGTACACCACATATATCTACTAATGAAACTTGTAAAACTTCGGTAATATGTTGCAAAGAGATGACTGCTTTATCGTTGCTGCCTAAAGTAAATCCTAAAAATTTTTGCTGGGTTTCCAAAGCTCATTAATCCTTTATTATTCATTTTTTATTTATTCAGCTTGTTAAATAAGCAATTCAAATAATTTGAATTACATATTTAAACAAGTTTATGGCAGTAATTGCTTCAGTATTTTCACCAATTCATCTTTATCAATTGGCTTGGATAAATAAGCTTCTGCTCCTAACATATTGCCCCACATTTTATCCACATCGCTATTTTTAGTAGAACAAAAAACTACAGGTATTTTGCTAGTTTCCGGATTAGTTTTGAGTTCTCGACAAATTTCAAATCCACTTTTTCCCGGCAAAATAACATCAAGAAATATTACGTCTGGTTTATTTCTTTGTATTTTACCTTGAGCCTCTTCACTACTGGTTGCACTAATTACGGAATAACCAGCTTGTTGCAAGTAACGACTGAGTACTTCCATATCAGTCAATCCATCTTCTACAACTAAAACAGTATTCATACAAATGAGATTCCCTGTTAAATTCACAGATAAATAGAGAAAAAAATCCAAGTATCCATGCACAGATGAATACGAGTTTTTACTTGATTCAATTTTGATTGATTATTTTTGTAAATGTTATAGAAAAAACACTTACTTTTAACATTTTTTGGAAAAAATCTGTTATAAAAATTTTCCACTTTCTCAAATATAGAGAAAGTGACAACCTGAAAACCAGTTACCTTTGTTTACTAAAACATCTAGAATAACCTGGATAAATATTTATTAATATCTGGTTTTACTAGTGGCTAGCAATTTTTATCAAAGTAATAATCTGTAATTGATAACTAATGTCCTAAAGATATCTCTAAACTAGATGTACTCTGAGTTTTGGATGGTGTGACTTTCGAGGATGTCTGGACTGGCAGATATTTGCGGATCACACTCATGACTTTATCCGCAGCTACAGGTTTAGTTAAAAAATCTGTAGAACCAACAACTTTAGCGCGGACTCTATCTAATAAACCATCGTTGCCCGTTAAGATAATCACAGGTGTATTCGCAAAAGCAGATACGCGTCGCAACTGAGTACAGATTTCGTAACCACTAGCGACTGGCATAATTAAATCTAAAAAAATCAAATCTGGTTTATGTTGAATTAATGTCGGGAGTGCTTGTACTGGGTCTTGAATTTTAATAAATCTTAAGCCATGAGCAGTAATAATTTCCTCTAGGATTTTACAAACTTGAGGGCTATCATCTACACAGGCTACCAATGGAATATAAGATTTTTTTGCTGGCGTGGCAGTAGAGTGATTATTAGCTTCAGTATGTAAAAAAGGTAAGTCTGGTACTTCTATTAATTCAATAATGCCTTTGAGAATGTAGGGAAGCAATGAACGAGTTACAGGTAAAACATTCTGCTTCATTTTTGCGGCTAAATCTCGCAGTGTCTGTTTACCATTCATCAAACTGACAAAGTTGTTGTAGACAGATGGACTCACCTGTTGCTGGAGTTGTTCTGCTCTCCGCAGAATTGGCGCTAAGTCGGGAGAAAAATTTGCCAAGCCAGCTTCTGACCAACTTTTCCACGAGTCTTGCATCTGTTTGACAGATAAATCTGCACTCGTGAAACTCATGGGAGTTTCTAAAATGGTATCTTGATTGCGATCGCAACTGAAAACAACAAACTCTGTGTGCTGGGCTAGGTCAAATAACAATTCAGTAATTGTACTTTCGACAATAGCTTGAATTTGTTCTCTGTTAATTTTCTGTCTTTTGTATAAAATTTCTAACAGGCGATAATCCCAGTAATCAACTGCGAAATCTTGCTGACGAAACTGAATTTTATCTACATCAATTTGCGGACAATATTGTGCCATATATCTACGCCAGCGGCGAAAAGGATGAGTCCCTCCTGTTGCCCAAACTATTCGCCCTAACCGATAATAAAAAGACCAGTTTTGTCCTTTAGCACTTTTAATATTTAGCTGGCCATTGTATTGTAGCTGAGTGCAATTCCTAAATTCATGAATGATGTTATTTGATACCATTAGTTCCGGGTGGGTCATACTTTTTTCATATGATGCACAAGTCAGCTTGCCAAAACCCAGATTAGCCATATAGTTATTGGCAAGAATGTAGAAGCTTGCAAAATAGACTTGCAACCTTCTGTTTTATATGGCTGTTTTATGGGTATTGATATATAGCCTTCCTTCAGCAAGATTGAACAGAGCCAGAAAGATGTTCAAAGAAAACCACATTAGTACCAAATCTATCTAATACACAATTTTTATTAGTCGTTATCCAACTAATATAAGTTGTTATTTATACAAGGAAATTGCTATATTTCAACACTTAAATTTCATTAATATTATCTTAAACAAGTTTTATTGGAGAAATAACCGTGTAAATCCTGATTTTAATAATCTTACGTAATATATATCTTCTTAAGATTATGCTTTTATTTATCGACCGTTGTAAAAAAATACATATTACTTTTCTTAATAAAATTATTTGATACTTATTTTTTAACTTGAATATATCAGTTTATTTACTCATAAAAGCAGTTAAGTTTAATATCCAAACGAATTATTTGCAAAAAGCGTATTTATACATATATATGTGTATTAAAGTTTGAGTTTAATACTCCAACAGCTTAGTTGTCGAAAAAGCTGTCTCTCCTCTCGATAGCAGCAACTAACATTTAGTTGGGAGAGACAGTTAAATTTAGCCCCAACTATCACTTAATCTTGAAATACCATGATATTACCAGAGTAACAAGCAACCCAAACTTCTCTCGTTTGGGGGTCATAAGTAATGCCAATGGGGTTAGCACCGACATTAACTGTTTGTATAACCTTCAGATCATTAGTCCGAATTTTACTAATTGTATTGTCGCCGTAGTTAACAACATAAAGTCTTTGCCCATCATCAGATAAAACCATACTACGTGGCGCATTACCTGTAGAAACTTTATCTATTAACTTACCTTGGGGCAATTTAATTTTGGCAATTTTGCCTTCCCCATTTAAGGAAGTATAGAGATATTTACCGTTTGGATCTATATTTAAATGTCGTGGTGCATTACCAATATTTTTTAGCCATTGGACTGAAAAGTTATTCAGATCAACTTTAGCAATATCATAAGAACCCATAACAGCAACATAAGCTTTATTTGCTGCTTCATCAATTGCTATACCACGCGGATAAGGGCCAAGGGGAATTCTTTTGATTTCCTTATTTTTGATCGTATCGACAACACTTAAATCCCAAGAACACCAATTACTAACTAGTACCAATCTTTCATCATTAGATGTAGCAACAAATTTTGGTACTGACCCAACTTGCACAACATGGTCAATTTCTAAAGAGTCAGTGTTAATGCGATACAAAAAACTCTTGTCAGTTTTTTGAGAGGGGTTACATTTATCGCTTCCAGGATTGTTAAATCCTGGGCCATACATTTGGTAGTTAGAAATCCAGGCATACTTACCATCAGAGGAAAAACTAGCTTCCACGGGTGCGCCTTGATAATTACCTTTAAATTTAGAGTAACCAAATTTCGATAAATCAACCTTATCGGGAATGACTTTGACTAATTTATGCTCTCGGTTGTACACAGTTATTGTGTGGTTGTACATCATATTTTGGGCAAAAAATAGCCCATTGCCAGAATGTACGACAGATTTTGGTGAAATCTTCCCAGAAATAATTTTTTTAAGTGTCATTTTACTAGAATGATTAGGGGAAGTTTTCTGGATATTATCTTTAGTTTCTAATTGAGACGGTTGATTCTGCAATGGTAAATCTTCACTAGCTGGTTGAGTGAAATCATATTCTGATGTAGATGCCGTTAATATTTTTTCATTGTTTGGGTTTTCTAATTGTATAGGTTGCTTTGTAACTAGAGAATTTGCATTTGTGGGTTGAGTGGGTTCAGTGGCAAATTTAATCGAATTAGTTTTTGGCGCGGGTGGCGTTTGTTCTTTGATGGGCGTTTTGAGTTCTTGAGATTTATTTGGAATGAGCGAATTTTGACGTGCAGGTTGAGTGCTTGGGGAAGCTGTTTTAACTTTAAATTTGATAACTGCTAATGTTTTCGGCCCAACAATCCCATCAGCAATCAGTCCATGCGCTTTTTGGAATTTCAGCACGGCCGCTTCTGTGGCTGCATCAAAAGACCCGGTAATTGCTTGGTCTAAATATCCAGATGCTTGCAGTTGTTGCTGAATAGATTTTACCTCGGCACTAATATCACCTCTGCGTAATAGCGAAGTCTGAGGCGATCGCACTTTTGGCGAATTAACTACAGCAGGTGTGGTAGGCTGAGACGGTGCAGTAGTTACGATCTTTGCACCCGATTCCAGTGCTGTTAACGTTCGACTATCAACAATTCCATTAGCAACCAGTCCGTGAGCTTGCTGAAATTTGATCACAGCCGCTTCCGTCGCAGCGTTAAAATCTCCGGTAATTGGTTGGTCAAAATATCCCGCCGCTTGTAATTTCCGCTGAACTGACATCACCTCATAACTCAAATCACCCCTTTGCAAAATTACCTGCGAACTAGGGGTTGGCGATTTTCGTGCAGTAGTTTTAGTTACAGAAGGCTTTGTTTTTCCAACCTCTGGAGTCGGCGTTTTTAAACCAGACTCTAGTAAAGCTAATGTCTGAGAACCAACAACTCCATCAGCTTTTAATCCATGAGCTTTTTGAAATTTGATTACAGCCGCCTCTGTCACAGGGCCAAAATATCCAGTTACAGCTTGTTTAAAATATCCCGCTGCTTGCAGTTTTTGTTGTAGTGATGCTACTTGTGAATTTTTTTCGCCTTTTTTTAGCGCCTGAGCTGGGTTACTCCAACCCAAAGAACTCAGACCAAAAGCGCAAGAGATAAACAGCATGAATGCTCCACGCCGCTCTGGTAGCCAGTTTAGTTTTGGATAGCATAAATCAGAATCAGTAATATTTGCCGATTCTGAATTCACAGAAGTTTCGTAGCTTTCAGCTAAATGCAGGTAAGCGAGTGTATCCATAGTTTAGAGAATACTCAAGATTTAGTAACAGTTAAGACATTTTGTTGCCAAAGTGAACGCAGAACTTTCGAGATCATTAAAAAGCATTAAATTTACTTATAAACAAGTATCCTATAACACTTTTGCTAACTCTGTTAATTCAAACTTACAAAATGATGAAAGTTTGAACAGTGGCTGTGTGCGTTTACTGCAAAGCCGCTAAACTCTGAGTAACGAGGAGTATGACTATATTTTTACTAAGAACTTAACACTTTATACTGAGAATCGCTATAAAAAGCACTATAAATTTTTACACAATTACGGTGCTTGTTAGTGAAGTGACATCTGGGAAATGAAAACTTTGGGGGTTGTAGTTAGCTCTTGACTAGCTACCTGTGCTGGACTATACCCTAAAACTTGGCTTTTTATAGGAATCTGGTTTGATTTCTGAAAAAATATTAGTATATGTAGTGGCGTGACTGGGCTAAAATGTTGCATTAAAAACCGATTTCATCCGCGTTTATCCGCGTACCCTTCGGGAAGCCGCTACCGCGTCTACATCTGCGGTTAATTTTTCCAATCTAATGCACTACTTTAGTCCGGTCATGCCACTAGCTGAGATTGCAGAATCAAGGGTTTGAAACCCGCGCAGGAGGTCACTGAGCTTGTCGAAGTGCGGGTTTTGTTTGTGTACAAGATGAACCGCGACTTCAGTTGCTTGGTGCAAGACTTAGTTACTTTACTCCATTAATAAAGGTTGTAAAACTAAACTTCCAGATTCAACAATTCCCAGCGCATTGGGCTTACTAAACCGCCAATGTTGTTGATATTTGTTGAGAAAGTTTTGTCCAATAATACCTTCTACACCAGGGAGTTTGAGAATGTTGCTTTGCTCGACAATGACTGCATCAATTTCAGTTACTTGATGTTGCTGAATTTGCAACTTATTCAATTTAATTTTTTTGACTGTTTCCCGTCCACCCAAACCGAATACTTCTGCGATGGGGGCGTTGCGATCGTCAATTCCTAATTTTTGAGCGACATGTTTAGAAACCGCTATTGTATAGGCTCCTGTATCCACAACAAAAGTAAAAGGCCCTTGACCATTAATATAAACTTGGGTAGTCAAAATCCCAAAGCTTCCCTTTAAAGGGATAGCACCAGCAACAGGTTCAGAAGGCGGTAATAGTTGTAATTGTTGTTTTTTGGGATTAAGAACAACATCAAATTTACTGAGAAAATCTAATCCTAAAATTCCAGATATATCCTGTGGTAATGCTTGTGTCGGTAATTCTAAGCCGTAAAGACCAGAAACAGTGGCAGAATTAATACCTAAAATTGGTAAGATATGAGTCTTAACTTCTATATTTTTGAAGTTATTACCAATAACTGGTTTATATTCTAAAAGTCCATTGGGAATAGGTTTACTATTCAGTCCTAATTGTTGAGCAATTTGAGTGTTGATAATTGTTTGACCACTGCCAGTATCTAATATAAAAGTTTGAGTTTGTCTGCCAATGCGGACAGGAATTCTAAACACAGAACTCTCACTATCTAATTTCAGTTTGACGTTGGCTTGTCCTTGACTAGTAGATTGAGGGAGTTTCACACCAACTGCTTCCATAAAAGCCGCGACGCGATCGAAAGCATCAGGGCGAAATTCTCCATTTGACCCTAAAGTCAGAATTTGTAAAGCACATTTTGTCGCAATAGTTTCTGATTCTGCTTGTTGTTCAACAATTTTAGCCTCAGCACATTTTGAGACTTCTTGTAAAAGTTGCTGTCCAAGATTAACTTGACCAGTCGCTGGTGTCGGTAGCAAAGGAAAAATACTGCTGAAGAAAATGCCTGCCATAAACATACAAGAAAGCAGGCTTTTGCTTCGGTGGGAATTTTGGTTTGTTGGAGTCTGGTATTTTTTCCGCCGAGGCTGAATAGCAATTTGCATAAAAACAGTAATGATAGTTAGTTAACACACTGTTTTAACTGGTACTTTGCTAAATCACCAGGTGCAAATGCTCCATTTTCTGTAATTATGGCTGTGATTAACTCGGCTGGAGTGACATCAAAAGCTGGGTTGTAAAATTCCACTCCTTGCGGGGTGAGTCTTGTGTCCCCAACTTGATAAATTTCCTCTGGGTGACGTTCTTCAATGGGAATTTGACTACCGTCAGATAAGGCAAAATCAACGGTAGAAAAAGGCGCAGCTACAAAGAATGGTATATTGTGGGCTTTGGCGACGATCGCTAAACTATAGGTACCAATTTTATTGGCTGTGTCACCATTCGCCGCAATCCGGTCAGCGCCAACAACAACAGCATGAATTAATCCTCGCTGCATACAATGGGCGGCCATGTTATCTGTAATTAGCGTCACGGGAATTTTTTCTTGCACACATTCCCACGCTGTGAGTTTTGCTCCTTGTAACCGGGGGCGGGTTTCATCAGCAAACAACCGTTCTAAACGCCCTTCGCGCCACGCAGAACGTACAACTCCCAAAGCGGTACCATAACCCGCAGTTGCTAACGCGCCAGCATTACAGTGGGTGAGTAAAGTTAGCTTTTCGGGTGTTTTCGGCAGTACAGTTAAACCATGATTGCCCATCGCCTGACAAGTTTGCAAATCTTCCGCATTAATAGCTTGGGCGGTTTGGAATAAAACTTGTTTGATATCTTCGACGCTTCCCTCTATTGCGTAGGCAGTTTTTAACATCCGACTAATTGCCCAGAATAAGTTTACTGCTGTGGGACGAGTAGAGCGTAATAATTGCGCGACATTTTCTAGTTGGGTGAAGAATTTTTGGCGATCGCTTGTGATAATTTCCCTCGCCCCCAAATACATTCCATAAGCCGCAGCTACCCCAATAGCTGGCGCACCCCGCACAATCATGGTTTTAATCGCCTGCGCCATATCTTGACTATTGTGAATTTCGACAAAGGCGTATTCATTGGGTAAACGGGTTTGGTCAATGAGTGAGACTGAATTGTTGTGCCAAATTACCGGATAAACTTGGTTTGCAGAATTTGTCATAAAAATTAGTAGGGATGATGAATTGTGTACATAGGGGTTAGAGCTTAGGGAGTAGAGGTTAGTCTTTTTCAAGAGAACTCAGCATTTGCTCAAGTCAACTATTCACGAGAAAATCCTACAACTAAATATGAGAAACTGTCTTCTCTAACCCCTAATCTCTAGCCTCTAGCCTCTATAAGCATGATGAAACGCCGACAGATTTTCAACACAGCTGCTTTAGCCACAGCAACTGCTGCGACCCTAACTGCTTGTAACCGTAGTACTACATCCCCTGGAGTGCAAATTGGACTCCCGACTGTCCGCTGGCGGATGGCTACTAGTTGGACGAAAAGTTTAGGGACTTTTATCGGTGCAAAGGTAGTTTCACAACGAGTCAAAGAAATGACTAATGGCCGCTTTACAATTACCCCCTTCGCGGCTGGCGAGTTAGTCCCAGGATTGCAAGTTTTAGATGCTGTGCAAGCCGGAACTGTAGAATGCGGTCATACATCCAGCTATTATTACATTGGTAAAAGTCCGGCTTTGGCTTTCGCCACCTCTGTACCCTTTGGTTTAAATGCCCAACAGCAAAACGCTTGGTTATATCATGGTGGTGGGTTAGAAGCGATTCAGAAAGTCTACGCCAATTTCAACATTATTAATTTTCCCGCAGGTAATACAGGGGCGCAGATGGGGGGCTGGTTTAAAAAAGAAATTAAAACTGTCGCCGACCTCAAAGGTTTAAAAATGCGAATTCCGGGATTAGGCGGACAAGTAATGTCGCGTTTGGGTGTGAATGTGCAAGTTTTACCTGGAGGCGAAATTTATTTATCACTCGACCGGGGTGCAATTGATGCGGCTGAATGGGTAGGCCCTTACGATGATGAAAAACTCGGTTTAAATAAAGCTGCAAAATATTACTACTATCCCGGTTGGTGGGAACCAGGGCCATCTTTGGATGTGTTAGTCAATTTGAATGCTTGGAACAAATTACCTAAAGAATATCAGCAAATTTTAAAAGCAGCTACTTTAGAAGCCAACATGAATATGCTGACAGAGTACGATGCGTTGAATGGTGCTGCACTTTCTAGATTGATTGCTGGTGGTACGCAACTCACTCCTTATAGTCAGGAGATTTTACAAGCAGCACAGCAAATGGCGATTGAGATATATGAAGAAAATGCCACTAAGGATGCTAACTTCAAGCAAGTTTATGAACAGTGGAAAGGCTTTCGCCAACAAGTTTATAACTGGAATCGGGTGAATGAATTGAGCTACGCCAATTTTGTCACTGCTAGTAATAGCAAGTAATAACTTCCCACACACAGCAGTGTGTGGGGATATAAGTTTAATGTTGAGTGCGCTTGTTTAGGGATGGCGATCGCACAAAAAACATCCATCAAACTAGTTTATTTGTATTACTATAATCATAGTGTCAAAAGTACTCTTGATCTCAGAATTTTCAACTCTCAACATCATCTTGCAAGTACCTAAGCCTGAGCAGATATTAAGAAAATTTTAAAAAAATTGATTAATAGCCAAATAATTTCTTGATCATTGAATTTAAGATTTAGCTCACGCAAGTGACAAAATAAACATGAGTATTATTTTTCCTGACTATAGCCTCATTAAAGTTATTGATGATAGCACCAATACCTGTATTTATCGTGCCTTCAAAGAATCAGAACAAATCTCGGTAATTATTAAAACTCTCAAAACTGAGTATCCCACAATCGAACAAATCACTCGTCTCAGATACGAGTATCAAATACTGCAATCTTTGCCAATAGAAGGAGTAATTCAACCTCTAGCCTTAGAAAGTACACAAAATGGGATAGCCCTCATTCTAGAAGACTTTGACGGAGAAATACTGCATGATTTTATTAACACAAATAACTTAGAATTAACTAAATTTTTACAAATTGCAATTCAATTAGCTTTAACACTAGCTCAGTTACATCAAAATCATATTATTCACAAAGATATCCAACCTCGTAATATTTTAATCAATCCCAACACCAATCAAATAAAAATTATCGACTTCAGCATTGCTTCCCGCTTGCATAGAGAAAATCAGACAGCAAATCATCTCAATTTGCTAGAAGGTAGCCTTGCTTACATGTCACCAGAACAAACTGGGAGAATGAACCGTTTAATAGACTATCGCACAGATTTTTATTCTTTAGGTGTAACACTTTATCAACTTCTGGTTGGTAAACTACCATTCGCAGCCACAGATCCTTTAGAAATAATTCATTCTCACATAGCTAAAATTCCTATACCTCCTCAAGAATTAAATTCGCAAATTCCGCCAGCAGTATCTAATATTATTATGAAGTTATTAGCTAAAACTGCTGAAGAAAGATATCAAAATGCTTTGGGTTTAAAAGCAGATTTAGAATTATGTTTACAATATTTACAAATAACCGGAAAAATAGCCGATTTTGTTGTTGGTAAACTTGATTTAAATAGTCAATTTCTGATTCCACAAAAACTTTATGGGCGTGATCAAGAAGTTGCTCAATTGATGAATATTTTTGAGCAAGTCAATTCAGGAAGTGCCGAGTTAATATTAGTTAGCGGTTATTCTGGAATAGGTAAATCTTCGTTAGTCAATGAAGTTTCTCACGCAATTATTCGCCAGCGTGGTTATTTTATTTCGGGAAAATTTGACCAGTATAAACGCCATATACCTTATGCTGCATTAATCCAAGCTTTTCAAGAACTGATTCGGCAGATATTAACGGAAAGTGCTGAAAAAATCACAATCTGGAAAATAAAAATATTATCAGCAGTTGGTGTTCATGGACAAGTGATTATTGATGTTATTCCTGATGTCGAAAAAATTATTGGTACTCAGCCAGAAATTCCATCATTGGGAATTAATGAAGCGCAAAACCGCTTTAATCGATTATTTCAACAATTTATTTATGTATTTTCACAAGCCGAACATCCTCTGGTAATTTTTTTAGATGACTTACAGTGGGCAGATGTAGCTTCTCTCAAATTAATTCAACTACTCATGAGTGATATTGAGAGTAAATATTTATTAATAATAGGTGCATATCGGGATAATGAAGTCAATCCAACTCATCCATTAATATTAACTCTCGAAGAGTTGAAAAAACTCGGTACAAATATCAACAATATTGTGCTTCAACCGTTGAAAATTATTCATGTTCAACAATTAGTTAGTGAGAGCTTGCGTAGTTTTACCGAACATTCACAAGAACTGGCTAATTTAGTTTTTAATAAAACACAAGGTAATCCATTTTTTGTTACCCAACTACTCAAATCTCTTTATCAAGAAAATTTGTTAATTTTTAATTTTGAAACGGCTTGTTGGCAATGGAATATTGAAGAAATAACAAATATTGAAATTACTGATAATGTTGTTGAATTGATGGTAAGCCAAATTCAAAAATTATCACCGACAACCCAAAAAGTTTTACAATTAGCTGCTTGTATTGGTGATAAGTTTAATTTAGATGTTTTGAGTATTGTTAATCAAAAATCTTGGACAGAAACAGCAAAAGAACTATGGGAAGCTTTACAAGCAGGCTTAGTTTTACCTTTAGACTCGTCTTATAAAATACCTTTAGTTATTAGTGAACAACAAGCAGGACAGCAAATTACCTATAAATTTTTACATGACCGTGTACAGCAAGCATCTTATTTGTTGATTCCCGATGTTGAGAAAAAAGCAACCCATTTGACTATTGGTCGATTACTGTTACAAAAAATCTCACCAGAAGAGCAAAAAGAACATATTTTTTATTTAGTCAATCACCTCAATTATGGGATTGATTTGCTAAATTCAGATTTTGAAATATATGAGTTAGCGAAACTTAATCTTATAGCAGGTAAGAAAGCAAAAGCCGCCGCCGCTTACGATTCTGCTATGCGCTATTTAAAGATAGCTTTGAGCCTACTGACTAATTCTAGCTGGCAGCAGCAATATGAATTGACCTTAAATGTACATCAGGAAGCAGCAGAAGTGGCATTTCTTGGCGGTGACTTTGAGCAAATGGAGTTATTAGCTGAAGTAGTGCTGCAACAAGCTAAAACACAACTAGAAAAAGTAAAAATTTATGAGTTGGGAATTAAAAGTTGTGAAGTGCAAAGAAAATTAATGTTGGCTGTACAGCTTGGGTTACAAGTTTTAGAGATGTTAGGAGTAAAACTTAACCAAGCACCAACGCAGTTAGATATTCAGCAAGCTATTCAAGAAACTACAAATTATTTATCAGGGAAACAAATTGAAGATTTAATTAATTCGCCTGCGGTGACAGATCCTCACAAACTAGCAGCGATGAGGCTGATAGCTTGTTTAGTACCTGCTGCGTATCAATCTGCACCGGAATTATTTATTTTGATGGCTTGTCAACAAGTAAACTTATCTATTCAATATGGGAATGCGCCTTTTTCTGCAAGTGGTTTTGCTGATTATGGAGTAATTTTTAGTGGCTTATCCCAAGATATTGCAGCTGCTTATCAAATTGGGCAATTAGCTTTAAATTTATTGGATCGTTTAGATACTTATGAAGTGAGAAGCCAAGTATTATTTAAAGTCGCTACTTTCATAATTCATTGGAAACATCATGTAAAAGATACTTTATCGCTTTTAGAAGATGCTTACTTGAGTGGATTAGAAACAGGGGATTTAGTACATACAGGATATTCAGCCAGTAATAAGTGTCAATATGCCTATTGGAGTGGTGCAGAATTAACCAGTCTCGAACAGGAAATGGCAAAATATAGTAAGGCGATCGCGCAAATTCATCAAGAGACTGCTCTAAAATGGCAGCAAGTATTTCATCAAGCAGTTTTGAATTTACTTGGATTATCGCAAAACCCTTGCCTGTTAATTGGTGAAGCTTACAACGAAGCGGAATTGTTAGCAATTCATATCCAATCAAATGAGCGCACGATTATTCACTATGTATTTCTCAATAAATTAATTTTGTGTTATCTCTTTGGGGATTTTAATCAAGCTGTAGAAAATGCCAGTAAAGCAGAACAGTATTTAGATGGAGTAACAGGATGGTTAAATGTGCCATTATTCCATTTTTACGATTCTTTAGCACAACTTGCCATTTATCCATTAGCCGCATCTGATCATCAAAAGCTGCTGCTAAATAAAGTGAATAATAATCAACAAAAGATGCAAAAATGGGCGAATTATGCGCCGATGAATTTTCAACATAAGTATGAGCTTGTAGAAGCAGAAAAAGCCCGAATTTTAGGGCAATACTGGCAAGCAATGGCACATTATGACAAAGCTATTATGGCAGCAAAAGAGCAAGGATATATCCAAGAAGAAGCTCTCGCCAATGAACTAGCAGCAAAGTTTTATTTTGAGACTGGTAGAGACAAGGTAGCCCAGATTTATTTGATTGATGCTTACTATGGATATAGTAGCTGGGGAGCCATAGCAAAGTTGAGAGATTTGGAAGTTAGATATCCCCAAATTGTCGTGCGGCTATCGGAACGCCAAACACCAAACCTAAATAACAATCGGCTGATTCACTCGCTAAATCAAAGTATGAGTGGAGCTTTTGATTTAGCAACAGTCATGAAAGCTGCTCAAGCTCTTTCTGGGGAAATTGTTTTAGACAAATTACTTGCTAAATTAATGCAAATCCTGCTAGAGAATGCTGGTGCAGAAACAGGATGTTTAATTTTAAATCAGGCAGATAATTTATTTATTGCAGCATCAGGTAGTTTTGGTCAAACTGAAATTAATGTGCGGCAATCTCATCCTGTAGAAGTGAGCCAGAATTTGCCAATATCAGTTATTAATTATGTGTATCGTACTGGTGAAAATGTTGTCATCAACAATGCTAATTGTGAGGATATCTTTACAACGGATGATTATATTGTTAAGCATAAACCCAAGTCTATTTTATGTAGCCCCATTGTGAATCAAGGGAAATTAGTTGCCATACTGTACTTAGAAAATAAATTAATTGCTGGGGCGTTTACACCCGAACGATTAGAAGTTTTACAACTTTTATCATCACAAGCAGCAATTTCTTTAGAAAATGCCCGTCTTTATCATGATTTAGAAGAGTACAATCGGACATTAGAAACAAAAGTTAAAGAACGTACTCTGGAATTACAAGCTAAAAATTTCCAATTACAACAAGAAATTCAGGAACGCCAAAGAGCCGAAGAAGCAGCCGCAGCTGCTAACCGCGCCAAGAGTGAATTTTTGGCTAATATGAGTCACGAACTGCGGACACCTTTAAATGGAATTTTGGGTTACACGCAAATATTTCAAACAGATAGTTCTTTGAGTAGTCAACAAAAAAATGGTGTAAATATTATTCATCAGTGTGGAGAACATCTCTTAACACTGATTAATGATATTTTAGATATTTCTAAAATTGAAGCTCGAAAAATGGAGCTTGAGTTGAAAGAATTTAATTTTTCCGCATTTTTAGAAGGTATCGCAGAAATTTGCAGACTGCGGGCAGAAATAAAAGGAATCGCCTTAGTTTATCAGCCGCTTGGTTATCTACCCAGGTTAATTCGTGGTGATGAAAAACGCTTACGCCAAGTTTTAATCAATTTATTAAGTAATGCCGTTAAGTTTACAAAAAAAGGTAGGATAAATTTTAAAGTAGGTTATGTAACCCAGGATGGAGACTGGATATTAAATAAAGAAAAACTTGCTTGCCAATCTCCACAACTAAAAATTCGCTTTTTAGTAGAAGACACAGGAATTGGGATTGCTCATGAGCAATTAGAAGACATATTTCTGCCATTCAAACAAGTGGGTGAGGATAGTTTGAAGACGGAAGGAACTGGATTAGGCTTAACAATTAGCCGTCAATTGGTTTTGATGATGGGTGGCGAATTATGTGTCAAAAGTGAATTGGGTAAAGGCAGTGTTTTTTGGCTAGATTTGGAATTGCCAGAAGTTGATCAACAGTTAAATATTGATACTGAACAACCTAATAATACTGAACAACCTAATATTATTGGGGTTTCCGGAACTAAACGCAAAATTTTAATTGTCGATGATAAATGGGAAAATCGTTCAGTTTTAGTCAATATTTTAGAGCCTTTAGGTTTTGAAATTTTGGAAGCAAGTGATGGTTTAGACTGTCTAGATAAAATACCTAATTTTCAACCAGACTTGATTTTTATGGATTTAGTAATGACGGGAATGGATGGCTTTGAAGCTACCCGTCGCTTGCGATTGTTACCAAACTTTAAGCAAGTAGTAGTCATTGCAGTCTCAGCTAGTGTGTTTGAGTTTAATCAACAAGAAAGCAGAAAAGTTGGGTGTGATGACTTTCTCGCAAAACCCATCCAAAAAGCCGAACTTTTAGAAAAGTTACAAGTTCACTTGGGATTGGCATGGGTATATGAAAACAAGGTAAGAAAGATGAAGAATGAACAAAAAAGTTCAATTCATCTTTTACACTTGACATCTCAGACTTCGATTGTGCCTCCCCCGGCGGACGAACTGGCAATTTTGCTAGATTTGGCTATGCGGGGTGACTTAAGAAGTATTGCTGAAAGAACTCAAAAACTACAAGAACAAAGTGAAGAGTTACAACCTTTTGCTACTCGTTTATATCAATTGGCTAAGGGTTTTAAAGGGAAACAAATCTTGGAGTTTCTCCAAAAGTATTCTGAGGCTTTATGAAAAATGATTTTAATAAATCTGGTGTCATTTTAATTGTTGATGACACTCCCATCAATTTAGAAATGTTGTTTGATTTTTTAGGCAAAGCCGGATTTACGGTATTAATTGCTGAGGATGGCGAAAGTGCGATCGCCATAGCAGAATATGGTAAACCTGACTTAATTTTGTTAGATATCCTCATGCCGGGAATCGACGGTTTTGAAACTTGTCGTCGTCTGAAAACCAAGGAATTAACCCAAGATATTCCCGTAATTTTCATGACAGCACTTTCGGAAACTGTTGATAAAATCAAAGGCTTTGAACTAGGTGCAGTTGATTACCTCACTAAACCACTCCAGCACCAAGAAGTGTTGGCGAGAATTCAATTGCATCTCAAGTTGCGGACTCTCACCAAAACACTACAAGAGCAGAATTTGCGTTTAGAAGCCGAAATTGCGGAACGTTTGCAAGTTGAAGAAAAAATCCGCGAACAAGCGGCTTTGTTAGATATTACTAGCGATGCAATTATCGTCAAAGATTTTAATAATCAAATTTGTTTTTGGAACAAAGGTGCGGAAAATTTGTATGGCTGGCAAGCTACCGAAGTCATCGGTCAAAATGTCAATCAGATTTTATACCCACCAGAAACTTTAGCGCAAGTCCAAAAAATTTACGCAAGTATAGCTGAGTCTGGTTTTTGGCAAGGAGAATTAAACCAAGTTAACAAACAAGGACAAAATGTGATTGTAGCCAGTCGTTGGACATTAATGTGCGATCGCCATAACCAGCCTAAATCAATTTTGACCGTTAATACTGATATTACCGAAAAAAAACATTTAGAAAGTCAAATTCTCCGCGCTCAACGTTTAGAAAGCATTGGCACATTAGCTAGTGGTATCGCTCACGACTTGAACAATATTTTGACACCGATTTTGACAGCAGCACAATTACTACAACTCAAACTGCCCGATACTAACGAGCGCAATCAACAAATGTTGAAAACCATCGAAGCTAATTCAAAACGCGGTGCAGCTTTAGTTAAGCAAGTCTTACAGTTTGCGCGGGGAGTAGATGGTCAGCGTACCATTGTCCAAGTTAGTCATTTATGCTCAGAAATTCAACAAATTGTCCAAGAAACTTTTCCCAAATCCATTGAATTAAAGACTAATATTCAGCCAGGACTTTGGGCTGTAATTGGAGATGCAACCCACCTCCATCAACTGCTGATGAATTTAGTAGTTAACGCTCGTGATGCGATGCCCACAGGCGGTAGTATCAAAATTTCAGCCGAAAATCTCTTGGTAGATGAACAGTATGCGCGGATGAATCTAGATGCGCGTGTCGGTGCATACATTGTGGTGACGATTGCAGATACAGGTTTAGGAATGCCGCCAGAGATTATTGATAGAATCTTTGAGCCATTTTTCACCACTAAAGAGATTGGTAAAGGTACGGGATTAGGTTTATCTACCGTCAGGGGCATTATTCAAAGTCACGGTGGTTTTGTGAATGTTTCTAGTCAAGTTGGTAAAGGTACAGAATTTAAAGTTTTCTTGCCAGCCGTCGAGGTAGCAAATCCACTCCTTGAGGAAGACTTAGATTTATTTAAAGGTAACGGAGAATTAATTTTAGTAGTTGATGATGAAAATGGAATTTTAGAAACTACCAAAATTTCTTTAGAAACATACAACTACAGAGTATTAACAGCTAGTAATGGTATTGAAGCGATCGCACTTTATGCTCAACACGAAGACGAAATTAGTTTAGTGTTGATGGATATGATGATGCCTTCAATGGATGGTGCTACAGCTATTAGTACATTGCAAAAAATGAATTCCCAAGTCAAGATTGTTGCTGTTAGTGGTTTGACAGCTAGTAGTAAATTAACCAAGTTATCTGGTGTGAAAAAGTTCATTCCTAAGCCTTATACAACCAAGGATTTATTGCAAACCTTACACAGCATTTTGGTAGAGGAATCTAGACAGCCGGAGAGTGTGGCTAAATCTTAGATATAGCAGAAGGCAGGAGTCTGATGAGAGAGGGACTTAAACCCAAATGGGCGAAACAAAAAGGCTTTGGTGCAAGATATGTGTTTATATCCTTTACGCTTAAAGACTTATGATGAAGGCAGCAGAGAGGCAGAGGAAGAGTTTTTGGATTTTGTGCATAGATTCGGGAATTGTCACTAATTAGCCGATATGATATTAGTCCTATGAACATTTTCCCTTCTGCCTTCTGCCTTCTGCCTCGCCTGAAGGGCAATTAACTTCCCAAAGAAGGTAAGAAACTCACAATCTGCGGGAAGACAATAATTAACAACACAACTAACAACTGAAGCAGAATAAACGGTATGACACCACGATAAATATCTGATGTCGTAACTTCTGGAGGTGCAACACCACGCAGATAAAACAAAGCAAAGCCAAAAGGTGGCGTTAAAAACGAAGTTTGCAGATTTGCCCCCAAAACTACACCATACCAAACTAAATCGATGCCTAATTGCTGAGCAACAGGCACAAATAAGGGTATGACAATAAAGGCAATCTCAAAAAAGTCGATAAAGAAACCGAGGATAAACACCACAATCATACTGACGGCTAAAAAGCCGACTTTACCACCAGGAAGATTGGCGAGGACATCAAACATAAATTGATCGCCATTCAATCCTCGGAATACTAAGCTGAAAGCTGTCGAACCGAACAAAATGAAAATCACCATACTGGTGATTCGCAAAGTAGTATCAGATACTTGACGCAGAGATGTTAAAGTCAGTTGACCATTAGCCGCCGCTAAAGCGATCGCACCTACACAACCAACGGCACCTGCTTCTGTAGGGGTTGCAATGCCAAAGAATATACTACCTAATACTAGTAAAATCACCACCAAAGGCGGCAACATTACCTGAATGACCCTTTTTCCCAAGGCTTTACCGCCAATTTCTCGCACTTCCGCAGGCAAAGCTGGTGCGGCATCTGGTTTTAAAAATGCCACAATTAGCACATGCAGCGCAAAGGCACCGGCCATCATCAAGCCGGGAATCACCGAACCAATAAATAAATCACCTACAGACACACCAAGTTGGTCGCCTAAAACTACCAAAACCACACTCGGCGGGATAATTTGCCCTAAAGTACCTGAAGCTGCAATCACACCCGTGGCTAATTGTTTGTTGTAACCATAGCGCAGCATAATTGGCAGAGAAATTAAACCCATCGCTACCACTGTGGCTGCTACGACACCGGTAGTTGCAGCCAGCAACGCTCCCACTAACACCACTGCTAAGGCCAGTCCACCCCGCAACCGTCCCAACAAAATCCCCATCGTTTCTAACAGCCGTTCGGCGATGCCAGATTTCTCTAGCATTGACCCTAAAAAGATAAAGTAAGGGATAGCTAAGAGGGTGTAATTAGCCATAATTCCAAAAATCCGCTGAGGCATAGCGGTGAGAAATATCGGGTCAAATACATCCAAACTAATGCCTAATAAACCAAATACAATGGCTACACCTCCCAGGGAAAATGCCACAGGATATCCCAGGGATAACAATACCAAAGCACCAGCAAACATCAGCGGCCCTAGCCATTCATAAGCCAGTGTCACGTTGTTCCTCCTCTGCGGCTAGTCTGCCTTGGATAATTGCCAAGTTTTTGATTGCTTGGGAAATTCCCTGAAAAATCAGCAATATAAAGGAGACAATAATCATTGCTTTGATGGGGTAGCGCGGTAAACCACCAGGATCAGGGGAATTTTCCTGAATCTGCCAAGAAGCAATGATGGTATCCCAGGAAAAAATGATTACCATCACGCAGAAGGGAATTAGAAAGAATACTGTTCCGAGCAAGTCTGCTATGGCTTTGCGCCGACGTTGCCAATTACTATAAAAAATATCTACGCGCACATGTTCGTTATGCTTCAGGGTGTAAGCTGCACCCAGCAAAAAAACTAAATCAAAAATATACCACTGGGCTTCGATATAAGCGTTGGATGTAAGGTTACTGCCAATAAATCGCCCCAAGTATCGCCCGACAACGTTCCATACTCCCAGTATGACCATGACTAGTACTAGCCAACTGGTAAATCGACCGATAAATTCAGTACAAGTATCAATAATTTTTGAAATTTTTAAGAGTTTCTCCAATGGTGGTATTACCTCTGTCGTGAAGATGGGGAGTGGGGAGTAGGAAGTAGGGGTTAGGGGTTAGGGGCTAGGGGCTAGAAAAGAAAGTTTTGTATGTTTGATTTTTAGATTTTCTCATGAATAGCTGACTTGAGAATAGAGGCTAGAGGTTAGGGGCTAGGGGCTAGAGAAGAATATTTTTCAGATTTGGTTGTTGGTTTTTCCTGTGATTGACTGACTTGTATATGCTGAGTCAAAATACTAGTACAACGCGGCGGAAATAAAGCACCCATTATAAATTGCTGAAAAGCTCACTATGAGGGTTTTTTCATTTCATACTTCAGACTTCATACTTCAGCCTTTTTGTACTAGCCTCTAATCCCTATCCTCTTAACTCGACTGTCGCCAGTGTGTAGGGGGTTCAACATCATCAGGTAGACGGGTTGTGCGATCGCCTACTGCCATGCCAATCTGTTGTGAGTCTAAATTTTTCACACCTGTGAGAATTGCACCTTCGAGTTTGACATCGCACAAATTTGTACCAAATAAATTCGCGCCGATGAGGTTGGCTTTAGACAAATTTGCTTCATACAAAACTGCCCGATTCAAGTTAGCACCCATCAGGTTGGCTTGATGTAAATCGGCTTCTGTCAAACTGGCTTCGGTGAGGTTAGCAAAAAAGACTTCTGTTTGCTGGAGTTTGGCAGCATTTAAATTTGCCCCAGACAAGTTAGCGCCATTTAAGTTGGCGGCTTGTAAGTTAGCGCCAATTAATCCCGCTGAATGCAAGTTAGCTTTACCCAGCTTTGCCCCTTGTAAATTAGCCAGAAATAATTTTGCACCAGCAAGGTTAGCAACTTTCAAGGTTGCCTGTTGTAAGTTAGCTTTATAAAGGTTTGCTCCTTGTAAGTTAGCTGTACGCAGACTTGCGTTTTGCAGGTTCGCTGCACGTAAGTTTGCGCCACAAAGGTTAGCACGATTCAGGTTTGCTCCTTGTAAATTCGCTTCCCGCAGGTTAGCTTTTTGTAAATTGGTTTCGTAGAGAATTGAACGCACCAGTTTGGCACTGTTGAGGTTGGCTCCTGAGAGGTTAGAACCGCGCAAATCTGCGCCAGAAAGATCCGCACCGCGTAAATCTGCCCTTTCTAAATTAGCTCCGAGTAAATCTGCTTGCCGAATATCTATGTTGCGTAAATCTAATTTTTGACTTTCTAACTCTAATAGCGAATTACGTCTACCAATAATTGTGAGTGCGGCTTGGACATCCCGGCGAATTTTGGGTGCTGCTTCATTGCTGTGGCGTTCTCCATGTTTGGTTGTCAGCACTCGACTTTTTGGTTTACCCCAATATACTGGCTGTGCATCTTCCTCTTTGATGAGTTCGCCTTCGTTGGGAATGCCTGTATTCTCTCGCACAAAGGCTGCCAGGATTTCCATGATTGTCCAGTGTTCTTTCGGAAAATCTTGGGCAATACGCTCTAAAACATAAATTGCACCGATGCGGGTTTCAATTCTTTCATGACCAAGCTGGGTAATAGCAGCCATAAACCTGTCTGCAATCAACCTGTCTTGGGAGATTTGCGTATTTTGGAGACTCACTTCGACATTCTTTTCTGAGGCGATCGCATTTTTTTGCATGGACTCGGCTCGTTTACCTGCATAATAGGCATTAATCATCACTGCCAAGCCTAAAAACATAATTGCAGTCGTGGTTAATGCTTGCGTTCTATATTGCATTTGCTGCGAAATTGATAACTCCTTTTTATTGGAGGCAGCAAAAACAATTATATTCAGCCCCAGTGCGAATACAACTGTTGTACCTATCAACCAACGCAACATTTTGTCTGTCTTATTTGCAGACATAGGAATTAGATTCCTCACAATACAGAATTATTACTTAGAGGTTGGGATGAGTATAACATTTCGCTCAAGGTTTGAATATGCAGTTAGGGATTTTTATTGATATTAGTTTTATTTTTAAAGGTTTTTTTGTAATGATATTTTGACAACACCGTAAGTGTTATTTAATATTTGCTTAAAATTTAGTAGTTTTTCACCCTGATCAGTATCAGCACTCAGACTTGTGCTTTAAGAAATTAATAGTAATTGCGAGAAATCCTTCTCTATTCATTATCTATCGTCTCTTATCCGGAAAATTTTGCTTCTCGGAAATTAGCCCCATCAAGCATAGCATCTTGAAGATTAGTTTGAGACAAATTGGCTAGATAAAAGTTCGCTTTGACTAGATTTGCTTTTGCTAGGTTTGCTTGAGATAAATTAGCAGCACTGATGATTGCTTCAGAAAGGTTAGCACCAATCAAGTTAGCCTCGGATAAGTTAGCCGCGCTGAGAATTGCACCACTAAGATTAGCACCAGCAAGATTCACACCTGATAAATTAACTTGGTAGAGATTAGCACCAGTCAGGTTAGCACCACAGAGGTTTGCTCCTCTTAAGTCTGTATAACTTAAATCAAGTTGTTCCGAGTTTATAGGTTTTTGTGTGTTTGTTCTAGTGATTACCTGCAAAGATGCTTGAATATCTGGTTGAATTTTAGGTGACGACAGGCTATTAACTTCCTGGTGAGCCTTGTTAACAGAGTTTTTCCGGACAAACGCAGTGAGAATATCCATTATTTCCCAGTTGTATTCTCGATAATAAATTGCTAAGTTTTCTAGTTCGGAAATCCCCTGTAATCTTGTATCTAATGTTTGGTGATTTAGCTTCTCTATTGCCACCTTTAAGCGTCTTTTAATACTTCCTTGAGAAAGATGATGCTGTTTATCTTGTCTGTTAACTATCCCAAGGATTATCTCGAAAAATAAATTTTCATTAATTAAATTATTTTTTTCCGGATGCCTAAAATTGCTTATGTGTGTAAACATTTTAAAGATTACAATAAGATATTGTTGTGTTTTATTCTCTAAAAAATCCCAAGATTTCGTCATTCGTAAATATAATGATTATTTCAAGCCAATAGTAAGAAAATATCACTATGTCTAGAGAAATAAATTCAAGTAAATACTTGGAAAATTATTTACATTTTTAAGTAAAAATACTTTGTATAGCGTTTCTTCGTCGGGTGAGTCACAAATTATCTGTTGTCATTGCATTCATCTGTATAGCCTACGGACAGACGTTTACAAGTCTTCATATATAGTTAGTAATTTTTCTCCAGCTAAATAAATAGCTGTATATTACCTACGCGTATTATATATAATTGTATATTTTTACACTTAAACGACGGTATAAACATCTTGCACCAGTTGTTTTAAGGTCAATAGAAGATTTTATTTGCGCCTTAGCGCGAAACAAAATATTTCAATTGATTTGCTTAAGTTTCTTAACATATATTTTGCACCTAGATCCGACGAATGGAATTTGTGGCTATAAAAACGAAGTCCGCGAAGGCGGGTTTTGTCTGTGTAGCCCCGACTTCAGTCGCTAGGTGCAAGATGTAAATAGACGTGCTTTAGTCTGCTTCTCGCATATCCTTGCTTTTTCAGCAAGGTGTTTCTATGGTAGGCATAGAGAAATACTATGACTTTAGACTAAATAGCTCAGAAACTAATCATATTTTTTTTAAATGTCTTAACTGTCTCAAAAATTTTTTTAACTGTCTTAACTATCCTTGCCTCTTGAATGGCGATCGCTAGATGATAAACATGGTTTTTCTCAACAGTAACAGTCTATAAATTTTTGCTTTGGGTATTTCTAATTTTGGCTTGAGACTCAAAAATATCTTCTATGAGTAATGCAAACCTTCAAGGAAAAAAACAATGACAACTACAACCCAATCAACAACCCAAACCACCAACATTACAGATTTAGTAGTTAACAGCAAAAAAAACTGTTATCATCTATTTTCTCAACGGATGAATGAGATTCAAAACACAGGAGTTAAGACAGAACTTCAACCAGGAATTCATGTGATCAGAATTCGGAAGGGTTCTTTTGATTACGTCCAAGGTGATGTTCAGAAAGGCGAACCGATAGTCATGCTTTGGATTTATGGCGGTAAGTTCACCAATTTAAAAACTAACATCGAAGTTCCAGCCGGCTGGTCAACTTTGAACGGTTATGATGATACAGTAACCCTAGCCGTATCAGAAACATCAACATTGTGTGCTTTCTTCTTTGATGTTGAAGTTGGCGATAACGATGGAGATGTAACAGTTTCAGTGATTAAAGTTGGTGAACTGAACGATTTAAATTAAGCATTGCTAACTTAGAGCAGAAGTCATCTGCTGTAAGACATAAATTCATAATGATTAAATACATCTTCAGCCTATTAAGATGTATTTAATCATTATGGTAATAGTTAGTTTATGCTCAAGCATAGCTTTCAGGTTGCTACACTATCTCCTGCACAAGAATAAGATATAGTCTTGTTTTAATTTGTGAGCATTGCGCTTATTTCTAATTTTGTGAAAATCGAGGATTTGATATACTAATTTTTGATTTTTACAAACCCAATATGATTCATCTAGTTTGATAAAAATTTATAAATCTTACTAATTATTCACTAATTTATGCTTAACAGTCTTAAATGTCCATTTAAAGTGTCTTAAATGTCTTAACTGTCTTAAACTTATTAAATACTGAGTCATGTTTAATTCTTAACTGTCTTAACTGTCCTTGCACACATAGTTAATTATTGGTATATCTTTGAATGGCAAAAACAGTTTCCGTCAGGAAAAACACCATGTCTACAAAGACAGTCAAAATAGCGGATGTTCCGGTAGTACCATTCTTTGCACGTTTCTTGGAAGCACAATCTACTGATGGAGAAGGGACAGAAACTCCTGCTCCTCCTTCTTTTCCTTGGACTTTCAAGTTTCCTTCAGATTTTGAAGACGCTTAATTGTTGTCTTTTAAATCTGAAACCTAGTTTGGTATCAGTTATTCCATAATTGGAAATTAATATTGGGAACGCGATCGCTTTCATATTACTAAATACATAACATGAAAGCGATTGTATTTCCTTTATTCCTCACTGCTGCTAAAAACTGGACATATATCAAGGAATTTATTGAGTACTGATTAATATTTAGTTTTTAAACTTATAAAATAAGATATTTTATGCACCTATCTCGTAATGTTGTTTTATTAATTACCCACAGTGGCGATTTCTTAACAAGTAAATTAGCCACTAATTAATATATTATTTATTTTATTAGGCATTAGTAGGCATTTTAATTGACTCATTAAACATATAATTCATCAATAGTATTAAAATATTAAGCTGAAATTTTATAAACTTAATCTTTAAATTGAGAAGTAATTTTATTCGGAGATTAAAATGCTGTGATTAAGATAGTAAAAACACAAACAGTTTTGACATTTGATGGACTAGATGATTATGTAGACTTTGGCAGAAATGACCTGGGTGGAGTTTTTGCTCAAGGAAGTTCAGCCTTTACAGTTTCGGGATGGGTAAATCCTCACCAATTAACAAATAAAGCCACTAGCTATGGAACTCGCAATGTATTTTTAGCTCGTTCTTCAGAGAGATACAGCGATAATTTTGAATTTGGTATTAGTGAAGCTGGCAACTTAGATATTTATATAGATGAAACTGTTACCAAGGGTATCAAAACCTTTGGTAAAGGAGAGTTAACTATAGGAGAATGGCACTTTTTTGCCATCGTTTTTAATAATGGGCAATTAAACATATATTTGGATCAACACGAATACACTGATTCTTTGAGAGGTTCAGCTTTAAACAAAGCAACAAGTCCTCTAACTCTCGGCGCAACTTTACACAAACGCGTATATTTCACAGGACAATTAGCTAATATTAGCGTCTGGAATTATCCCTGCACGTCCGAAGAAATCCAGACTCATCGTTGTGGGTTAATCGTTGGAAATGAATCAGGATTAATGGCGTACTGGAAACTGGATGAAGGGGAAGGGACAACTATTAACAACCAAACTGCAAGATCCGCCCAAGGAACTTTGCGTGGTAATCCTAGTTGGAATGTAGCACAAATTCCATTTACAGCCCCAGCATCTAATCAAGATGAAACTTTAATTGAGACAACAGTTACTAACGAAATCACAATTGAGACAGTAGTAACACCTGAAGAAGAAGCTTCACCAATAACTACAAATTTATTAGCAGCAACGCTATCTTTAGTCAGTCAAGAAGAAGAGCAAACACAAACAAGCACTGAAGCATCTGAGAGTATTCCAACTCTTATAACTCTCCCATTGCAAGTGGAAGAATCGCCCAAAGACGCTACTAGTCAAAGTGAAGTTGAAGACAATGTTCAACCCACAGAGGAACCAACATTAGCTCAAAAACAATCACCTGAAACTATGGAAACTACAGCAAAACAAAAATATAAAATACTGTCTATTGATGGAGGTGGTATTCGTGGGATTATTCCAGCACTTGTATTAGCAGAAATTGAAAGACGAACACAAAAACCTATATTTAGTTTGTTCGATTTAATTGCTGGTACTTCCAGTGGTGGAATTTTAGCCCTCGGACTCACGCAACCTCGCCTAACTTCCGAAGCATCTGAAGATTTATCTGCGGAATACACGGCTGAGGATCTGTTGCAACTATTTATTGAGTATGGTGTAGAAATCTTTTATGAGCCATTCTTTGAAAGAATACTTGGCCCACTAGAGGATATATTTCTGCAACCAAAATACCCTTCTGAAAGCAGAGAAGCAATTTTAAAGCAATATTTTGGAACTGCATCTCTAGAAAATAATCTCAAAGAAGTTTTTGTCACTAGTTACGATATTGAGCAGCGACTTCCCATATTTTTTACAAACAAACCGCACAAACAACAAATAGAATCTAAAAATTTTCGCAAGTTATGTGGAGGATTTTCGCTGTTAGATGTAGCATTAGCAACTAGTGCTACACCAACTTATTTTGCTCCCCATCGGATTCCAACTTCTCACAATACCAATGGCTTTTATACTTTAATCGATGGTGGAGTTTTTGCTAATAATCCAGCCCATTTAGCTATTATAGAAGCGCAAATTATTAGTAAAAAAGAAACAAACAGAGTCCTCAACACAGAAGATATCTTAGTAGTTTCTTTAGGTACAGGCTCGTTGACAAGTGTCTATCCTTACAATGAAGTCAAAAACTGGGGACTCTTGCAATGGGGTAGACCACTGTTAAATATTGTGTTTGATGGTGGTAGTGAAGTGGTATCTGGAGAATTAGAACGATTGTTTGAACCTAGCGATCAAGCAGCTAAAAGTTCTTACTATCGGTTTCAACCATTTTTAGATGAGGAACTAGAAGAAATAGATAATATCAAACTCCAAAATACTCGTCAGCTACAAACTGTAGCCCATCGAATGATTGCTCAAAATAGCCAACAAATTGATGAATTGTGTAGTCTGTTGTTGGAATAAATTGAATGAATAATTTCTTGTCCATAGAAATTATTCATGATGGTCTAATTCATTTTTTCACCTAAAATACAAGGACATCGGTAAATACAATGGATGAACTAGTCAAAAAAATTGCGGGTTTAGGTCTACCTGGCATACTGTTCGTAATTGCAACGGCTGCATCCGGTGGTAGTGTCGCCGCAGTTGTAACTTTACTTTCATCTTTAGGCGGCCCGTTGGGACTGTTGGGAGGTCTAGGTCTGCTCGGATTAGTAGGGGTTTTGGCAGAATATATTGCAGGCTTTGGAATTGAAAACGTCCTCAAGCTCGTATATACAGAACGCAGCAAAACCGAATCTGTGAGATTTCTCCTCAAAGAAATCAATGAATTACCAATTTCCGATGAACTCAAAGTCAAACTAAAAGAGCATCTGAACCCAGTAGTTGTGACTGACACTCCAGAGGGTCAAGCTCCAAAAACTATCGAAATTGTTGAGGAGGAAGCCACAACGTAGTACAGTTGATGGAAATATAAAAATATTCAATTTCTAAAATCAAAAATGGCCTCTGAGTTTGGTTTACCTCTCAAAGGCCATTTCAGAATGACTAGTGTATTTCACTTTGAGAACATGCAAACTTCATCTGTGCGTGAGCAAACTAATATAAATCCTTTTTCTAACTTTATTCAATTTTGGCAAGATATTAAAATAGTTGCTCAACCCTATTGGTATCCTACACAAACAGAAGGAAGAGTATTTGCAGCAGTGATTCGTTCATGGGGAATGCTCATTCTGCTTATATTATTAATAGTTGGATCTGTTGGGATTAGTACTGCAAACACTTATTGGAATCGCTATGTAATTGATATCGTTATTGAAGAAAGAAGTCTTGAGAAATATAATGAGACGCTGTGGCTATCTAGTTTGATTGTGGTAGCAATAGTTGTAGTTGTAACATTATTAAAGTATGTTACAAAAATAGTAGCTCTTGATTGGTATAAATGGCTTAATAACTATATTTTAGAAAAATATTTTAGAAATCAAGCATATTATAAAATTAATTTTCAATCTCAGATAGATAATCCAGACCAACGCTTATCGAAAGAAATAGAACCCATCACAACCAGTGCCATCAGATTTTCAACGATTTTTATAGAAAAAACTCTGGAAATGGGTAGCTCTTTGATAATTATTGGCACTATTTCTATCGAAATTACAACTTATTTAGTTATTTATACAATTATAGGTAATTTAATAGCTATTTTTTTAAACCAACAACTTACTAAAATTAATCAAGAAGAGCTGCAATTCAAAGCAGACTTAGCTTATTGCCTAACTCATGTTCGTAATCATGCAGAATCGATTGCTTTTTTTCAGGGAGAAGAAGAAGAATTAAGTATTATCCAACGTCGATTTAATAATGTTATTAAAAGTGCTGAACGGCGGCTGAACTGGGAAAGAGGACAAGATGCTTTTGGCAGAGGATATCAGTCTGCTATTGGTGTATTTTCGATGTTCATTCTGACACCTTTATTTTTGCAAGATAAAATTGATTATGGAGAAATTAACCAAGTTAGTGTAGCTTGTTTCATGTTTTCTAATTCTCTGGGAGCATTAATATCTGAGTTTGGTATTTATGGTCGGTTTTCTAGTTATGTACAGCGTTTAGCTGAGTTTTCAGATGCGTTGGAAACTGTTACTAAACAACCAGAAAATGTGAGTACGATTAAAACAATCGAAGAGAATCATTTGGCTTTTGAGGATGTTACTTTACAAACACCTAATTATGAACAAGTAATTGTTAAAGATTTATCACTGACTGTTCAGCCAAGTGAAGGCTTGTTGATTGTTGGCCCTAGTGGTAGGGGTAAGAGTTCTTTATTAAGAGCGATCGCAGGTTTATGGAATGCGGGAACTGGCCGTTTGGTGCGTCCTCCCTTGAAGGAAGTCTTATTTTTACCTCAACGTCCTTACATAATCTTGGGTACTCTGCGCGAACAGTTACTTTATCCCCAGACAAATCGGGAAATGAGCGATCGCGAACTCGAATCAATTTTGCAACAAGTTAACCTTCAACATTTACTGACCCGCGTCAAGGGTTTTGATACAGAAGTTCCTTGGGAAAATATATTATCTTTGGGTGAACAACAACGCCTAGCTTTTGCAAGATTATTAATTACACATCCGAGTTTCACCATCTTAGATGAAGCAACGAGTGCTTTAGATTTGCAAAACGAAAGTAATTTATACCAACAATTACAACAAACCAAAACAACTTTTATCAGCGTTGGCCATAGACAAAGCTTGTTTAACTATCATCAATGGGTACTAGAACTCTCACCAGAATCTAGTTGGCGACTTATATCTATAAAAGATTATCGCCTGGAAAAAGAAGCTGCTCAACCATCCGAAAAAGAGCGAATTACTATAGATGTTTTGCCTAAGCAAGAATCGAAAATCAAGTCAGAATCAGCAGTAACAGCCACAATTATAGGATTGTCTCATCAGGAAATGAAAACATTAACAGATTATTCTCTAGCTACTATCAGAAGCAAAGCCAGCCAAGGAAAATCTGTTACGACAAAAGATGGTGCAATATATCACTATAATAAAGACTCGAAGGTATCGAAATGGTTAAAAGTTTAGCAGCGACTTATATTTTTTAGAATCTGTGATGCTAGCTAGAAAGCAAAAACAACTAATTAATTATGAATCTATTACAATTTATGAAAATAAATATAAATTTCCGATTTTAAAAAATCCTAAATTAAATAAAGTTCAAAAAAAAATTCAGAAATGTCAAGCCTTAATCAAGGAAGGTACTAAATCTCATGCTTATTTATGGGGCTTAATTAAACATAAACAAGAAATTAGTCAAACAGAGATTTTAGCAGAAGTTAAATTATTAATTAGAGATTATACTCAACTTCTAGATTTTTTGGAAAATTATAAAGAGAGTTATCAAGAATTTCTACTAAAATTTATTGATGATTGGAAAAACTTATTTAACCAAAAATATAGCGAAATCCGAAAAATTAATGAAGAAAGAAATAAGCTAGAGGTCAAAAACTTTAATAATCCCCAAATTTTAGAAAAGTTAAAATGGGAGAAAGAAGAAAATTTAAAATCGACCTTACTATTAAGCAATACTAACCTGTTAATTTTAGAAAAAGTAAAATTGCTCAGTGAAGGAATTAAGTGTTTAGCAGAAGATACCAAAAATCAACAGCTAGCCATTAGGCAAATAGCTAAAGATATAGAGATATACCAAGAAATTTATGAATATCAACTCAGAGCCACCAAAATTCGCCAAGAAATTGCCAAAATAGCAGAAACAGCCATTAATTTAGAAAATTCTCTTCAAGATTACTTTAGTCCGTTGCAGTCTTTAATAGATGAGGTAGTAAAAGTAGATGCAGATTTTTATGCAACTGTTGGAGAAATTCAAAATTTAGCCAGCAGTACTTTAAATGCTGAAGTAAATTTATTAACGCTACAAGATAGTCAGACAATTTCCCATAAAATTCTCAATTTATTAGTAGCAAGTTACGAAAAGCAAGATAGAATGCAAGAGACTTTTTTTCAGTTACAATTATTAGATAACCAAGTTTGCAATTTTGATATTAATCAAGATGAAATAACTGTAAATCAAGCAATTTGCTTAATATCTAATTATATGTCTACTCAACTGGTTGCTCAAAAAAAAGTGCTAGGGATAGTAGAGACAGATGTTGTTTATCCTAAGTCTCAAATTTCTATTGAAAAAATAGAATTGCCAGAAGTAACTAATAATGAGATTGAGTTTCAGCTAGAAGATAAGATTTCTACAACTATTGATTACAGTACACTGCAAAGTCTGCTGGCACAGTATAAATGGCAAGAAGCGGATATTGAAACTGCTAAATTAATGTTACAAGTTATGGGTAAGAATGATTGGAATGAAGTTTATCGAGAAGATGTTTTAAATTTTTCTTGCCAAGCTTTTCATAAAATTGATCAACTTTGGCAACAGTACAGTCATGGCTATTTCGGCTTTAGTATTCAGCAAAGTATTTGGGATGAAATAGGTGGACAAGTTGATTATGAAACAGAAAAAAAACTTGGCGATCGCCTGGGTTGGAGAAAAGAAGGAAACTGGTTAAAGTACGACCAACTAATTTTTAAATTATCCCCAACGACACCTATGGGACATCTACCAGTCAAATGGTTACATTATGACCAAGATACTTTGAATATATTTCCAAACTTATCAGTAGAACCTATGTCAATGGGTGCTTGGCGAGTTGGTTCTTGGTTAGTATGGCAGATGCACTTATTTTTTACTCGCGCCAAAATTTGTAATACAAATTTTTTATAAAAACTTAAATTATTTAATCAAAAAATCCTATGAATCTGTCTGATATTGACATAGAACTTTTACTGTTTGGCAAATGGCGTTTTAATACTGAGTGGGAAAAAATTTCGATTGAATTTAAAGATGATATGACTTATACCCAAACTAGGACTCAAACATTTATTTTATCTAAACCTAGAGAGTTATTCACTGGTGATAAATTTAGTGGTGTATGGTATGTCAATTATGGAAGATTATTTCTAATTGTGAAATCTGCTCCTCAATCAGTTTTTAACTTTCATTTACCAATATTATCTAAGGTTTATTTAGCAGATGCAATAGCATCTTTAATGTCTTTGTTTGTGTCAGAAAAATATGAAATAGTTAAAATTAATCCTACTGAATTTTTGCTGAAAGATGAAAAGCAATCAATTATTGGCAAAAGAATAATTAAGAAATCAAGTTTTTCTAGCTTACAGAGTTGATTAGTTTTAAAAGTTAAAAGTCAAAATAAAAACTTACTTGCGTTTTTTTGTTTTATGTTGAGCAACTCTGGACTCAATGGTAAATTCTGGTATTTCTAAGAGTTCAGCATCACTTAAAGTATATTGTTCACAAACTAAACTCAAGCGATTTCCAGGAGTTTTCACAGCGTTAACAGAATGGGTTAAATCACCTTGAAAGTAAAGTAGTGTATTCATCTGTGGTTTAATTTGTCCGAGCAGGCGTTTGTGCGATTTGAGTATTAGTTCACCCCCCTCCATATTTTCTGGTACACGCACATAGAGAACACTGACAAAAGTCGGCGGTTCAACAGTTTTACAGTAGGAACGCAGAGAACGATCTATATGAGGATCGACGCGGGAGCCTTCCTTTAACAGTAAGGGATTGAGGTAAAAAGCATTACAGTTAGGCTGGAGAGCTAAATCTAGGTAAGGTTTGAAGTAAGGAAATTTTTGCTCTACTGTCAAAATGTGCGATCGCCTAAATACCAAAGAAAATCCCTTAGTATTCACAAAATCGCGGTTGAGGTTGTTAACAGCAAAGTAAGGACAAGAATGGATTTCACCCCACAAATTATTGAGGTATTCGCTGGGAAAGACGTTTGGTTGTTGTTGATAGTATTTCACGCGTGAATAGAAGGCGGTACAGTAGGAGTGTAATTTTATCGCTGAAAAATGTGCGATCGCTTATCGTATAAAATTTGAAAAGGCTCTGTCAGCATTTTATGATAAAAATTATTTTTTAAAGGAAACTACCAAGGTAAACGTCCAGAATAATTATTTCCTCGGCGTTCGCGTTCTATATCCAACCGCTGTTTGAGCATTTTGTAGACTTCTCGTGCAAGATTTTCCAGGTTTTCTAATTCATCTTCTGAAGCATAATCTTCATTAGTGAATGAATTACTATAATTCTCTGCATTTGAATTGGCAGAATTATAAGTTTGATAACTTTCTTGGATAATTTGTTCAGAAGTTCCATTTTTTGAAAAATCAGGCTTATTTAAATTTTTAAGATTTTGTAAGTTTTTGAACTTATTATAAGACTGTCTCTCATCTCTAAATGCTTGTATATTCGTTGTGTTGCTAATACTATCAACTTGAATTTCACCAAATAATTCAGCAATATTAGACCAGGAATTGGGTATATTGGATTCTGATTTTTTTTGTAATTGATAAGTAGGAGTAGAAGACAAATTAACGGAGTGAGAAATATGCAATGGGTTTATTTCATTTTTTTTCTTAGATGCTACTAATTCCGATGATTGAGAAAGAGGATGCAATATAGAAATATTTTTTAATACTTTAGGCAATTGAGGAATTTCTGATTCTTTTTGAGAATCATCATCTGATTTTTCGTTTTTAATTTGATTATTTTTTGAGTCAAGAGTAGCATTTAAAAATATATTTTTGCTTGCTGATGTAGTTGCTAGATGCTCAATTTTTGGACTCGTCACAGAATCATGAGTGTCTATTTGCGGTTGAATTATTGTTGATTCTGTACCAGTAGTCGAGGATGTGTATTCTCTTGGTTGAGCTGTAATTGGTAGATTTTCAATTTTCGGATTCGTAACAAAATCATTGTTGTTTAGTTGTGGTTGAATTATTGTTGCTTCTGCACCAGTAGTTGATGGTTTAAGTTCTGTTGGTTGAGGTGTAGTTGGTAGATTTTCAATTTTCGGATTCGTAACAAAATCATTGTTGTCTAGTTGTGCTTGAATAATAGTTGATTCTGCACCAGTAGTCGAGGGTGTATATTCTCTTGGTTGAGCTGTAGTTGGTAGATTTTCAATTTTTGGAATCGTCACAGAATCATGAGTGTCTAGTCGTGATTGAATAGTTGTTGATTCTGCACCAGTAGTTGATGGTTTAAGTTCTGTTGGTTGAGGTGTAGTTGGTAGATTTTCAATTTCTGGAATCGCAGCAAAATCATTGTTGTTTAGTTGTGCTTGAATTATTGTTGCTTCTGGGCCAGTCGTTGATGGTTTAAGTTCTGTTGGTCGAGATGTAGTTGCTAGATTTTCAATTTTTGGAATCGCAGCAGAATCATCAGTGTCCAGTTGTGGTTGAATTATTGTTGAGTCTGCACCAGTAGTCGAGGCTCTGTATTCTCTTGGTTGATCTGTAATTGGTAGAT
>JAGKSW010000114.1 GCA_018993265.1 Nostoc sp. TH1S01
AGGTAGTTCACACGCCTTATTTTATTACCGAGACGGAAACGGGAGAATATCAGGAAACCACTGCTGCTGAATTAGCGCAAGTTTTCCGGTTTCGCTTTCCTAAATTGGTGTTTTTGTCTGGCTGTCGTACCGGAGAAGCCGCCGAGAATGGTGCTGTACCTTCAATGGCTCAAGCGTTGATTGCTCAGGGTGCTAAAACCGTGTTAGGTTGGGGTCGTCCGGTGGAAGATGGGACAGCGACAAGTGCCGCCGCACATTTATATGGTAAGTTGGCGGGGGGATATGAATTAGCGGAAGCTTTTGCTAGTACCTATCAGTTTTTATTTCAACAAAAAGTTAGAGATTGGCATTTGTTACGGTTGTATGTGCGTGGTGAATGTCCCGGTGCGTTTGTGGAAACTTGGGGGGATGTTCCTTTACCGCTAGTAGAAACAGCCTATCAACAATTTTTAGATCCGCAGACGCAACAGGTGAGGGTAGCGACAGCAGCCGAGTTTGTCGGGAGACGGCGATATTTGCAGCGTTGTCTTAAAGAAATTCGCAATCATTTAGGGTTACTGATTCATGGCTTGGGGGGTGTGGGGAAAAGTACCCTGACGGCGCGGTTGTTGGAAAGGTTGACTGGTTATGACAGGTTGGTGATTTATCGGGGATTAGATGCGGATAAATTGCGAAAAGTCTTAGCTGAACAATGTACCTCAGAACAGGGGTTAGAAATTCTCAACGGGAATTTACCCCTGATGCAGCAACTCACTAAGTTTTTTCAGTCAGGATTGAATAGTAAAGAACAGCGTTTTGCTGTGGTGTTGGATGACTTTGAAGCTAATTTAGAATTGCGTGGGGATGGGGTGTATGTGTTACAGCCTCAAGTCGTGGAGGTGCTGCTGGCGTTGTTGAAAGCGGTGCAGAATTCCCGACTTCCCCATAAGGTGATTATTACCAGTCGCTATGATTTTGTGCTGTCGGAATTAAATCAGCGTTTGCATCGAGAAAATTTAGCGGCGTTGCGAGATGCAGACTTGACGAAAAAGTATAGCAGGTTGAATGCTTTTAATGGGGCTTTGGCGATTGATGCCGAGTTACAGTCACGCGCCAAGACAGTAGCAGATGGAAATCCCCGGTTGTTGGAATGGTTAGATAAGGTTTTGCAAGATGCGACTTTGCAAGCGCAGGGAGTGGAGGCGATTTTGCAAAAGATGCAGGGGGAGGAGGAGAGATTTCGAGAGCATATCTTGGCTGAGGAGTTGCTGAAGTTGCAAAAGCCAAGTTTGCGGAAAATGTTGGGGAAGATGTTGGTGTATGAGTTACCAGTTCCCAAGGCGGCGATTTCTGCGATATGTGGTGAGATTTCTGGTTGGGAAGGTGATTTACAACGGGCGGCGAGTTTGGGTTTAGTGGAAGAAGTGACGGTAAATGGAGGAGATGTGCTGTATCGTGTTCCCCGGATTTTAGCACCGTTGTTAGAGTTTGCTGGTGAGGAGTTGTATCCGCAAGCAGTCAAGGTTTTATATCGCCTGTGGTGGGAGGAGGCGGAAACTTCGACGGAAGAGCAAAGGTTAGAAATTCATCGCTTGGCGTTGTTGGGGAAGGATGAAGGAATTGCGGGGGAAATTAATCAAGCATTAGCACCTGCTTGGAATAAAAAAAGCAGATATCGAGAAGTTGTTAATATTTGTCGTTCTACTTTAGATGTTGCTGAAGATTATCGTATTTTTCACAGTCTTGCTAGTGCTGAAGATGAACTTGGCGATATTGAAGACTGTCTTAAGCATTATCAAAAGGCTTTAGATTTATGTCCTTCAAAGGAAGAAAAGGAAAAAGCCACGATTATTCACAACTTGGCAATTGTTCACGCGAAGCAGGGACGAGTAGAACAAGCGATCGCTCTCTACAATCAGTCTTTGGAAATAAAAGAACGCATTGGTGATGTCCAAGGCAAAGCGGCGACGTTGCACTGTCTAGGAATGATCTACGCCAACAAAGGGGAAGTGGATCAAGCGATCGCTCTCTACCA
>JAGKSW010000115.1 GCA_018993265.1 Nostoc sp. TH1S01
AAGTGGATGAAGCGATCGCACTTTACAATCAGTCTTTGGAAATAAAAGAACGCATTGGTAATGTCCAAGGCAAAGCGGCGACGTTGCACGAACTAGGAATTATCTACGCCAACAAAGGGGAAGTGGATCAAGCGATCGCTCTCTACCATCAGTCTTTGGAAATAAAAGAACGCATTGGAAATGTCCAAGGCAAAGCGGCGACGTTGCACCAACTAGGAATTCTCTACGCCAACAAAGGGGAAGTGGATGAAGCGATTAAATTGTTTCAGCAATCTTTAGAAATTAAAGAACGCATTGGTTATGCTCACGGTAAAGCGATGACTTTGTGGAGGTTAGGAGGTTTAGCAGAACAACAGGGTGAATACGCTCAAGCCATATCCTATTTGCAACCAGCTTTAGAGATTTTGCAGAAGTTACAATCACCCGATGCTGAACAGGTGCGGGAAATGCTGGAGAGGGTAATTCGTAATTCGTAATTTGAAAACTTAGAGGTTGTTTGAAAAGTCCCTGGTGATGTATCAAATACTTTCAGATCCCCCTAAATCCACGCCACTTGCTACAATGGAGGAAACCTCCGCAACGCAGTGGCTCCCCTTAAAAAGGGGTTGGGGGTTAGGTTTCAAACACCTACGGGGTAATTCTTGAAGATTTTTGTCTCGCGCATAGACGCGGTAGCGGCTTCTCGAAGAGTAGGCGCAAAGGCGCAAAGAAGGGGGCGAGAGCGTGGTTTAAGTAAATTAGAGTTGGTTTAATGAGTGTTTGATACTCGCGCGTGAACCTTTTAGCTGCGTTGATGAATCTTTACAGCAATTCATACTAATAGGATTTACGTACTGAAGCCCTGACAGGTTTAGGTTTTTTACAGAGTTCAGGGCTAAGATTCACTTGAGGTTGAGGCGATCGCAAATTCAGTCAATGCACTTTTACTCAACTATCAGGTAAATTTGCAAACACCTGCGCCACTAAATTTTTTGTCTTAATTTCTAGATTTTGCCAATCTACTTCACCCAACTCATCAATTAAACTAGTATCAATATCCACAGTCTCATTCTCCGGGCTGTAATTGGCGAAACAAACTTGATAACACAATTCCCACAAATCAACGCTGACTTGCTGCTCTTGACGTTGCAATTGCAAATGATATCCTGGATGGGGCATTGGCAACTGAGACAGGGTATTACGGATTTCATCTGCTTGTGCTGGTGTGGCACTTTCCATCTCTTGCAACAGTCTTGTTACCAAGGCTTTCATTTCTTCAGTGGTGCTAGGCGGCCAAATCAGTACATCGTGATAGGTTCCCTTCCAAGCAGATGCATCGAGTTGCTTGCGAATGTTATCGACAACTCTAATGAAAGCTGGTTGCATGAGGAGTTCAGCCTGTTGCCATGCAACTGGATTAGTTATTTTAGGTGGCATCGGTCGTCAATGGCGATATGAAAAGAAAATTTAATCAACAGGGTTTATAAAAAAGCTACGTATTTATTTCAAATCTTTTCTCAAGATAGCGGATTTCAAGGAAAAAAATTTGGAGATATTTATTACCAGCTGGAAAATTAGGTAATAACTCTGGGGAGGGAATATGATCGGTAAGCTACTGGATAATCGTTACCAAGTAATTCAAGTGCTGGCTAAGGGAGGGTTTGGTCAAACTTACATCGCCCAAGATACAAGACGGCCAGGGAACCCTATCTGCGTTGTCAAGCACCTCAAGCCTACCAGTTCTGACCCCAAAATTTTTGAAACTGCCAAACGCCTGTTCCAAAACGAAGCGGAAACTTTGGAACGTTTGGGATATCATGACCAAATTCCCCGACTGTTGGCTTACTTTGACGAAAATCAAGAATTCTTTTTAGTTCAGGAATATATTGAAGGACATCCCTTAACTGATGAACTGATTCCTGGTCAACGCTGGAGTGAAAGTCAAGTTCTGCAAATGTTGCAGGAAGTTTTAGGTATTTTAGAGTTTGTCCATCAGCAAGGTGTAATTCACCGCGATATTAAACCAGATAATATTATTCGCCGCTCATCTGATAATAAATTAGTTTTAGTAGATTTTGGCGCAGTTAAACAGTTAAGTTCCTCAATGGTGGCGGTGGGTGGACAAACCACTGCAACTGTCGCTATTGGAACTCCTGGCTATATGCCAACGGAACAAGGGCAAGGTAAACCCCGCCCCAATAGTGATATTTATGCTTTAGGTATTATTGCCATTCAAGCAATTACAGGGGTATCGGCTTCCGAATTACAAGAAGACCCAGATACAGGCGAGATTCGCTGGCAACATTTAGCCCCTGTTAGCTATCGCTTGGCATCTATCTTAACGAAGATGGTGCATTATCACTTTAAAGACCGCTACCAAACAGCCACCGAAGCACTGCAAGCTTGTGTGAGTGTGATGAGTCCAGTATTAACACCAGCTGCACCACCAGAACCGTCAATAAATCACGCTTACTCTGGGGCTAAACCTGCTTCGTCTTTCCAACCAACCCTTGCAGTTGCGCCAGCAAATCCTGGTATTAGCAAACCTACCCGCAGAACTTCTAGTAAATCTGACCCCCTACCATTATTAATTGGGGTACTTTTGGCTGGTAGTGCGGCGGCTTTGGTGGCAAATGTCTATCCGAATGTCAGGAATTTCGCCGCTAATTTCACAGGTCAAAACGCCAGTGCGGGAAATAAATGCTTGGCGATGGTGACAGGTAATTCTAATATTCGTTCGGAACCGAGTTCGATTAATTCTGATAATGTTCTCAAAACCATTGGTGAGGACACAGCTTTTGAAGTGACTGGCCTGCGGACAAAACGCAATTGGATACAAGTTAGGCTAAATTCTGGGCGTTTGGCTTGGGCGTATGCAGATGTGATTTCTAACAATGATGAATGGTTGGCTTGTCTACGAGACAAAGGTATTGCCATTAAGACCGTTGATGATAGTAAGTTAATTGCGGCTAGACCCCTTCCTAAACCAAAAGCTATTAAGACTACTCCACCAGAGACATCAAATTCCAACTCGGAAAAATCAGAACCAGCAAAACCTAATGAAAATAGCGATAAGGTTGTTGAACAAGCCAGAAAGAAGTATGAATCAGGAGATTTAGTTGGTGCGATCGCATTATTAAAGTCAATTCCTGCCAATGCTTCTGCTAGTATTCAAGAAACAGGTAAAATGATCAGCCAATGGCAGCAAGATTGGTCTAAGGCTGATGCTCTATTTAATGACATCAATAAAGCAATAGATGATGGTAATTGGGATAAAGTTTTAGATTACAAAAATCATCCCGAAAAGTTGCCTGATACTCAATACTGGCGCAATAAAATCGAACCTTTATTTAAACAAGCAGCCGAAAATATCGCTAAACAATCTTTTCCGTCTGAAGATAAGCAGAATAATCAAAAAACTCCCAAAACAGAACAACAATAGAGGTTAGGGGTTAGAGGCTAGAGAAGAAAATTTTTTCAATTGGGGTACCATCTTCAGCAAACATTGGCCCGTACCATATAGCTTCTGAGTCTGGAGGATTACGACGACTAAATTAATCATAAATCTTGCAAGTGGCTTGAATGAAGTCACAGCGGCACCCAACATTATAACAAGCATAATGTTGGCTTGACTTATATCAACTTCACATCCATTTATTAATTATTTTGCGGTAACTACTCAGATCAGGTCATGCTTAAGCGATAATAACTATACCTCCCGACAGATGCACTGTTATGACCTGCTGCCTAGATCCAGCTTGCCACAACCCACCCCATTCCGAAGGCGTAATACACTGCTCTAGCTGTGGTGGGCCATTAATCGCATTAAGAAACCGCTATCGTCCAATTCAATCAATAGGTGGCGGGGGATTTGGTAAAACTTATCTAGCAGAAGATATTGACAAGCTCAATGAGCGTTGCGTCATCAAGCAATTTGCACCGCAAGTCCAGGGAACAGGCGCACTAAAAAAAGCTACAGAACTATTTGAACAAGAAGCAAAACGACTACAACAGTTAGGTAAACATCCGCAAATTCCTACACTGTTAGCGTATTTTAATGAAGATAAACGCCTTTACTTAGTGCAGGAGTTTATTGAAGGACAGAATTTATTAAAAGAAGTACAACAACTAGGACATTTCACAGAAGAGAAAGTTAGAGAAGTCCTGCTAGATTTGCTAGATATTCTCAAAACAGTTCATCAAGAAAAAGTCATTCACCGCGATGTTAAACCAGAGAATATTATTCGTCACAATAGCGGGAAGTTAGTACTTATTGACTTTGGTGCATCCAAGCAATTGACCGCAACGACCATAACGCAAGGCGGAACTCAAATTGGTTCTTTTGGTTATGCACCAATGGAACAAATGCAGGGCGGTGAAGCTCACCCAGCCAGTGATTTATATAGTGTTGGTGCAACCTGCTTTCATTTATTGAGTGGAATTCACCCTTGGGAATTGTGGAAACGACAAGGTTATGGTTGGGTTGTTAGTTGGAGAGATCATTTGCGGCAAAGTGTGAGTCAAGAATTCGGAAGGATTTTAGATAAATTGTTGCAAGAAGAATCTCATCAGCGTTATGAGTCGGTGGAGGAATTATTAAAAGATTTAAATCCACCACCAAAGCCTTCTATCACCAAAATCCAGCCAGATTTTGCAGACTTTCCACCAACACAACTACCAGTAAATCCACAACCAATTCTATATCCACCATCAGCGCCTCTTGCCATACCTTCTAAAGCTCAAGCACCCATCACAGGTATATTACAAGAGCTATCAGGAAATTCAAAAGTATCATCACAGCCATCTAAAAATGCTAAGTTGGCAAAAAGATTACTGCTGGGTGCTGCTATTACCCTAGTTGGAATTCCTGTCTATAGTTATGTTAGCGATCGCTTTTTTCCACCTAGTCCGATAATTGCAAATAGTGGATTAGCTAGTAAAGCAAGCGAAATTTTCTTTGAAAAAACCCTCCCAGGCCATTCCGAATTAGTTAGATCCTTAGCCGTCAGCCCAGATAACCAAATTCTTGTTAGTGCTAGTGAGACAACCATCAAAGTATGGAATCTCGCAACAGAAGAGCAAATATACAGCCTCACAGGTAATTTCACTAGGTTTAGTTCTGTTGCAATAAGCCCAGATAGCAAAACCTTTGCCTGCGGTAGTGAGACAACCATCAAAGTATGGAAACTTGCAACGGGAGAGCTAATCCACACCCTCACAGGCCATAAAGATATAGTTCGTTCTGTTGTCTTTAGTCCAGATGGCAAAACCCTTGCAAGTGCTAGTCGTGACACAACCATCAAACTGTGGGATCTTGCAACAGGAGAGCAAATGGGCAACTCTAAAGAACATGATAAATCGGTTCGTTCTGTTGTCTTTAGTCCAGATGGTAAAAACCTAGTTAGTGCTAGTCGTGAAACCATCAAACTGTGGGATCTTGCAACAGGAGAGCAAATTAGCAACCTCAAAGTTAATTTTGACAGGTTTAGTGCCGTTGTTTTTAGCCCAGATTACAAAGCCCTTGCTATTGCTAGTCCTGACACAAGCATCAAAGTGTTGAACATTAAAACAGGAAAAGTCATCCACATCCTAAAAGATCATTTAGGCTCAGTTAATTCCATCGTCTTTAGCCAAGATGCTCAAACTCTTGTTAGTGGTAGTAATGATAAAACTATTAAAGTATGGAATCTCAAAACAGGAGAGCCAGTCCGCACTCTAAATGGTGATTATGGGGTTAGTTCCGTCGCCCTTAGTCCAGATGCTAAAACTATTGTTAGTGGCAATATGGACAATACTATCAAGATTTGGCGGCTACCTTAGCTATGATTGAACTATGCTAAAGTCGAGACTGTTTAACCAAGCAGGGGTAGAGAATTGAACAATGGCAACAGAAACAATTACTCTGTTTAATCAACACTGCCTATGCTCAACGTCGTTTTATTGAAGAGGTAGTAGTAGGTTTTATCATAGGGCGTTACTGATTAGTGGGATGTTTTTTGTTTCGCGCATAGACGCGGTAGCGGCTTCCCGCAGGGTAGGCGCAAAGGCGCGAAGAATCAATATTTTATTTTTGTTAAACAACTCAATTCATCCCGCATTTATGCAACGCCAGATTTTTAATGTGGGGAAAGCGATCGCACCTGCAACTCACAACGGTGCGATCTACTCAATTGATCAATAACTAAAAAGTCTGCAAAGATTTTTGCGCTTCAGTGGCGACTGCTTCGACTTCATCATTCACCAGAGTTTCTAATATCGCTTTGGCTTCTGCGCCACCCAGTCTTGCTAAAGCTTGAGCAACTCTATAGCGCATTTGCCAGTCGGGATTAGTAGAGTATGGTGCTAATAAAGGAATTGCAGCGGTATCTCCTAAATCACCAAAGGAACTAATAGCAGCAGTTTGGACTAATTCATTCTGGGATGACAGGGCTTCTTGAAGTAAGTCAAAGGAACGCGGATCACCCAATTCGCCTAATGTGGCAATAATGCTGAATTGTACTAACCACTCATTAGTAGAGTGATAAAGCTGCTGTAAATCTGCAAAAGCATCGTGTAGTTTTAGCGCACCTAAACAATCGGCGGCGGCGGCTTGCACATCGGCTTCAGGGTCATTGAGCAGGCAATCGCGTAAAATATTCAAAGACAATTGCAAATCTTGCGTGCCGAGTGTATCCATCTGACTCACGGCTGAGTACCGTACTCTAGAGTTTTTATCACCCATCGCAATCTGCACTAGTTCTAAACCAACTGCGGGTTCTAATTCGCGGATTTGATTGACAGCACGCAAGCGATCGCCCAAATCTTCAGAACTGAGCATTTGTCTTACAGACTCAGGAGTAATACTCATTGAATAGTCCTAATTTCCAAAATGTTTAAAAAAATCCATAGTCAATAGTCAGTGGTCAAAAGTCCATAGTCAAGAACCGCTTCACTAATGACCAACGACAAATGACCATGATTAACTTGCAGCCATTGCGCGAATTACATCGCCACGGGTAAGTATGCCAACGACTTGACCTTCACTATCTAATACAGGTAAGCGATGCACATTGCGATCGTGCATCATTTGTGCGGCTTCTTTTAATGTTTTATGGGGGGAAATAGTTACAGGATTTTTAGTCATAACTTCTCCCACGGTTTGCCCCAAAGCTTTGTGTAAATCGCGATCGTAAGTGGCAGGATTTTTTAAATAGATTACACTATCCAAAAACATGATGTAGGCAGGCGGAGTCACACCAGTTTCTTGCCACATCAAGTCCGTTTCAGAGATAATCCCCACCAATTGACCGACATCATCCACCACAGGTAGCCCACTGATGCGTTTCTCTGCCAAAATTTGAATGGCTTCCTTCAGAGGAGTTTCCGGCCGAACAACAATCGGGTTGCGGCTCATTACGTCGGCAACAGTTCTAGACATTTGCTTGCTGACACCATTTTTTACAGTCTCTGGGATTATTGTAGAAAATTGCCGCGATGAACTGAATTGAGTTAATAGATTGTTACTTGTGGACAATGCTTAGTCATTTGTCATTGGTCATTAGTCATTTGTTTTACCACTCCTTACCTTAAACCTTGTTGATGCAGCAAGTCATTCAACCAAGCTGTATCTATGGCTGATAATGCAGGTATGGGGTCACGAGTGTAATCAATTCTCAAGTCATAACTGCCTTGGTCGTAAATATCATTGATGATTTTTTGGAGATTTAAGAATGGTTCTTGGTCTTCTGGGTGCAAGGGTAAGGCAAACTGAGGAATACTATCTTTGAGATTAAAACCATAGAGTTCTGCTTTGGGGCGGACTTCGCTGCGGCTGACTAAAATTCGGTAATCGCTTTCTATGGTTTTACCCAAAATCGGCATTGGTTTCCCTTGACGGAGTAAATCAATTTCTACCAAATGAGTAGAACTGCCTAAGATTGTTTGACGTTTCGTTTCATATTGCAAGCGACCAATCACAGATTGCTTATTTTTAGGAGAAAGAACTTCTATGGCTGTAACAACTTCATTGGTTTGTACTGCACGGATTTCTAAATAACCTTCTGTCAAAACTTCTGGTAAAGGAATTGTGACTTCTATTGGCTCAACATTGGGAGTAACAACAGCAATATTTTTAGGTTGATTGATGTTAGTTCTAGCTAGTTGCATTGATACATCAGGTACACCAATTAATAAAGATTCTTCGCCGCTACTTTGATAAACACGCTCTTCAATCGCCACAATATATTTTGGTCGAATTTGTGGCGCTAAATCATTAGCGATCGCAGTTATTAAGCGATGATGAATCCCCGACCATAATGCCGGATGCTCTAAATAGGGATTCATCCCAGGAAATGGAGAATTCATAAGATGATTCAAAAGTCAATGGTCATAGGTCATTTATTATTCTCCCTCTCATTTCCACTACACAGCACTTTTTAAAGCCGCGATAATTTGACCATTAGCTTCGGGAAAGGCGTAATTTTCTAATTCATTTAAGCTTACCCAGCGAACTTCCTCACATTCTAGAGGTTGGGGAATACCTGATAACAAGTGACAGTGATGCACTGTTAAAGTTACGCGCAAATGCGTATAAGTATGGTCGATGGTGATGAGATGTTCTTTAACTACAATTTCTATACCCAGTTCTTCTGCTATTTCTCGCCGAATACATTCTTCTATAGTTTCTCCTGGTTCAATTTTGCCCCCAGGGAATTCCCATAAACCACCCATTGCACCTTGTTGACGACGGCGGTCAATTAAAATTTGCTGCTGGTCGTTCCAAATGACGGCGACACCAATAATTTTATGTGGAATAGAAGTCATATCAATTTTAGATTCTAGATTTGGTGGTTCATCTAATCCATTGGGATCTGACTTTTCACGGTATCTGAAAAACCCCTCTCCAAACCTCTCCCCTGCAAGGAGAGAGGCTTTGATTTCTCCCCCTTCCCTATTAGGGAAGGGGGCTGGGGGGTTAGGTTTTGCGTTAGCTTTTCCACATGACGTGAAAAGTCAGATTGGGAATGGTCAGATCCCGGACTTCTTTAAGAAGTCCGGGATCTAGCAGACTGATCAAAAAACTCGGCAGACACAAAATTACCCTGCCGAGTTTATATGATTGATAGTCAAATTTTTTTAATTTCTTAAATATTGTCGCAGATGTTGCTCAAAGCTACAAGTTTTGATTTGACTGCTATTTATTAATTTACCTATGAGAAATCCTATACATACTCCTATCAATCAAATCCTCACGGCGCTAGCGATTAGTAGCTGGATTCAGAATGTCGCTAACGCTTGACAGGGATTTGGATTTTAGGAAAGGTAGGTTATCAGGATTTCGCAGGAAACCAATATATGAATTCTCTACTTGGCTGTGGAATTTTGCCTTACTCTTCAATTTCTTGATTATTGGTTTCCGTACCTTGCAACGCTATTTCAAAATCCATACGTTGTTCAGCGTTACGCAGGAAATAACCGCTAATCATTGCGGAAGCCAGTAGACGACCAAGACTCTCACGGCTGGTTGTAATGGTCATATTGAAGTGTTCCGGAGGTAAGTTACCTAACAAACCCACAATGTTGCGTTCCATCACTTGGAAAACTTCGGCAGATGTTGGTTTAGATAACTGGCTAACTGTTTCGGGACTTAAAGACTTAACATATTGCCACAGCAAGTTATTGGTTTCCGATGCGTCGCTGTGAAAAAATTCTTCTGAGACTCGATTGGATTGGTTACTCACGTTTAACCTCCTGTACTACCGTTGCTGGCCGCTATGTTTGCAACTGAGATAATATGTGCCTGTCTTATATTTAACGATAGCTGCCGTTTTGGTGTTCCTGTTAAATAATTTAACAGGCACATTCTCACATAGAAGTCGGTGTAACCGTACAAAAACCGGAGTATTTTCTCGCCTAATGGTCATTAGTCATTGGTTATTGGTCATTTGAGAACTACTAATAACCAAGGACAAATGACAAATGATAAATAACTAACTTGCCAAATACTCATTCATCGCGGCTTTGGATTTGCGGAGTTTGTTTAAAGCTTCCCGTTCGATTTGGCGGACTCGTTCACGGCTGATGTTTAAGATTTCACCAATTCTAGCTAAGGTTAAAGCTTGACCATCAATCAACCCAAAGCGCAAGGTAATGACTTCGCGTTGTTGGGGAGTGAGTTCTTCCATGACTCGCTCTAAATCAGATGACAGGGAGCTTTGCATGACAAACTCTTCGGGAGAAGCGCCTGGATCTTCTAGCATTTCTCCGAGTTCGGTGTCGTAGTTGTCTCCCAATCGTAAATCTAATGAAAGGGGTAAACGGGCTTTTTCGAGATATTCTCTGACTTGTTTGGGAGTTAAATCTAGTTCTTGCGCTAATTCGCCGACTGAAGGGGCGCGTCCGAGTTTTTGTGATAACTGACGCTGGGCTTTTTTGATTTTATTGAGTTTTTCGGTGATGTGAATGGGTAGGCGAATGGTACGGGCTTTTTCGGCGATCGCCCGCGTAATTGCTTGCCGAATCCACCAGTAAGCATAAGTAGAAAACCGATAACCTTTGGTGGGGTCAAATTTTTCTACACCCCGTTGCATTCCAATACTACCTTCTTGGATCAGGTCAAGTAGGTCTACGTTGCGCTTGATGTATTTCTTGGCGACAGATACCACTAAGCGCAAATTGGCTTCGACCATTTTACGTTTAGCAATTTCACCCTCGGCGATCGCGGCGTTCAATTCTGTTGTATTTAGCTGGGCTTCCTTAGCCCATTCTTCTAAGGTGGGTTCATGACCTAACTTGCCAGCTAAAGACTCTCTGAGTTCTTGTAAAGCTGTTGAACGCTGCACCTGTTTACCATAACGAATTTCTTCTTCATGGGTTAACAGGGGTACACGGCCAATCTCACGCAGATAAGTCCGCACGAGGTCTGTAGCTGTTGGGGCCGTCTTGATGGCGCTACTCATTGGTTGTGTTGGGGGGTTGATTGCTTGAGTCATTCAACTAATAGATAACTAATAAATAGATGTTTGTTGAGGTGCTGTCCAATTGGACGGGGAACAGATGATATGGTTTACGATTTACGCGTCCGTTGGTATCGGTTGCTTTTATTAATCAAATTAGGCTCTTAACTGCTAGACGTTACAGTTTTTTCTGAGTTTGTACAAGTATCTACGGATAGATAAAGGTAGCTAGAACAACACCTTTCATCTTTAAACTTTATTAAAAATTGTAACATTTATGAAAAATCTTGAAAAGCCCCACAGCCAGAAAACGATTCGATTTGAAAATGGTTGTGATAGGCTAAACACGCTGGTTAATCAACCTTTGTTACTTACCCAGCAACAATAACAACCATAGACTGTAGTTAATGCTTAGAGAAAAGTTATTTGCTGGTTTTGACTTTGGTAATTCGGCTAAAGGTATTACAAATCAAGTGTTTGACATAAGTATGATTACCTCTTATTGCTGAAGGGCGATCGCACCTGCTAGTTAATAAAAATTCACAGAGAGAAAAATTAGTTTACTCATATTTGTTAAAATATCTCAATAGGAACTATAATGTTTCTTCTATAATAATTACTTAATTTTCCTTGTAAATACTGCTTGAAGCAGATTCATAAAAAAAGGGTAGGAGACAAGTCAAATCTTTACACTGCCTCCAAACCCCTTATACTCCAGTCAAATTTGTGCCACGCCGGGCAAATTTACGACTAACGCTTCATACAATATTCTTGGATGCCTTTTACGTCTAAAGTCGTATTTTGCAGAGAACGGATAGCGGCGACGGTGGCTTTAGCACCAGCAATGGTGGTGATAATCGGGATTTTGTAGGCTAAGGCTGTGCGGCGGATGAGTTTAGCATCGGTTTGGGCTTCTTCACCGGAAGGGGTGTTGATGATGAGTTGAATCTTCTGGTTTTTAATTGCGTCCAGGACGTGGGGACGACCTTCGTGGAGTTTCAGCACCAATTCAACATTTAAGCCATTTTCCTGAAGTACTTGGCGTGTGCCGAAAGTCGCCATCACAGTAAAGCCTAGGTCAATAAATTCCTTGATTACGGGAACGGCTAAGGCTTTGTCGCGATCGCTCATGGACACAAATACAGTACCATTCAGGGGTAAACGCTCTCCAGCAGCTAATTCTGCCTTGGCAAAGGCGCGACCAAAGTCGCTGTCTATGCCCATTACTTCACCGGTCGAGCGCATCTCCGGGCCTAATATTGTATCTGTACCTGGAAATTTATTAAAGGGTAAAACTGCTTCTTTTACGGCAATATGTGAAGGGATTACTTCTTCTGTAAAGCCTAACTCCTCAAGGGTTTTACCCGACATAATTAATGATGCCAGTTTTGCCAACTGCACACCTGTAGCCTTAGAAACAAAAGGTACAGTCCGGGAAGCACGGGGGTTAGCTTCGAGAATGTAGATTTGGGGAGAGTAGGAACCAACACCCACCACCGCAAACTGAATATTCATCAACCCCACAACCGAAAGTGCTTGCGCCAGTTGTACAGTCCAAGAACGAATTTGATTAAGAACGGCTGGGGGGAGAGAAATTGAAGGTAAAGAACAAGCAGAATCGCCAGAGTGAATACCGGCTTGTTCGATGTGTTCCATGATGCCGCCAATCACCACACGTCCGGTATGATCAGCGATCGCATCTACATCCACTTCGATGGCATTTTCTAAGAACTTATCAATTAAAATGGGATGTTCTGGCTCTACTTGTACCGCAAAGGTCATGTAGCGTTCTAATTCTGTATCTGAGTAGACAATTTCCATTGCACGTCCACCCAAAACATAACTAGGACGCACCACCACAGGATAACCAATGCGTCTAGCCACAATCAACGCATCTTCATAACTCCGCGCAATTCCATTTGGTGGTTGAGCGATATTTAATTGCTTGAGAATTTGCTCAAATCTTTCTCTATCTTCGGCGGTGTCGATGGAATCGGGGGATGTACCCCAAATCTTAGTGCTGAGTGCTGAGTGCTGAGTGCTGAGTGCTGAGTGCTGAGTGCTGAGTGCTTGTTGCAGAGGTAGTGCTAATTTCAGAGGGGTTTGTCCGCCGAATTGGACGATGATTCCAACGGGGTTTTCGGCTTCGATGATGTTGAGAACATCTTCTTTGGTTAATGGCTCAAAGTAAAGGCGATCGCTAGTATCGTAATCTGTAGAAACTGTCTCTGGGTTGGAGTTGACCATGATGGTTTCATAGCCTGCGCCTTTTAAAGCATAAGAGGCGTGACAGCAACAATAATCAAACTCAATTCCTTGACCGATACGGTTCGGCCCGCCACCCAAAATCATCACCTTGGGTTTCTCGGAAGGTAAAACTTCGGTTTCTTCTTCGTAGGTGGAATAATAGTAAGGCGTAAAAGCTTCAAACTCAGCTGCGCAGGTGTCAACAGTTTTATAAACTGGTATGACTCCCAACTCTTGACGATATGCCCTAACTTCATCTTCTGTGGTTTTGGTGGCGAAAGCAATTTGGCGATCGCTATAACCTTCTCGTTTAACTGCATACAGTTGCTCTTTTGTCAACTGCTTTAACGGAGTGCGCTTAATAAATTTTTCAGTTTCCAACAACTGCTGCATTTTATCTAAAAACCAAGGGTCAATCCCTGTGAGTTCATAAATTTCCTCATTGGTGAGTCCTAGTTGCATAGCGTGACGCACAGCAAAAATGCGATCGGGATTCGGTGTCCGCAACAAAGCGCGGATTTGTTCGCCACTGGGTAATTTTTCGGCTTTGTCACAACCCCAACCCGCCCGTCCGGTTTCTAGAGAACGCAGCGCCTTTTGGAAAGATTCGTTAAAGGTGCGCCCAATAGCCATTGCTTCCCCGACAGATTTCATCTGTGTAGTTAGCACTGGTTCCGAACCGGGGAATTTTTCAAAGGCGAAGCGGGGAATTTTGGTAACTACATAATCTATTGTCGGTTCAAAGGAGGCGGGGGTTTTTTTGGTGATGTCGTTGTTAATTTCATCTAAGGTGTAACCGACGGCTAACTTCGCCGCCATCTTAGCAATGGGGAAACCTGTAGCTTTAGAAGCCAACGCCGAACTGCGTGATACACGGGGATTCATTTCAATTACTACAACATCCCCTGTCACCGGGTTAACGGCGAACTGAATATTAGAACCGCCAGTTTCTACCCCAATCTCGCGGATAATTTTAATCGACATATCCCGCAACCGCTGATATTCTTTATCGGTGAGGGTTTGGGCGGGTGCAACGGTGATGGAGTCGCCAGTGTGAATCCCCATCGGATCGAGGTTTTCGATAGAACAGATAATCACCACGTTATCTGCCAAATCGCGCATTACTTCTAATTCATATTCTTTCCAGCCGAGGAGGGATTGGTCAATCAGAATTTGGGAAACGGGACTCGCATCAATCCCTACCTGCGCCATTTCTTCAAATTCTTCTTGGTTGTAAGCAATACCACCACCAGTTCCCCCCATTGTAAAGGCAGGGCGGATAATCAGGGGATATGTACCAATTTTACGAGCGATCGCTTTGGCTTCTTCTAAGGATGAGGCTGTACCACTGGGACATACTTGCACACCGATTTTGGCCATCGCCTCATTAAATAGTTTGCGGTCTTCTGCTTTTTCGATCGCTTCTAACTTTGCGCCGATCAATTCCACGTTATATTGATCTAAGACACCGTTTTTGGCTAGGGCAACAGCGAGGTTGAGGGCAGTTTGTCCCCCCATTGTCGGGAGTAAAGCATCTGGGCGTTCTTTAGCGATGACTTTAGCAACTAATTCTGGTGTTAACGGTTCAATATAAGTGCGATCGGCCGTTTCCGGGTCAGTCATAATTGTGGCAGGATTGGAGTTGACTAACACCACCTCATAGCCTTCTTCTCGTAACGCTTTACAGGCTTGGGTTCCAGAGTAGTCAAACTCACAGGCTTGCCCAATTACAATTGGGCCAGATCCTAACAGTAATATTTTTTTCAGGTCTTGACGGCGGGGCATAGTCTTGGGGTTGGAGTAAGAAAATACAAATCCTGATTATTTTAAGGGTCTTTGCCCTCAGTCAGCTTGTTTATTATCAAGTTTTCCGGGTTGAATCTTCGCAGCTAGAGAAAAGAAAGTAAGACAACCGGGATGTAGTCAGAGATTAATAGAGAACAAATGACTATCGACAAATGACTATTGACGAATATATCTCTTTTACTATCTTATGTGTCTTGCTTGTCTTGACTCACTCGGTATCCCGTTTTTTTGTGTTTATAGTTTTAATTAATTCTCAAAACGCAAATTCTTAATTGTCTGCAAATAATTTTTATGTAAGCTGCTGTCTACTCCCATGATTTAAGTCTGAGTTTCCTGCTTATATAGATATTAAAGAAGATACGTAATATTTCTTAAATGAAAATATTTTTTATTTACTTAATTGCTAATAATTTGTAATATCTGATTGTAGAATTATTTTATCTTGTAATTTTTTGTGTATCTAAATAAAAAATGACAGAGACGTATTAGATATCTCTGCCATTTTTTACTTTTTCTTAATTTCCCGTACTATCAGATTTTGCCGCAGCTTGATGGATATTGAACTAGATAGTGAGATTTCTAGTTTTGAGCAGGCTGTACAAAACCCAAGGTTAAACTATCTTTTGCCAAGAAATGAGCTAAATGATAAGCTCTTTCTTCAGTCTTCAATAGAATTTTTTCGTACATATAACGTGTACCACGGTCGCCTAAACTCTCTGCCTGTGAGGCTTGGCGGCGAATCACATTAATAATAGCTTGTTCTGCTGCTAGGTCATTTTCTACCATTTTGCGGGAAGAATATACGCCATCAGACTCTTGCTCAAAACAAGTTAATTCTGCCAATTTGCTGAAGGAAGCAGCCGGTACACCACCTAAACCGTTAAGTCTTTCGCCAATTTCATGAACGTGGTCTTGGACTTCATTGTAACTATCGTTAAAAAACTCATGTAATGAGTAAAATTCTGCACCTTCTACAACAAAATGATGTTTCTGGTACTGCAAGTAGAGTGCCTGAAAACTAGCTAATACAACGTTTAGTCCTTCTGTAACTGGAGCGGTAACACTGCGGTCTAACAATACAGGATTGTCATAAACCTGACCGAAATTTTGTAACAAAGTTTGTGTATCAGACATGGTTCTCCTCGCTATTTTTGCAGTTATAGTTTTTAACCGCTTAGTTTTTACATATTAACATTCTAAAAATAGAAGCAAGTCCAAAGAATATCATAAAATTCTAAATTTTTTTGTTGCTATAATTGCAAATTTTTGCTCTTTATCACGTCAATATCTATCTATTTCCTAAGACGTATATCTTCAGATTGTAGAAATATTTACTAATAGCAGAATTTAGCAAGTAAAAAATTAGTCTGCCGGTGAAATAAGGGAGACATTGCACCAAAGGTAAAAGAAAGAAGGCAAAAGCTAGGATTATATAGGGTTTGAGCCAACTTTCTTTTATATAGCTTTGTTTTGCTCAGTAAAGCCACTGGATGAAAGAAGACAATTCTTTATTGTCAATACCTAGAACACCGATTCAGTAATGTTGCAAGAACCTCTCCCCCTACCCCTCTCCTACGAGGAGAGGGGAGTTTGGCTCCCCCTTCCCTACCAGGGAAGGGGGCTGGGGGGTTAGGTTTTTGATTACTGAATCAATGTACTAGTACCATTTCAACAAAATGATTGCGTATCAATGGATGCACAGAACCCAGGTGCAGAGAGCAATTTCTTTGCAAAATATGAGTAACGCCACAATCAAGCGAAAATTTTTTTAAATTTTTGTAAATCATGAATTAGGTCAAAGCTTGATGACATAAGCGTTTGAGCTTGTGATTAACCCCAGGTTAATGAGAAATTTTCATATTTTTATTAGAGAATAACTGAGAATAGTTCGCACTTAGGTTATCCTTATTTAAAGAAGCTGTGATCCCAAGATTTGCAAAATCGGGGAGCCAAGCCAGGCTAGTTACTGCAAATTCGTCGCACTTTGAGGGTTCGTCTCTTGAAATCGTTTAGTTTTGGTTCAGAAATAGACCAGAAGTACGTAGTAGAAGTTAATTGGGCAGACCGCTGGCAAGTCTATCAACGTTTAAATGAGCTAGATATTCCCTGTTGCTGTGAGACTAACCAGCCATTGCAAGTTGAAATTGCTAATCCTTTAGCAATGGTGCAGTTTTGGTGTGTAATGCAACGATTTTTCGCTTGCCGCCCAGAACTAATTCAAATTCTTGAGAATAGCTGGCAAAGCCGCTATTGAAAGTCATAGCCAAGGACAGATGTCTTAACGCTATTACGTGGTTAGAACAAACTTAATTGGTAAAAAATTAGGGTAAAAAATATGGGTATAATCTACAGTCAAGAAATTACGGAATTTTGCTTAGAAGGCAGATTTATAGATTTTGTTATTAAAGATGGTTATAAACTCAAAGGCTTAAAATTAGAGACTTTGGAAGGTGAATGCTACGTCAAGCTAGCTAAACCTTTAAGGGCTGCTTTTGATTGGCGCTTGCCTAAAGGTACTTGGCTGCAAGTAGTAGGTATAAAAAAATATGATGACAAAAAGAGCGAGTTTACTCTGAAAGCAGAACGGGTAATGGCAGCAAGTTCTGATTTAGGCAGAGTTGCAACCAGTACTACATTACAGGAACCACCAGCTACGACTGCTGCTAAAGCCAAGCCAGCCAAGACCAAGCAGACAATTTTAATGTGTCAAAAGTCAGACTGTTGGAAACGTGGTGGTAAAGAAGTTTGTCAGGCATTTGAGGCAGCTTTAAGCGATCGCGACCTAGAAGACCAAGTTACCATCAAAGGTACAGGCTGTATGAAAAACTGCAAAGCAGGCCCCAATATAGTTATGCCCGATAAAACCCGCTACAGCCGGATTCAAACATCACAAGTTGCACCACTGATAGATAAACACTTTGCTGATAAACGCCAAGATAAGTCATTAGAAAGCGTAGAAGAATTCGCAATAAACATATCAAATTTCAATGAAGTTTCTGCAAAAATTTCTGTAATTTCATGAGAATATATTAAAGGTAGACGATTAGTGTGTTCCCTAAAAACTTGGCTATAACTTTTGCAAAGAAGATGCAAGAGTTATAGCTTGGTTGTTTAAAGTAATTTTTAAGTATTGCTCAGTTGATTTATTAGCTTGACTGAATGTTACGACTCAAAGCTATTTAAAGAACTACTAGAGCCTGCGATCGCTCCTTCTCTGGTAAGAAAAGCATTAATAAGCTATTAAGCATTGGAATGCTTAGAGCAGGATTTATTTGAAATTTGAGTAAAATTTGGTAGAATTAGATTATTTTTTACTCAGTAAAAAGCATAACCCTTGATTTAGCAATAAAAGCCCATAAGAATTATGTAGCTTTATTGTGCCTCTTTTCACTTTCACAGGGTTTGTACGTAGAAGTGCAAAATATGAGACAATCAAACCACAAAATATTTATGCAAAAGTTCTAGTATGTGCAATGGCTCTGGGAGAAATTGCTGGGGGTAAAAATTGTGGTGGGAGTTGTTGAAAATGTCCAAGCAATTTAATGTTTTTCTGGCTCATCACAGTGCGGATAAGCCACTGGTGCGGGAAATTGCCACTAAACTCAAACAGCGTGGTTTGAAACCCTGGATTGATGAAGAACAAATTGCCCCAGGACGATCTTTTCAACAGGAAATTCAACAGGCAATTGACACTGTAGAAACTGCCGCCATCATTCTTGGGAAAGATGGTGTGGGACGTTGGCAAGACTGGGAAATTGAGACATTTTTTTCCAGGTGTGTGGAAAAGAAGATGACTGTCATTCCTGTTTTGCTTCCCGGCGTTAACGAAGTGCCGGAAACTTTACCATTTTTACGAAACCTGAGATGGATCAATTTTAACAGTGTAGATGACATAACGGCCTTGGGATTACTGATTTGGGGAATTACAGGCGAGAGACCGCCAGAAGAACTGAGGGAAAGTTCCCCATCTGCAACTAGTACTGAGACAGTTCAACCCAGTTCTTTCGATGCCGATACCTACTTTAACCAGGGGTTAGCCAAGTCTAACTTAGGAGATTACAAAGGGGCGATATCTGACTACAATCAAGCCATTCAAATCAAACCCGACGATGCTATTGCCTACTACAATCGCGGGTCAGCCAAGTCTAAATTAGGAGACAAGCAAGGGGCGATATCTGACTACAATCAAGCCATTCAAATCAAACCCGACTATGCTGAAGCCTACAATAATCGCGGGAATGCCAAGTCTAACTTAGGAGACAAGCAAGGGGCGATATCTGACTACAATCAAGCGATTCAAATCAAACCCGACTTTGCTAAAGCCTACAACAATCGCGGGAATGCCAAGTCTAACTTAGGAGACAAGCAAGGGGCGATATCTGACTACAATCAAGCCATTCAAATTCAACCCGACGTTGCTGAAGCCTACAACAATCGCGGGTCAGCCAAGGATGACTTAGGAGACAAACAAGGGGCGATCGCCGACTACAATCAAGCCATTCAAATCAAACCCGACCATGCTGATGCCTACTACAATCGCGGGTTTGCCAAGTCTGACTTAGGAGACAACCAAGGGGCGATATCCGACTACAATCAAGCAGCACAACTTTACTTGCAGCAGAACAAGATGAGTGATTATCAAGATGCTCTTGATCGAGTGAAAAAACTGGAAAAATGATTTTGGGGAAGGTTGTTCTCCTGAAAAGGGATTTACCCTATATGTGAATTAGAGGCTGAAACCCTGTATTTCCACTATAGAGACGCGAAATTTCGCGTCTCTACTTATTATTGCGTTGATTTTCACAATTCACATTAGATGTGATTTATTTTGAACGTAACTAAAATTTGGTGATTGATTTCGCCAAAAATCTATACACAAACCGTAAATCCTACCACCGCCATAAGCCAAAATTTTTATAGGTAAGAATTCAAGAAGATTGAAAATGGACATCAAAAACGGCTTCATTGGCGCTGTAGGTAATACACCCCTGATTCGCTTAAACAGTTTTAGTGAAGAAACAGGATGCGAAATTTTAGCTAAAGCAGAGTATCTCAACCCTGGTGGTTCTGTCAAAGACCGAGCCGCACTGTATATCATCCAAGATGCGGAAGAAAAAGGGTTACTCAAACCTGGTGGTACGGTGGTGGAAGGAACCGCAGGTAACACTGGTATTGGACTGGCGCATATTTGCAACGCTAAAGGCTACAAATGCCTCATCATTATTCCTAACACTCAGTCCCAAGAAAAAATCGATGCACTCACCGCGTTAGGCGCGGAAGTTCGACCAGTCCCTGCTGTCCCTTATAAAGATCCAAATAACTATGTCAAGCTATCTGGTAGAGTTGCCGCAGAGTTAGATAACGCTATTTGGGCAAATCAGTTTGATAATTTAGCTAATCGCCGCGCCCACTACGAAACCACAGGCCCAGAAATTTGGACACAGACAGATGGTAAAATAGATGGATGGGTAGCCGCAACTGGTACAGGTGGAACCTTTGCTGGTGTGGCGTTGTACCTGAAAGAACAAAATCCGGCAATTAAATGTGTTGTTGCTGATCCTCTAGGTAGTGGACTTTATAGCTATATCAAAACTGGTGAAATCCATTTAGAAGGTAATTCTATTACTGAAGGCATTGGTAACAGTCGAATCACAGCCAATATGGAAGGCGCACCTGCTGATGATGCCATTCAAATCGATGACACAGAAGCTTTGCGCGTCGTTTACCAATTACTACGGAAAGATGGACTCTTTATGGGTGGCTCGACAGGTATTAATGTGGCGGCGGCTGTTGCTTTGGCAAAACAATTAGGCCCTGGACATACCATTGTCACTATTCTTTGTGATAGTGGTTCCCGCTATCAGTCACGCATATTTAACCGTGATTGGTTAGCTTCTAAAGGATTATCAGTAAATTTTTAACAGGGAACAGGGAACAGGAAAAGAATGTGTGTAATTAATTCTGTGTGGGCATAAGTTCTATTAAGGTAAAACTCATGTCCTGCAAGAAACTCAAGTTCCTTGCTCATAGCAAAAGTCATCTTTAGATGACTAAATATACTCCAAGTTTTTTAGTCTACTTCAGTAGACTTGAGCTATTAGCCTGGAACTTGAGTTCAAGGCGAGTGACGCAGCTCAAGGTTAGGCTATTTCTAGCTTAATTTAACGGGAAACAGGGGGAATAGAGAACAGGGAACGGGGAACGGGGTAGGTGTTGGGCAGGGATTTAAACCCAGTCCAACACAATCGCCCCAAGTGGGCGGGAATTCTGACCCCTAGCTGGTCGAGGGAAAGAACAGACAACAATGGACACATCTCATCAAAAATCTTTACTGTTAAGCGTTGCCCGTTCCCTGTTCCCTCGACCAAAGGTCGTTGGCACCAATGATCACTGCGTAAGTCCTACAGTTGAAAAATGACAAACTTAACTCAACCATCAAATTCAGCCGCTAGTAGTGGAGTATCTACCCACAGGTGTGTGCGGGTGTGCCAAAATCGCACTTGTAAAAAGCAAGGCGCGGCTAAGGTTTTAGAGGCTTTGGCAAATTTACCAGTCCCAGCAGATGTGACTGTAACAGCTAGCGGTTGTTTGGGACAATGCGGTAACGGGCCGATAGTGCTAGTTCTACCGGATATGGTTTGGTATAGCGGTGTGCAAGCCGATGAAGTACCTCTATTGGTAGAACAACATTTACATTGTGGTGAAAGAGTCAAGCAGATGCTTTATTATCGGTTTCATCCTCAAGGATAAATCTAATTACAAACAACCAGGTCTGCTCTATTGTTGACTCAAGTGAGGCATCCGATGAATATTCAGCAGCTACGTCAATCATTAAAAATGAAGTGGCTGGGTTACTATAAACAAAATCGTCCCTGGCTAGTGAAAATGCGAGTTTGGGGAAATTATCATGGTCTGCGAAGACCATCATCTGGCTTTATTTTGGCGACTTTATCGGTTTTAGAACCAGAGTTTGAGCAGATGCTGGCTTTTATGATGGATCTGAATAATAATCCCGATGCCATAGTGACAGCTTTGGGGCTGAACTTCAATCCTGATGACGAATTGCGTTTAACAAACTTAGATGAAGCTGCGCCGATAAAGGAGATTCCTGAAAATAAATTGCTTGAAGAACAACCTGTGCGATCGCTTGCCACAGCTAACGATATAATTCCTCAATCTCCAACTACATTCCAACATCCCGAAAACATCACTTCCGATTTACCACAGGCGCACCAACCTTTACCAGCCTTTGCAGTTGCTACTAAAGTGACTCTCAAATCCTCTGCTAAATCACGCCAAAATAAACCAATCTCATCTTTAACCCTAGCTACAACAGTTCCCAGCAACGGTAAAACCATCGCATTAGCAGTGGAACTTCCCAATTATGGCAAATTAATGCCCAGAAGCATTGTAGTTTCTCGTCAAACAGCAGTAAATAGTCAAGCGGAAATCTCACCATCATTGACTGAGACTATTGAAGTGTCTACTAATGGCAATTCACCACAAAATTTACAACAAAACTCACCTGAGAAAACTCAACCTTTGGCTCATACCAATGCCCGTAGTATAGCTTCTTGGGTTGATGAGTTTTGTCAAGGTAGAGTTTGAGAAGTTGCTAATTAGGGTTTGTACATTAGGGATGTGATTTTAGCGATCGCATCCTGACATTAACTGAAAATATCACTGACAAATCAGATAATAACTATTTCTCTAATTTAGTAGATAGTTGATATTTAACCTACAGCATAATCTGTAAATTGACGCTTAAATGGCGAATGAAATCCAATGACAATATCCTGTTTAGGTATACCTAAATTTGCTAAATCTTCTCCTACTTCATTTTCTGTCCCATTGTCTTGCAACAACAATCAACAATTACTCAAACACGACGGTACGATTACCATAAACTAGCACACGGTTTTGTAAGTGCAACCGCACCGCCCTAGCTAATACAACTCGCTCTAAATCTTTACCTTTTCTGACCAAATCTTCTACTTCATCACGGTGGCTAACTCTCACTACATCTTGTTCTATAATTGGGCCTGCATCTAAATCTGTAGTTACATAATGAGAGGTTGCACCAATAATTTTTACACCTCTTTCAAACGCTCTATGATAAGGATTTGCGCCGACAAAAGCTGGTAAAAATGAGTGATGAATATTAATAATTTGGGGAAACTGAGCAATAAAATCAGCACTTACAATTTGCATATATTTTGCCAATACAACTAAATCAATTTTGTATTGGCGTAATAATTCTAATTGTTTAGCTTCTTGTTCTGGTTTGTTTTCTTTGGTAATTGGAAGGTGATGAAAATCAATACCAAATTGGTCTGCGACTACTTTTAAATGAGGATGATTGCTAATAATTAATGGAATTTCGGCGGCGAATTCTTTAGCACGGTATCGCCAAATTAAATCATAAAGACAGTGGTCTTGGCGGCTGACCCAAATCGCTATACGTGGTACAGTATCAGAAAAATGGAGTTCCCATTTAGCGCCTAAAGGTTGAGCGATCGCATTAAACGCCGGGCCAATTAAATCTTTAGGTAAATTAAATCCTTTTAACTGCCATTCTATACGAGTGAGAAACAACCCAGCCGAAAAATCTGTGTGCTGATCTGCATGAATAATATTGCCACCATTGGCATAAATAAAGTTAGCAATTTTGGCAACAAGTCCTCGTTGATCAGGACAAGAAATGAGCAGGGTAGCAGTTGTATTGGACATAGAATAATTCGTAATTAAATAGATTTTATTTCAGTTGATGCACACTTCATAATTCATACTTCATACTTCACACTTCATACTTCTTCTAAGGTGTTGGTAGAGGAAGATTCGTGGGTAAAGGTGTTGATTTACTGTTATCCACAGTTTGTCGCCATTCTGATAACTCCCGGTTAACGGCATTGGCAAAATCTGTAGATACTAATAATACATTGATATTGCCGTTTGGTTGTGTAGCTGAGTCAGCTTGAGCATACACAAAACGATTATTAAAATTAGATTTACCCAAAATTAACTGATGAGTTTGCTGATTTTTCAGTTTAATATCAATGGTGGCGTTGGGTTGAGCTAAACCAAATTCTGTGAGTTGGTTAGTAGAGGTTGATATAATGCGATCGCTCTTACCTTTAACCAACAAATCCATTAAATAAGAAACGATCGCATCATTTGCTGGTTCTGATACTGGAGACTTCAGCAACCATTTAGGATTACTACCCTGAGAATTGCGTTCCAACATCAGAGTGTAAGTTTTTGTTTTGACTGTCAAAGACTGCACATCATCTTCCGCAAACGTGAAAATTTGTTGCTGTTTCGCCTTGATTTCTTCTTGCTGAGTTGCACCTCTAATTTCATGGAAATACACGAAACCACCCAAACCCAGCGCCAACAATACCAAAATTAAAGTTGTCTTTGGAATAGTCATTTGTTATTTGTCATTTGTCATTGGTCAAAAAGCAGAATGATGAAATTTCAGACTTCAGACTTCACACTTCATACTTTCTGTCTTCATCGTCTTCGCCACCAAATGAAAGCGGCTGTTAAAAAGCCAAGCAAAGGTAATACCAACAAAGATGACAATGTTAAAACATTGGCTTGTGATGTTGATAAAGTGATGCGACGATTTTTCGGTTCTTTGGGACGGATGGAAAGAGTCTGCTGATCTTGTTGACTCAGCCAAGATACAGAGTTGAGAAATACATCACCATTTAATTGCTGTTGAAACACTCCATCAGTAGCAAAATCTGAATTTCCGAAGACTACTAAGCGTGATTCTTTCGGAGTTTGTTCAGATTTCTCGGCTGTTGTGGGTGTGGGCGTTGGTTGGGTTGTTGGAGTTGGTAACGGTGAGGGCGTTGCTTGTGCTGAGGTTGTTGGTGTGGGTGTTGGTGAGGATGTTGCTTGTGCTTGGGTTGTTGGTGTGGGTGTTGGTGTGGGCGTTGCTGGTAATTTTCTGGTCAAAGCTACGCCTAAAGTTAGCGGCCCTTTGAGGTCTTTGTCAGGATTAAATTCTAATTTTTCGCTTTGCAGGTCGCTTTCCGCCCAACTATTAGGATAGGGTTTGGTTCGCAGTAAGGGTGTGGACTCGACACCAGCCACGGAGGTAATTTCTATTGGTCTAGCCAAGCGATAAAAAGAAATACCTTTGCCAAAATCCTTGGTAATTGGGTGTTGTCCGTAGTCTGTGATGATAGGTGCTGCGGGGCCAAGTCCTACACCTGCACCGGAAACATCCACTGCTAAACGATTATCAAGACGCACACCCCACTCTTGTAATAAGGGGTTGAGTTTGGGGTCAGTATCAGGGTCAATCATCAGCAGCAAGTTACCGCCACGATTAAGATAATCTTGTAAAGCTTTCACCTCTGCGTCGAACAAGCTACGTTTAGCACCTGCTACTACTACGACCGCAGCATCATTCGGAACTTGCAATTTATCAGCTAAGTTGAGTGGTTCAACGGTGTAACCTTTCTCGCTTAATCCTTGCACAGCCTGAGAGATACCACTTTCGCCACCAGTCAGCGGATGTTCACCATGTCCTTGCACAAAGTAAGCTTTAATAACTGTGGAATTAATTAGTTGTTGTAGTCGGTTAGTTAATTTAATTTCTGATAAACGTTCGTTGACATTTAACGATTGCACTAATTGGCGTTTGTTACCCGATTCTAAATAAACTTCTCCATATTCTTTTACCCCAAATCTTTCTGCGATTCCGGGTCGGCTTTGGGGGTCAACATATTCAAATTGAAATTTAGAACTTTGACGTTGATAATTTTCTAATAATTCTCTATCTTGGGGATTTTGATTAGTATCAAATACCCAAATTTTGACTGGTTGTGGTAAGCGGCGGATTAATTCTTGTGATTGGGGTGCAAGGGTAAATAACTGAGTTTCGGTTAAATCTTGGCGTAGTTGATAACGAACACCTAAAAAGTTAATTAACCCTAAAATTACCAATACAGCCACAGTCGCAACAACCGCATTAGTTCCTGCTTGGGTAGAACGACTCGCCCACCAACGGCTTTGCTGACTTTGCCAAACTACCCAAAATCCAATAATGGCAATTCCGGGAATCATAAATGCTAGAGGTAATAATCCCCAGCTACCAGATACTAACCCGGCTGTGAAACCGACCATAAATAGAAACGGCCCCAGCCAAAACAAAGATTTCCAAGGTTGCTTTTTTGTGATTTTTTTCATATTTTGTCCTCTGTCATTTGTCTTGACTAATGACTAATGACTAATGACTAATTATTTATTGCCGTTGAAAACGCAGCGCATCAATTGATTGTGCTGTGAGAAAGATACCTAACAAAATGTAACTAGCAAATAAAATTAAGGCGCTGGTGTCAAAAATTCCTTGAATAAAGGTGTTGTAATGCTTGAGTAATGATAAATGACCGATCGCTTCGCCAACAGGGCCGCCTATACTTTTAGCAATTAAATCAACAAATAACAGTAATAAAACTAAAGCAAAGGTCAGAACAGCAGCCAGAATAGTACTGTCTGTTAAGGAAGAAATAAACATTCCCAGTGATAAAATTGCGGCTGCCAGCAAAATTAAGCCTAAATGACCGACTAGGAGAATAACTGGCGACATGGGGGGGTTAGAAGCACCAATGGCGATCGCTTCAAATATCAACAGTGGTGCGACCATTGTAATTAAGAATGTCACCACACCTAATAATTTGCCGACTGCTACCGCCCAATTGGTTAAAGGTGAGGTGGCTAATAACTCTAATGTGCCGCGTTTGCGTTCTTCGGCGTACAGTCCCATCGACAAAATTGGCAAAATAAACAGCAATAACCAACCCATCCGGTCTAAAAATGCCCGAATAAATTCATAGGGGACATCAATTAACGGTACTGGTACACCCAATTGTTGACCTTGTAAGTCGATGGCTGCAACGGAGGGTAAAATTCCATCGGGGCCGAACAAAATGGTGACAAAAAATAACCCGGAGATCAACCAAAATACCCCGGCGATCGCATAAGCTAAGGGCGAGACAAAGTAACTCTGTAACTCTCGGCGATAAATGGCAATAATATTCGCCAGTACTATACCCATTTATGCTGCTTCTCCTTCGTTGGCGATTGAGTCTGTCTCTGGTTCAAAATGCTTTTCTTCTGTGGTCAGTTGCAAGAACACATCTTCTAAGGTGGCGCTGACTCGGCGCATTTCTTGTAACCCAAATCCAGCCCGGATTAAGGTGGCGGCGATGTCTCTTCCTGGTTCGGTTCCTGGTTGAGCAATCACGCGCAAATAAGCCCGTCCGTCTGTAGGATTGATAAGATGATGACCAGGAATTGATTCTACCAGACTCACGCCTGCAACATTTTGTAATACTTGTTTAGCGAGATTCGCTTCGCCATCAATTTCTAACTCATATCCTGAGCCGCCTGTCAACTGTGTCATCAAACTTTCGGGCGTATTAGTAGCTACGACTTTTCCCTGGTTAATAATGGCAACACGGCTACAAGTCATACTCACTTCTGGCAAGATGTGGGTAGACAAAATGATGGTATGTGTCCCGGCTAGACTTTTAATCAGATTTCGGACTTCGATGATTTGTCTAGGGTCAAGTCCAACGGTGGGTTCATCCAAGATGATAGCTGGTGGATCATGCACGATCGCCTGAGCAATACCAACTCTTTGGCGATATCCTTTAGAAAGTTTGCGAATAATGACTTTTTGCTTATCTTCTAAATTACAGCGTGCGATCGCTGCTTTTACTTTCGCGGTGCGATCGCCTGCGGGTACGCCTTTGATTCTGGCGACAAAATGCAAAAATCCCTCCACCGTCATTTCTGGATATAACGGCGGTGTTTCTGGTAAATAACCAATGCGTTGACGAACCGCCAAAGAATTATCATGGACATCAAACCCAGAAATTTTCGCTGTACCGCTAGTTGCAGGTAAATACCCCGCTAAAATTCGCATCGTTGTGGTTTTACCAGCGCCATTCGGCCCCAAAAACCCTAAAATTTCCCCTGGTTCAACCCGAAAAGTCACATCCGTAATCGCTGGGGTAGAACCGTAAGTTTTACTGAGATGTTCAACTTCAATCATCGGTCTGTGGGCGATCGTCAATTAAACAATACCCAACAATATTAGATCAATTCGCAATTTGCTGCGGGCGATCGCATCGCCACCCCACATGAACCGCGAAAACTCAACGATGATTTCTGCACTTGGTGTAATTCGTAATTAAATAACGCCGTGTGCAACTTTCTCTCAAACCTAACCCCCAACTCCCTACCGTGTACACACAAGTCAAAAATTTTCGTGTTCAACCACATCCCGCCTAGAACTAAAGTTCCAGGCTCATAGCCAAAGTCCACCAAGCGTGGACTGGAATACATTTTTGGTTGAGTCATCTTCAGATGACTTGCGCTATGAGACTCGGAATTCATTCCGAGGCGGGACAGATGCAGTCAACGAACATTTTACCGAAAGGGTTTGCCGACTTGAGGCGACTGGCGTGAGAGGTTTGGAGAGGAGTTTCAAACATAAGTTGCACATCGCGTGAATTACGAATTGTCATCGCCATTCGCCTTGCATGGTGAAAGCAGCCCAATACACAGGTTTACGCCAATTCGGATTTTGCCACAAACTTAATTGCGCGGCGCGGAGAGCAGCAATAGGCGATTTCCCTTCTTTCCACATTTGGCGATAAAATTCACTCATTAATTCCTTCGTTCCCTGATCATCCACATTCCATAAAGACAACACAAGCCTGGGTGAACCTGCATACATCAATCCTCTTGTCAACCCAACTAGCCCTTCTCCTTGAACTTCTTTACCTTGTCCAGTTTGACAAGCACTCAACACGATTAAATCAGCCGGAAAATCCAGGTTGAAGATATCATTTAATCGCAAATATCCTCTTTGGGCTTTACCTTGCTTATCTACTAATGAAAGTACAATGCCTGATAACTCTGGGTTAACGTCATCAGCAAAACCGTGAGTCGCAAAGTGAATTACACGGTATTGATTTAGTTTTGAGCTTGTTACCCAGTCATAATTAGCATCAAAATCAAATGCTAATAAGCTATCTTTTGGTGAACCGAGTTTCAGAATTGTCTCGGCTTCTTGACGAGTTCCATTTAATCTATCCCAACCGTTGCGGTTCAGATTTATTGCTGATCTGGAGAGTGCAGAACGCTGGAGGTCTAAGTCAGGAGTGATAGAAAGTGGCTCTGGTTTCCCTGTCACCCGTGAATCATCAGCACTGTATACGGGATCTGCGAGAATAGCAATAGCTTTCGGTGCTTTGGGACGATTTTGCGTTTCTTGTCTGAGGATGGCGATGGTTGAGGCGGAAGGAAGATTGACGATTTCGTGGTTGATTAGCAGTGGTTGATAAGATTTTTGAGCAGTTGGTTCAGTGATGGCGGCGAAGGGAATATTTTGTAAAGCACCATCTGCGACAATTACCAAGCGTTTGTTTGCTAATTTGTTGGCGACTGGAGCGAGGATAATTTGACTTAGTTGTTTTGCTGCTGCTGCTTGTTCTTTAGGGGTGGCGGATGGTTTAACTAAACTTTGGCGAAAATCTTTAGCAGCTTTTTCTATCTGTGCTTGCGGTGGAAGTTCATAGCTATCAAGGGAATTGGGAGTTACAACCCAAAGATAGCTGCGTTCTTTACCTAATGAATATTGCAACAGCACAGTATTTGCATCAAGTTGTTGCTGAATTTGCGCTAATTTTAACGGCTCAGGATATTTGAGTGCGGCGTATTTCGGGTTAGTTGTGCGAATTTGGGTTTGTAGTTGTTTGTATTGGTTGAGAAAATTGGCAATTTCTTGTTCGAGTTTTTGAACTGTGGTGGCGGGTGCGGCTTTGCTGATTAAATCTCGACGCAGTTTATCTTTGGCATCAATTTGTTCTTGTAGACTTTGTTCTTGTTCTAATAATTTAGGATCAACGCCTGTGCGGATTTTAGCATTGGCTTCTGTTAATAGTTCTAATAAAACCCTGGCGCGGGAGCGTTCGCTGATCTTTAGTGCTTCGGCTGCGTAACCTTTGGCTGGTTCTTTTTTGTGCAACTGCATTAGCAAGTCGATGTAAAACTGATAATAGCCTTGTACAGTGGCAAAGTAGGAAGTACGCAATTCTTTGTCGTCAATTTTGGTGCGTAATTCTTCGATGATTTTAATAGATGCTTCAATTTGAGTGAGTGCAGTTTGCAAGTTACCTTTGCTTCGTTCTAAGTAAGCAAAGTTGAAGAGGGTAGCAGCTTCCCCAGTGCGATCGCCCACTGCACGTCTGAGGGGCAGAGCTTGGTTGTAATATGACAGAGCTTGCTGCTTTTCTCCTAATGCGTTGTAGACTGTACCAATGCCTGTGAGAGTAGCAGCTTCCCCAGAGCGATCACCCACCGCACGATACAGGGGCAGAGCTTGGTTGTAATATGACAGAGCTTTCTCCTTTTCTCCTAATGCGTTGTAGACTGTACCAATGTTATGGAGAGTAGCAGCTTCCCCAGTGCGATCGCCCACTGCACGTCTGAGGGGCAGAGCTTGGTTGTAATATGACAGAGCTTGCTGCTTTTCTCCTAATGCGTTGTAGACTGTACCAATGTTATTGAGAGTCCTAGCAACGCCTGCGCGATCGCCCACCGCGCGTAATATGGGCAGAGCTTGGTTGAAATATGACAGGGCTTGCTGCTTTTCTCCTAAATCGTCGTAGACTGCACCAATGTTATTGAGAGTCCTAGCAACGCCTGCGCGATCGCCCACCGCGCGTAATATGGGCAGAGCTTGGTTGAAATATGACAGGGCTTGCTGCTTTTCTCCTAAATCGGAGTATACTCCACCAATGTTATTGAGAGTAATAGCAACACCTGCGCGATCGCCCACCGCACGTCTGAGGGGCAGAGCTTGGTTGTAAAATGACAGTGCTTGCTGCTTTTCTCCTAAATCTGAGTAGACTCGACCAATGTTATTGAGAGTAGTAGCAACACCTGCGCGATCGCCCACCGCGCGTAATATGGGCAGAGCTTGGTTGTAATATGACAGTGCTTGCTGCTTTTCTCCTAAATTTGAGTAGACTCCACCAATGTTATTGAGAGTAGTAGCAACACCTGCGCGATCGCCCACCGCACGATATAAGGGCAGAGCTTGGTTGTAAAATGACAGTGCTTGCTGCTTTTCTCCTAAATCTGAGTAGACTCGACCAATGTTATTGAGAGTAGTAGCAACACCTGCGCGATCGCCCACCGCACGATATAAGGGCAGAGCTTGGTTGTAAAATGACAGGGC
>JAGKSW010000116.1 GCA_018993265.1 Nostoc sp. TH1S01
CTACTCGTCCATTCCAAATTCCCGGTAGTGCTAGAGCCACAAACCCCAAGCTCAGTAAACAGGCCGCCTTTTTCTCCCCTTCACAGAGAATAATCGGGATTTCTGGATGAGAAATTACCCATTCCCAGAACCGGAGCAAGCTGAACCTATCTTGTAAGCGTCGCGTCAGGGACGAATTGTACCGTTTGATGTTGTACCGCCGTGCCACTAAATCCCAAATACAATCGGCAACATCAAAATAAGTAACTCGGTTGGGGACTTTTGGGGGCGACTCATATTTAACTGGTTTACCTTTAACCCAATCAATCCGGGGATTCGTCGGCTTGATGCGCCCCCATTCCATTGGCCGCCAGTCATTGTATGGGTCGAGTGAAGCAATCCACATTCCCCCTGCCATTAAATGCAGATATAACTTCAACAGCCCATCCGTTACTCTACCAGCGTTTTTCCGTGGCAACGATGGGGAGATAAATAGGTACTGGTAAACGGTTTCTCCCTCAATATGGAAGAAGTTACGCTCAATCAGTGCCGGATGAATGGCACTGCCCACCGCCAGTTCATGATACTCTGCTGCGGTGAGATGATTGGGATATTCAGTTGGTGGTTGGCTCATTAAATGTAGCCCCCAATCCCAGCAAGAGAGAGTGAACTTGGCGGCGTTGCATCGGATCTGTTCTGTGCTACTGTTGTTGAGTTCTGCCCCAAACACTTCTGCACAGTAGCACCCCTGTTGTACTGCTCCTGCTGCACAAACAGAATATGGGTACTGAACATTTCCCCAGTTTCTAACACTGTGCCAAACACAAAATTTTGCAAAGGCGAAACCAACAGCAACACTTCTGCAACAGGATCTAAATCTGGCAGGGTACTGGCTAGTTGATTGTGTTTGATTAAAATCTGCCTGTAATCATTGGCGTTATGGGCAACCAGCGCCACTGCTTCGGAACACAGGTGCAGACTATCTTCACTATGCCAGAACCAATCCACTCTTTGTAATACTGTGGTTCTGGCTAAAACATTTTTAAACCGCGTTTCGACAAACGAACTTATCAGTATTTCTTTCCATTGCCCATTCTGGCTGTCTGCGTATGGTACAGTTACCACTCCTGACAGCCTGACTCTACCAGCATTTGTTACTGGGTGATCGTAATTTTTCATGATAGGCTCCCCTAATAACTTGGTGACTAGCAAGTTTTAGAGGGGGTTGATTAAATCAATTCGCAATTATACTTACGCTTGTAAGCCTGTAGGATTATTGTGAATTACGAAGACGCGCAAGGCACGTCTTCCCGTAGGGTATTGCGAACTGCTGCTTACGTGCCGTTATGTATAAATACAACTAAGTGGGTGTAGAAAATTTTTACAAGAACACAAAAATTTTTGGCAATGTTACTTTTACCGCTCCCAGAAAAGTTATAATCAGCATAACAAAGCAGCGTGGGATCTTTTGACAAGTCAGTGGAAACAGCGTCCAAACTATTCGCCACTTTCTCTGTGATTACGAGATCAACCCCGCTCAGAAACTATGCTATTTTTTAGCCTTTGGGCAAAGCGTTACTCCTTAGTGCGTTTTGCCCTTTAAATTTTTTGTCTCCTTTTTACCTCCATACTTGCTTTACCGATTGAATAGCTTGATCTTACAAAACTTCGGGTCTTTTCGGATCTTAGAATATTGTGATTGTTTACTTTCGTTACCTCCATATTTATCAACTCTTGTTCAGATTTACCCTATAGGGTAAGGTTTTCTCAAGCTCCCCCTGGTTTTTACTTTAAAAGTTTTACATCCTCCATCGAAAACTATCTTTTTTACAGAGAGTAAGTTAACTCGTGTTACAGATATCTCTGAAATATCTGCTGGTTTATGCGGTAATCAATTTTTTCCCTACCTGAACTCAAAATGTAAGTCAGCAAGGCATTTAGAGTGTGTTAATACTAGATTAGAAAAGTAGCAATTTAATCTTACACCTCAGAAGGTAAATCAGAAAACCAGCTTTTGTTAAAAACTGTGAAGTATTTATATATGAATTAAGGTTAAAAATAAATATAGAGTATTGGTTAGAGTATCGCTATACTACGGCTAATTATGACTAAAGATAAAAGTTTAAGCATAGAACAAATACTGGAAATTTTGGAAGCACAAGTGCTTGAGAGAACTGGACGGTATTTGTCGAAAGCTGAAAAAGCTGTAATTAAGGGGACTTGGGAGAATAAAGAATACAGTCAGATAGCTAGCGATTCAGGATACAGCTTACAGTATTTACAGACTGGGGTTGGCCCACAGTTATGGGCAACCCTTACAGATGTAATTGGTGATGGAGTACAAGTAAAAAAAACTTACTTAAAAAATGTTTTGATTAAATTTGCAAAAAAGCATTATATGAAGTTAGAAATATCTAAGCTAGACAGTAACAGCTTAGTAGGCAAAACTAAAGTGTATGGAAGATTACCTAGAATACCGTATTTTTATGGTAGAGATGAAGAGATTGGAGATTTGAAAAAACAAATTAAGATTTCTCAAGAATCTTGTATAGCTATAACTGGAGTTGGAGGTATAGGAAAAACTTTATTAACAGCTAAACTGATTGAAGAAACACTTTTTGAAAATCCAAATATGTATGATTATATAATTTGGAACCGAATTAATAGATTCTCTTCAATTGATGATTTACTTTCAGAAATACTTACATTTTTCAATATTACTGTAAATGATGAATCTCTTTCAACAAAAGTTTCATTATTATTAAAACAGTTTCATTTATATAAATGTTTGTTAATAATAGACGGATTTGAAAAGTTAGTACAGGTTGATAATTATCAAAAAAAATTAGAATACGAAGACTTCTTTGTTGGTCTAACAAAAGAAGTTCATCAAAGTTGCATTATCTTAACCAGTCAAATACCTTTAGAAGAAATTACTCATTTAACTACAAGTTTTTATTTTTCCTCTTTACATCTAGAGGGACTAAAGGAAAGTGCTGCGATGCAGATGATACATGAAAAAGGTTTAGGTGGAGAGAAATGTAGACAATTAATTGAAATATATCGTGGAAATCCATCAGAGTTAGAAGCAGTTATTAATAAAATTCATCGTTTTTTTGGAGGAAGTGTAGAAAGATTTTTTGAATATAGTACAACTATGATGGGGCCTCAAATCCAAGCAATGCTACATATACAATTTGGGCAACCTGGTTTTTTAAGTAACCTTCAAAAACAAATAATGGTTTATTTAGCGCACCAGATGTCGCAAGATTGTAATGATATCCCTTTTTCTAAAATTGTTGATGACTTAAAAGAGCGATTAGATATAGAAGTTTCTATTTCTGAATTAATCACAGCTATAGATACTTTAGAACATCGTTCATTAATTGAAAGTAATAAACAATCGAATCAAAAAGAGATTAGTTATAGATTACAGCCAGTAGTTAAGAAGTATATTTTAGTTGATCCACTGGGTTTGGTAAATAAAGAACAATATTTAATAAATAAAGAACAAAGTAAAATGGCGACAAGCCATTTTGTTTAGGAGCAATTAAGTGTGGTTTACTACTGTATAAATCCACTTTGTACGCAACGTCAAAATCCTCAAGGGATTGAAAAATGTTTAGCTTGTGGAAATTCTTTACTAATAAATGGAAGAATTCGTTTGTTACGTCCGTTGAGTTCGTTAGGGAATCAATTTACTTATACGGATGTTTTTGAAGTAGAAGATAGTTCAGAAGCACTTTCAAAACCTGAAATAAGAGTTATGAAGGTATTGAAATGGAGTGATGATATTAAAATAGTTCAGCTATTTCAACGAGAAGCAATTATCTTACAAATTCTTAATCATCCTGGTATTCCGAAGTCAAATAGAGATGATTACTTTACTTTTATACTTAATAATAAATTACAATTGCATTGTATAGTAATGCAATTATTTGAAGGTGAAAACTTAACTCACTGGATAAAAAATCATGGGCGAATTAATCAACACACTTCATTAGATTGGTTATTTCAACTGGTCAATATTCTTGATACTGTACATCGCTCTGGCTTTTTTCACAGAGATATCAAACCAGATAATATTATTTATCAACCCGATGGTAAGTTAGCACTAGTTGATTTTGGTGCAGCACGACAAATTACTAGAACTTATTTAGCAAAAGTTAGCACTAGTGGAGGAACTAAGACAGGGTTAGGTAGTGGACACGAAATAACTGTTGTCCGAACAGCTTGTTATTCTCCTTGGGAGCAACTTCATGGTCAAGCTGTTCCACAGTCAGACTTTTTTGCTTTAGGCCGAACTTTTGTTTACCTACTGACTGCTATTCCATTAATTGAAATTAAAATAGACCAGACAACAGGAAAACTACTTTGGAGAAATAAAGCACCTCAAATTGATCAACCTTTTGCTGATTTTATTGATGAGTTGATGGCTTCTCTACCAGGAAAACGCCCACAAACGACGCAGTTAATTCTGCAAAGATTGGAACGTATACCATTGCAATCAAAAATTAACCGGATAGTTAAATCAAGACCATTTGGCATTAGTGCAGTTACTTTAGTAATCTTAAGTCTTGTTGGTTTACATAATGTATTACGTCCTGTAATAGGAGATTACTTGATGTATCAGGGAAGAAAAGCCCAACAAGAAAATCGCTTTGATGATGCTTTGAAAAGATTTCGTGAAGCCGTTAATATTGAACCTACTCTAGCAGATTCAATATCAAAATTTTATGTTGAGCAAGGTTGGGCAAGAAATATTACTCCTGAAGATGCTAGAAAATATTATGAATTAGCTATTAGCTTTAATCCAAAAAATGAGAGTGCTTATAATAATTTAGGATTGCTATGTCAACAATTACGCGATTTTGAATGTGTAAATAAAAGTTATGAAAATGTGTTTAAATTGAATCCTAATAAATGGGAATCTCATTATGGATTAGGAAATTTTTATGATGATTTGGGTAAGTACGATTTAGCTGAAAAACATTATAAGTTAGCAATTCGTAGCAGTGATTTAGCTTTGGATGCTGTGAGTAATTTAGCAAGAATAAAAAACTTACAAGGCGAATATAATGAAGCTATTAATATAGGTCTGCAAGGATTGAAAAAAGCTAAAGAACCTGGATTAAAAGCAGCTTTATATAAAAGTATAGGTTGGGCCAAGTTAGAACAAGACAAGTATATTGAAGCAAGAAATTATTTGGAAAAAGCACAAAAATTAGATCCACAAAGAACTGATACTTATTGCTTGCTGGCAAAAACTCAAGAAGCATTAGATAATATTGATAGTGCTTGGGCTTGGTGGGAACCCTGTATGCTATTAAATTCAAACTTACCAGAGGTTATCCAATGGAGAATAAGTATATTAGAACGAATTAAATTGCTAAAGGGTTCTCAACTTAGAAACAAATCCTGAAAAAAAGCTGCCATCAATAATAAATTCCAGAATTTGCTTGAATAATAAGAATTTTTAATATATTCAAAATTATAAGTCTTACCTAAACTGTTATGTTTAAATATCAAACATTTATCAAAGTAATAGTAGGAGTTTCTATAATCCCTTTTTTATCGTGGAACGACACTGCATGGAGTCAAAGCCGATTAAGAATTACAAGAAGTATTTGCGTTAAGCCCATTGGCCGAATTGTTAACTCTCAGATGGGGAGACGCATTTGTCAGGGGGAGCAAATTTATGTAACGGATAATACTAGTTTGATATGCTACCTGAACCAAAAAGTTGTCAGGCTTCAAGCAGGAGTTTACAAAACTGATTCCCTATGTAATCCACAAGAGTCTAATACATCACCACGATGTACTTTCATTACACCAGAGGGCTGTCCCAACCGCAAAGGCCCCAATGAAGAAAACGAAAATGCACCGTTTATCATTCAACCCTACGGAAACATTCTAGTGAACAACCGACCAACAATATTATGGGAGACTGTTCCAAAAGCTACTAGCTACACTGTGCAAGTGAAAAGCTATAACGTGAATTGGGTAAAACGAGTTAATGGCAATACATTGCTATATCCTCCAGATAAAGAAGGGTTACATTATGGCAGTGCATCTAAAATTATCATCATTGCCAATAAAGATGGTTCTGCTATCAGTGAATATACCAGGGTTGTTCATTTATTACCTGAACGCGAAGTGACACGAATCAACCAAGCACTACAAGCAGTAAATTCTTTAAATTTGCCGCCAGATGAAGTATTTGTTGATTTAGATGCAATTTATATGTCGGAAGAATTACTAAACGAAACAATTGAAACTTTGAAAACACAAGTAGCAGCAAAAAGTGAAAACCCAGCCCTGTATAGAATTTTGGGGGAGCGTTATATACAAGCATGGTTGCCTGAACACGCGTTGAGAGCATATACAAAAGCACTTGGATTAGCAGCAGTTCAAGGAAAAACAGATGAAGAAGCGATCGCTAAAGAACGTTTAAAATTATTGAATTCTGCAATTGGACGATAGACAACTTATGCTTGTCAGAGTAATGACTATCAAAGCCAACTGCCAACAAGAATCAATCCTGCCCAATAGTAAGGATGATCGTATTGAGGATTAGAAAGCAAATTCAGTTGTGCCTGTCTGAGTGCTTCAGCTTTAGTTAAACCACTGTTCAACAAGAAAGGCAGGAGGCAGAGGGCAGAAGGCAGAAGGTTGATCTTCTGTCTGATGCACAAGCCGAATGGCGACCGGAAGGGAGCAAGGGTTTGAGTCCCCCACTGAAATCTTTGATTCAGTGGTACTTATTTGGTGGGGGTCTGAATCCCCCACCAAATTCTTTCCTTCTGCCTCCTGCCTCCTGCCTTCTGCCTTCTTTTCAATTAACGGTTTCGGCTCTGACCAGACAAAGGGGACTTTGAAATAAGTTTGCTGACTCATAGGTGATAGCAACAGATATCTGTAAGCTGCACTTATTATGCTACATCATACTACAGAATCAGCGACCCAAAGAAATTATAGTATTGTTTGCTTGATGTTAGAGTGATGCTGGAAATATCGGTGGGTCATGCTGCTAAATACTTGTTATATAACGTTAATCTCTCCGAAAAACTGCATCAGATCATAATACGAAAATTCAGCGTCAAGTAAGGCTGTTAGTTGGAATTACTCACCGACCTGATGGATTCAGTCCACGGCTGCTGTCTTTCCCCTAATCTCCGTCTGACTTGGGAAGTATCCACTGTTTGCATATAAATCTCC
>JAGKSW010000020.1 GCA_018993265.1 Nostoc sp. TH1S01
GCTTGCCAAACATCCGATAATAACGTTTATGTAGGGCAATGCAATGGTTGTAGATTACTCCACTCGCGTTAATCATACGCTTGAGGAATCTATTTCTCTTGTGCTGGTACAATTTAAACTTCAGTGTTTTCATGTTAGTATCGTACCACAAATAATGTCATTATGACGGCATGAAAAAAATCACTGTGAGATGCTCAGACGAAGAATACGAAATTCTTGTGAAGTATTGCCACAAGAAGGAGCGTAGTTTAAATGACATCCTTAGAGAACTAATCAGAACCTTGACGGACAAATAAATTTGTCCTGTTCGCTTATATCCCCCACTTAAAAGACGTATGAGGTACAAAACTTATTGGTTTTGTCCCTCATACTTGGGGGCTTTACGCATCACGACTCGTAAATTGTTAATCCCTACAAATGACAAATGACAAATAAACATGAAAAAACCCGGCTGAACCGGGCAGATGTACTGTTTGTCGTGTTTAACGCAATAGTTATTTGATTTCACAAGTTAAAGGGCAAGCTGCATATACAGAAGTCTGTTGTACTTCTTCAGATTCTCCATGCAACCAGCTTAACCATTTGATGTCACTGGGATGTACACCTTTGAGGGTGAGAACAGCCGCCGCGATCGCCACTGCCAAAATATTCAACAAAATTAACCCGCCTCCTACTAGTAAAACCGCACTAACAGGCATGACAGATTGTAAAACAATCGACAACAGACATCCGACCGTAGCCATCAAAAAAACTAATGGAAAACCGACAACTAACAAACATACTGCCAACGTGAAAGTCCATATCAAAAAGCTTTTAATCATCATTAAGGAGTAGGTCTTTCCGAGATTAGAGCCTTGAGCCGAAACCATGACTTTTCCTCCTAAGTACACAGCAATAAATTTAATATCAGTGAGATAACGCTGTTGGCGAATCAACTGATTGTTTCAGTGAATTCCAGTATATAAAAAGGAATATGAAAAATGAGCATTTAGTAACTTAACTTTACAGTTAAGTTTTTCTAATTATGAATGTAAAGTTCTGTTCATTTCTTGCTACATAACTGGTTTTGGCCATCTATCTCAAGGAGTAGAAGCTGTATAACATCAGGTTGATCAGAATATTTTCCACCCCTAAAATTGATCCCCTTAATATTTCTTATAAAAAATAGGGGTGTCTCTCATAATTCACAAATTTGTCTGAAAAAAATACCTGCTGCTGATTTGGCTTTTAGTTGCTAGTAAAATGTCTTGATTTTGGTGAAAAATTTCTCATCTAACCGCCGGATATTTTCAGATTTTAGTAAAAGTATCTCAAAATACTTATATTTATAAGTGTTATTCCTGAAGGTTATATAAGGATATAGTGTGCTAAACAGGTTTAGATGGACTTAATAGTTTTCTACGACAATGGCGAGATTTGCAAATTATATAAAAAAATATACTAGCAGCAAGCCAAATGTAACGAAATATTACTGGAAAGTTCTCAGCTAAGGAACAGCAACAAACCTGCTTTCTGCCGTCCTTAGAACCACCAAGACAGATTTTTTGCAGATTCAAGTTGCTAACTGCTTAATTTTGAAGATATATGACAGAAACACAGCACCCTACCAATTCCCATCCTGCTGCGCCGCGGAATGTGCCTCCTATGCCACCGCCACCACCATCATTAATGACGCAGCGCCAACATACCCAAACATTGGATATGTCTGCTCATCGCAATACAACTCAACCTGCGCCACCGCCACCAGCAGCAGGTCATCGTCCAGGAACTCCCCCACCAACAGCGAAAAGTAATCCTTCTGGTTTAACGCTGGGAGCAATTATCAAAGAAGCTTTTGATAATGGTTATTCTGATATACACTTGGGCGTAGGTGAAGTTCCCCGCTTCCGCAACCGTGGCGAAATTAACCCCACAGAATATCCCGAAACGGATCATGAAACTTTCATGAGTTGGTTGCGGGAAGTTATGACTGAGGTAGAAATTCAGCGATTTGAAGAACACCTAGAGTTTGATGGTGCAACTCAATATGAATTCGCCCGTGTTCGGATCAACGTTTTTGGCTCGCTAAAAGGCCATGCGATGGTACTGCGATTAATTCCCCTGAAAATTTTATCGATGGAACAGTTGCGATTACCGCCAGTTTTCCGAGATATCTGCCACTCTCATAAAGGATTAATCTTAGTTACTGGGCCGACTGGTTCTGGTAAATCAACCACAATGGCGGCGATGATTGACTATATTAATCGGGAAATGGCCAAGCACATCATCACCATTGAAGACCCAGTAGAATTTGTTCACCAAAGCCGCAAGTCTTTGGTAAAACAACGGGAAGTGGGGATGCACACCCGCAAATTTGATAATGCGTTAAAAGCTGCTTTGCGGGAAGATCCAGATTTGATTCTGGTGGGGGAAATGCGGGATAAAGAAACAGTGAACACCGCCTTAAAAGCTGCCCAAACAGGTCACTTGGTAATGGGAACCTTGCACACCAACAGTGCGGTGAAAACCATCGAACGGATTCTCAATTTATACTCCGGTGAAGAACAGGATGCGATGCGGGTAGCCCTGGCAGAATCTTTAGTAGCAGTCATTGCCCAAGGATTATGCCGGACGACTGATGGTAAACGAGCTGCATTCCACGATATCTTAATTAACACTGAGGCGGTTAAAGAATGGGTCAAAGACGGTAAATATGATGAAATTACCGAACTGATGAAACAAGCCAGTTTCGACGGCATGATTACAATGAATCAGTCGCTGCTCAATCTTTATCAAGAAGGTCGCATTACTGAAGAAACAGCTTTAGAAATGTCACCGACTCCTAACGAAATGGCTCAGTTTCTCCGAGGACGAGTTTAATTACAGTAAAGGTAAAAAGTAATGCGCCTCTACTTTTTACCTCCGAGTTCCCCAACCCCTGTAACTAGCTTGACTACACCTAAACTATTTTTACCGAAAGTTTTTAAAGGCATTGCCTTATTCACACCTGGAGGCGATTTAATTTACTGCATCGACCCGAATAAACAGGGTCGATGGCATTTGCATTTGTGCGCTGCTTTACAAGAAATTCTTGATTTATCGGAACCTCCACATTTTTTAGTTCCTTGTTATACCGCCACAGTTGACCATTGGTTAGACCCGCATACGCAACAAATTCGGACTTTTGCCGAGGCTTATCCGGCGGTACTACAACATCAAGCTTTACTCAATACAATTTTTCAGACGGGCGATTTAATTTGGCAAGCCGCACCTTGGCAAGATGGTTTGTGCGATCGCATGGTGTTAGCTACTTATCGTTCCACTTTTCCCCAACTTTGGGAAGACCACGATTTAATTGTGAACTTAGATTTATCAGAAAAGGCTCCCAAATACTATCCACCAGTCAGAGCCGCACAAAACGTACAGCAAAAAACTCAATGTTACGTTTTGCGTTTATTTATTGCGGGTCATAGTGCCAATACCGAACGCATACTGCAAAATTTACACGAATTGTTAGAGCGATCGCTAAGATATCCCTACACTTTAAAAGTTATTGATGTTCTTACTCATCCAGAACAAGCAGAAATTGATCAGGTGTCTGCAACTCCCACTCTGGTAAAAGTTTGGCCGCAACCGATTCGACGCATAGTCGGCAATTTAGATAATGCCGAGAAAATTTTACAGATGTTAGGTGCGACAGAAAAGTTATAAAAAATTAATCAGATTTGGTATTGGAGTTAACAAAAAAAAGCTGTCATTAGTTTTAATAAAGCATTTTTGAATATTAAATTTAATTTTTAATTAATATTTTAAACGCCAAAAATTTTGTATATTACTCGGTAATTTGGTTTTTATTGGGTAAAAACGCTGGCTTTGCTATTAGTGAAACTATACATTCTACATTGAGTAAGAATTAGCTTCAGTTTTTATAGTTTAATTACATACTGTCTTGACAGGTATAAGATTTTCATGCTTAATTTAATTAATTACAGTAACTCGATGGAGATACTGTAGAAAACGGGGTAAATGTTTGATGAATAAGTCGCGGCATCTAGCTAAGATACATACTTGCATTGAAAAAATTGGACAGGTGATGCAAGTTTTGTATCAAAAAATAGTGAGAATTTGGTTGCAGCAACGCACTGTTAAAAGATTCGTGTATTTATGCTTTTTAGGTACGATTTTAAGTATAGCGATCGCAGCTTGTGCGGGAAGTTATTCAGCAACAGAACCAGAGATTAAGTTAAGGCTAGTTTCTTTCTCTGTAACTAAAGCCGCTCATGACCAAATAATTCCAAAATTTGTGGAAAAGTGGCAAAAAGAAAACAACCAAAAAGTGATTTTTGAGCAAAGTTACGGAGGTTCTGTTGCTCAAGCCGCTGATGTGATTTCAGGTAAGCAAGAAGCCGATATAGTCCACTTAGCCCTGCCTTTAGATGTTATTAGAATTCAACAAGCTGGTTTAATTAAATCAAGTTGGCAAATTAGAACTCCTAGAAATGGAATTGTTAGTAGATCAGTTGCAGCAATTGTTACCCGTGAAGGTAATCCTAAAAAAATTCAAACTTGGGCAGACTTAGCCAAAGATGATGTGCAACTAATTGCGGCAAACCCTAAAACTTCTGGGATTGGCATTTGGGAATTATTAGCTTTTTGGGGTTCAATTACTCAAAATGGTGGAGATGAAGCGACAGCTTTAAAATACGTTGCCAATGTTTATCAAAATGCATCCGTACTTACAAAAGATGCTCGTGAAGCTAGTGATTTATTTTTTCAAAAATCTGAAGGTGATGTTTTAATTACCTACGAAAATGAGGTCAATTTAGCAGAAAAAACTGCGTCAAAGCTACCTTATGTCATCCCAGAGATAAATATTTCTATAGATAATCCTGTGGCTGTAGTTGATAAAAATGTTGATAAACACAGGACAAGAAAAGTAGCCGAAGCATTTGTTGATTTTTTATATTCTTCAGAAGCGCAACGGGAATTAGCTAAATTACAATATCGTCCGGTAAATCCTACAGTTACCCAAGAGGTAATCTCACAATATCCCCCAATCAAAACTTTATTTACAGCCCAAGATTTAGGCGGTTGGGATATTATTCAAAAAATATTTTTAGAAAATGGGGCAATTTTTGACAAAGTTAAAGCTAATAGTAAAGCATAAAGCAGAATAAGTATGTCGCTTACCGGGAATATGCTGTAAATCCTCGTCCAGATTCAGGAAATTACCAATTGTATGAATTTTATTTCTCAATGTAAAAAGAATTTATTATTGATGTTTTTACTTGTAATTAGTTACAGCATCACAGCTTGTAGTAGCAAAGAAGAAAAGCAAAAACAAGTAAGTATTGATGGTGCGGCTGTAGGATTTCCGATTTCTTTGGCAGTGGCAGAAGAATATCATAATGTGAAAGCTGATGCTGTAGTTAGCGTTGCTTCTAGTGGAACTGGAGGCGGAATCAGTAAATTTTGTGCAGGCGAAATTGATATTGTTGGTGCTTCTCGTACCATTAGAGATGAAGAAATCGCTAAATGTAAAAGTAAAAATATTGAATTTTTGGAAATACCTATCGCTTTAGATGGTATAGCAGTTATCGTCAATCGTCAGAATGATTTTGTGCAATGTCTGACTGTTGAGGAATTGAAAAAAATTTGGAGTGCTAAAGCAGACAGCAAAATATTAAATTGGAATCAAGTTAATCCTCAGTTTCCTAATGAGAAAATGAAGCTTTATGCACCTGCATCTGATACAGGCACCTTTGATTATTTTACCCAAGCGGTGACAGGTAAAGCCAAAAATGGTCGTACAGACTACACTCCTAGCCACAATCAAAATACTTTGGTACAAGGAGTTGCGGGTGATAAATATTCTTTAGGTTATGTGGGAATTTCTTACTACATTCAAAATCAAGATAAGCTCAATTTAGTAGCAGTGGAAAACCCCAATGGCAAGTGTGAGAAGCCTGTACCGGTTGATAATGTCGTGAGAAATATCTATACACCATTGTCTCGTCCCTTGTTTATCTATGTGAGTAAAAAATCTTTAGATACAAAGCCATCTGTGCGAGAATTTGTCGATTTTTATTTAGAAAATTCGTGGAAATGGGTGGATAGTGCAGGTTATGTGGCATTACCTGATGAAGCTTATGTAAAAGTGAAGCAGAAGTTTCTCAAAGGAGAAACTGGCACTAAATTCAAAAAAGCTAAACCAGGTCAACCTATTACTAACTTTATTTAATTTAGGGATTTATGAGTGCCATCAATCATCATAATCATTCTCTGGAGAATTCTAGGCGATCGCTAGAAAAAAACCCATCAGAAGATATTACAGAAAAGATTATTGCCGCAATTTTATTTTGTTGTGGTTTAGTCTCTGTCCTGACGACATTTGGCATTGTCATTATCATCTTTCAGGTCACATTTGAGTTCTTCCAAGAAGTTCCATTAGCTGAGTTTTTTCTCGACACGAAATGGACACCTTTATTTGCTGAAAGACATTTTGGCATTTGGCCTTTAATTAGTGGTACTTTCTTAACCACGCTCACCGCTATGGCAGTAGCGATTCCTTTAGGTTTGTCTTCCGCAATTTATTTAAGTGAATATGCTCAACCTAAAGTAGCAGCGATTTTACGTCCAGCAGTGGAACTTTTAGCAGGAATTCCGACCGTTGTTTATGGCTATTTTGCCTTGTTATTTGTTACCCCATTCCTGAGAAATTTTCTACCTCTAGAAATATTTAATGCTATGAGTGCAGGGTTAATGATGGGAGTGATGATTACGCCTACAGTCGGTTCTATTAGTTTAGATGCTATCCAAGCAGTTCCGAATTCTTTACGAGAAGGTGCTTATGCTTTGGGAATCACTAAATTAGAATCCATTTTTAAAGTTTTATTACCAGCAGCACTTTCAGGAATTACAGCTTCGATTATTTTAGGTATTTCCCGCGCCGTTGGTGAAACGATGACTGTAGTGATTGCTGCTGGACAACAGCCAAAACTGACTGTGAATCTGATGGAGTCAGTAGAAACGATGACAGCTTATATGGCACAAATTTCTGGTGGCGATAGCCCGCGTGGAAGCCTCAATTTTAAAACTTTATATGCTGTCGGGGCTGTGTTATTCCTGCTAACTTTGGCATTAAATATTGTTAGTTACTGGATTTCCCATAGATTTAAAGAAAAATACGATTAATCAATATGGCTACAAGTTATCAAGGTAATGATTTTTTCGATTCTAGTACAGAATTCACGGATAATATTGAAAAAAGAGAGTCACTAGGCAAGGTATTTGAGATATTTTTTTTATTGGGGTTGTTGATTGGTTTATTTATTTTGGCATTACTCGTTTTTGATATTTGCCAAGATGGATTAGCCAGATTTTTAACTCCAGGTTTTTTGATAGAAACTCCATCGCGTTTCCCTGATGAGGGAGGTATTCGTCCGGCAATTGTAGGGAGCATTCTTTTGGCAATTATTGTGATGTTAGTCGCAGTGCCAATTGGTGTGGGAGCAGCTTTATATTTAGAAGAATATGCGCCTAAAGCTTGGTGGACTGCAATTATTGAAATTAATATTAGCAATCTTGCAGGCGTTCCTTCTATTGTTTATGGGTTGCTTGGTTTAGGAGTATTTAATTATTTACTTGGCTTTGGCCCGGCGTTAATTTCTGGAGCTTTAACTTTATCTTTGTTATCCTTACCAGTAATTATCGTTACATCCAGAGAAGCGATTCGTGCAGTTCCAGATTCTTTAAGACATGCTTCTTATGGTTTGGGTGTGACTAAATGGCAAACTATATACCATCACGTTATACCCTATGCAATTCCTGGGATATTAACAGGGGTGATTATTTCGGTATCTCGTGCTGTTGGTGATGCGGCTTGTTTAATAGTAGTTGGTGCTGTAAGTTTTCTGACTTTTAACCCTGGTTTATTTCAGAGATTTATGGCTTTACCAATTCAAATTTTTAGTTATCTGAGTCGCCCAGAAACAGGTTTTGCTAATTCATCAGCAGCCACAATTATTGTAATGATGCTTTTGATTTTAGTGTTGAATGGGATAGCTATTTATGTTCGTCAACGCTTTTCGATAATTAGGTAAATCTTGAGTTTTACCTTGTAAGTGTCTCCACAGATTGTCTCAATATTAGGTGTTAGTACCATGACTCACAACGAAAATAAAAGTAAACAAGGCAATAGCACGCTCACTCAAGAAAGAACAGTGTTTGATGTTGAAGGGCTGAGAGTTTACTACAGTGGGTTTTTGGCTTTGCTGGATGTTTATCTACAAATTCCCGAAAAACAGATTGTGGCTTTTATTGGCCCTAGTGGTTGTGGTAAAAGTACACTTTTGCGATGCTTCAACCGAATGAATGATTTGATTCCGGGTGCGAAAATTGAAGGCAGATTAAATTACCGCGATCGCAACATTTACGATCCTAAAATTAACTCAGTCAAATTACGCCGCCAAGTCGGGATGGTGTTTCAAAGACCAAATCCTTTCCCGAAATCTATATATGAAAATATTGCTTTTGGCCCTCGTTCTAACGGTTATAAAGGTAATTTAGATGAATTAGTCGAAGACTCCCTCAGACGTGCAGCCATTTGGGATGAAGTCAAAGACAAACTCAAAGCTAAAGGGACAGCATTATCCGGTGGACAACAACAACGGCTGTGTATTGCCAGAGCGATCGCCATGAAGCCAGATGTATTATTAATGGATGAACCTTGTTCTGCCCTTGACCCAATTTCTACCCGTCAAGTAGAAGAACTCTGTCTAGAACTCAAGCAGCAATACACAATTATTATAGTGACTCACAACATGCAGCAAGCTTCGAGAGTTGCAGATTGGACAGCATTTTTTAATACAGAAATTGATGAACATGGCAAACGCCGTGGCAAATTAGTTGAATTTAGTCCGACAGTTCAACTTTTTTCTTCTCCTAGTACCAGAGAAGCTGAGGAATATATTAGTGGGCGTTTTGGTTAGATCAAAGAGGCTAGTACAAAAAGGCTGAAGTATGAAGTCTGAAGTATGAAATGATGAAATCCTTAGAGTCAGCTTTTCAGCAATTGATAATGCGTGCTTTATTTCCGCCTTACTGTACTAGAGGCTAGAAAAGGAATTTTTTCATACTTGGCCGTGAGATTTTATCATGAATATCTGTCCTAAAACATCTTACTTTCTAATCCCTAATCCCTAGCCTCTAACCTCTAATTCCTAACCCCTATATTCATAAACAGCGTTCAATTGTCGCTAACACAGATTGAGAAAGTGCTGACAAATCATAGCCACCTTCTAAACCAAAAAGAATTTTCCGAGTTATACCCAAACAATATTCTGTAAATAAACCATAATCTTCTGGAAGTAAATTCATACTTGCCAAAGGATCGGCGGAGTTAGCATCATAACCAGCGCTGACAATTAATAAATCAGGTTGAAAGTTTTGTAAAAATGGGAATATCTTACTTTCTAACAGTGGGCGATAAGCGTTGATATCGCTACCTGGGGGTAGTGGCACATTTAAAACGTTATTATGATAGCCACGTTCAGAAGCTTTACCAGTGCCAGGATAGCAAGGATACTGATGGAGAGAACAGTAGGCAATTTGGGGGTGAGTTTCCACGATCGCCTGAGTTCCGTTACCATGATGTACATCCCAATCTAGAATCGCCACACGCTTAATCTCTGGTTGTTGTAGCGCATAAAAAGCTGCGATCGCAGCATTAGAAAATAAACAGAAACCCATCCCAGCATCACTTTCGGCATGATGTCCCGGTGGCCGCGCCAGCACAAAAGCCGGATTTTCTGTCGCTAAGACAACATCAATACCATCTAACCAAGCACTCACCGCCAACAACGCCACATCATAGCTATTGGCTGAAACGGGTGTATCACCATCAAGATAGCCACCGCCACTAGCCGCAATTTCTCCCAGTTTTTTGACGTAAGCAGGACTGTGGGCTTGTAACAACAAAGACATCAGTGATGGTTTGTCTGAAACTGGAGTAGGTTCGCGCCAAGCAATCTTTTCAGCAAACGCAGCTTCTTTTAAAGCTTTGACAATCGCCGTTAGACGTTCTGGTTTTTCTGGATGATAATTTCCCGTCTTGTGATTCAAAAACTCATCAGAATAGATGACTGGTAGCATAGGTTGCAATCATCAAAGTTACTGAATGCCATTGTAGCTTCAGTAGCCTTGCTACTCTTTTGTAAAGCCAATCAATTCATCAGTTGGTTCATCCAACATTTCGGGAACTAAAGCCGGATTGCTTCTGCGTTCTTCAGCAGATTGTTCTCGAATTACATCATCCATTTTCGCTGGATGTTTGATTTTGTCTAGTGTTTCTGGACTTAATTGCGATGCGTCACCTTCAGGATTCATTTTTTCCGCTTGGCTAGGAACTGTTCGCTTATCCATGAATTTCGTCTCCACATTTCTAGACTCAGCTTAAGCAATGCAATTACCCAGCACACACTATCTTGAGGCTTAAATTGCTATCTGATCAAGATTTAATCCCACCAATAAGCAACAATCACGGCATCACGATCTTGTGGAACATCTTCACCCCATAGCGCACCTTCTAAACGACTTCTCAGGCGGCGCTGTAACTGCCAAGCATAGTTTTCATTATTACCGTCAGTCACTTCTACAGAGTCAGCTTGCCATTTTTTCCCCAAATCCACAAGCTGAGACACCTTTGTGTCTTGGTTCTCGGCCAGGATATGTAAGCACTCTTATGGACTACTCCCCAAGCGTAAATTTCCATGTGTCCCACGGTATTTAATTTCTATCTGTGTCCTTACAGTTTGGGTTTAGTTGAGTACCATTGACTGTTAGAAATTTCAGGATCACGGAGTAGGACGTTTTACCTGTTTCCTCATCGTTCCTGCGGTCATCGACCTGTTGTTACTATATCAAACAGTCGCCCTAGAAGGGCAAGGTTTTAAACCCAATTTCTCGATAAATTGTACTTTAGCTAAATCAAGCATCGCTTTTTCACCCTGGCAACACAATTTACTCCTTACCAAGTTCGGTAAGTAACCGTCGAATTACCACTGCATCTTCAGCATCAGGAACTTTGGATAGGTAATTTTGTAAGTCTGCAACTGCTTGGGGGTAATGTCCTAGTTGATAGTAAAGCAGACCGCGATCGCGGATTTCTAACATCGCTGTCGGAAATAGCAATAAAATTCGTTCTACCGCAGACAGAGTTTTTGCTAAATCTTGCTGTTTGAGATATATGTATTTTAAATTCGTCAGCATCCTGGCTAAAAATTGCCGATTGCTGACAGTGGCTAAAAATTCTGGTTTGAGACTTACAGGTTGCTGAAACATTTGGGTTAGCTTTTCCTGACAGTCTTCTGCAAACATTACCTCACCACGATTAAAGGCATCAACAAAAATTTCCATATCTGGAATATTAGGACGGATGAGAAAATGTCCTGGTAATCCTATACCCACCATCGGGAAATCAATTCTTTGGGCAATCTCCAGATAAACTAGTGCTAAAGTGATTGGAATTCCCGTGCGACGGTCAATCACATCATTTAAAAAGCTGTTGCGGGGGTCATAGTAGTTGCTACTATTGCCCGTAAATCCCAAATCATCATAGAGATACTCATTCAAGGTTTGAATCAACCGCAACGGATAACGTGAAGTTGCTAAACGTTCTTGAACCTCTTGTGCCATTGTATCCAGGGCATTGAGATATTCTTCCGGGTCAAGGTTGGGATATTCTTCTTGGGCAATATATAGTGCTGCCTTGGCCAAGTTGATATACTCGTCAGGTTGCTGAATCTCTTGGTAAAAATATTGTCTTGCTGACGAGAAATTCATAAGCAAATTCTGCTGTAAATATGTAGATGAAGCTAGGGCAAACAGGGACTGAGCGATTTTTGCACTTACCTTTATCTTAAGTTAAGAGCATGAAAGTAAAAACGCAAAATTGAGAATCGATAGATTTTATCTGGACGCAAACTCTCGCGTTCATCATAACCAGTGAATTTATCCTTGATTTTGACATCTGGAGCGCATTGTTTTGTCTACAAGGTAGACAATGTAATATTTTCTACTTCAACTTTTTACTAAAACTAGAGAAATAAATAATAAAACTTATCAAATAACCTGCTATTAATTATGCTTTGAATGAGTTTTTGTTAAATATTTATTTTAGGCTAAGTTTATAAAATATGATTTATTTTATTTTTAAAACGCCCTGATGTTATGTTTATCTTAATTTTATATTTTCAGATAAAAATATTTTGAAGATATTGATTTTATTTACAAATTTTTATTGTTAACTTTAGCTTAGTTATTGCCCATAACCTTGTTTGAATCAAGTTTTTAGGGTAAAACTATCTAATTGTAAATTTAATTATTGTGTAAATTACCGTATTTATACTATCCAAAAAAATAGTTAACTATTAATGTAATTACATAGATAAGCGAGAGAAGAATAAAGATTATCTCGCTAAAAACAAAAAGGCGTAAATGTGTTTTCAAGGTGTAGTTATAGCACCATCGTAATCATCGGCGATCGCGGCTAGAGATTAAGTAAGTTTATGACCATAACACTTGCGGCTATCTGGTAGAAATTTTGCTGAAAGTTTACATATTTTAGCAAAAATTTATTGCAAATATTCACGTTTAATTGGTAGATAAACATGAAATCTCTGAAGAGTTTTCTAAAAACTGGTGCATTTTCTTTATTAGGTTTAGGATTAGTAACGGCACCCGCTCAAGCTGTCAATATTACTACTAGCAGTGACCCGAACGTTTTAGTTAATAACATTTTAGGTTCAGGGATTACAATATCTCATGCTAACTATAAAGGAGCATCAATAGCATCTGGAATCTTTACAAATGGTTTATCTTCAGGTATCGGCATAGAAAACGGAATTATTCTCACTACTGGTAATGCGAAATTGGCAGTTGGGCCAAATACTAGTGAGAGTGCATCCAGTAACAATCAATTATCTGGTGATGCGGATTTAAGTGCTTTGATTTCTGGAGTCAAAACTTATGATGCGAGTGTCTTAGAATTTGAGTTTACATCAACAACTGGCAATCTATTTTTTAATTATGTCTTTGCCTCAGAAGAATATAACGAATATGTAAATTCTAGGTATAACGATATATTTGGATTCTTCTTAGATGGTCAAAACATTGCATTAATACCCGGAACTAACATACCAGTTTCTATTAATACTGTTAATGGTGGCAATCCCTTTGGAAAAAACGCTACAAATCCTCAATTATTTAATAATAATTCTTTAAATGATGGTGGGGCAATTTATAATCTTCAATATGATGGTTTTACAAACGTATTGTCTGCTCAATTCCTAGGATTAAGTGAAGGCGTACATCGTCTTAAAATAGCGATCGCAGATGTAGGCGATTATCGTTATGATTCTGCTGTATTTATTCAAACAGGTACTTTTTCTTCTGTCCAACCCCCAAAAGAAGAAGTACCCGAACCTACGCCTGTTACTCAACCAGAACTACCTGAACCTGCGCCTGTTCCCCAAATAGAAGTACCTGAACCTACGCCTGTCACTCAACCAGAAGTACCTGAACCAACCCCTATTCCCCAACCAGAAGTACCCGAACCTACGCCTGTTGCTATACACAAAGTACCTGAACCTACAACTGTATTAGGTTTGTTAGCTAGTGCTGCTTTTGCTGTGACATCTCTTCGCAAGCGTGCATCAGCAACAACAAAAACTCTTAACTAAGGGACTTCCAAATAAAAAAATATCCAAAATTTTCTTGTGGTGGGATGGGTGTCCTCACCCGTCCTGTCCAAGAGCGGGCTTGTCCCACCCCACAAGATGAATAAGAGTTTGAAATAGTTCTTGCGTAAGTTTTACTCTTATTTCACTTCCGCTTCAAACACACCTACCGGACAAGCAACGTTTGTCCCGCCTAAACCACAATAGCCATTGGGGTTTTTGGCTAAGTACTGCTGATGATAAGCTTCAGCGTAGTAAAATTCAGGCGCATCTAAAATCTCGGTGGTGATTTGACCATAACCTGAATTAGTCAGTGCTTGCTGATAAGCATCCCGTGATGCTTCGGCTTGCTGTTTTTGACTTTCAGAATAGACGTAAATCCCAGAACGGTATTGTGTGCCAACATCGTTACCTTGACGCATTCCTTGGGTGGGGTTGTGGCTTTCCCAAAAGACTTTGAGCAGTTGAGCATAACTAATAACTTGAGGGTCAAATACAACGAAGACCACTTCATTTTGACCAGTCATACCTGTACACACTTCTTCGTAAGTCGGGTTGGGTGTAATTCCCGCCGCATAACCAACAGCCGTGGTATAAACGCCTGGAAGTTGCCAGAATTTGCGTTCTGCACCCCAAAAACAGCCTAAGCCAAACAAGGCCGTTTCCATACCTGCTGGGAAAGGTGGTTTCAGGGGATTGTTATTTACATAGTGATGAGCAGGTACTGGCATTTCCTTTGTCCGTCCTGGTAAAGCTTCTTCAGGAGTAGGGAGAGCCAGCTTTTTTTTACCAAATCCAAATAGTACCATTGCGTCTAACTCTAAGGTTTGATATACATCTTTACTTTAGTAAACTACCTACACTGACGCATCGCGTACAGTGTAGGCTTTTAGTAGCCCTGAACTGTCTGTACTGAGTTCACAGCACAAACAGTTCGAGCCTCTGGGCGAGTTTACAAGATTCACCCCAATAGCAGCAATATTTTTTGCCCCGTTTAAATCAGCGTCACCACTCCAAGAACAAGCTTCATTAGTACATTTGAAACGCTTGTCAGAACGCAGTCCAATGTGCAGGCATTGATGGCAAGTTTGACTTGTCCAAGCTGGAGGAACAGCAATTATCTCTACTCCAAATTGGATGGCTTTGTATTCCAAGAAAGAACGCAACTGATAAAAAGACCAAGAATTAGAACGCCTACGCTCTGTTTGATTTCTTGGTTTTTGATTAGTCCTTTCACGAATACCTGTTAAGTCCTCAATTGCTACTGCTGCATGATTTTTTAATGCGTCCTGAATAATGGACTTGCTAATGTTGTGGTTTAGCCACTGTTGAAATCTTCTCTCCTTGCCCGACAACCGTTGCAAAATCTGTCTTGCCCTGCGGCGAGTAGACCTTGTGCCTTTCGTGGCTTTCTTCTGGAGAGAACTTCTATTCAGCGAAAATTTATCTCTAAAATCGTTAATTTGTTTTCCATCCCACTGATCACCATTGCTAGTTACAGCAATATCTCGCCTTCCGAAGTCAACACCAATGACATTATTGAGCCACTGCGTTGCCGGGGTTTCCCCGGTTGAAGCAAGTGGCGTAGGTTTGATTGGTTCTGGTACTTCGTCTTTAATTTGAATGTGGATGTAGTAGTTACCGTCACGATGTTTACATAACTGTGCTGATGTTGGTTTTCTACCTTTTAATTTGCCTCTTTGATAATTACCAGCATCAATTTTGATATGTTCCCTGCCATTCATTAAAGTCAAGCTAACAGTCCAGTCTTTCTCTCTAAATGAGAAAATTCTGGCATCATAATCAGCCGATGTTGGCTTAAATACTTTAACTGGCTTGTCTTTTAGTTTGGCAGTTTTGCGATTAGCCCCAACCCTGGCGCAAGCACGAACAGCTAAATTTGCGCTTAACCCAAACAAAGCACGAATCTCGTTATAAACCCGATTCTGAATAGTCATCTTACTGGTTATCTGAGGCTTAACTTTCTGATTGGCATAGTTACACGCATCAGCAAAAGCTGTCAGCACCAATTCGATTTCTTCTGCTTGTTTTTGGGAGGGGTTGAGTTTGCAAACTAGCGTCAGCACTTGTTCCATGATTTCGACCTAATCACAGATGAACATAATACATTAAAATAGTCGTGCTGCATCAAAGATTTATTTGTTAAAAACTCAACTGTTCCCACTCCCTCAACAACCTGCGGTTGTTATTAGTCGGGGAACGTTTCGTTTTTAACCCGCAATTCCTCTCGACACTG
>JAGKSW010000021.1 GCA_018993265.1 Nostoc sp. TH1S01
CAGTGTCGAGAGGAATTGCGGGAATAAGTGAATATTTACCCGATTCTGGTGATGATTTATATCGTTTCCGGTTAAAGACTTATCATGAAGGCAGCAGAGGGAGCAGGGGAGCAGAGGAAGAGTTTTGGGTTTTGTGCATAGATTCGGAAATTATCACTAATTAGCCGGACATGATATTACGTGTTATTGGCAGATACTTTTACCCGATTTTAAAGTGAAATGGTATAAACCATGTGCTGTTGCTACATCCACTAGAGAATTACTGGTTAGATAACTTTAATCCTCTTCCACAGAACGCGGCTTTTTACCATCTAATACCGCACTTACCGTCATATCTCCCATCACATTAATTGCTGTGCGACAACGGTCTAAAAACCAGTCAACAGTTACTAATAACGCGATATACTCAGTCGGTAAGCGCACCGAAGTAAACACCAAAGTCATTGTTACTAACCCCGCATTGGGAATTCCCGCCGCACCCACTGATGCAAAAATCGATGTCAGCACTACAATTAACTGCTGTCCCAAATTCAAATGTTGTCCAATCACTTGGGAAATATATAACGCAGACATCGCTTCATAAAGGGCAGTACCATCATTATTAAAATTTGCCCCAACTAACGCCCCCAAAGATGCGGAAGATTCTCTTAAACCTACTTTGGTTTGCAAAACTTCCCAGGTAATGGGCATTGTCACGGTAGAAGAAGAAGTCGAGAACGCCGTGATAAAAGCATCGGAACCGCCTGCCAAAAACCTCAATGGGTTTACCCAAGAATTAAATTTGACTCTGGTGAGATAGTAGCAAGCTTGCAATACCAAGGCTACCAACACCGCCACAATAAAAGCTGCCAAAGAAACGAATGGGGCAAAACCTTTTTCTGCCACGGTTTTAGCCACAATGCCAAACACCGCAAAGGGAACTAAGGCTATTACCCAGTTGAGGATGCGAATTACCGCCTCGAATAAAATCCCAATCACGTCTTCAATGGGCTGATAACCTGTTTTACCTTGGGCAATTTGTTCTGATTTTAAGCCTCGTAAAACAATGCCAAAACAGAGGGCAACTACAATTAACTGAATCACATTATTACTTACCAACGGCGCAAGCACAGCTTCTGGTACAGCATCTTTGAGTAAACCCCAAGGATCAAGGTTGGCATTAGCAACTGCTGTCTGTGGCTTGGGTAAACTTCCCCAAGTTCCTGGACGCAGGACGTTAGCCACAAACAGCCCAATCAAAATCGCTACAGTGGTATTGGTAAACAGTAATAATGCTAACCGTCGTCCGGCGGTACCAGGGATAGTCGCAGTCATAAAAGTATGCAGCACTGCTACCAAAATCAGTGGTGTAGCTAAAGCGCGGAGTGCCTTGAGTACCAGTTCTGCCGGAATTGCCAAATTGGTGATTAAAGCCGCATTGGTAGGGCTAGGATTTCCTGCACCCAAAGCAATTCCCACAATCACAGCCAGCACTAGGGCAATTACAATTTGTAACGTCAGAGGAATACGCCGCCACCAAGGACGGGAAGTGGTATCAGGCGAATGTTGACTCTCTGTTTGACTCATTGGTAAAGCTAGGTAACTGAACAAAGGTAACTATTACAACAACAATTGCGGAAGTGGAATTTACTTAAACAAGATAATCTAATCGATCTAGAGGTTAGAGGTTAGGGGCTAGGGGTTAGAGGCTAGAGGCTGGAAGAATAACAAATGACCAATGACAAATGACAAATAACTATTAACCATTGACTATTAACAAAATTATGTCTTTCGTACCTTTACATATTCATAGTGACTATAGTTTGCTGGATGGGGCGAGTCAGCTACCAGACTTGATTGACCGTGCCATAGAATTGGGGATAAAAGCGATCGCAGTCACAGATCATGGTGTCATGTATGGTGCTGTGGAACTGCTGAAAATTTGTCGCAGCAAAAATGTTAAGCCAATCATTGGCAATGAAATGTATATCATTAACGGCGATATTGAAAAACAAGAACGTCGCCCCCGTTATCATCAAGTTGTTTTAGCCAAAAATAATCAAGGATATAAAAATTTAGTTAAATTAACCACTATTTCTCACCTCAAAGGTGTACAAGGTAAAGGTATTTTTTCTCGCCCCTGTATTAATAAAGATTTACTCAAACAATATCATGAAGGTTTGATTGTCACCAGTGCATGTTTAGGTGGCGAAATTCCCCAAGCAATTCTCAGTGGTAGACCAGATGCAGCCCGCAAAGTTGCCCAATGGTATAAAGATGTATTTGGTGAAGATTTTTATTTAGAAATTCAAGACCACGGCTCCCAAGAAGACCGCATTGTGAACGTTGAAATTGTCAAAATTGCGCGGGAATTAAACATCAAATTTGTCGCCACCAACGACTCGCATTTTATTTCCTGTTTTGATGTGGAAGCTCACGATGCTTTACTTTGTATTCAAACAGGCAAGCTAATTGTTGAAGATAACCGGATGCGTTATAGCGGCACAGAATATCTCAAATCTGCTGATGAAATGAGAATGCTATTCCGCGACCATTTACCCGACGATGTGATTGAGGAAGCAATAGCCACCACAGAAGAAGTTGCCGAGAAAGTCGAGCCTTACAATATTATGGGTGAGCCTCGCATTCCCAATTATCCCATTCCTTCTGGTCACACTGCTGATACTTACGTTGAAGAAGTTGCTTGGCAAGGTTTATTAGATAGATTAAACCGAAAATCCCGCGCTGAAGTCGAGCCAGTATATAAAGAAAGATTAGAATATGAACTAAAAATGCTTCAGCAAATGGGTTTTTCCACATACTTTTTAGTTGTGTGGGACTACATCAAATTTGCTAGAGATAATAATATTCCAGTGGGGCCGGGACGTGGATGTGTTCTAGGCGATACTAAGGTGATGCTGGCCAGTGGCGAACAAATTTTTATCAAAGATATTCAAGTTGGACAGCAGGTAATTACTCATCAAGGAAATATCTTACCTGTTACTCATAAACATGAATATCCCTGTAATGAAGAAATTGTCAAAATCAAAGCAGCTAATGAAGAAATATTTTTAACTAAAGACCATAAAATTTGGGCAGTTAAAACTGATGAATGTGTAGTAATGGGTGTCAAACAAGCCAATGTTTGTAAACCTAGTTGTACTCGATACTGTTCTGTTAAACCATATCAAAACTATCAATTAAAGTGGATAGAAGCTGGAAAACTCCGCAAAAATGATTTTGTTGTCTTTCCTAGAGTTAAATCTGCTGAACAAGAAATTGTTTTTGATTTAGTAAATTTTGTAGAAAGTAAATCGCATTTAAGATTTGATCAGGAATTTATTTGGTATGAAATCGGCACAAATCATTTAAGTACGCGGAAAATCCCCAGATACATCACCTTTAACGAAGACCTCGCCAGAATTATTGGCTATTATATTGCTGAGGGATGGTCAAGACTAGGAAAAAGAGAATGCGCGGTTGGCTTTGGACTTGCCAAAGATGAGATGAATTATGCTGAAGAAATTTGTCGTCTCTTTAATCAAGTGTTTGGTTTAGAAAGTAAAATATTTCCCCATCCCAAAAAGAACTCTTTACAAGTTATCTGTTACTCCAGAATTGTAGGAGAATTTCTATCTAGCTTGTGTGGTAAAGGTGCTAACCATAAACACATACCCGATGAAATTGTTACTCAAGGTAAGTCAGAATACATCAGAATTTTAATTGCTTATCTTTTTCGTGGTGATGGTCATAATGGCACAAAAAATAAAACTATCAATATCAAATATACAACCACATCTAGTAACCTTGCTGCCCAATTAAGATTACTCTTGGCTCGTTTTGGATACTGGGTATCTATCATTAAAAGACAAAAACAAAAAGTCAATTGGTCTGTAGAATATTCAGTTAAATTATCAGGAAAACAATTATTAGAATGGAATGCTGACTTTATTGATTTTCCTGTAGGTATCAAACCGCAAAAGTTTTATCGCAATGATGGTTTTTATGTAGATGATAACTATATCTACATAAAAATTAAAGAAACCAAGACATTAAACTATAACGGTTATGTCTATGATATCAGCGTTCCTGGTGATACTTCCTATATTGGAAACTCAATCGCAATTCATAATTCTGCCGCAGGGTCTTTAGTAGCCTACACAATGGGTATTACTAACATTGACCCCGTACATCATGGCTTACTATTTGAGCGTTTCTTGAACCCAGAACGCAAATCAATGCCTGATATTGATACCGATTTTTGCATTGAAAAACGGGATCAGGTGATTAATTATGTCACGGAAAAATACGGCACAGATAGAGTTGCTCAAATTATTACATTTAACCGTTTGACTTCTAAAGCTGTATTAAAAGATGTTGCCAGAGTGTTAAATATTCCCTATGGGGAATCCGACAAAATGGCGAAATTAATTCCTGTAGTACGGGGAAAACCAACTAAACTCAAGGTGATGATTTCTGATGAAACTCCCGAACCAGAGTTTAAAGAAAAATATGATAATGACCCGAAAGTGCGCCATTGGGTTGATATGGCGATGCGAATTGAAGGAACTAACAAAACCTTTGGTGTTCACGCCGCCGGAGTGGTAATTTCTGCTGACCCCCTTGATGAAATTGTACCTTTACAAAGGAATAATGACGGGTCAGTAATTACTCAATATTTCATGGAAGATTTGGAATCAATGGGTTTGTTAAAAATGGACTTTTTAGGTTTAAGAAACCTGACAATGATTCAAAAAACTATTGATTTAATAGAACATAATAAAGGTTATAGAGTTGACCCTTACGAAATCACTAATCAAGAAAGAAAGGCGCAAAAGATTTTAGCCAAGGGCGAACATAAAACTCTGCCTAAAGATGTGCAGAAAACTTATGAGCTTTTAGAATCTGGAGAATTAGAAGGGATATTCCAATTAGAATCATCGGGGATGAAGCAAATAGTCCGCGATTTGAAGCCTTCTAACATTGAAGATATTTCTTCCATCTTGGCACTTTATCGACCAGGCCCTTTAGATGCAGGGTTGATTCCTAAGTTTATTAACCGCAAACACGGACGCGAAAATATTGATTATGAAAGCCTGATTTTAGAACCGATATTAAATGAAACCTACGGCATCATGGTCTATCAAGAGCAAATCATGAAAATTGCTCAAGATATGGCTGGTTATTCTTTAGGACAAGCTGACTTGTTGCGCCGTGCGATGGGTAAAAAGAAAGTTTCCGAAATGCAGAAGCAGCAAGAAAAATTTATTGATGGTTCCACAAAAAATGGTGTGAAAAAGCAAGTAGCAGAAAAGCTATTTGATGATATGTTGAAATTTGCCGAATATTGCCTCAGCTATGACACGCAAGTGTTAACAGTTGAATACGGCTTTGTCCCTATCGGCGAAATTGTAGAAAAACAACTTGAATGTAACGTGTTTAGCGTTGACAGTCATGGTCATGTCTATACGCAAGCGATCGCCCAATGGCATAATCGAGGACAACAGGAATTATTTGAGTATGGTTTAGAAGACGGTTCTGTAATTCGGGCAACAAAAGACCATAAATTTATGACTACTGATGGTCAAATGTTACCTATTGATGAAATATTTGAACGCCAACTAGATTTACTGCAAGTGAAAGGCTTACCAGAGGACGCATAGACACGAAGTTATCAGAGTTTGAGAAATTTCTGGCGTAAGCCCTACTAATCTCATGTGTGTTTTTCAGAATAAGGCACAATCAATAATTCTGTGCCTTATTCCCTGGAATTAACAACTATGCCTCCGGCACTTCTTGCGAGAACTTTTTATGAATTGTTTTTGATTTTTCGCCATCAGCCGCAACCGCAGTCATCAGATAATCAATCAAGTTTTCTGAGAAGGGAACACGTAAGTGGAATGTTCCATCTGGTTTGAGAGCAATGGGATTCCCCGCAATATTAACAGTGGCATTAGGTTCGGTAGCACCGTGAATAATTAACTCTGCATCGGCGACAAACCAGAAATCGCGTTGGGGACGGCTGAAGATGCGAACCGCAGGCGAACGGGCAATTGTCACCCAACCATCGGTTTCTGTAGCATAGCCGAGTTCAATCACATAATCGCGATCGCTCGTGGGAATTGCCACATAGCGGTCGTGGGTGATTTCTTCGCATTCATACTGCTGAATTAATTGGGGCTGCTGATAACTCATGTCAATATCAGTAGCATCATAAAGCCGCAGTGCTAATTGCAAAACACCAGCATTTTGCAGCATTTGTTTGCGAGTTTCCGAAAGTTCCCAAGAAGCATAAGCCCATTTGGGAGTGCGCGGTATCAGGGTAATACTGCTGTTATCTGCTGGTAAGTGAGATGCTGGCTCTTTAGTTAAGAGATGTTCATCTTCTGTATAAAGAGGGCTGAAGACGCGGACAATAGGAGAACGCGCGATACTTACCCAGCGATCGCCAACGATAGAATAGCCAAGTTCTGCAATGTAATCATGATCAGGTATCGGAATACCCACCGAGCTATCAGATGTCGCCAAATCAAATTCGGACTGCTGCACTAATTGCGGCTGCTGATAACTCATATCAATGTTTGTGACATCATAAAGCCGCACAGTCAATTGGAAAATTCCCCCATTTTGCAGCATTTGCTTGCTAGCGTCGGAAATGTGCCAAGAGACATCAGCTAATTGGTGAGTATGTGGTGTCAAACTGACGCTGCTGGTTTCATCAACTAACACAACATTGGCAGCTTTATTAGTTGTATGAGGGCTGCCAAAGACACGGGCAATATCTGAATGAGCAAGTGTGACCCAGCGATCGCCTGCGGTTTCATAGCCAATTGCGGCTATATAATCGCGCTCCGTTTGCGGAATTGCCACTGAGCCGCCAGATGTGTGGATATCACATTCATACTGCTGTACCAAATGGGGCTGTTGATAACTCATGTCAATATTGGTGACATCATAAAGCCGCAAAATGAATTGGGATAAACCCGCATTTTGGAGCATTTGCTGACCAGTTGCGGAAATTTCCCAAGCAACATCGGCTAAATCATGAGTTTTCGGTTTGAGAACAACACTGCTGTGGGGGTCGGCGATCGCTAAAATTTCTGTTGTGGTAGTAGTTGGTGTTTGTTCTGCTGATGCTGGTGGATTCATCCCAGACCAATCTCCAATCCCTGCACCTGGTAAACTTTCTGAATTAGTCACAATTAACTCCTCTGTTTCTTCTGGCTCAGGTTCTGCTGCATCTGCTACGAAATTCAATTTTTCGATTTCTGGATCTAGTTGCGAGTCTGCTGCTGTCAGAGTTTCAGTCAGTTCAAAACCCCAATCATCTTCATCAGTCGAGCTTTCAGGAATTTCTGGCAAGTCGAGATTTGTCTTGACCTCTGTGGGAGTAGTACTAACTTCTGCTACTGGCGTAATCGGTTCTGGGGTAGGTTCAACTATTGCGGCTGTTTCCTCTGGCTGGTCAGATACTGTGGATGATTCTGAAGTTGCGGTGGTTTTTGACCTATCTAAAATCGGTGGATAGGCAGTATTGACCACAGCGGCTGGTGCTTCCATATCCCACGGTGATATGCCGAGATCGTAATTATCTTCTGGGGTTTGATGATTGTCTGAGTCTTTACCCACAATTATCGAACCAATTACCGCTCCTGTACCCGCCGCTAAAGCTGTATCTGGTGTAGAGGCGGGGATAGTACCTTCCAGGACGTTGGCACCATTGTAAGACCCATTGCCGTTCGCCCAATTCGTCGGGGGAACTTCTGCTACAGGTTCGCTGATCACAGTCGTGTCTGTTGCTGCGGCTATGTCTGGTGCAGGTGGCTGAGGCGTTGCTGGTGGTGTTTCTGCGGCTGGCGCACTCGATGGACTCGTTCTAATCATCCACAACAACAATCCCGCGATCACACCCACAGGTAATAACAACCACCACAGCGGTATTTTTCCTTGAGCAATGGGATTATTTGCTGCGGGAGGAAGTGATTGCTGTTCACCTGTAGTTGCTGGAGCGACGGAAGTCTGTGGTTGCTGTCCACCTGGAGTTGCTGGCGGGGTAGAAACCAATGGTTGCTGTTCAGCTGATGCTGCTGTTGGGGCTGTAGTTGCTACTGGTACTGTTGTCGTAAAGGGAGAAGTACTAACTTGTGGTGTTACAACTGGCGGAGATTGGGGATTTACCGCCAAAACCAGAGTTGCAGATTCACCTTTGGCGATCGCTTCTGCTTCTTCGACTCTAGCCGTTTCTATCGCTTGTTTACCTGGTTTTGCTAAAGCAAAGCCGAGAAAATCTGCGACAGCAGGACTAGGATTCTTTTTATAAACGTAAACTAAAGGTTGAGAAAAGGGATATTTCGGATCATCGGGCAAGGCTTGATGTAAATGTAGTACCCGCACTCCAGGTAACTTGGCGATTTGATTGACTTTGGCGTAACTAATGCCATCCTTGCCAAGTTGTTTGACGATTTCAGCGGTGTTATCTTCAGTTAATTGGGTAGCAGTATCACCTGTAGCGAATTTGGCAGCTTTAAATACTGGATAATTGTTGAGTGCTTGGCGGGTATCGCTACTATCTGGGCGATCAATTACCCGAATTTTGCCTGCTGGGCCACCCAACTGTGACCAATCAGTCACACTTTTACCTCGGAAAATTCTGGCAAATTGTCTATCGGTCAAGCTGCCTTTGAAGGGATTTTCTTCACCGACGATGATGGCAATTTTCTCCCGGTGTAAACGGACTTGCTCTAAACCTTGGGCTTTTTCTTGCGGAGTTAAACCACGCCCAATGGCTGCTATGTCAGTTTTTCCTTCAAGTACAGCTTGAATCGCCGCTTCTGTACCGTTGTTGGCAACTTCTACCTTTGTACCAGCAAACTGTTTCTCAAAACCTGCTTTCATGTTTTGATTGACCAGCGCCAAACTACTGGAACCATCAACACGCACCGTAGATCCATTCTCCACCGTTTGCGGCAGTGAGAACGAGGGAGTGTCAGTGGCAGATTGTGCCAACACTGGTGCCGACACAAGCAAAGTCGCTGCCATCGGAGAGGTAGCTAAAGCTAACGATAATACCAGGTTGACGATCGCACTATCTTGTTTTTGTTGTTGCCCCATAAGCTCCTAATCCAAGGTACAGAAAACAGCAAACCGGCCAGTCCTCAATGTGATTTAGTTATCCAGGAGGAGACGCGCTAATTATACATCTGGTGTCAAGTTTCTTTTAAAAATGTGTAATTTACGTATACGAATCTATACTGTGTTTTACTTTATCTTGACTTTTGTGATTATTCATGCGATGTTTAGCTTTTTTAAACCATTCGGCAGAATCCAGACTCGTAAATCAAATTTGTTTCTGGCTATGGCTGACGATGTAGTTAACACATTTATGACAAATTAGCCCAGGCTGTTTTCATAAAAATATACACACCATATCGTGTTCGTTAAAAGACTTATGATTGCTAGTTAGAAATCAGTAGACATTACCTTAAA
>JAGKSW010000117.1 GCA_018993265.1 Nostoc sp. TH1S01
TTTGCTTTCTAATTATTTAATTCAGCAACTAAAACGCCCAAGTATTCTTATGTGCTTGGTTTGAGTTGAATTGTCGCTGGGTAGGGCTGCACTTTACCCCCTTTTTGTGCCAGTTGCGTAAGTCCTGATCCCATTGAAACTAACCTCAAGCGTCCCCAGCAAAAATCCTACCCCTATATTCACGGACTATATTTTGTCCTTCGTACATCTGGACTGTCTCAAGTTATCACCCAAGGCAAAAAAACCAAATTAATTTTAGACGAAAAACGCCTCAAAATTTGGCAAGGCTTCAACCCAACTGAACAATATTTCACACTCTTAGAATCCTGGCTACTTTGGGGAGAAGGCGAACTCTTAGGCGAATCTAGAGATCCTTATAGACCATTATTTCGCTGCTGCCAATTTTGGCGAGAAATTCCAGATGAAGGTTTAACAGTTAACAGTTATCAAGAACAAGATAAATTAGTCTATTATCCAGGCTTCCACAATCTTAGCCTCTTGCATTTATTTGGCTTTCTCGAACTCACCTTTGGAGAACCAGAACCAAGTAAAGGATGGCGTTTTACTGCTGTCAAACGTCATCCTTGGGGAGATGCCATGATAGGTTTACTCTCGGAAATTTATGATGAAATTGAACCACAACCAGAAGATGAGGAAGTATCTTTGAATTTCCGCATCGCATTTGAAAAACTCAAACCGTATCTCCAAGAGTACTTTCCTGAATGGGAACAAACTTTAGTCATCGCCAAAGGCGAGTTTAACGAGGCAATTTATATTTTTAAAGTTACGTTGCTAGACGCGTGGAGACGCATAGCCATTCCTAGCAATCTCAATTTTGATCAAGTGGCCGCAGCAATTGTCCAAGCATTTGATTTTGACTTTGAACATCTTTATCGATTTATTTACAAAGACCATATAGGACGCATTTTTGAATTTACTCATCCCTTTGTTGATATTCCACCTAACACCAACGATTTTCGCTTAGGTGAATTACCAATTGAAGTAGGAAATCATCTGCAATTTACCTTTGATTTACTGGATGAGTGGGAGTTTGATTTGCAGCTAGAAAAGATTGAGCCTGTTAATGCCAAAATGAAAAAGCCAAAGATTCTGGAATATCATAGCGAACCACCAGTACAGTATGGTGAAGAGGGAGACGATGAAGAATAGCTTTACTGCGGTGATGGGTCATCCTTCCACTTCTGCTACTGATTGAGTTTTATTCATCTTTTATTTAGCTACCAAATTACATCAACAGGATACTGTGTGATTTTATTATCTACAGTAATTATGGGCATTTTTTCCACTTGACTTTGAGCGATAATTATTCGATCAAAAGGGTCTTGATCTAAAGCAGGTAGATTAACGACTTGTAAAGCGTGATTCATTTGAATAGGCAAACTTTCAAATCGATTTATAGTCAAACGACTGGGAATGTAAGTTTCTGGTGGCTCTGGTAAATTCAATTTACCCAAACGAACTTTAATTACAATTTCCCATGCGCTTGCAGCACTAAAAAATAAGTTATTCTCTGGGTCAGCAATTATATTCCTAGCTGTAGATGAGAGTCGGTTATCGTCAATAACCCACCAAATAAACGTATGGGTATCAAGTAATGCTCTCATGCTTCTGCATCTGTTGGGTTGATAAAAGCATTTAGCACCTCGTCAGGGAGGGGAGCATCAAAGTCTGGGGAAATTGTTACCTGACCACGGTCTAAACCTGGAATTCGAGGTAATTTCTGTTCAGCAATTGGGACTATACGCGCGATAGGAGTGCCTGCTTGAGAAATAATCACTTCTTCTCCTTCTAGCACTCGACGGAGTAGTTCAGCAAATTCGGCTTGACCTTCTGGGATTTCTAGGCTGTACATATATAGTTAATGACAAGGATATTAATATCCTGGCATAGAGTTGTCTTGGTCATCGCACATTAGAAACGTGTCAGAATTGGCAATGCGATCGCTCTTATCTGTATTAGTGTAAAGGGATGGGTAGAGCGTTCCTAATTTATTCTCCATCTTCCACTGCGCCTAGTGCTTTGAGTGTTGCAATTTCGGCTGGTGTTAAACCTTTAACGCCTGTGATGTTCATGCGTTCATAGGGGCGATCGCTTCTCAGAGTTTTCAGACACTCGCCAGTTTCAACATCCCAAATTTTGATTGTTTCATCATGGCTACTACTACCAAGAGTTTGTCTACTAGGACTGAAGGCAACTGACCAAATTAAGGAGGTATGCCCTACAAAAACTTTTAAACATTCACACGTATCAACATCCCATAGTCTTATTGTGGTATCTAGCCCTGCGCTAGCCAGAGTTTTACCATCTGGACTGAAAACAACTGCAAAAACCCAATCGGTATGTCCTTGTAAAGTTTTCAAACATTTTCCTCTATCAACATTCCATAGTTTCACTGTGTGGTCATCGCTACAACTCGCAAGTATTTGATCGTCCGGACTAAAAACGACTCTCCAGACCCGACTGGTATGTCCTTGTAAAGTTTTCACACATTGACCTGTATGTACATCCCAAAGTTTTACAGTTTGATCTTCGCTGCTGCTAGCAAGAAAACAACCATCGGAACTGAAGCTAACTGATTGTACTCGACCGTTGTGACCCAACAAAGTTTTTAGGCATTCACTCTTATTAACATCCCAAAGCTTAATTGTATGGTCATCACTTGCACTAGCCAAAGTTTGCTTATTTGGACTAAAGGTAACTAAATTTACTAAATTATTATGACCTTTAAGAGTTGTCAAAATTTGACCATTGTGTAAATTCCAGAGACGTATTGTTTCATCCTCACCACTACTGGCAAGAATAAAGCCATCCTGACTAAAGGTACTTGATTGTACCCGATTGGTGTGTCCTTGTAAAAGCTGTACAACTTTCGCTGTATTAACATCCCAAATTTTTACTGTGTAGTCATCGTAACCACCAGCAACAGATTTACCATCTGGGCTAAAAGCAACTGACCAAACTCGATTAGTATACCCTTGCAAAGTTTTAAGGCATTGTCCTGTGTGAAAATCCCAAATTCTTACTGTTTGATCTTGACTGGTACTAGCAAGTATCTGACCATCTGGACTAAAAGCTACTGACCGTATCCAATTGGTATGCCCTTGTAAAGTTCGCAGACATTTCCCTGTAAGAACATCCCAAAGCATCACTTTTTGGTCAAAACTTCCGCTAGCTAAAATTTTACCATTTGGATTGAAAGCGACTGAGTTAACCCATTCCTGATGTTCTTGCAATATTTGTATACATTGCCCTGTGCTAGCATTCCAAAGTCTTACTGTTTGATCGACACTTCCACTGGCAAGAGTTTGACCATCTGAACTAAAGGCAACTGTCCGTATTTTATTGGTATGCCCCTGCAAAGTTTGTAAACATTGCCCACTGAAAATATCCCAAAGCTTTATTGTTTGATCCCACATTCCGCACTTCAAA
>JAGKSW010000118.1 GCA_018993265.1 Nostoc sp. TH1S01
CGGAATGTGGGTACTAAATCTGCTAAACCAAAATCTACCAAAACCAGCAAAACTAGCCAGCCCAAAACTGCGGCAACACCTCGGAAGTCTCGCTCTTAAATCCGCAGCCTAATACCAATTCGCAATTCGCAATTTGCAATTCGCAATTGAGACGCATCAGATATAGCATGGCTTTCGAGGTTTGAATGTGTTGCCTCATTTTAGAGAATTGCTATAAAGCTACTGCCAAGACCTCAATTTCTTCTCGTTTCTCCTCTTACAAAAAGTTCGCAGCTTAATCCCAAGCACCTAATTATTTTAACTGCGAACTGCGAACTGCGAATTGCCAATTGGAGAGGCGATCGCTCTTTCTTATCGTTTCAAAAATTAGAAAAATGCAAGCGGCTCACTGTGCTTTAGTCGTGGCTCTCCAGTACGCTCCAGATGATCCTCAGTTTGCAGTTGCTAGAGAGCATTTGCAAAGGGCGATTGCTTTGTCTGGAGAATATCACAAGTTGTATTGGAGCATATTCTGGAAAAATTCACCGGAACGAGTCAAAAGACGAATTCGCTCACAATGCAATCAACTGGCTTTTGATACTTATTCGCACATGGTTGATTGTGCTGTGTTGGTCAACGAATATGCAGCAAAACAAACGTCTGCTGGTATCCCCGAACCCAAGCAGTGGCGAGAATTCTTGTTCAATCTGGAATGTGCTTTTGAGTGGCTCGAACGTGAGCATCCACAAGAAATCAAATTCAAGCAATTAAGCCTAATTTGATTGCTTCGTTCAAGAACAGCATCAGCTTCGCCAATGTTTTGTGAAAATTACATCTATATAATAGTTATGATCACCGCAATCCAAGGCTTACTATTTGATGTACAAACAGTCTTAGATTATGGGCAGTCTATCGTCAGCGCGGGACAAGAACTTGCCAAATATTTATTTAACAACCAGACAATCACAAGCAGAGCGATTCAATCACAAATGAATCGTTACTTCAACGGCACTGCGGCAGAAGGAGCGTGGGCGTGGAAGGATGCTTACGAGGCTGTTGAGGTGGCATTAATCCTCTACCTTCGTCGCCAGGGGATACCAGAAAATCCCTTGGAACAACTGCAATTGCTCGAATCCCTTTGCCCTACACACACTCGCCGTACTGAAGAACAGTTACAACTCCAGCAGTTTTCGACTCCACTACCACTGGCGTACTTGGTAGCAATGGCGGGGCAAATCACTGCTCACGACCTAACTCTTGAACCATCTGCGGGAACTGGGATTCTGGCTCAGTTCGCCAAAGTACACGGTGCAAGTTTGATGCTGAATGAATTAGCCCAAGACAGAACCAAAATTCTGCGGCGGCTATTCCCTGGCACTCCACTATTCTCCGTCAACGCGGAACAAATTAACGATTACTTAGCTGGGAAGACTCAGCCTTCAGTTGTGTTGAAGAATCCACCATTCTCGTCGTCGCCCAACATCAACAGTCGTAATCCCGACGCAACCCCTCGGCACATCAACTCTGCACTACAAAGGTTATGCGACGGCGGACGGTTGGTGACAATTACAGCCAATTGGTTCTCTCCGGCTAACCCAAGCTGGCGCGAAACTTTTGTTAAGTGGCAGGAGAAGTCAAGCGTGATGCTTTCGGTCGGGGTCAGTGGAAAAGCTTACGCCAAGCATGGGACAACAATTGAAACACGAATCACCGTTATCGATAAAGTCCCGGCTGATCATCCCGGCGACATCCCTTGTATTCGAGAAACCTTGGACTTGCCAGAACTGCTGACGTTGATTGAACAGTTGCCAAGGCGTTCACAGTGGAATGCTGCAACTATTCAAGCTGCTGCCGTTGCAACGAAGGTTGTTAAACTGCCGACAAACCGTACAGTGGTAGCTCAACCAGAACCCACAGCAGAAATTCCCGATGTAGTAGTTCTGGAGTATGAGGTAGTCGAGTGGGTTGCCAATGAGGGTTTAAAGGATACCCTCTATGAAACATATCGACCGCAGCGAATCCGCATAAATGGCGCAAAGCCTCATCCCTCATTACTCTGTGAGAGCGCAGCCCTAGCACTTGTTTCGCCACCGGCTCCTACATACAAACCTCAATTACCTAGCAATATTATCTCACAAGGCTTGTTATCAGAGGCACAACTTGAGAGCGTGATTTACTCCGGTCAAGCTCACTCAGAATTCTTATCTGGGTCTTATATTGTCGATGATTCATGGGATAATGTGATTGTAGCGGCAAATAATGAAGAAAATGCTGTAAAATTTCGCCGTGGCTGGTTCCTTGGTGATGGGACGGGGGCGGGTAAGGGTAGACAGTGTGCAGGTATTATATTAGATAATTGGTGTCAAGGCAGACGAAAAGCTATTTGGGTATCAAAAAGTGCTGCATTAATTGAAGATGCCCGTAGAGATTGGTGTGCGCTTGGAGGTAGCGAGAAAGACATAATCGACCTCTCGAACATCAAGTTAGGTGATCCAATCCTATTCACCCAAGGCGTTTTGTTCTGCACGTACTCAACTCTGCGCTCTCGGCATAATGGCAAAAGTCGGCTCAAACAAATCTTTGAGTGGGCTGGTGCGGACTTTGAAGGTGTAATAGCCTTTGACGAGTGCCACAGTATGGGAAATGCTATGGCCGTTGAAGGAACACTGGGTATGGTTGCAGCATCACAGCAGGGTATTGTCGGGCTAAGACTCCAAAATGCTCTGCCTGGGGCGCGAGTGGTCTATGTCTCCGCGACTGGTGCAACCAAAGTCTCAAACCTATCTTATGCTAATCGCCTCGGACTTTGGCAGACTGGCGATTTCCCGTTTACCTCTCGTGAGGATTTTGTGGAATCCATTGAGGGCGGTGGTATTGCGGCGATGGAAGTTGTTGCACGGGATCTCAAGGCACTCGGTTTGTATTTGGCGCGGAGTCTCTCTTTTGATGGTGTAGAATATGACACACTTCAAATTGAGTTAACGCCAACGCAAGAACGCATTTACAACAGCTACTCCGACGCTTTTCAGGTGATTCATAATAACCTAGAGAAAGCACTGGAAGCTTGTAACATTGCTGGTGCTAAAACGTACAACCGTGCTGCTAAGATGTCAGCTAAATCGCAGTTTGAGTCGCATAAGCAACGCTTCTTTAATCATCTCCTTACGGGAATGAAGTGTCCTATGCTGCTCAAAGCGATTGAAAATGACCTAGCCCAAGGTCTTGCTGTTGTTGTGCAGATCGTCTCTACCAACGAAGAACTGCTTAAGCGGCGGCTTGATGAAGTTCCGGCTGACGAATGGAAGGATCTCAACCTCGATCTAACGCCTCGTGAATATCTCATGGATTATTTGATGAGTGCATTCCCAATCCATTTGCATTCCATCCATTCAGGAGATGATGGCGAAGAGCGTTCTGAACCAGTCTTTGATGCCGATGGTTCTCCTGTAATCTCACTTGAAGCTGTGGGTTTACGTGATGCCCTGATCGATAGGTTAGCAAGTCTTGATCCAATTCCCGGTGCTTTAGAGCAACTGCTATGGCACTTCGGTCACAAGCAAATTGCTGAAGTGACTGGTCGTAGCAAGCGCATTCTCAAAGATGATTCAGGGCGTTTGTTTGTTGATACTCGTGGCAATGGGACGAATATTGCTGAAACTGCTGCGTTTATGAACGGAGACAAACAAATCCTCATCTTCTCTGACGCTGGCGGTACTGGCAGAAGTTACCATGCAGATTTGAACGCTGTGAACAGGAAACGGCGATCGCATTACCTTCTCGAAGCTGGTTGGAGAGCCGACAATGCCATTCAAGGGCTTGGACGCTCTCACCGCACAAACCAAGCATCTGCACCAATCTTCCGACCAGTCACGACAAATGTGCGCGGTGAACGCAGGTTTATCAGCACAATTGCTCGACGGCTGGACAGTTTGGGCGCACTTACTCGCGGTCAACGACAGACGGGTGGCAATGGTATCTTTGATACTAAGGATAACCTGGAGTCGCAATATGCCGAACGTGCGCTGTACGAGTTATTTCGACAAATTTACCAAGGTCGGTTTTATGAAGTCTCGTTAGGGCAGTTCGAGCAGATGACTGGACTTAGCCTCACTTCCCACGAAGGCGGGATGAAGATAGACCTACCACCCCTGCGACAATTCCTTAATCGACTGCTGGCTCTCAGAATTGATATGCAGAATATCATTTTCGAGAGGTTTGAATTGCTCTTAAGCCAGCAGATCGAAGCAGCAATCGCGGCTGGTGTCTATGAAATAGGTGTGGAGACTTTACGGGCAGAACGATTTAATATCGAAAGCTGTGAATCAGTTTATACACACCCTGCCACTGCTAGCGTAACAAACTATCTCAAAGTAGAGCGACTCCAAAGGAACAACATTAAAACTGCTTTGGAGATGCTGGAGTTTGCCGACAAGTATCAGGGAAAACTCATGCTTAATGAGAAATCTGGCAATGCTGCTGTGTCAATTCCGACACACAGTATATATGATGCGGATGGTGGTGTTGTCGCAAGAGTTCTGCTCATTCGTCCCCAGAAAGAAACTCGTGTATCACTTGAACAATTGGAATCTTCCACTTGGAAAGCGGTTTGTGTCGATGTGTTCGTCGCGGCGTGGTCAAAGGAAGTGGACGAACTGCCCTCTTTCACTACCGACTATCTGCATTTGGTAACAGGGATACTGCTGCCTATCTGGAAAATCCTGCCACAGAGCAGTAGTCGGGTCTTCCGATTGCAAACCAGCAATGATCAGAAAATTCTCGGTCGGGTGGTGAATGCTCAAGATATTCAAACTGTACGAGAGCAACTAGGCTTGAAAAATCAACTGCTTTCTCCAGCAGAACTAGTTTCTTTGGTGCTGGACGAGAAGTATTCACAACAACTCCCAGGAGGTATAACCCTGCGGCGGTCTTTCATTGCTGGTGAGCCACGTCTGGAGTTAGTCAATGCCCTCTCGTTAGCTGATCGATTGGTTACTGTGGGTTGCTTCACAGAAATCATCGACTGGCGTAAGCGAGTCTTTGTGCCAACGGGCGATCGGGCTGCTGGTGTTTTGGGTGCTGTAATTGAGATTCTAGATTAATAAACGCAAAGCGATAGGAAAAACCTTATCGCTTTGTTTTTTATCTAAACTTATTAATACAATATTAAAAACAGTATATAAAAAATTATTTATTAGGGAAACTTTGTGCGTTTTGAGATTGAATTAATCCGAGAATTTGACAATCTTCCAATTCAGGGTACTATTGAGGAATTAGCTCCCAAGCATATTGATGATTTTGTTAATTTCTGGTCTGAAGAATTACAAAAATATCAAACGCAAGATAAACAATGGGACTGGTTATTTAAATTAAATTTTATTAAAAGAAATTCGGAATTTGAAGGCTATGCGCTCGTAGCAGAAGATAGCACACAAGGGTTAATGAAAATAGAAACTCAACGTCATGCTTCTCGTCAAGTATACGGACAAAAACTAGTATATGTGGAATTTTTAGCTTCCGCACCTTGGAATAGAAAAGTTATCCAACGTCCGCCAAGGTTTCGAGGTGTTGGTACTAACCTGTTACGTTACGCCAGACTCAGAAGTGTAGAGTTAGGATATGGTGGAAGGGTAGGGTTACACTCTCTACCTGAAAGTGTGCGATTTTACGAAAATCTCTTGATGAACAATTTCGGAGTAGATGAAAATCAGAACAATTTAATTTATTTTGAATACAGTCAGCTACGACGATAATAGACAAAAATCTGGATATGGAAGAAAATATTACAGTTGAAGAAGCAATTGAATTATTGTTTAACCGTGAATCTATACAAGCAGCAATTCGTGCTGAAGATGAAGCTGCTTGCGATGTAAGTGCAGGACTTGATTGGGGTAATGAGCGGGTGTTTGTTGCCTTTATGAAAAATCCGGCATTATTACATAGAATGACAATACTACGTTTATCCCTCAACCAAGAAATTCGTCAGATGCTACAGGGATGGAATCTGGGAGTAGGAGAAGAAAAAGCCATTGAAACTGCATCTACACGTTTATTGTCCCGTCTACAATTACCACAGCAAAAAGCTATTCCTTTCTTAGAAAGTATATTGATGCGCGATGATTTGTACTCCGAAGAATTGATTGGTGATAGCCAAGTATTACAGAATTTGTTGAGTGTGCTGTACAACAATGAAGACTGGGATGCAATTGCAACTGTTGCCGGAAATGCAGTGCGTGAAGGCGTTTTAGTAAATGTTGAGTCATCTCGTTTAATAGCTTAACAGAATTAAATAGGGATGTTCCCCAAAGATGCTAAAGGCAAAGTGATCTGGTTTTTATGCCGCTTTATTTTTTCTAAATTCTGGTGTATAGATCAAAGCTTTGAGTTCGCGGGGCGTGTCATTTGCTCCTAAATTTTGTATTCTTCATTAGTACCAGCTGTACTTCCCACACCAAAGAAACTATGCCAAAAAATTGGACTTTAAAAGTAGACCAGTTTTTCAACGCAAACCCCCACTGCATTATCGCTACCGTTCACGTTGACAGCTTCCCCGCCGACCTGCCGTTAGAGCCTAATATCAGAGAACCCAACCGTAAAAGCTCGACGTACAAGCAAATCTACGACTCGTTGACGAGCGAACCCGAAAAGTTCTTCGAGCGACATAGCGGAATCGTACTGTGCGCCAACAAGGTCAAGCCCAACAGTAAAAAGACACAGCTAGAGTTAGAAATACTTGAGGCTAGTGAGGGTGGTAGCGATGGCATTATCAATGGTGGGCATACGGTCTTAGCTTTCCAACAAGCTAGAGAAAATAAATCCGACCTCTCTCAAGCCAGAGTCAAAGTCACAATACATATTGGGTTAAGCGAAGACGAAGCCAAAGACATCGCCCTGGCATCAAACACATCTGCCCCGGTGGATGCGCGGTCTAAAGTAAACGCCAGGGGTGATTACAAATTCCTGAAACAGTTTTTAGCCCAACTGGAGCGAGAAGAAAAAACTAAATTCCGCATCGCCTACTACCAAAACCAAAGCGGTGCGCCGAAAAGCCCCCAGTGCAATGTCAATCATCTCATTAAGTTGATGAACTGCCTGGACAGGAACAAATACAACCCAGATAGCAAAAGCAGAACCAAGCACCCACCTGTTAGCAACACACCGTCCTTGAGTGAAGCAGAAAGACAAAGGCTGTCGAAACTGTTGCCACTACTGCCCAAAGGGTTGTGGATTGAGCAACGGCTATTTCAGATTATTGAAGAACATATTACCAAGCCTAAAAGAAAGGGAGTAGTTGACCTCGCCTCAATCGACCCACGTAAAAATACACTACTGCCGGATAGCAGGTATTCGTTTGGGTTTGCTGCACCTGCTGATATTGCTATGCCGATTGTCGCTGCTTATCGGGTGTTTTTGGATGAACAGTACAACTGGGTAATTCCTTTTGATGAGTTCGCTGAAGATTTTCTACAGCATTTGTGGGCAAACTATTACAAGAAATACTTGGTGTCGGAGAAACTCGCTGGTAATACAGTTGGCAGTAAAATCTGCCGTAATCCGGTGATTTGGGATAATATTTACCTTTCAGCCCAGAGCTACCTGAATCAGCATTTGATGAAAATGGTTAGTTCAAACACCAAGCGCGAAGAATTGAAGCTGGTGAATTAGCTTTAATCACCAATAATTAATCAATGCCTAAAAACCCTCTGTCAAATGATTTAAATATTTAGTATTTTTTCTGGCACTTAAGACCACACAGTTGTTTCTTGACAACTTGAGGGGAGGTAAGTCAAACTTCTGGTTGCGTGTCTGTTGTGGACGACTGGTAAATTTGACGCAATTGTGAAACATTACTGGATGTTTCTATCCCTGACAAGATAGCTTCCAGCACACTTACATCTTGAATAGATTCGATTTGGGGTAGTAAACTTTGGCCAGTTTCCCCAAATTTAAGCTTTAATCCCAAGGCTAAACTCTTTAACAACACCTGCCTAATTTGATTTTGGCTTTCCTCAATCCCTTTTTGAAATCCAATTCGCTCAACGCTGGTAATGTATTGCATACGTCTAGACTCCTCAAATTTCCGAATTTCTTGCCAAAACTCTTGCTCTAACTCTATCGGTAAAGTTAGCATCCAATCAATAAACCCAAATAGGTTTAGAATATCTTCGCGTTCAAACCCTTGTTCATAAAGTCGCCGCACCAAAACTAACTTCTGCTGTTTACGCTCAACGCGATTATTCCGTGTCTCAATCGCTTTCAGATGTGCCATTACTACTGTAGCAAACGGGTTACGACTAGACTCAAGCTCAGACAACCTTTGGCTGTAGTCTACCAACTTGATCACGGGGAATTGGAAATTTACACTACACCCAAACAACTCGTAACCAAACTGATTTGGTCGCCAGTTGACACGCTCATCACCCAAAATTGCTAAGGATGCTACTGAACGCTTATATCTATCATATATGCGATAGTTGTAGGTGTACATCCTTCTCGGAAGGTCAGAGTCTTCCTGAGCCTGAACTTCCAGATGTATGAGTACCCAGCTTTCTTCACCGTTCTTGAGATATATTTTTACCAACTTATCTGCCAAATGCTTCCCCAGTTCAGCATCACGAACCACCTGTTCTAATTCCTTATCCAAGAACTCTGGTTCTTTTGTCCAATCGATTTGCTCGTAGGCTTGGGGAAAGAAAAACAGCATGAAGTCTTGAAAATACAGTTGTAGTATCTGCTTCCAAGGCGAATCATATTCAGTCTGCGGATTTTCATTTGTCATCTTTGAAACGCTAGAACTTAAAACACTGATATAGTACATTAATACTATGCAGTGAGCAAATGAATTCTATGCAACAAGTAGTTAAACAAATTAAAGAACGTAGAAAAGTTCAACTCCAACGGCAAGATATTAAATACGAACTTTGGCGTTTAGATGATACTGAATTTAGGAAGCTGAGACGAAGGAGTCTTCCCATCAAAGAAGATTCTCTGTTTTATATGAATTTTTATTTATCAGAGCGAGATAATAAAAATAAGCTTAATCTAGCTGAGTTATTCGTTAGCTTAACAGATTTATTAGGTGAGAGTGGTGATTGGATTGATGTTTGGAAAGGCTCTTTTTCTTTTCCAGTATTATTAGTTTTAGAAAAAGAGCAAGGTAAATTTTTTTATTTGACGGATATATATGACAATCGTGGTACGCTCTACTTCAGTATCTACAGAGTCTTGGAATCCGATGTAGAAGGTTACGATTATTTATATCAAGGTAAAAACTTTATCTAAATTAGAATTTTAATTTATTTTTGATATTAACAACATTATAGTTATATTCGGCTGATGTAATTTAACAAGAGGATTAATCTGACTCATCATACCTATAACAAGGTATGATTTCCTATTCAAGAAGATAAATACTGCCCAATCGATGGTTGTTGCCGACGCAGCGCAGTCATGGCTTGCATCTGTATTTGACGCACTCGCTCTCGGCTGATGTTCAGCTTTTCCCCAATCTGAGCCAAACTTCGTTCTTGATTATCTAACAGTCCAAAGCGCAAAGTTAATACTTCACGCTGCACAGGTTTGAGTGTTGCTAACAAATTATTCAAGTCTTGCCGTAACATTTCTTGGTTAAGCAGTTCATTCGCTGAGATGCCCTCGTCGGCTAGAAGCTCACTTAATTCAGTATCTTGGTTATCTCCTACTTTCAAATCTAGAGAAATTGTCCCATTCGCCGCCGTCAAGTATTCTCGAATCTGTCCCGGCTGCATATCCAATTTTTGTGCAATTTCTGTGAGTGTGCCACGACGACCGAGTGTTTGAAATAGTTCTCGTTGTGCCTTTTTAATTTGATTGAGTTTCTCGTTAACGTGAATTGGCAACCTCACTGTGCGGGATTTTTCCGCGATTGCTCTGGTAATCGCTTGAGTCACCCACCAGTATGCGTAGGTTGACAACTTATAACCTCGGTTGGGGTCAAACTTTTCAATTCCCCTTTGTAACCCGATTGCTCCTTCTTGAACCAAATCCAAAAATTCCAGATTGCGACGCTGATATTTTTTAGCGATTGAAACCACCAGTCGTAGGTTAGCTGTAATCATCTTTTGCTTGGCTCGTTGTCCTTGCTGAAAGATTTGATTAATTTCAATTTCACTTTTATTGACAAAATTGGCTAATTCTATTGATGTTGGTTGACGATTTAATTGTTGACTCAACTGCTGCTGCCCGTGCTGTAGGGCAATCATTTGTTGTACAAGTCTTGCATAAGTTATTTCTTGGTCAGAGGTTAATAATGGGAACTGACCAATTTCTTGCAAATAAACGCGTATCAGATCGGAACTTAGGCTGGACATACAACTATAATATTTTTCAACATTAATTATGTCATTAATGTTAACTATTCAAAAACTGCTGCTCTTTCAATAATAAACCACTCATGATAAAGAATGGCTAAGAAAAATTCTTCACCTTTAACGCGATCGCACACTGCCATAAATCCTGAAAAGAACGGATCATCGTCATAGGTGGTATCAGATAAAAATAGCGTTGCAGAATTCTGGTCTACACTCCAAATGCAACGTAATATAGTGATATTCGGATGATGTGATTTATCTACAGGTAATAATACAAAACATCCTTCCACTTCCATAAACTCTGGCTCAGAATATCTGAAAACCGATTCCCAATCTTCTGGGCCTTCGTGTTTTTCTATAATTCTGTCCCACCTAACTGACTTAATTTTTTCTCTAGTCTCGGCTGATAAATCCGTAATCTTCATTTTTTTGACTACACTAAATAATGGCTAATAATTACTGAATAGTTATTCATCTTGCCATTTATGCTAATACTATATTCCTGAAGTTTTAATTAATACTAGTAGACTTTCATGTATCATCATTTAGGTATTCTAATACTTTTATCTTCCTTTTAGCTGAAAAAATTATAAAACTTCTATGCCTCAACGAACTGCTAAATCTTCAACTGAGTCTACTGTTGCAACCAGACTGGCTCTTTCCGATTTACATCTGCGTTTACAATTTTTAGAAAAACAACACCAATCCATCCTCAAACAGATTAAGAGAAAGCGGACGGAACTGCATAATTTTGTCGAAAGAGCGCGTTCTTTAGCCACAGAAGTCGTACATCAGGCTACTCCTAGCTTCCAAAAAATGGCTCAACTCGACCAAGAAATTCACACTTTGTTTGAAACTATCTTTGCTACTCGAAAGTTTGGCAAACAAACTCTTAAGAAGATACAAGCAGTTTATCGTCAACTACAATTTGCCGGAATTATCAGCATCAAATCCGATACAGAGCAATTCCAGCAAGAGCCAAATGAAGAGTTTTCATCTACGGAAGAAGATTTCTCCACCGAATCGGACGAAAGTCCCCATCAAAATCAACACTGGCAAGCATCTGATTCTAGTTCATTTGGTGCTGGAGCTAGAACCGAGACACAACAAAAAATTCGCTCCACATTTTTAAGGTTAGCTGAAATTTTTCATCCCGATAAGGTACAAGATATCGAAACACAGAAATATCATACCGAAATCATGCAGGAAATTAATAAAGCTTACCAAGAAGGAGATTTAGCCAGACTGCTAGAGATTGAATCACGTCAACAAGTTGGGGAAGTAGTTGATTTCAACAATGAAGATGATTTAACTCGCAAATGTCGCCATTTAGAACAGCAAAATCAAATTCTTCAAGCTCAATATGAGAACTTGAAACGAGAACTACGTTTAGCCAAAAATACACCAGAAGGAGAAATGGTTTCAAGTTCTCGCAAAGCTGCAAAACAAGGCATTGATGCTGTAGCTGGGATGGTTGAAGCAATCGAATCTCAAATCCAAGTTATTTCTCAAATTCGAGATTTTGTCAAAGATTTTCAACAGCAGAAGCTGACTATTCAGGAATTCCTTGCTGGGCCAGTTTCTCTGTATCCTTCTGAGGAAGAATTACTCCAAGATATTCTTGAACAGATGTTATCAGAGTTAATTCGATAAAAACTTGTTGATTAACCAACTTTTGTACAAGTTGGCTTTCTTATTTGCGCTCTTGCAACTGCGAATTGCGTAAGCGTTGCTGTAGCGATAGCAAAGCGTTAGCGAGTCTTCGAGCGTCGGAACGAGCGTCCGCCGCGAATTGGTATCAGTCTGGAAGCAGCTTATACCAATTCACAATTCGCAATTCGCAATTAAAGAACTTAGATAAAACAAAGAGCTTTGAGATTTTAAACCGGGGTATAAGTCTCTTGCATACCAACTTTCACAAAACATATTATCAGGAATCTATATTTGTCGAGAGCGATCGCCAAGGGCGGTAAACTAAGCTACTGTAATTCATGAATTAACCTCTGTTGCAATCGGGTATATCGCTCTTGGGACTTTGTAGAACGGACGCACATACTGATTGCCTTCTTGCTGCCAATAATAATTGCCAGCTTCTTAGCACGGGTTAACCCTGTATAAAGTAAATTCCGAGTCAGCATCATGTAATGTTGCGTGTACAAAGGCAAAATCACTACTGGGTATTCTGAACCTTGCGACTTATGGATACTCACGCTCCAGGCTAAAGCCAGTTCATTCATGTCAGCATAATCATAAGTAACATCGCGCTCTTGGTACTGTACGATGACTTCCTGTTCCTCAGTATCTATTATGGTAATAAATCCTACATCACCGTTAAAAACTTCCCGTTGGTAGTCGTTAGTAAGTTGGATAATGCGATCGCCCGTTCTAAAAATAGTCCCTCCCCTGGTGATTTCTATTTTTTCGGGGCTAGGTGGATTAATCAACTGTTGCAGTACATTATTGAGATTGCGTGTACCGACTAATCCCCGTGACATGGGGGAAAGCACTTGTACATCAGTAGCAGGATGAAAACCCAGTCGGGGAATAAAATCAGCAATCAATTCACTAATTGCTTGCACACCATGTTCTGGCTCAAACCCTCCACCATGCCACAGACAATCAGATTGAGGTGTGTCAGAAATTGATTCAATTTGGGGATATTGTCCCCTGTTAATTTGGTGGGCGGCGGTAATAATTTTGCTAGTAGCAGCTTGGCGAAATACTTGGGTGAGTCTGATTACAGGGACTTTTAGCGAATTAATCAAATCAGCCAGCACGTTACCCGCCCCTACCGATGGTAATTGGTCAATATCTCCCACTAATAATAGTTGGGCATTATCTGCCACAGCTTCCACCAAAGAGTATGCCAGAAACAAGTCAAGCATACTGGCTTCGTCGATAATAATTGCACTATAAGGTAACGGGTTGGTGCGATCTCGTTTAAAACTGCGCGTTCTGGGGTCAAAATCCAGTAGGCGATGAATAGTTTTAGCTTCTAATCCAGTCATCTCGCCTAATCTTTGGGCAGCGCGTCCAGTTGGTGCAGCCAAGGCAATTGATTTACCCATTGCTTTCCACAGTGAGACTATGGTGCTAGTGCAGAATGTTTTACCGACACCGGGGCCACCTGTAATGATGGTGAATCGGGAGTAAGCCGCCGTCTCTACTGCTTGTTGCTGTTCGGGTGATAGTGAAACTTGGCGGCTACTGCTAAAACGCTCCAACCAAGCACGGACACGAGGAATATCAGGATTGGTGGGGTAGGTGAGGCGATGGCGTACTAATTGGGCTAAGTTTTGTTCGGTGTGGAAGTAAGTCGGCTTGTAGCAATTAAGTGTTTTATCGGCATCACGTTCTCTAATTAGCTCATCTTTGAGCGCCATATCTTTGATAGTTTGAGTGATGGCATCTTCTTTTGGTTGATGGTCAGCAGTAGTGAGCAGTTTTATTACATTTTCAATCAGTTCAGTTTGTGGCAGGTAGCAATGCCCATCTTCTGCGGCTTCACTTAATACATGGGTCATCCCGGCACAGTAACGAAACTCGGAATCTGCGGGAACGCCCACATTCCGGGCAATCTTATCAGCAGTTAAAAAACCAATGCCATAGATATCTGCTGCTAACTGGTAAGGATTATGGGTAACTGTATCTATGGATTTATCCCCATATTGTTTATAAATCTTGACTGCATAAGTAGTAGAAACGCCGTGGCTTTGCAGAAATACCATTACTTCTTTAATGCATGATTGCTCATTCCAAGCTTTTTGAATCATGGCAATGCGTTTTTTGGCAATGCCATTAACTTCTGCAAGTCGTTGAATTTGGGTTTCAATAATCTCAAGGGTGCATAGTCCAAAATGGGCAACTATCCGTTTAGCAGTTACAGGCCCCACACCTTTAATTAGACCGCTACCTAAATACTTCTCAATTCCTGTGAGGGTGGCAGGTTTGGTTTCTTTATAATTAACAACTTGAAACTGCAAACCATACTGTGGGTGTTCGCGCCAAAAACCAGTTAATTGCAGCGTTTGTCCTGGCTGGATATCTGCAAAGCTACCAGTAATCGTAGTGAGTTCCTTCGCACCAGGGCGTTGCAGACGTGCCACCGTGTAACCCGACTCTTCACTGTAATAGGTCAAGCGTTCCACTACTCCCGTGATTGATTCATACGATTGAGTAGCGTTGACTTGCTGCTGGTTTGGTAAGGGTGTGGTGGACATCGCTTTTAGGAAACGGCGCAGTCATTATACTCGATACTGTTTGAGGAGTAATCGGGTTAGCATTATATAGTATTCATGTACTATACACAAAATTATGGAAAATGGCGTAGTTTATCACCACAGGCATTTGAACTTCAGGAGACAGGCGATCGCTTACGGTTTGGTTTTTCCTCTAAGAATTTTAGAAGAGCGTCATTGAGATTGAAAAAATTGTATGGCAAAGTTGAGATATCCTTGTCGTCCGCTTCTATTCGTCCACAGTTTAATTGATGATTGAATTCGTTTGAGGCAGTCTACGATTTCTGTCACAGTCTTGGGTGTCATCTGCTCATCAAGCGGTTGGTCAGTTTCATCTGAAATGGAGGTTCGCCCTAAGCGTAATTCACAAATCGCCTTTACTTGTGTAGCGACTTGGGCTGATATTCCTCTAATTGGACGTGATGCGCCTGACCTACCTTGAGCTTCGGCACTATAAACGCGGATTAATGATTCAATTGCTGTCATTACCTCAGCATCAATCAAATCCGGTTTTTCTTGATAGACTTGCATGATGGCAAACTCTATATTCTGTAGAACATCTAAATGTTTGTCCTCAACGCTCATGGTTACGACTTTATCTGTAGTTTTAACTGAGTTGATAGTCTGTGTAATCGCAACTATACAATTAAAGTAATTTTGCAGCTACTAACTTTGTCCCAGTTGTTCTATCAGTTGCAGTATATGTTTTTCAATTTGCTCAAGGGCAACTGTAGCAGAGGTTTTATCGATATCGTGAACCAGCCAGTATTCGATTGTCTCTGCCCAGTGGGGAAAGCGTTCATTCATTAATGGACGGTGTTCTAATTCATCTAGGGCAATAACTCTAGTAGCTGACTCGAAATCTTGCTCACTTACTGGCATTGGAAACCGTTCATCATCCGGTAGGTTCACCAAGCGCACTGCTAAAGCCTCAAGCGCATACCTAGAAATTGCCCCCACATTGTTTACACCGCGCTCAAGTGCCAAACCTCTAGAGTCAGCCTGCCAATCTAAACCTTGTTTGGTAGCCAGCCAATTAAATAGGTTTTCCGCAAAGCGGCTGCGGTAGTAGTTGCCTGTACACAAGAATAAGATTTTCTTCATTTAACTAAATCATTTTCAGTAAGCCTACAGGATTGTTACTGGTAAATGGGTTTATTTGCAAGATATTCAGGCTACTTTTCACATGGTTGCAATGTGGTAATTTCCTCGCTTGATTGGGAGGAGCGATCGCTCTGGTCATTGCAAGACTCTGCTATCAATCGGTAGTGAGAATTCACGAGACCATTCATTCCAAGAGCCAAAATAATTTCTGGCATCAATTCCTGCTATTTGCAGAGCAATCAGAGTATTCGCTGCTCTAGAACCTTTAAAACAGTATATGTACACAGTGGACTCTGAAGTAATACCTACTGACTGGCAAATTTCTAAAATTTCCGCTTTTGAGCGAAATATGGAGATTTCCAATTCAGAATTCATGAGCCGATGCCATTCTAACCATACAGCGTTGGGAATTCTACCTTTGCGAGGACAAAAATCAACCGCGTAGGGCGAAGAACTCAACCCAAGCCATTCAGGGCGATCTCGCACATCTAATTTAATAATTGCTGGATTGTCAATTGCTTGCAACATCTCTGCGGTAGTCACTATCATCTCAGCTTTAGGATGCAATCTAAATATGCTGCTTTCACGTAATGGTATTTCATCAGTTACAGGTAATTCCGCCCTGAGCCATGCTCTATATCCTCCATGTAAAATAGATACCTGAGCGCAACCCAAATACTTTAGTAAGAAAGCTGCTCGACAAGATTGACCATAACCTTTATTTAAAGTATCTTCATAAACGATTAACCGTTCCGCACCCGATATTCCCAGTTTGCTCATAATTTGTGCAAAATATTCTTGCAATTTTTTTAATCCGGCTGGGGAGGAATTCTCTAAAAGATAGGTAAAAAAATCTCTAATATTTATGGATTTAGGAATATGAGAAATACTATAATCTTCTGGACTTCGCGTATCGATAATGACAGACTCTGATGACTTTTGGGCTAACAAAGACATGAGTTCTTGAGGAGAAATCAGGAGTTTTGTATTCACGCTTTCATGCTTCTGTTATCTTACCATTAGGCATTATCGCGCTCGGTTGATTTGCGTTTTGGAATGCAAATCACAGAAGAATGAATGTTGAATGTTTAAAGAAAACTTTTGTAGCTGTGTTGTTTTAAAATTGACCAAATCAATACAAATGAGCTTGCGTTCTTGGTCAATACGTTAGAATTTTTACATAAATTAATAATTAAAACTTGGAATGGAGAAAGCAACATTTGGGGCTGGCTGTTTTTGGGGTGTGGAGGCGGCATTTCGTAAAATTAAAGGAGTAGTATCAACCTCAGTTGGCTACATGGGAGGGCATTTTCCTAACCCGTGTTACCTTGATGTATTATCGAGGATAACAGGCCATGCTGAGGTGGTGCAGGTAGAATATGACCCTCAAATTGTTAGTTATGATGACTTGTTAGCAGTTTTCTGGGATATTCATGACCCAACAACACTAAACCGCCAGGGGCCAGATAAAGGAGAACAGTATAGGTCTGTTATCTTTTTCCATAATGCCCAACAGGAACAAGCAGCCAGACAGTCAAAGGCAAAGCTTCAGATGGAAGGTAAATTTGACCGCGATATTGTAACCGAGATTAAGCCAAATAGTGAATACTACTTAGCAAGTGAGGAACATCAACAGTATTTTGAGAAGAAGGGACGACACTAAAGACTGTTTGATTATTCTTAGAGTCAACGAATTTTGGATTTTGGATTGACCCCGACCACAAGGGTACAGGGCTTGAGGATTTTAAATTTTGGATTTTGGATTTGTTCCGCCCACGCTTGGACGGGGCATGAACCAAAAAATCTAAAATCGGCAATCTAAAATCTAAAATTGGCACAGTCAAAGCGCTCGCTTAACTCCATTACATTTTTCAAACTAACATTACATCCAAAAGATAGACACATTTTTGAAAAGTTGAAGCACACTGGTAAGAGCAAATTCAACTTTTAAATGATGGTCTGGCAATGTGGCTAAAATACGGTATAGATAAAGATTGGTTATTAGTATGTATTGAAGATGTCCCTAGCGGGAAGACTTTACTTAAGTGTCCTTATTGCCAGGGTAGTTTAATTGCTAAAAAAGGCAAAATCAAAGAACATCATTTTGCCCATGATGAAGAAACTTGTCATTCCGTAGCTAAACGAGAGTTTCCTGCTTTACCACTTTATGACAATTTTAATATTCAGCTATCGGGTAAAGAATTGAAGCAATTAAAACTACTTTGGCAGGAGTACGGCTCTAAAAATTATCCTATTAATTTTGACTTAATTCCTCGCGGTTTAATCAAAACAGGAATGTTGAGAAAAAATGTATATTTAAACCCACCAGGATATGAATTTAGTGATTTGGGTAAAATTCCTGTTGGAGCGTTAGAGTTGTCATTGTTCAACGAAATACAAGAGCCACTATTACTTAAAAACTTGCTGAAGCTGGAATTAGCTTTTGAACACGCCAAGCATAAAAAAGCACCTGATTTAGCCTACAGGCTCACTGATTTAAGATTGTATCGCGCTCAACTTCAACGCATTTTATCTTCTAATCTATATTTTTTAGAGATTCAAACTAACAAAGGGACTTTGTATAAAATAGGAGTTACCACTAGACCAGTTATACAGAGGGTGGCAGAAGTAGAAAAAGATTTAATTGCACACTACACAACTGTTGTCATTAACGTGTTAGGAACTTGGCAGCATCGGGGGAATGTTGAACTATATTTTAAACACCGCTATCAGGCATTTAATTATCCCATTGGGAGTTTAACTGAGTATTTCAAATTTAATAATGATGATATCTTTGATGCACTGCGTGACCTGCAACAAATGCTACCTAAAATACTTTCTGAAGTAGAAGTAGATATTCTTAAAGAGAATTCTAGCCCCCTTCAAATTGCTGTGTAATTTTCCAAATCCCACAGTAAACATGATTATTGTGCCTCCAAATACTCTGCCACTATTGCTAAATCTTCCATTGCCCGATTCAGGCGATTTAACATTGCTTCGGCTACTTCTGGTTGTGCGCTAACAGTTTCTAGCTTTTCTTTTAGATAATGGTCTAAAGCTTCTATCCACAAGGACAATTGCGTGTGACGAACTGCTTTTTGTAGCCCCATATTTCTTAATACAGCCAAATGAAACCCCAGTTGGTCTTGTCCGCCGTAGCCCAAGTATCCGTTCCACAGTTCCAACTTTTCGGGAGTAAATTCTGCGTATTGGTCAAAGGTAATACCCGCAGGCTCTAGTTGGGGTTGTGGCAGTGGAGGTTGAGGGTTAGTCATAGTAAGACACCTGTTGATTTTGCTAAAACCTTATCTAATAGAATAGCTATCACTCAACGCATTCTGCACGCGATGCTTATACAGAAAAATACTTGCTAATTAGTTTTTTTAAGCCATCAGCAGAACTTCTTCTAATATCTATAATTCAGGTTCAGTCTGGTAATAACTTCGCATCCCAAATGTACAGTCCTTTTTCTTCTGGCACTCTAGAGAATCTACCTGAGCGATAACCCCGTGACAGTTCATTTAGTACCCCTGGTCTAACTTTTTGCAATTGTGATTGCGGGAGTTCTCCGTATAGTTGATTGACAACTTCTGCCACATCAAAAACTTTTCTGGGATTTTGTTCTAGCAATGAACTAATCGCATCAATCAAAAATTTTCCTTCAAACTCTCCTTGCATGGGAATGAGATTCGTTTTCGCCTTTGGGTCAGGTTTTTGAGGTTTAGTTTGGCTAGGCTTGGGAGAACTTTCTTTGCGACGAGAATTGAGCTGTTTCAAATCTATGGTGTAGTACCCTGGTTTCCCTGGAACCAGTGACCATTTCCTGCTTTCTCTACCTTGAGTCAGTGTTGATTGAACTCTGCCTTTGACTACTTTCCACGCTTTTGGTTCTAATTCTCCATACAGCGATCTCACCACAAAATCTATATGACATACACTACCTTTATGCTGCTGCAACAACTGTTCAATCGCTTCTATGCGTCTTAGAGAGCGATATTCATCCAGCATTGGGATATCTTGCCCATATAATGATTTATCTGGCGTAGTGCTGGTTTCTTCTTGCTTGGTAGGCTCGGCAACTAGGGGTTCATCTTCTTGGGGTAATGGCTCAGTCGTACCCAGTTGGGTTGATTCACTTGCTACTTCTGGAGTGCTGTTAGTATTGTCTTTGGTGTCGCTTTCTGGAACAGCATTATCTTCTTCTGTTGTAGCGGTTGGTTCTTCCGTATTAGTTGACTCCAGAGTTTGAGTTTCCGTTTGAGAACTATCAAAGCTATCATCTGAGGATACATTTTCTTCAGCAGTAACTATTGGCTGAGTTTCTTCTAATTGCGAGTTGATATCTTCTTGATTCTCAGTAGGGAATGCCTCTGCTTTTATGTTGTCTACTAGTGATAATTCATGATCCTGAGTTCCTGATAATTCTGCTGCTGCTTTCAAGATATCAACACTCTTACCATTGCTGCTTTCTTGAGTAGGTACGCTAAATATTTCTTCTGCTTCTTCTCTAAAATAGCCATTGCTATCCACTTCCACGGTTAAAGGCCAGTTCGACAACAACGCTTCTACGTGATTTAGGTTATCTAAAGCTTCTCTATACAATTTTCCATACTCTTCTACCAGTGGCGCATAGTAGTTCCTTATTTCTAATAGTGTCGAGAGGTATTTTTCTGGGGGCGGCTGTATCTGCATCTAGGTATTTATAGGATTTGTTCAGAGCGTTAACGCTATCACAAGTTTGTTTGTTCAAGTATGTTATTGATGCGACTGGGATTTGCACGCTTACATCTATTGTGTTACTTCCTTACATCTGGACTAATTCATGCACAACTAACCCGTGATAGTTCTTTACTTTTCTAGCTTATCTTTTTTGCCCTTGCTCCATCTAGTAGTTCACCAGCCCAAAATTGCAGTGTAGGTTGAGCAGGGGAGAAAGTACCTTCGTTCCCCCTGCTCCCCTGCACCAAGAGCTTGCCTACACAAGTAAGTTTCTTATCCGAACCGTATTGATACCACAGGTATTACCAGCTTTTGAAAGTACGAATAATCAGGCACAGGCGATGCTGGCAAAGTCCCAGGTTCAAGAGGCTGGAATTCAGCATTGATTTTTTAACAGACAGATACAGATGTTTTAAACTAAGCCAAATATTGTGGACAGTAACCTAATCCTTTAATAACATCTGTTCGGAAAACCTCAATATCATCGCACTTAGGAACCCCATGAGAAACTATAGAAACGTAATAGTGACACATCACCTCAGTAATCGTTGCTCCTGACTTCAATTTCATCAGTACTGAATTTATTAACTTCGATGGGGTGTAAACTACTCCTAGTTCATTTAAAACCGCTTGAATATTTTTTTCCTGGTGAGGCTCAATAGTTGATTTTATCTGTATGTTAACTATCCATCCATCTCTTTGGTTAATAACTGTCACAATTCTAGAAGAAATATAAGAACAATTTGCTAAATATTTAACTAAATACAGTGTCAGGCTAGCATTTTCTAAATGATAGAGATATTGCTTATCTTGATTGACAGATGTACGAGTCCAACCTAATGGGGAATTAAGAATATTGCTCCCTCCTTAAAGTACTAAAATTTCATATTTATTAACACTACATCTGACACCCTACCAAACGCGAGGTTTTACCTTTTAGAGCGTGCCATTCTGCCATTACAAACTTTCTTACTAGTTGTATTCATACTTAACTAAAATTGTCAATGACTATGGAGGATATATTTTGATATTGCAGCAATTGAAATGTATAACACCGCGATTACTCTATCCACTCGTCCAACTCATTTGCATCTCGACTAGTGGCTGTTGGATGTTTCACCCAAATTATTGAGGAGAATGAGCGGGTGTTGATCAATGAGCATAAGTACTGCGGCTGTGCTGGCTGTGGTGATTGAGATTTTGGGATGATTATAGAAAGCGATGTGGTTTTTACGTCGCCACAACCAGCCATGCTAGCCAGCCTCAAGCTTTAGTTAAAGTAAGAATTGTACAAAATATTACTGCTAATGAACTATTTCCCAAAATAGTCACATTAATTTATGAAAGTGCTGAGTCACCACAAATTATCAAAACTAGAGAACATATAAATAAAGTGCTGCAATTTTTTACAGAACTTTTGAGTAATTCTCTATATTTCGGCAGCGACGAGTTAACTTTAGCAGATATTGTTGCGGGTACAGCAGTGCTTTACTTACCCAATTTAGGCGTAAATTTGATTGATTATCCCAAAATATATGAATGGACTGAGCGTCTTATGCAACGCCCAGTCTGGCAAAAGACAAAGATAAGTCCAGAAGATTTTGAACAATTTAAGCGGCGAGTCAAAGTTTCACTAAAGCTGCGTATACGTGAATTCAGCAAAAAAAAATAGAACAATGAAAATAACCCTCATTTGTGGCTCTAAGCACAGAAAAATGCAAAATCAGGGTGATTTTTTACAGATCGCTGCATTTATCTTGGAGTACCAAACATAACAAAGGATGCCCACTCTAAAGGTTTGGAATAATCTTGCCTGATTTCAAGCATTGCCCGTCTTAATGCCTCAGATGGAAATTGGGTTTCTAAATGTTTCATAAATGCTTGCATTAAAGCACTAGTTGCTTGGTCATCTACACTCCATAAACTCATAACCACTCGCGGTACTCCAGCTATTTGAAATGCTCTCGAAAGTCCGATAATTCCTGCATCATGAGTTTGTCCTAAGCCTGTTTGACATGCACTTAGTACAGCCATCTCTGCCTTAAGATGCGTATTTTGAATTTCTTGGGCAGTCCACCAACCTTCCTGCAATTTTTTGGCTGATAACATCAAAAAACCACCCAATAAAGGATTATGACTGTTTGCAACACCGTGTGTCGCAAAGTAAAGAAAGCTGGATTTTTCAACTTTCGATAAAATCTCTGTTTTCGTTGCTTTTTTTCCAAGAAGTGGAACAGCATTCATCAGTTTTGCTACTGATTTAGCTTCCTGTGCCGCTCCGGGTAAGAGTGGAACTGACCAATCATCACTTTCTGGTAAAAAGGGATTACCTACAATCAATGGAGATAAAGATAAACTTGCTATACTTGTCTTAACTAGAGCTTGCCCTACATCAAATAAGCTGGGAGCAATTGAAATTGACATTCTATCAATTAGAAAATAGTCATTTTTAAACGGTTTTAAAATAGCATAGGGTACTGTACCAATGTCCAAAATTGGTACAACGATCAAATGCTCTACAATGTCCAGTTTATTTGCTATTGGAGTTGGCAGCAAAATCTGAGTAAGTTCGTTAATCGCAAGTTTTTGTGATTTCCTTACCTGAGTTTTGACAGTCGGATTTTGAACATCTGTTTTTTGACGCGGCGTGAGAGAGCGTTGGAAAAAATTTATATTAAGTGAATTTCTCAAACTTGAAATTGCTTCACTAATCTGTTGTTTTGATATACTTTGGTTGTGATATGCCTGAATGCCATACTCATCAAGTAACCAAACATGAAGCTTTCCTACATTATAAGAGTAAAACAGTACTGAGGTTTTATTTGGGTATGTTGCTTCGTCATCCGACTTGTCTTGAACCGATAAAATATTTGCAATGCTTGCGGAAGAAGCTTTAGAAATGTGTATTCGAGGCGCACTTCGGAGTTTCCATAACATTTCAAGTTCTCGTTTATGTTTTGCCGCAGCTACGTCAAAGAGCCGAATAGCATCATTGTTGAGATTTTGAGCATAAGCAGATGAAGCCCAAGTAGCCAGAAAAAGAGGAATGGCTTTTAAAATTTGCCTACGTTGCATATCTATATCTACAAGCTTTTATTTTGACAAAACCAATTAAAATTTAAAGTATAAAATCTGATTCGTATAGGAAGTTTGAAAATACTTAATTTTACCTTTTCTTGATAGTGATTCAAACTTTCCTATCTACTTTCTGATATCTTACGGCTAGGACGTAAAACAAAAATACAGGAGTCTTAATGTGCAAATCAAACAGACGCAGGTGATGGTTTCAACACCGGATGGTCAAATGCCTGCTTTTTTGTGTAAACCAACAAGTACTGTTCCACACGCAGCAGTCGTTCTTTTAATGGAAGGTTTTGGTTTAACACAACATATTCAGGATGTAGCAGAGCAGATTGCTAACGTTGGTTATATCGTTATTGCACCTGATTTATATTATCGTGAGTTGCCGAATAACAAATTTGGATATGAAGAAGTTGAGCAAGCAAGGGCAATGATGTTCTGCCTTGATTTTGAAAAGTCTGTGGATGAAGATATTCGAGCAGCAATAGCTTATGTGAAGTCCCAATTAAATATCCCTAATGGTAAAGTGGGCATTACAGGATTCTGCTTGGGAGGTGGACTGGCTTTTTTGAGTGCCTGTAAATTGTCAAATGAAATTGCTGCGATCGCTCCTTTCTATGGTGTAGTTTTAGATGAATGGATTGATGCAGCAATCAATATTAATGTACCGATGTACTTATTCTTTGGTGGTGTAGATCCGTTTATTCCTCTGCAACGTGTTGAACAAATGGAGTCTCGGTTGCAAGAATTTGGCAAAGAGTACCAGTTGAAAATTTACAAGGATGCTGATCACGGCTTTTTCTGTCATGAACGTTCATCATATAACCATGAGGCAGCAGAAGATTCTTGGCACGAACTAGTATATTTCTTTCGTCAACATTTGCAGTCATGATGCTTGATTTGCAAGAGCGAAAATACAGATTAACCCACCAAATACCTGACAACCTGCGGATCTATCGCCGCCAGACGCTTTCGCATCGACTTTGGAGGGTTCTTAAAAAACTGTTTTAAATCCCGGCTTTTGACTTGATAGCAACTAACAGAACGTTTTTTCGCTTTCAGCCAGCCCTGCTTTATCCAGTAAATAATAGTGCTGGGATGCAAACAAAGATTTCGGGCAATCTCTCTGCAACTGTAGTTATCTAAAGTGGGGCGTGTAGAGTAACCCAAAGCATAGAGTTTATTAGCAACAGCTAATTCTGTGCGCTGATAACCACGTCTTTTGAGGCGAAAAGCTATTTGTTTGACTGTGTGTGTTTCTGCCATCTCATAAAGAGTTGCTAATTCCGGTTCTGTCCATTTAATACTCATAACTAAATCTTTAATATTCAATGCTGCTAAATCAAATATTTCAGGCAGTTTTTGTTGTTTCTTATTGGTTTGCTTTTACCGCCCGTATTTGGTCTAATCGCTTGTAACCGTCCCAATTTCTGGGATTGTGGCGTGATAACATTGCTTCTTCAAAATCCCAATTCTGAGAACTTTCATCAAATAACTCAATCGCCGCATTAAAACCGCATTGCAAAAATCTGATATATGATTCCTCAGACCAAAGAATTGATTGAGCAATTGCTATCAAAAGGTTGAGATTTGTTTCGCTTGCTGCACCCTCAGCTTGCAGCCAATCAATTGTGGTGAGTAATTCTTTCTTAGCAGAAGCCGCAGTTGATTCTGGTAATGCAGCAATTGGGGTAAATCCTGTTAGTTGTTTCATAATTAGTTAGTGTGGCGATTCATTGAAGAAGAATTCAGAAGCCAGAATCCAGAAATCAGAATTAATTGAGAAGATTTGTTCAGTATTCATACAAAATTGCTCCTGAATTCTGACTCCTGACTCCTGAGTTCTGCTTTGCTGTTGAACCGCCGTTATTGGTTTTCAATTACCGTCTCTTACTCGGCACAACCACCTGATTCTGTGGCTGCAATGATGCCCGTGCCTCTGCCTCCGAAACTGCTGGCAGTGCTGGTCTAATCTCTGCATTTAATGACCAACGCTCGTAAGTGTCATTAATTACCCAGTGAAGTGTCGCCCCAGACTCCGCACCGCTACGAATCATTTCAGCAGCTTCCAGTGCGTCCTTCTCAAAGTCAGACTGCGGGTTACGATACGACCACTGAATAAACCAATATGTACCCAACGCACCCTCCACCTTCTGGAACTCAGCGCAGAAAATGTAGTTTTTCAGTACAGAAGCGATCGCACCATAACAGAACTCCCTTGGATCTCCCGGCATCCCCTCCTCGCACCATTGCTGAAACGCACGATGGGCAAAGTGGTTGTACAGTCCAGCAAACGAATCCTTACTCCGGCGGTGCATTAAAAAAGAAAGCAGCATTGAAGCTTGCCCTTTAAACTGATCCTTCAGTCCACCAGCTACCGGAATCACCCACAGTTCGGTGAATGGCTCGTTGGTGAAGTTTTCGTTGATGGTCATCGGGCGATCTGGGCGAGAAATGGCAATCGCAAAATCAGCCTTGTTACCTTTGAGGTATCCACCTTGTTGTGCTTCCAGAATTGTTAACTTGGGAGGACAATCGAGAAGAAATTGCCCGTATTCTTTGGCACAATTAGCTTGTAATTTTGGTTGGCTCGGTGGAATGAGAAAGACGCTGTTGTTGATTTTGATGGTTTCCATTTCTGTGTATGTGTTGATGAATACTGAGAGTGTGGTTGTGTTTGTCGTAATGTGATGTCTGAACAATCTCGCACTTTCTCCGAAACCGCCTGGAGTGACATTCAGGCGATTATTTTTCGGATTAGTCAGCAATATCTAATGCAGGATTTTGGCTTGGTTCGAGTTCCAATTCCAAATAAGAAAGCGCAGTATCAGCATCACCAATAGTCAGGTCAGGCTGATATCCAAGTGTTAAATAATCGGGGTGTTTGGCAATTTCTTGAATAAGGAACTTTGCGCCATTAACCAAATCATGCAGAGATGGATAACGCGGTTCTTGGGGCTGTTGGGTGGTTTCTTCAACTGTCGAGTTAGCTGCTACAACAGTGACACCAACTGCTTTCAACTCATGTTTTAGCATTTGAATTTGGCGCAGATGGTTGTTAATTTCTGTGTCTAAAACTGTTTTTAATTCCTGCGGCGACAGCAGTTTTATGTCATCCTCAATCCGTGTTTCATCGTCTTCGGTATTCTTGTTTGGTAGCAGAATGTAACGCCAACCAGCACCATATTCGTCAGCTAAATATGTGTCCTCGGCGTAATACTTGAGTCCGATTATTTGACCGCGTTCTGTCCGTTGTCCAAATCCAAATCGAGGGTATTGCCAACTCGGAGGAATCGATACTGTGGGTTCCATTGTTTTTAGTTAATGAATGAAGAGATTGGTATAGTTGATACGTCATTGGATGAGGTAGTAGATAGGACTGGCAAGGGTGTAGAGGGAAGGGGAATTAACTGTAGCTCCCCCTCAACCCTAAACCCTGCCCCGTTTCCTGGTGCTACGCAGCTACAAACTCCGCACTATCGAGCAGTTCTTTCAGTTCCCCAGAAGGCATCTGCTCAAGCGGTCTGTACTGCAAGTATTCGTCAAGAGCCGTACACTCTGGTAACTCCGCCCGTGAAACACACCAAACCGCGTCTGATACAGAGTCACAAAAGATTTTTTGTTGACGAGCGTCAGAGGCGCGAACAAACCACCAAGTACCTTTGGTTTCTCCAACTTCGCCTAACTTCTCGTCCCCTCTGTAGATTCCATCGTCTAACAACTCAAGACCAAGGTTTTCACAAGCCTGGGCAATCTGCACCATGATTTCATTCCCAGTACAAGAGGCAACGGGGCAGGGTGCAGGGTGCAGAGGGGAAAATTCCTCACCTTGTCTCCCTGCTCCCTGCTCCCCTGCTTCTTCCTGTACTGGTAAAGTTCCGCGCGAGTAGTGCCATTGAATATCGTCAAAACACTTTTGCCACCAACCGCGACGGAAGACTTCGACGTTGTTCACCATCACAACCCAGCGTTCGGTTACGAAATCTGCATGATCGTAAGTGATTCGAGCAACCAGTTTGTCACCTGCATATATCTCATACTCGTAGAAGTCGATTTCGCGTGATGTCAAGAATTCCGGTGCTACAGCTTGCGCTTGCTGGCTCATGTACTGCGCGAGTTCGGCTTGGGCTAAGTCTTGTTCGTCTACTGTGTTGCAGTGGAAGCTTTTGGGTGCTTGCTGTAAATTAGCGAAATAGTTCATAATAGAGTTCACCTTTTTAGGGACAGAAGGCGATCGCTGTTTTCTCAGGACGGGCGGTCGTCTTTTGTTTTACTAACTCTATTGTCTACTGATACCAGACAAATGTCAAGAGACAATAGACACAATTGTTACTGCTGTACTAAAAAATTCTTCGATACTGCTGTCTAAAGCTTTGAGAAGGACAGACATCTTAGGGAAAGATACCGTAGAAGCTGAATTATCATACCTTTCAGGGTCTTCAAGCATATGAATGTATTGATGAGAAATCCGTTCTCCAAGAAGGGCAGTTTTTTCAGAGATTGAACGGACAGAGCTATTACCTCGTAAAGCTTTCAGACGCTCACCTAATTCTTTGTCCCAGTAAATAGAAGCAACGTATTTTGTATCCAACATAATAATTTTTTGTCTACCAGCACTTGCCATAATCTAACAGATTTTATATTCTATAGGTACTAGACAACAAAAGCGACCGCCTCCACTAATCTTTATCGAAGCGATCGCCCTTATTGTTTACATTGCCAGGCGCGTCAAAGATTTTGAAATCATGATGCGTAATTTTATGATGCCATACAACCGCTAGTAACAGTAGACAAACAATCGTGGTAAATAAGAGTGCTGGCAAGCGTTTTGACGATTTTGTTAACAAAATTGATCAATGCTCAATCCTTAGTGGGCAAGGCTTATGCTGTCACTAGACCGCGAAAAAACATCAGCTTCCTCTTACAGTGTCCTCAACAGCAGCATAAAAGAAACGTTCACTGCCATTGACCGTTTTGAATGGCAAGCTGTAGAAGAAATATTGCAGATGAGAGAAAACCAGCTTTACCGTGAAGCTGGTTACAAAACCTTCGAGGAATACTGCCAAGCTGAACTATCCGCCTGGGGTGGATACCGAAGAATCAAGCAACTGCTAGGAGCCAAGAAAGTTAAAGACACAGCCTCGGAATTGGGCGAACACATCAAGAATGAACGCCAAGCCCGTTCATTACTACGGCTAGTTAAGGAACCAGAAAAGCTAAAACAGGCTGTTGCGATCGCACTGCAAGAGAATGCCTACCCCAGCGAATCGGATTTTGCAGCTGCGGCGAACATTGTGGTTCCTCGTCTGCCACGCCAAAAAACCCAGGAACCAATGGTTCCTAAAATTGAAGAACCAGTATTTCACCAAACTCAGGAACCAGTGGTTCCTCAACCTGCCACTGTCACGGTTACGTCACCAACTCATCCAAGACATGGGGAATCAGGAACCATACAAGCAGACGCACCGAACAACTGGCAGCAGATTGTCACGTTTGAAGATGGCAGTAGGGAACTGGTTAACAATGCGGATTTGAGTAATGATGCAATTGAGTCATTTACCCCTGAGCGAACTTACTCCAAAGAATACGCCGAAGCGATCGCACAACTGAAACAACAGCACCAACAAGAACTTGAACGACTGGAAAAGGATTTGAAAATTGGGTTACAGGCGGAAGCAACGACCCAAGCCCAGGAACAGGTACAAGAACAACTGATCGCCTTACAAAACCTGTTTCAGCAGCAGAAAGAAGAGAATATCCAGTTACAGCATCGGCTGTTTGAGTTGGAAGGGCTAAGACAGCTAGAACTAGAGAACCAACGGTTACAAAAACGCATTCAAGAATTAGAAAGTGCTGTAGAAGAACGTCCTGCCAACAGAAGGGAAAAGGTTAAAGGGGAAAGGTTAAAGGAGCAAGAAAATACCTTTCACCCTTCCCCCTTACCCTTTACCCCAGAATTGTTTGACCTGCGATCGCTGGCAGTTGAACCACCCAAGGAGAATGCACAGGAATGTCTCAGGCTCATGGGTATTGCTTTGGGTAATCTGGCCAGTGCCATGAACAATACCAAAGCGTTAGAAGCTGCGGCGTTAATTTTGGGGAGTGAGCCAACACCCAAAGCGATCGCATATCGGGCTGAACAACTGCAACTACTACCCCAAGCTGTTAGTGACATTCGGGCTGTGTTGTCCAAGCCTGGGTGTAGCTGGTGGGACTATCTGGAAGTGGCACAGGAATACGAGGTTATCAAAGCTGACTACTGGGCAGAGTTGACCTCTCAAGAGACAGAGTTAATTGCTGCTCTTGAGAAAGCTGAATCTTCCAAGATTCAGGAACCAATGGTTCCTCACGAAAACCCTACCGATTCTGGTTCTTCTGATGGCGAACTGATTATTGGGCTTGGGTCAATTGTTGCCCACGCGGATATCTACTGCGCTTTGTACAACGCTAAAGGCGAAGTTATTGAAGACATGGGCGAAGAAGTATGGGTGGCGTGGGAGCATTGGCGAGACAAACCCAAAAAGACTGACCGCTACTTCAAGGATGAATTGCGTTTCTGGCAAGAAACAACCAATCAATTAAAAATTTAAAATTCAAAATTCAAAATTAATTTTGCATTCTGAATTTTGCATTTTGAATTCAAAAAGCAGTACGGCTCAAGTGCTGCCGATATTTTCATGCGCCAAAAATTGGAGAAATATTTATGGATGCAATTACATTTCAAATTCAGGACGAGTTAGGATTTTGCACCCGCACTAACGACGGCGTAAGCGGAATGACCGTCACAGCTTTAGCTAATTTCTGCGGTGTAAACCAACCCGCCATCACCCAATTACTAAACAAGATTCGTGATTCTGACCCCATAACGAATGACTTATCTCAATCGCTGAAACATTTAGCTGGTAATGACTGGAGGCTCATAACGAACGATGCCCAAAATAGCTTGTTCGTGATTGACGAACTTTGTCATGCAGTCCTGGAATATTACGCGATGGATGCCCGGAAGTACAAAGGCAAACAAACAGCAGCCAACAATTACCGTATGGTAGCCAGAGCCGGAACAAGGGTGTTTATCTGGTCACAAACTGGCTATACTCCGCAATCACTTAGCACTGAACAGATGGCATTGCTTCAAGCTATTCCTGCAATGCAACAGGCTATCGCCCAGTTGCAAGACCAAATTCAAGCCTTGTTGCCCCCATCATCTGACTTTGTACCCCCTGGTTGGGATACCGAAGTATGGCGATCGCTGCCGTCACAAGATAAAAGACACTTCAGATTCTTGTTCCGTCGCCGTAACTTTCGACCATCTACAAAAAATGAAACCAAAGCCCTACCTGCTGTAGACACTGAACAAATGAAGCAGAAGCAACGCGATGAAGTAGCGCGATTGGTTGGTGAAGCGTCGCCCGAAGAGAAACAGCAATTCCAGGCAGCGAAACGCCAGAAACTTCGAGAATTTTGGTCACAAGCCCCAGAAGAAGACCAAAAAAATATGCCGTTTTAGCCATTACATAAAAATATGACTAGTACAGCACGGCGGAAAT
>JAGKSW010000119.1 GCA_018993265.1 Nostoc sp. TH1S01
GAGGCAGCGCCGTGGGCGGGTTTCCCGACTTGAGGCGACTGCCGTTTAAGGATGTTGTTTTTGATGAAGACTCTGCCCAAATGATTGATGGCTATGCTGCTGCTAACTTCTCGATTATTCGTAGTTTTGTGATTAACCTCTTGCGTCACAATGGTTTTGATTCCTTAACCAGAGCCATAAGACAGTGCGCCCATGATATCAAATTACTTTTTTCCTTTTTAGAATGAAACAGCCCTGCTTCCCATACAGGCACACCAGGCGCAACAGGTGGACGACGCGCCGCTCCTGGTGGAGTCACGGTATTTCACGGTCATGGTGCTGGTGATAAGGATGAGAAGGAAAATCTCAGCATCTACTTCCATCGGGTAAATGAAGCCTTGCAGGAGTTACTCAAAGCAGAACACGCTCCCTTAGTGTTAGCTGGGGTAGAGTATCTTTTGCCGATTTACCGAGAAGCAAATACTTATTCTTATCTTGTGGATGCTGGTATAACAGGTAATCCAGAACTACTATCGCCAGAAGAATTACATACCCAAGCTTGGGAAATAGTAGAACCATTATTTTTGCAAGCACAGCAAGACGCAATCAATCACTACAGGGAACTGCTAGGAACTGGAAAAGCCTCTAGCCAAATTACGGAAACTATTCCGGCTGCTTGTCAGGGACGAGTTGACAAGTTAATTGTCGCCCTCGGTCAGCAGCAGTGGGGTACTTTTGACTCAGATACCCAAACGGTTCAGGTGCATTCCAACGCAGAACCCAACGACGAAGAATTATTAGATTTCGCTGCAACTCAAACTATTTTGAATGGCGGTATCGTCTATGCAGTTGAGTCGGCAAAGATGCCAGATGAGACACCATTAGCTGCGGTATTTCGCTATTGATAGGTAAATTATGAACCTTAAGCACAGAGGCATTCTAATAATCATCTTGATTGTGATTGTTGGTTTGTCTCTATCCAAAACACTAGTGCATATTTTGACCGAAGCATGGTGGTTTGATACTGTTGGTTTTTCCGAAGTCTTTTGGATATGATTGACTTGGCAAATTCTGCTCTGGATTGTCACCTTTGCGTTCTACACCCTGTTTCTCTGGAGAAACTATCAGATTGCGATGCACCATACGTGGCATAGTTCCTTTCGCTTGTTTGAAGACAGCGCATTGGCAGACTATACCGATAAATTTATCAATTTCCTGGCTTTAGCGTTGATTTTATTTATTGGGTTTGGTGCAGCGAGTGCTAGTACCCTAATGTGGGAAACTATTCTTAAATATCTGCATCCTACTAGTTTTGGTAATAGCGATCCCATCTTTCAAAAGGACATCGGCTTTTATGTCTTCCAGTTACTTTTTTACGAAGCGATTTGGAACTGGTTGTTATTTGCTTTTCTCTGGGGACTCATAGTATCTATTCTGGTTTATTTCCTCAAAGAAAGTTTTACACTAAGGCGACGTAACGGACGGAATACCCTAAATGGCAAAGCGAAAAGCCATTTAAGTTGGCTATTTGCAGCTATCGCCGGATTAGTAGCTGTTGATTTCTGGCTGAAACGTTTCAGCCTACTTTACTCAACTAACGGCGTTGTGTATGGTGCTGGTTAAACCAGGGCAAACGCATCTAAATAGAGAAAAGTGCTAAGTAGAGGTGTGTTTTGAGTAGTACAAGAGAACTATATGTAACTGGTGAAGAGAGAGATCGCTAAAAATGATATTGTCATTCTCAAAGTATAACGAAGCCAGAGCCTGTGAAACTCAAGCCCAAAATCACGATTGCTGACCACTTGAGTGTAATAGAAGATCCACGCATAGATCGTACTAAATGTTAAAAATATTAGAACTGTCTGGGTGTATCGTGACAATTGATGCAATCGGTTGTCAAAAAGAGATTATCAAGTTAATTACACAACAAAATGCAGATTATGTAATTACATTAAAAAAGAACCAAGGAAATCTTTATGATGAGGTAGAAAAACTATTTAAGTCAGGGATAAGTACAGGGTTTGAAGGGATTGAGCATAGCACATATAAAACAGAAGAAGCAGGGCATGGTTGCAAAATCTCCCTTTGACTCTAGATAAACATACTTTTATCAACTCGAATATTGAGTTTGGTTATTATCAATAAATAATTATTCGGCTTCAGATAAGCTAATTCAGTTTTTTCAGAAACACCTTATTTATTTTATTTATCATTGCCAGAATTTTTACGATTATCTATGTTATTTTGAAATCTCTCTTAGTTTTTATTAGGAAATAAGATGCGTTTCCCTAACATAAGGCGTATATGATAACCAAATGCAAGCTACCCATCCCCAATCAAGTCCTTCCTGTTTCCAGTGACGCGGCATATATTGATTAAGGATTTCTGGCAGTTCCATCTTTTTCATCACCTCTAGCAGCAGAACAACATCATCGATTCGTTCTGAGATTATTTTTTGAGGTAAATGTGCCATTTCTCACACTTACCCTTAAACCGTTACACCCTACACAACTTTCTTTCTGGCACAAGGACTGCTGGAAACGATCGCCTGCTTGCATTCTCTTCCTTATTTCATCTATTTCACCAAACTCATCCTCGATTGCGCGAACGGTGAGTAATTTTGTATATAAAAGTTGAATTAAACTCTGATAAAGAATTTGCAAGGTTTATTTCGTATAAACTTTGTATTGTAAAATTAACAATCTATAATGTAAAACCTGCCGTAATTAGCATTGACTGAACAGCGAATTACTAGTTAATTGTTGAAAACACTCCAGATATACCGAGAGACACGCAACCTCTTGACTCTCCAGTTAAATGGAGAGTTTAGAATAAGATCAGTAATTATATCTCACTGAGAGTTTGGTAATTATGTTAACCCAAGCAGAACCAAAACAAATTGGTGTAGTTGCCAAAGAAAGCGGTGTACCAATTAAAACTATTCGCTACTATGAAGAAATTGGTCTACTCAAATCATCAGGTAGAAGCGAAGGCGGGTTTAGATTATTCAACTCTGATGTGTTGGAACGACTGCACTTTATTAAACGCGCTCAAAGCTTAGGCTTAAGTTTGTCAGAAATTAAGGAATTTTTAAATGTTCATGATAGCGGCAAATTACCTTGCGAACATATCAAAGTGAAATTAGAAGACAAGGTAAAAGCTATTGATGAACAAATTCAGCAATTACTGATTTTGCGACAAGAATTATCAGGATTGTTATCTGGTTGGGAAATCAAGCCTGATAGTTGTCATTCAACCATTTGCCCTATTATTGAAAATGAATAATATTGTTTATATAGCGTTTCCTAATCTTGTGAGATACAGAGTATTGTAGGGGCGAACGGCCGTTTGCCCCTACGATGTACTTTATTTGGCTAAGAAATGCTATATAAAAATCAAATATAGTAGTCGAAGCATAGTTTAGGACTATGTTTGTGGCTGAAAATCTTGAAAATACGGAGTCCCTACTCAGTATTCAGCACCTTGCTATACATTGACATTGTTGAATAAATCGCTGGGGAATTTCCGGGCTATTTCCCCAGTGTAAATGTATATAAGAAGCATGAAGATTTACAGGTAAATTCCAGCCTTCAAAGCCCATATTTTCATCACAATCATAGCGGTAGGTTTCAAACAAAGGTTGATGCGAATTTGCTCTTAAACTTGAGCGATGAAACTCATGTCCGTAAACAGTTGTGCCGACATTTACTAACAAACTATCTTGTAAAGCAACGGCTCGACGATAACCTAAAGTTAAACGTTTATCCATACAAGCAGATGTGGGTATAACTCCCACCATTGGGTAAGATTTCCCTTCAAAATCAATAATTTCTGCACATAAATACATCAACCCGCCACACTCGGCAATTGTGGGTATTCCTTGAAGAATAGCTGTTTTTACTGCCTGAAGAATATTGGTATTTTGAGTTAATTGTTGAGCAAAAACTTCTGGGAAACCACCACCAAAATACATTCCCTGGATATTTGCAGGTAATTCTGAGTCTTCTAAAGGACTCCAAAAAACCAACTCAGCACCTAATTGTTGGAGTAAATCAAGATTATCTTGATAATAAAAATTAAAAGCGCGATCGCACGCAACGGCAATCCTCAAAGAAGCTGGGGGTAGTGAAACTGGTGGCGGAGGGGGAAAAGATTGTGATTTTAATAGAGGTAGCAGACGTTGCCAGTCAAAGCAAGTATCACCTAAATCAGCTAGGCGTTCTATAACTGCATCGAGTTCGCTGAGTTCGCCTGTGGGGACTAAACCAAGATGACGATCAGGAATTGTAATATTATCTTGACGACGCAGTACACCGAGAATCGGTAATTGTAAAAATTTTAGAGCATCTTTAAGTAAAGAGAGATGGCGATCGCTCCCGACGCGATTGAGTACTAAACCAGCTATTTTAATTTTGGGGTCAAAGCTGCAATAACCGTGAGCGATCGCGGCCACAGAACCCGACAACCGACTACAATCAATTACCAACACCACAGGTAAATCAAGTAACCGTGCAATATGCGCCGTACTAGCAAAAGTGAATGGGTGTAGAGTATTTTCTTTCCCACTCCCTACTCCCCACTCCCTACTCCCTATTCCATCAAACAACCCCATCACCCCTTCCACCAAAGCATATTCACTGGCTTGGCTATGATGGGTAAAACATTGCTGAACGTAAGCTTCCGAAGTCAGCACTGGATCTAAATTGCGACAAGCAAGACCAGTAACATACTGATGAAACATTGGGTCAATATAGTCCGGGCCGACCTTGAAAGATTGCACCAAGCCACCGCGACGGCATAATGATGCTAAAAGGGTAAGTGTGACTGTTGTCTTACCCACCCCGCTACGTTCACCTGCAATTACTAAAGCCATAATCAGGATTGAAAGAAATTACTCATATTTTTTTGCAGGGACTCTAAAAGCTGCGTATTTCCATTCATCGCCTTCTAAATATTCGATTTTAAATTCTCCCTTAGTCAATAATGTCATATCTTGAAGTTTGATTATCCCATTTTCTCCTAAAATAACGCATTCTGAATTAACAGCAGTGTTTGGACTGGAATTTGTACCTATTTGATTGATGATTTTGCGCTGTAATTCTTGATATTGTTGCTCTGTTAGTAATTGAGAATCATATAGTCTTTTAATTTCTCTTAATTGGTTTTCTATATTTGAACCCCCAGGTTTTTGTGCATTATCTATTTGACAAGAATCTGGCTTAAAGGCTATTTTTCTAACAGGATGATCCCACCATTTAGAAAATTGAGTCAACCAATTAGTGGTTCTAGTTGTATGTATTACTCTTACTTGATTATCACTGATTTCTAAACGAATCCAATCAGTCGATCTTTTTTGAATCAAGCCACCAAATCCCCAGGTGATTACGCTACCAACTGAAACACCGCTATCAGCTAAACGCAGTTTAATAACTCTAGGCTGTATAGCTTGTGCTATTTTTTGTGTCTGATTTATAGGCACAATCTCATGAGCAACCAAACTATTATTTGTTTCTGCCGCTGATGACAAAGGTATCCCTATAGCATTAGTTAACAATGTTGCTGCTATCAAAATCTTCAAATTCATGATTTATGAAAGTATTTTATTTCGACTGATTCATACTTTTAAAGAGAGTACAATATCTTAGGTAAATTAGCAATAATCAGTGTTTTTTTCTTTATTAAAATAGAATTCAGGAGTCAAGAGCCAGAATTCTCTAATTGAATTCTGGTCAAATTGCGGATGAATAAATGGTGAAACACCACACTAAATCGAAGATTTAGTAGTCTACAATTATTTGCGATTTTTTTACCCCACTAATTGATTCTGACTCTTGAATTCTGACTTCTGAATTCTTCTTCAATCGCAGTAAATATTTATAGTAGAACAAGGCTAGAGTGGTAGAACTTGTTAAATAAAAAGTGCCATCTGAGCCAATACGGTTCAGTTAAGAAAGTTTCTCTGTGGAGGCAAGGGAACAGGGAACGGGGAACAGCAAAAGAAAAAGGCTTATCTGAACTGTATTGCCATCTGAGCGAAGTAATTTTCAGGATTAATCTAAACCAGATGAAATTCAAAAACCCCGGTTTTTTCACAAAACCGGGGTAAACTTAATTGGCACAAGCTGAGATGAAAACTACTGAAATCTTCCTTGTTTTCAGGATGACTTAACTCTTCACTGCCAATTTCAAAATTTGGGCGATAACTCCCAAGCTGTCTTCAAATAAATTCTCACGTCCCCAACGTTGTACTTGCTGACTCAGCAGTATTTCGGCTTTTTGTTCTGACAGTGAACTAACTTGTTGGAACAAACCAGAAGTTTGAGCGCCGCCGTGGGTTTCCATCCGCATACAACCGCCGGTTTCTGTACAAATTAAAGTGCTACAGTCGGCTTTGGGATTGGTGGAACTGAGACGTAAAGCAATTAAGTCTCCAGCAATTTCGCCCACATCAGCAACAGGAACTCCGGCTAATTCGGCTTCTATTTGTTTTTGGTCTTGAGCTACAAAGCGAATCCGCAGAATATCATAGTCATCGCTTTGTTTTTCGCAGGAAATTGGCATCCATTCTAAGCGACTAGCCAGCCAACCCAAAAACAATAGTGCTTGGGCAGAGTTGCCTTTTTCATAATCCAGCATTACGCGGTCAATATCTTTTAATGCTGCACGACGGTGTGGTGGGTCGTAAGCTTCCGCAGTCAACTCTTGCCATGCTGAGATCCGCCGCCAATTCAGGTCAGCTAATGGTACGTTGGTTTCGACCAATTCTTGTAAGCTGAGTAAATCATGTTCTGGCTCGTTAAAGTTGCAAGAATCAACAATGACGTTGTTGCAAACTGCTGCCAGTCGCTTAAATAAGGCGTTGTTGGGGTCGGGAGTAGCTTTCCACCACAAAAACTTCGGCAAACCACCGATGAGTAATGCGGGAATCATCCCACCAATTCTTTCTAAAGCTGAGGTGGTACCAGAGAGGGTAATGTATTCGCAACAAACCAAGGTACTGGAAGATTGCTTCTGAATCGGACAGTAAGCCGAAACTTGGGCTTTTACACCTTCATCTTCGCCTGCGATCGGGCAGAGGGCAATAATCCGGCAAGGGTTACGCAAAGCAATTTCATCAGCAATTCTGGGGCTGGTGACACTGAAGTTATAGGAACCGTTACCATTTTCTGTAACGACTCCATTACCTTGACGTTTGCCGTATTCTTCCCGCAGTTTGGCTAAAGTTTCTGGTGTAGCAGTGCCGGTTTCGAGCAGTTCATATTTTTGTTGCGCTAACCGCAGGGCGATGTCAGTTTGTGGCCCTAAAATTCCATCAATGGGGCCATTATAAAATCCCAGAGATGCCAAGAGATATTGAGTTTCTTCTGGTTCGTAAACCACTAAGGTAAAAGTTGTGGCACGAGTAGCAGCAGGTAATGCGCCATCTTCACCAGTGATGCCGTAACTTTGCCAAATTTGATTTAATTCCGCTTCGATTTCTGTCAGCGAAATGTCTTTAGGGGCTTGGAGTGAAAAAATGGTAGGAGCTTGGGTCATAGCCTTTGAAGTATGAAGTGTGAAGTATGAAGTATGAAGTATGAAGTTTGAAGTTTGAAGTTTGAAAAAATTTCAGACTTTAGCCTTCAGACTTCAGACTTTTACAGTCTGCGCCAGCGGCGGCCGTCTTGGTTAATCAACAATTCGGCTTCTGCGGGTTCCCAAGTACCTGCTTCGTACTGAGGAATGGTGGCGGGGTCTGCGGGCGCATCCCAAACGGAAAGTGCAGGAGTAACTATTTGCCAAGCTGCTTCCACTTCATCAGCCCTGGTGAATAATGTTTGGTCGCCCATCATACAATCTAAGAAGAGGCGATCGTAGGCATCTGAAGTGCCGGAAATCCCGAAGGAACCATAGCTAAAGTCCATATCTACGGAACGGGTGCGGAATTCTGCCCCTGGCATTTTCACATCAAAACGCAAAGAAATTCCTTCGTTGGGTTGAATCCGCATAGCCAAAATGTTGGCGTTTCTTTGTTGGGCGGCGGACTGGAACATTCTTGAAGGAACTTCGCGGAAATGGATGGAAATTTCGCTGACTTTTTTCGGCATCCGTTTGCCAGTCCGCAGGTAGAAGGGTACACCTTGCCAACGCCAGTTATCCACCATGAACTTCATAGCTACATAAGTAGGTGTGCTGGAGTTGGGGTCAACACCAGGTTCTTCTCGATACCCCGGCACTGGTTGTCCTTTCATCCAACCGGCACTGTATTGACCACGAATAGCAGAACGGGACAAGTTGTGGATATCGGCTAAACGGGTAGCTTGGAGTACTTTAACTTTTTCTGTCCGAATACTGTTAGCATCCATTGAGTTGGGTGCTTCCATTGCTGTTAAGCAGTAAAGTTGCATCAAGTGGTTTTGCAACATATCGCGGAGTGCGCCGGCTTTTTCATAGTAACCAGCCCGGTCTTCTACACCCACGGTTTCCGCAACGGTGATTTGTACGTGGTCAACAAATTGACGGTTCCACAGTGGTTCAAAAATCGCATTGGCGAAGCGGAACACTAGCAGGTTTTGAACAGTTTCTTTACCTAAGTAGTGGTCAATGCGATAGACTTGGTTTTCTTTACAATACTTCTGCACAACAACGTTGAGGCTTTGAGCAGAAGCTAAGTCTCGACCAAAGGGCTTTTCAATCACTAAGCGGTGTTTTTCTGGGTTGTCTAGCATTCCGCCTTCCCCTAGTTGTCTGATAGCTTCAGGGAAGAAGTTGGGAGCAACCGAGAGGTAGAACATCCGATTCCCGCGTGTGCCGCGTTTATCGTCTAATTCGCTCAATAAGTTTTTCAGTTTTTGGTAACTGTCTGGGTTATCTATATCACCAGAACAGTAGAACAAACCTTGAGAAAAGTCTTGCCAAAGTTCTTCTTGTTCCACGCCACCGTGCGCTTCTTCCATGCCTTTCCGCATTTGCTCACGGAAGTAATCGTGGCTCCATTCCCGACGTGCGACACCGACAATGGTAGTTTCTGGTGGAATGCGCCGTTCCCGACGTAATTTGTATAATGCTGGAACTAATTTGCGCCAGGTAAGATCACCAGAAGCGCCAAAGATAACTATAATTTGGGGTTCGGGCATCCCTTGCTGTTGTAAGCCAACGCGCAAGGGATTTTCTAGCAGACTGACCATAACAATTTTTGGATCTTGGAGTTGAGATTTGGAATGGGATGAAGTATGAAGTATGAATTATGAAGTATGAAATTGCTTTTTTATGTTTATCTTTCAGACTTCAGACTTCAGACTTCATACTTTTTACCCCCTACACAGGTGACAATAGCTTGACTTTGTTTTCTAAAGAGTTCATCAAGGACTTGAAAGGTTGAACAAATTTATCAATACCTTCAACTAACAGTTCATCCATTACGGTATTGATATCAATGTTTATGTCTGGATCTTTCAAGCTTTCGATGAGTTGATAAGCTTCTGAGACTTTGGTTTCCACGCGATCGCCTACATCGCAGTGGTCAGCACAAGCTGCTATTGTCGAAGGTGGTAAGGTGTTAACAGTATCGCGGCCAATTAACTCATCAACATACATCACGTCGCTATAGTGCGGGTCTTTGGTACTAGTACTAGCCCAAAGTAACCGTTGTACTTTCGCTCCTTTGGCTGCAAGAGCTTGCCACTGTTCGCTTTCAATAATTTTTTTGTATTCTTGATAAGCTATCTTGGCATTAGCGATCGCTACTTTGCCTTTTACGGCTGTGAGTTTGGCCTCTAGGTTAATATCATCAACGCCACGCTGCAATTTTGCATCGATTTTTGCGTCAATGTTACTATCAATGCGACTGAGGAAAAAGCTGGCGACAGAAGCAATTTTGCTAATGTCTTTACCCTCAGCTACACGTTTTTCTAAGCCTCGAATATATGCCCAAGCTGTATTGATATAGCTTTGTACAGAAAATAACAAAGTAATATTGACGTTGATCCCGTCGGCTATTACCTGTTCTACGGCTGGTAAACCTGATTCTGTACCGGGAATTTTAATCATGATATTTTCCCGGCCAATTTCTTGAAAATAACGGCGGGCTTCGTTAATGGTGGCTTGAGTATCATGAGCAATGGTTGGTGGTACTTCGATACTCACATAACCATCAAGTCCATTCGAGGCTTGATATACAGGTCGCAGAATATCAGCGGCGTTACGGATATCTGCAAAAACTAAAGATTCGTAAATTTTATAGGTGGGTAATTGAGCGCGAACACCTGCTTCTATGTCCGCATCATATATTGCATTATTGGCGATCGCTTTTTCAAAAATCGCTGGGTTTGAGGTGATCCCGGAAATTCCTTGATTTTCTACCAGGTCTTGCAATTCCCCTGATTGAATAATGTCCCGCGTCAAATTATCCATCCAGATACTTTGACCGTATTCTTGAATCTCCTGTAGATGATTGGTGGCCATAGCTATAGTTCCCTCCGTTTAATGATGTCTCCAAGTGAACTTGGCAATCCATCCGAATGATGGTGACTTTTGCATTTTGGCTTTGCCAACCACTTATTGCATCGACCAGCTGAAATAATCCCTACTTCTGTTTTTAGTAGCGATATTTTCTCTTCCTCATCCCAAGCAGACACTAGTAAACCAGAACAAAAATAACTACAAAGTAAGAAACAGTTAAAAGTGAATGGTCAATGGTCAATAGTCAATGGTTATCTGTAAATAAAATTTATTTTTGACTTTTGACTTTTGACTTTTGACTTTTAAAACTAGTGACCGTTTTGAATAAAAGACTCGACTTTTGCTACCGACTCTTTGCTACCAATAATTAGAGGTGTGCGTTGGTGTAGTTTTTTCGGCACTATGTCTAGAATGTCTACTAATCCTGTAGTTGCACGACCACCTGCTTGCTCAATCAAAAAAGCCAGAGGTGCCGATTCATACAGTAAGCGTAATTTGCCTTCTGGCTTTTGAATTGTACCTGGGTAGAGAAATACACCGCCTTGAACTAATATCCGATGAATATCACTCACCATCGCCCCGCTATAACGAGCAGAGTAACCCTCTGTACGATGTACATAGCGCACATACTCTCGAATCGACTCTTCCCACTGCCAGAAATTGCCTTCGTTGACACTGTAAACAGAGCCGTGGTTAGGAATCCGAATATTTTCTTCGGTGAGGATAAACTCTCCCAAGCTGGGATCGAGAGTAAATGAATGCACCCCTTTACCTATACTATAAACCAGCATAGTGCTTGGCCCATATAGTATGTAGCCGGCAGCAATTTGCTTGCGGCCATTCGTGAGTAAATCGGTGGCTAAACCATCATCGTCGGTTCCTTCTTGTTGGCGGATCGCAAAAATCGAACCTAAACTGAGATTGGTATCAGTGTTAGAAGAACCATCTATTGGGTCATACAACAAGGTATAACGACCAATAGGACAGTTTTCTGGTATGTAATAGGGTTTTTCCATTTCCTCGGAAGCTAGGCGACAAACTAAGCCACTTTGCTTAAACACCGAGATAAATACATCGTTGGCATAAACATCCATCTTTTTGACGGACTCACCTTGGACATTCACATCTCCGGTAAATCCGAGAACGCCCTCCATTAAGCCTGCACGGCTGAGGTGGCGGGCAATTAACTTACCTGCAAGGGCGATGCGATTCATCAGCGCACTCAAATCCTGAGCATCAGGCGAAAAACTTTGAAGTTGCTGAAGAACATGACGAGATAAGGTCGTACAATCACGATCTAAGCTTTTATCTGTAGGATCGTTGACTGGCAACTCTAGAGATTCTGGCGCTTTAGCCATTTTGGCATTCTCCCTAGCGACTGGTTAATAGTTGGGTAGGTAAAGTCATGCGTAGCAACTTATAGCTGCTGCTTCTATCTTAGAAAGGTAATTTGATAACCTTGATGTGGCTTTAGACAAACTAAAGAAATGGGTCAATCTTTGCTGAATGTTTCAAGACAGAAAAGTGTCGTTGGCTATTGAAGTGCTTGCCCTGACAAAGACTAAACAAGGTAAATTTACTTAATCTGCACAATCATCTTAAACTCAGTCACGCCAAGTTTTTGCTATCTACCAACGTTGGCAATATCACTCCAAAACCTACTTGAATCGTAAAAAAACGACTGTGTGTGAGCTTGATTTTTAACTCACAACAGTCGGGCAGGGTTTTCTTTGAAGGGTTAATAGTTAAAACAACTTTTAACTAAATGAGCCACAGCATTAATATTTCCCAGCCAGATATCTATCCTATGGGACTTCTGGCTGTCCACTTCTGCAATTGCTCCTAGTCAAATTCTTGCTTAACTGCAAAACAATTTGCTATTATGGTTTCCCGCCTAATTTAGATTTCCTGTTTTTTCGCCCAACCACCTCGTCGGTTGTCATCTCTTCGGTTGTCTTCTCGCGGTTTTGCTTTGTTGACTCTGAGTTGCCGACCCATCCATTCGGCACCATCTAACTCAGTAATAGCTGCATCTTCTTGAGCATCTTCTTCCATTTCAACAAAAGCAAAGCCTCGCATCCGCCCTGTTTCTCGATCAGTAGGCAAGACAACTCTTTTGACCTCGCCATAGTCTGCAAATACTGCTTTTAAATCTGCTTCAGTAGCGCGGTAGGAGAGATTTCCAACGTAAATAGTCATGTGGGATCACGTAATTGTCAACAAACAGCGATTAGTTCAGCGAGAAAACAGAGATCAACAAACTACAAATTTTGCGTCGTGGCTTCTGATTCATTTTCATTGATGGCGAACGTTGTGGCGCAGCAATCATGGTGCTAGCGTGACTTCAACTAAACTGTCCATACGGCTGAACTTACGCTTACGCTCATAATAATAACTGATTGTGACATTTTTCAAAGTATGGGATATTACAATCCCAGATAACATAAAATAAGCCAAACTTATATATTTTTTAGATAAAAACTTCTTGTGTTAGGATAGTTTGATGCTTTCTAGAATTTTTCTAGTAGTTTTTACTGGGAAATAGTAATTATTTATACGATAAAATTACCAATCTTTACATTATTGCCAGCTTGACAATCGCTGCTAAAAACAAAAAATTTACCTGCAACTTTCCTCAAGCTGCGAGAGTCGGAGTTGCAGGTATAAAGTGGTTAATTTAATTAGAAATTGGCAGCTAATTTATTCAATTGAAATTGTCTGTGGCCCTGTGGCTTTGCCATTATTAGCTTCGGTTGTAGATGGGGTGTAGCTAGTTACGCCTCTTTGTTGATCTAGCCAGCTTTTCACAGGATCATCTTTCAGGTTAAGTCGTAGCACTCCAGAGACAAAACCACCGAGAAATGAGACTGGGTGCTGAGTTAACTCTTTAAATATTGGTGACAATTCATCAAGAAACATTAAAAATCTCCTGGCACTGCCATAAAAATTATTACTTTTTTATCAATCGTAACGTAGAGAAAAGTATGAAGTATGAAGTGTGAAGTATAAATTTCAGACTTCATACTTCATCCTTCAGGATTTCCTAGTTGGGTTGTTGATCTGGGAACATACACTTATCAGAATCGCAACCACTAGGGCCTGCTTCTGATAATTCGCCGGAGTCGTAGCGGCTGAGAACAGCGCAGAAGTCATCGGTTTTGCGTCGCGCTAACACTTCTTGAGATAAACGCTCATAGGTTGCTTTGTCTATGGGTTCAAATGGTAAGCGGGGGAATGATTGTAAATCGTCAAATCTTGCCAAAAGGGCGGCGGAGATATAGCCTTCATCATTTTGGATGGCTTCGTAAATTCGCGTTCCTAAAGGTTCAACTTCATCAGCACGAAGTTCTAGGGTAGCGGATGTGTTGTGGGTAACGTAATGGCGCTGCACTTGCATGACAAAATCAAATTGGGCTAAGACAGGGAATCGAGAAACATCAATTTGATCAGCACCGGGTAAATCAGCCCAAGGTACAGCAACAGGAATTTCTACTAGCCATTCACTGACGCGGGGATCGAAGGGATCGTTTAATAAGTTACCTTGTTCATCCTTGTCAGATTGGGAGGGAATGACATTATAGCCGTAGTCAATACAAGCTAAGGCTACGGGATCATTTTTGCGGAAAGTGATCCGGCGAATAAATCTTTGGGCTTTGGGTGGGTGCCATCCGGAACTAGCGCCAGATAACAGAGATTTAGTGCCGCTGGGTTGGACTGTAGTACAGCGATTAGGACGTTTGAGATTATGGCGATCGCAATAATCCCACACTGCCTTATGTACTACTTCTCTCCAAAAGCTGAGATATTTTTCCTCTTGGTGCTTAAATGCTAACCCTTGGGGAGTAGCTGGTCTACCTTCTGCCCACCAGCGCAACCAGTCCACACCAAAAGCATAAACAAAGAAATCAAATAAGCCAGTAAAAGAAACCCCTACAATTGGGTCTAATTCTCGACTGTATTGATAGCGCGGTTCCAAAAATTTATGGTTCAAAAGTGTGGCTACAGATAACGCCCCAGCAGTGAAAGCTTCCTCTTGTTCTTTGTAATTAAATGGGTCAATTTGGTTGAGATGAATCTCAGACAAGTTGCAGTTACCAGTTAGAGTATTACCGAAAACACCCTTATGGTACTCCGGCTCATTAAAGCAATAAGTGTCATGTAATCCTGGTAATTGTTCAACACTTTTCACAACTTGCCATTTACCTTTATATTTGGCATTTGTGCCTTTGCTCACATCCAAACGCTGACAAGGAATTTCGCCACAATCAGTTATTTGCAAGTAGTATAAATCTCTACTTCTGTGTCCATAATTAGTAACTGCTCCAGCGTGAGCGCAAAGATTTACAGATGAACGAATACCACATTTAGTTAGTAATAACTGAACTCGGTAAGCTCGTTCATAGTCAGAGATATATATTCTGATGCCGTTACTATTGGTATTTGAGCCATCTGTATCTGCTAAACCAGCAATAAAATGCAATATGGCTCGTCGGTTCCAACTAGCAATCACATTCAGTGCTTCTGGGGTAGTTTTTAGGCTTTTTAAGAATTCTCCAGAAAAACCTAAATCTGTGACATCTGTAAACGCAGGTGAATAACCATAATCCCTGATAGGAGATTTATTTCCTGCGAGATTCAAAGCGACTTTCTCTTTATACAACCTAATCTTGGGATGATTTTTTTGATCTGTTGTGCCATCTCCTACTGCTAACCCTAAAGTGTAGGCATAATTTAGATCGATATCTAATCCACCTTCATACTTAATTTTGAATGGTTCAGTGTGGATAGCATATCGACTGGTATCCATCAAATCTTTAGTTTGAACTTCTTGATAACTTTTGCTGAATCTATCTTTGACAAAGAAGCGATGATACTCAGTTGCATCTAAATATGAACCATCTCCAAAGCGCACACGATAGAGAATGCGAGAACTACCAGTTTTAAATGGTTGCACTTGACTCCAGTTTTTACCGTTCCAAATGCTAATTTGACATCCCACAACATCCTGAATTTTGTGCATTCCATCTTGAGTAATCAGTAAGGTATCACCACTTACGCAGTGAAAATTTGCACCTATGATTTCTCCACATGGGTTTAAGCCGTATCTACCTAAACGATGTTCTAATTCTTTAGTATCAATTTCTGGGTAGCGTTGTTGTAACCAATCTTTAGCTTTTCCTTGATCATAAGCCTTTAAGAAATCAACTTTTAAAGCTTGTGTTGTTAGCAAATCGCAGTTAGCTCTAGCTACAGCTTCCCCAGCCCATTGAATTGCACCTTCTCCACTGTAATATTGTTTACGGACGGCTTCAATTGACTCTTGTAAAGTTGGTTTATGGTGAAATACTCTACTATGGTTCGCCATCCGTAAAGCATCACGCTCAGGGTCAATGCGCCAGTTACCGTTTTCGTCTTGTTGCCAGAGATTATCTTTGGCATTTGCCCCTAGTTCATCGTCAGAAACAAATTGGCGAATCCCCGCACTTCTTCGGATATTGCCCGCAACAATTGTTACAGCAGCTTCATCGATTAATAGGCAACATTCAACAGAATTTAATTGTCTGCCTAGAGCTTTATTTAAGATATCGGCACAACGTTGATACAATCCAGGCAATTTTACAGGATTGGCAACACCGCCAAAACCGTTGAGTGTTTCCCCTGCTTGACGGACATCGCTGATATCAACAAATACTGCTACTTCATCTGTAAATCTTTCGTCTGTGGAAAGTTCCAACAGAGTTTGATAAGATGCAACCCAACCTTCGCGGCTATCACCAACATGAATGGTAACGCGATCGCCTTCTATATCGGTTTGTGTAAATTCACGACGTAAGTTTTTTGGAGTGCTGCCAATTTCGCCTTGTACTGTGACATTGAGGCGATTGCGGATAGGAGGCAGTTGATTAATATACTGCGGTTCGATGATGGCTCCTGTACCGCAGCCCATCATGGCCAAGTCCATCATTAAACCGAAGGCTTTCCAGTCTTGGAGATTGGTGGAGGTGCAATTGTACCCGCCGGAGAAGTTTTTGGGTTTATTTATCCAATCTGTACCGCCTACCCACAGCCAGCGGCCGCTAGGTAAAGCTTTGAGTTGGTGTTGGGTTTTTTCTAGGAGGGCGATTTCTTCTGGGTTGAGCTTACCTAATTCGATTAAGCCTTTGATGGTGCGATCGCACACTTCATCCCACGATTCCCGTAATCCTACTCCAGTGCGGCGGCTATAAGTCCTAAAAAATACAGGATTGGCTGCTGGCGCGGTTTCGGGAAACGTAACACCCTGACGTTTTCTTTCAAGCTCTCGAACCATAATCAAGTCTTGTTGGTTTTGAACAGATTATGAATATACGCCAAATGCTAAGTGACTTACAAACTGAGTACTGACGCACGCGAAGCCAGAAATGCTGTTTTTTCGTTGAGATAAGATTTTAGAAACCAACGATTTTTCCTAGAAATCAGGTTTCTTTGCGTCAGTCTTCAAACGTTGTAAGTCACTTAATTATTCCGAACTCAGGTTATTTAGAAAAACAGCAATTTTATTAAAGAAGCGATCGCAACAGCAACGCCTAAGATGGGATGCCAGAATCTACATTTCTGTCGAAGCCACCAAAAAAACTTTCTCTGCTGCTTTGACTTATACTTTGCTTGCTGGATCCGTTCTTGGGCAATACTCAACTCCACGGCTGAAGAATTTGTGATGCAACTACCGGAAGTAGATGCGTTTTCATCCTCAGAGCCTCGATGATTTGGTAACATATAGTTTCTTGCTTCTAAATTGAGTGAAGTTAATTTAGGAGAAATGTTTGAGTGCTGGTCTGGTATTGCAACTACCAGATCAGCATTTATTTTTTGATATTGCGGTTCGATGATGGCTTCTGTGCCGCAGCCCATCATAGCCAAGTCCATCATTAAACCGAAGGCTTTCCAGTCTTGGAGATTAGTGGAAGTGCAGTTGTACCCGCCGGAGAAGTTTTTGGGTTTGTTTATCCAATCTGTACCGCCTACCCACAGCCAGCGGCCGCTAGGTAAAGCTTTGAGTTGGCATTGGGTTTTTTCTAGGAGGGCAATTTCTTCTGGGTTGAGCTTACCTAATTCGATTAAGCCTTGGATGGTGTGATCGCACACTTCATCATAAGATTCTCTTAATCCTATTCCCGTCCGGCGGCTGTAAATCCTGAAAAATACAGGATTGGCTGCTGGCGCGGTTTCGGGAAACGTAACACCCTGACGTTTTCTTTCAAGCTCTCGAACCATAATCAAGTCTTGTTACTTTTGAATAGATGATGACTATACGCCAAATGCTAAGTGACTTACAAACTGAGTACTGACGCACGCGAAGCCAGAAATGCTGTTTTTTCGTTGAGATAAGATTTTTGAAACCAACGATTTTTCGTAGAAATCAGGTTTCTTTACGCCGACATGAATGGTAACGCGGTTGCCTTCTATATCGGTTTGTGTAAATTCACGACGTAAGTTTTTTGGAGTGCTGCCAATTTCGCCTTGTACTGTGACATTGAGGCGATTGCGTATGGGAGGAAGTTGATTAATGTAAGTCCTGAAAAATACAGGATTGGCTGCTGGTGCAGTTTCGGGAAACGTAACACCCTGACGTTTTCTTTCAAGCTCTCGAACCATAATCCAGTCTTGTTGCTTTTGAACAGATTACGACTATACGCCAAGTGAGTTGAGGATAAAAGATTGCAAAATTTTCCACTTTGCGCTAAGTCTGTAGCTGTACCAATTGCAACGCACACAATGTCCCTTGCTCCTTGGCGAGGTGCGCTCGCTCGCGCCTTGCATCGCAACCGTAGTCTTATATACGCTCGTTACCTACAACTGGCTACAGTACGGGCAGATCATCGCCCTGCTAATCGGACTGTGGTATTTCGTGACTTTCTCAACGATACCAATCAGCTAAAATTTATTACTGATACCCGTAGCGATAAAATTGACCAGATAAAATCTCAACCTTGGGCGGAAGCCTGTTGGTATTTCCCCAACTCGCGCGAACAGTTTCGCATTGCAGGCCGTTTGACGTTGGTGGACAGTAATAATGCTTTACTACAATCTGCCCGCCTGAGTACTTGGCAAGCACTCAGCGATGCAGCTCGCTTACAATTTGCTTGGCCTCATCCTGGTAAACCAAGAGACGCAGCGCCAGAGGCGTTTACACCTCCAGCGCCCGACCCTTTACAACCAGTTGCCAATTTTTGCTTACTATTGCTTGATCCCGTGCAGGTTGATCATTTAGAGTTGCGGGGCGAACCACAAAATAGAAGTCTTTATCAGCTTGATGAAAATCAACAGTGGTTTTGTGAGGAAGTTAATCCTTAAAAAGGGGCTAGGGGCTAGAGGTTAGAGGTTAGGGACTAGGGGCTAGTATTTTTACCCAGCACTCACCATTTTTTGTAGGGTAAGAATTTGCCATTCATTGTGAGCTTAACGCGATCGCCTTTGGGGTCTTCTACTTTTTCAATATCTAAAGTAAAATCTATTGCACTCATAATCCCATCACCGAATTTCTCTTGAATAACTTCTTTGATGGGCATTCCATAAACTTGCATGATTTCGTAGAAGCGGTAAATCAAGGGATCGGTTGGGACAACAGGGCCTAAGCCTTTTGTGGGATAACTAATCAGTTCTGCAATGTCTTCGGAATCAAGCCCTAACAAATCAGCAAGTTTCTGTGCTTCGTCCAAAGAAGCGGTTGCTTGACGATAAAACAAAGCAGCAATCCAGACTTCATCACGCCCCAAAACTTTTTCTAAATCTGCAAAGCTCAATCCTTTAACTTTTTTGGCAGCAAGCAGCTTTTTAGTTAATGCTGGAATTGACATAGTACACTCTGATATCAATTTTGGATTTTGGATTGAAAGTCTTGATTCATAGACTGTTGCAAAATTCTGAAGCAAGACTAGCTATTTCAATTTAGTATGATTCAGCCTGCTAGGCAAAAAGCAAATAGAGTAAAGAGCCACTGCTCAGAATCTTCAGAATCATGAATATTTTCTGACGATGCTGAGAAATTGTTTTCAGAGGCTCTTGCTTCATTACTTTAGTTTGCTCATTTAAATCCCTGCGCCATCGAGAAATTCTTGAATTGCTTTGTCTCGGAGGCTACATAAAGGAGCTTCTGGTTTTGGTTCAGGTTCTTGAACAGCTACCGCACCCACTAATACGGGAGTTTTAGCAGCAGGTTGTAGTTGCTGTAGATTTTGGATTTGTTGTTCTAATGCTTCAATGCGATCTACTAAAGCGCGAATTACTTCCGCTTCCGAGTCTGGTAAGTTGTTGTGTTCTAGAGGTGCAACCCGAACTCCCGAACGATAAACAATCCGCCCAGGAATGCCCACAACAGTACAATCAGAAGGCACATCCCTGAGAACAACTGACCCAGCACCAATGCGGACATTATTACCAATGTGAATATTGCCCAGTACCTTTGCACCAGCACCGACTACGACATTTTCCCCGACTGTAGGATGGCGCTTACCACTTTGTTTACCAGTTCCGCCCAAAGTGACACCTTGATAAATTAGAGCATAATCACCTATGATTGCCGTCTCACCAATCACCACACCCATACCGTGGTCAATAAATACTCCTTGTCCAATGGTTGCACCTGGGTGAATTTCGATACCAGTCAAAAATCGAGATAGGTGAGAAATGAAGCGGGGAACAAAGGGAAGACCAAAATGGTGTAGCCAGTGAGCCAGTCGGTGAAAAAGCAGGGCTTGCAAGCCAGGGTAACAAACCAAAACCTCTAACCAGTTACGGGCGGCTGGGTCACGTTCAAAAATAATGCGAAAATCGGCACGTAGAGTAGATAGCACGCAATAGTACCCTCGGAAAGCAAACGAGCTACCATACCATATTATCTTTTTCAGTGCTTGGTTGATGAAGTGCTGAGTGCGGGGTGGGGATTAGGAACTAGGGGCTAGGGACTAGGAATAATATTTCTGAGAGCAACTTAAGTATAAGTGCTGGGTGATCAGCAAGATATTCTTCCTTCCACTCCCTACTCCCCACTCCCCATAATTATTTACTCAGCGCTAGAATCTCCCCATTCTTTAATAGCGGAAAAGATTGATGAATAATCATCATTAGCAAATGACATTTTCATGGCTGTAGACAAAATATGTCGCACAGACTCAATGCTACTGAGGTCTAAACCTAAAGCTTTGGCTTCTGAGATAAATAAGTCTGTATCTTTGAGTAAATGTTTTGTCGGAAAATTGGGGTTTGCATAGTCTTCCTCTAACATTCTTTGCAGCTTTTTATCAAAAGTAGGTGCATAAAGAGAGCTTTCGCGTAAAACTTGCATAAAAGATTCGATATTTACGCCTTGACGCTGCAAAAAAGCTAGACTCAGGGCAAAGCTAGTTGTTAGAGAAGCAATTAATTGATTGAGGGCTAATTTCAAGGCAGATGCTGTTCCCACAGGCCCAATTAGTAAAGGTTCTGGGCCAAAATTTTGGAGTAATTGTAAATGTCTTTGATATTGTGATGGGGTTGCGCCTACCATGACAATTAATTTACCGCTTTTGGCTTCGGGAATGCTGCCTAATACGGGTGCTTCTATATATTCACCCCCACCACCAACTATGGCATCTCGAATTTCTTGGCTTTCGGTGGGTGTAATTGTACCCATTTGAATAATAGTGCGTCCTTCTAAGGTGCGCCAAGCCGTATCTGAAAGTAATACTTGATAAATGGCTGCGGCGTTAGTCAGCATCAAAATAATGCAATCAGCAGCACGAATGGCCTGACGGGGTTGTGTGGCAATTTCTGCGCCAGCGGCTTGTAATGGTGCTAATTTTTCTGGGGTGCGATTGTAAGCAACTACTTGTATATTAGCTGCTAACAACCTTTGAGCCATTGGTTGTCCCATCAGTCCAGTTCCCAGAAATGCCACCTTCATTGTTCACGTTCCTTTGATAAAGCTGAGGCGAAGTCTGTCTTAGACATCGCGTGTTCATCGTTTGATTGTAATTGCCTGACGAGTTGTAATTTGAGACTTAAGATGCCATCCTAAATCTCAAATTCACCCAATACTGCTGAATAAATAGAGAGTGGGGAGTAGGGAAACAAGGGAAGAATGATAACTCAACACTCAGTACTCAGTACTCAGCAGTTTAAATTCAACCGCCAGCGGCAAAAGTCGCCATAATGACAACAGACAGTAAGATACCGGGTGTAAGTAGCATTACTAGCATCAACAAGTCATGAGTATTCATAGTTTTGTTGCTTTTTTAAACACAGGATTTCGCAGTAATCAATAGTAATGCTAGTCCATATAACAATGATGCTGCCGACTTACAGAGAGTTTTAACTTTTTTCCCTTACTTTTACTTTGGCACAATTAATCCTTTCAGGGGTTGAGCAATTTCATGATCTTGGAGTCCTTTACTTTGGACTAGTACTCCAAAGCCACCTAATCCTGTGGGATCGATAAGTTGGTGGAGTGATTCACGGCGTTGCAACAACTGAGCGATCGCTATATCTTGATGAGAAAGTGAGGCTATTCTGTCTCCCAAATCCAACGCCATCAAAAATAAACCTTGTTGGGTAAAGCCAATTTTGGTTAAACCACATTGCTCTCCCCACAGTTCTAAGGCGGTAAAGTCAACATGAGCGGTGATATCTTGTCGCCCAATATTAATGTAGGGGTTGTTATGGTAGCGATGCTGGTAGTAGCACTGTAGGGTTCCTTGCGATCGCCTGGGGTTATAGTAGCGATGGGCAGGATAGCCATAATCAATTGTTACCACATAGCCGCGCTGCAAGCGGTCTGCTACTATACTCAACCAGTCTAAAGCCGCTAAATTAATTTCACTGCGGTAGCCATCGGGGTAGACTTTTGCAGATAAATCGATACCTATCAAATCAAAATATTTTGTCAACTGCGGTGTAGAAATTTCCCCGATGATTTCTTGAAACTCCCCTTCTAACAGCAGATAATTTTCATCTTGCTCTTCATCAGATGGTAAGGTGACATAAATTTCTTGCAGTTCCCCTGTTTGTAAAATAAATTGATGCACTGAAAAAGCATCGACTAGTTCGTTAGAAAAAAAGCAGCCAGTTATCGAATTGCTAGGTATATCTGCTAAATTACACCACCGCACAGGGTAATTTTGTAAACGTTGTTTTTGTTCCTGCTGCAATTCGGGAGACTTTTCGACAATGAGATAATCTAATACTGATAAAAAATCAGGATAATGCAGTTGATAATAATTGAGAATATGCAACCCTAGTAATCCTTGACCCGCTCCCATTTCTACCAAAGAATAAGGTCGGGGTTGTCCTAAAATTTCCCACATTTGCACAAATTGTTCTGCTAGTAACTCGCCAAAATCAGCACCGAGACTAACAGATGTGAAAAAATCACCGCCTTTAAACCCAATGTTGACTGCTTTGCTGGCATAGTAGCCGTGTTCAGGATGATATAACACCATATCCATATATTCGGCAAAGGTAATTCGCTTTTGCGGACTAGTAGCAATGCGATCGCTGATGGCCGCACACAACGCTGGGTTAGAATTCATAAACAAGTTAGATCAGTGGGCTTCAGATCCCCGACTTCTTTGAGAAGTCGGGGATCTATATATTTTATTTATTTAGGGCTTTTATTTAATCCAGGACTTACCCATAGGTTCGTCACTATGGGACAAAACTAGCAATCTGAAGTTGAGCAAAACACCAGAATTTTGGGAATACTCATAGTGTTTTGCAGCATTGGCTTGGTTAGGCTCACGCTATGAGAGCATTAAAAATCATTTTTCTGGGATTTGCTTATATTTTGTGTGTTGGTTTGGTATTAATTTCCGTATCGGCGGGATATGCAACAACATCAGCCTCCGTTGATACCTTGCGACAACAACAGCAACAAATTAATCAAGAACGCCAGAATGTAATTCAGGAACGCGATCGCTTGACGAATTTGCAAAATGCTGCTCAAAAACGTTTAACTGGAATTAACCAAAATATCAACACCACAAATAATCAAATTCAAGATAGTGAATCGCGGTTAGCACAAGCAAGCCTTCGCCTACAGAAGTTAGAAGCTGATTTAGCTGTGGCGCAACGTACTTATGAAGAACGACAAGTCGCCACAGTAGCAAGATTGCGTTATCTCCAGCGATCGCACGCTAGTCAAGGCTGGGCGGTTTTAATGCAAAGCCAAAATATCAGTGACTTTATCAGCCGTCGTCATCAATTAAAGTTAGTCTATCAGGCAGACCAGAAAATTTTAGCTAAACTCAATGTTCAAGCATTGCAAATCAATCAGCAAAAAACTGACGTAGAACAGCAAAAAAATGAAATTGCGTTAATTCGTCAGCAATTACTCTTACAAAAATCAGATTATCAAGCTCAAGCACAGTCACAAGCAGAATTAATTCAACGCTTAAATAGCGATCGCCTCGCCTTAGAAGCAGCCGAAAATCAATTAGAAAGAGACTCGCATAATTTAGACAACTTAATTCAAGAAAAAGTCGCCGCCTTAGAAGGACGCAGCAAAACCAACAGCCGCAATAGCATTATCATTCGCGGTACAGGACTGTTTACTTATCCGAGTAATGCACCTACTAGCAGTCCCTTTGGCTGGCGGATACATCCGATTCTCGGCTATCGTCGCTTCCATGCAGGTTTAGATTTTGCAGCTAGCTATGGTAGTACAATTCGCGCCGCCGATTCGGGAACTGTAATTTTTGCGGGGTGGTATGGTGGCTATGGTAGAGCCGTAATTATCGACCACGGTAACGGACTAACCACACTCTACGGACACACCAGTGAATTATTTGTTTCTGAAGGACAAGGAGTACAACGCGGACAAGCGATCGCGGCTGTTGGTTCCACAGGTTTTTCTACCGGGCCACACCTACATTTTGAGGTGCGTCGTCATGGTACTCCAGTCAATCCGGCTGATTTTCTTTAAGGTTGATGCTAAATTGCCTACAAACTTGATCACAACCATGCTATAATGCAGGAGACTAAGGGCGCGTGGCTCAGTGGATAGAGCAACAGATTCCGGTTCTGTGGGTCGGGGGTTCAAATCCCTCCGCGCTCGTTTTGTACATTAACTAATTACTTGTCCGCGTTGACAAAATTAATTTCCAGATTGCCAAGTTAATGTCGGCGTTGACAAATTGTGTGTCATGATAGCATTCTGCCATATATAAAGTATGGCAAAATTCTTATTTTATAGTGTAACTAATCAGTTTTTATTAGGACTTACGCACTGTACAAAATAACTATCTTGTGTATCAACGTAAATACGTTGTTTCAGGCTTTTATCAATCATCTTTAATTGAGTGCGATCGCTAAAATCTCATTGAAAAATCTAGCTATCAGCCTTGAAAACTCTACCTGTTATTTTGGCTTTTCTGTCAATGCGTAAGTCCTATTTATATTAAAGCTAAAATCAAGCTCTTCAAACAAAGAATCTGTTGCTCTATCCTTTCAAACCGCCTCTAGTTGAGAGGGGTAGATTTTACATAATTATGTGTGATTGTTGTCACATTTTGCTTATGACGATAATCATTTACTTAAAAACTTTTCAAGATGTACTATCCCTTTACAACGGCTTAGGGTAGTAAAAATCCAGATAAAAACTTGATAAAAGCATCGAGCTTCACTCCAACTTGCAGTAAAAGTTCCCTATTCTCTGTTAAGCGTTAATGTCATTTCATAATCTGGAAATAGCATTGAGTCTATCAGATAGCCCACTGGTAAAACATGGTGTAAATCAAGCACCAATTTCAAATCTATGAAACCCCAACTGTGTAGTAATTACAAATTATGCACAGTTAAAGTGAGGCTAAAACAAGGACTAAATCATTGAAATGACACAAATAAGATTTTGGAAATTCTTTTGAGAGAATGTTACTTCCAATTGAGCCAACTGATTGTATTAAGCGACATTGATGAGGATGTTGAATCATGGTTAGATTGACCGTACCACCCAATTTCATCGGCACTGCGGGTGCTGACACTTTAATCGGAGAAGAGCTACAGACATTGACGGCAATTGGTATTAATGTTTCAACTGGAGGTGTGATTAGTACACTATCAGGAAACGACAGCGTTCAAGGCAGAGCTACAGGCTCCCAGAGTGCTGGTGCTGGGCAAGGTGTTGGGATTGGGACAGGGATCGCCAACAGTGGCAGTATAGATACTAGGGATGGAGAAGACACGATCACAGGCACAGGTACAGGTGGGGGTGGCTTTGACTCTTTTGGTGCTGGCAGTCCTGGGGGCGCGGGTGGTACTGGGACTGGCATTAGCAACAGTAGTAGCGGTAGCAGCATTGCCACTATTAAGACAGGTATAGGAAAAGATACGATCATCGGCACAGGTACAGGCGGTATTGGCGGCCAGGCAGGCAGAGGCCGAAGTGGCGATGGTGGTAACGGAACAGGTATCAGTAACAGTGGCAGTATCAATACAGCAGATGGAGACGATGCGATCGCTGGTTATGGTACTGGCGGGAACGCGGGTTCTACTGGTGGCACTGGTGGCAATGGTGGTACTGGAATTGGGATCAGCAACAGCAGCAGTATTTATACTGAAATCGGGAATGATACCATTACAGGTAACGGTACAGGCGGTAACGGTGGCATAGGTGGCCCAGATAACGGCGGCAACGGTGGCAATGGTATCGGGATTAGCAACAGTAGCACTCTAGATACTGGAAATCAACAGGACACCATAACAGCCAATGGTACAGGTGGCAACGGTGGTAACAGTAGCATATTCGGCTTCGGAAATGGCGGTAATGGTGGTACTGGTATTGGTATCAGTAACACTGGCACAATTAATACAGGAGGCGGAGATGATACTATCACTAGCACCGGAAACGGTGGCACTGGCGGTGCTGGCAATATGTATTTTGGTGTTGTTGGTAGTGGTGGTACGGGAATCGGCATTGAGAATGCACAAAATGCTACCCTTGCTACAGGAGCAGGCAACGACAAGATTACAGCTTCAGGCAACAGTTCAGGTGTAAATGCCACTGCTTACGGCATCTCCAACAATGGAGTAATTAATACAGGTGGGGGTTATGACATGCTCACCGGATCTGCTGTAGTGACAACTGGCGGTACTGCCTACGGTATTTATGGACAAGGAACTATCAATACTGGTGATGGCAATGATCAAGTTATTGCCACTAGCACCATAAATCAAGTGGAGCAGAAAGTAACTGTTGGTGGTGGTATCAAAATCAATTTAGGTACTGGAAATGACTCCTTTAAAGGGTTTGGTACTGCAACTGTTGATGGCGGATCAAATTTTGACATCCTTGATCTAAGTGCTTTCAATCGCTCTGAACTCATCATATCCGGTGTCATTTCTGGCAATATATCTAATCCTGCCAACTTCACCTTTAATAATAATGGAAATGCTATTACTCTTACTACGACTGGTTTTGAGAGTTTTGTCTTTGCAGATGGTTCTTTTTCTTACAACACTTTGACTTGAAAGCAGATAGTCAGTAGAACTCTTGCATAAATATTTCTAGTTCTATTATTCCAGTGATCGATAGGCTCATATCCCCGAATTTTTCAACAAATTGGGGATATTTTTGTTTATAAAAACTACAATAGATTCAAGTATGACAACAGAGTAAAATTCTGCTAATGTTGCATTAGAGTTAGGATAAAATTAACCGCAGATGAACGCAGATAGACGCGGATAGAATTTTGATTATTGCACAAATTTAGCTGTCTCAATCCAATCTCTTAGGCACTTATAGCAATCCTATCTGAATTGTGAAAAAATATTCTTTTTAATGAACCGCAAAGAACGCATAGACGCGATAGCGGCTTCCCGCAGGGTAGGACACAAAGAACGAGAATAAAGAGAAGAAAAAGAATTTCACGAATGATTTAGGATTGCTATTTTAAATAAGAGCAGCAGAATATAGCGGTTTAAATTCAAGATTTGGATATACAAACTCTTGAATTATTCTGCTACGTTATGCATATCTTCCCTATAAAAATGTTATTTACCAGAGCAATAGGTATTAATTTCATTCACTATTGCACCTTCATCACTACCACTCTTTTTCAAAGATGCTAAAGAAGCATTTGCTGCTTTGAGATTTTTTTTATCAATAGCAGCAGCGGTATCACGTAAACCCTTACTTGTATCTTGATATAACTTAATAAATCGTCCTTGAAAGCCTTGTAATTTTTCATCTTTAATTTCTAACGCTTTCATTTCATTAGCAAAAGTATCTATTTTACCTGCGACTTCTGTTAATGATTTAGAACCTTTTTCTCGTTGCGGATTTTTGCTAAATTCTTGACTTAATGTGACTGCTTGATTAGCAACTTTGATAATTTTATTGCATTGAGCTACTTTGCTTTCGCCGCAACCTGTAAATATAACTGCGATCGCTGCCGTGGCTGAAAGCATAACAGTTTTTTTAACAATACTTTGCATTTTTTGGGTATCTCCTACATATATATATTTCCGGCAATAAGCAGATAAAGCAAATTAGCCACAGCAAACATACTTCTTCCAGCTATGAATTTGAAATAATAATTTAACTTTTGTTTCTAACTTACTTTTCGCCCTGCTAAGTTATACTGCATGATTCCTACGATGCGTATTAAACGTTACTAATTTAAAAAACTTAAAGTTGTAGATAGGTAAGTTTTTTCTGTGAGTGGGAATGCCGAATTATGTAAAATGCACAAAGTATAAGATATGGAGAGATAAAAAATGGCATTGACTGGGGTCAGGATTGTGTTGGTAGAACCAGCTGGCCCAATTAATGTGGGTGCGATCGCTCGTGTGATGAAAAATTTTGGTTTGTATAACCTAATATTAGTTAACCCCCAATGTGACCCGCGCTCGCCAGAAGCCATGAAAATGGCAGTCCATGCCAAGGATATTTTAGAATCTGCCCTAGAGGTAGCAACTTTGCCAGAGGCTTTGCAAGGATGTGTCAGAGCGATCGCTACTACTGCGCGTGTGCGTGATTGGGGAACGCCGTTAGAAACACCCCGCACCGCCTTACCTTGGTTACTGGAAGAACCAGACAAACCCTCTGCCTTGATTTTTGGCAGAGAAGACCGAGGATTAAGTAATGAAGAATTAAATTATGCCCAGCGATTTGTTCGCATTCCTACCAGTGAGATATATCCCTCGTTAAATTTAGCTACGTCCGTTGGGATTTGTTGTTATGAACTGGCGCAACAAGTAGAAATCGCGCCACCTCAGATTAGCCAAGAGACAGAATTAGCACCTTTTGAGCTTGTGGAATCCTACTACCAACAATTAGAATCTCTACTGTTAGATATTGGCTATCTGTATCCCCATACAGCAGCTAGTCGGATGGAGAAATTTCGCCAACTTTTTAATCGCTCTCGACTGACAACTAATGAAGTGGCGATGTTGCGCGGGATTTTTCGGCAAGTAGAATGGGCGCTCAACAATCGTAATGATGATGAAAACTTATGATGTATCGATTAATATATACGGAATCTCCCTCAAAATAGATAATATGGCTTAAACTAAACACACTACTGAGTAGTAAAAGTTGATTTCAGCATCAAGCTGTATGAACATTCAGTTTTAGGCCGGGAGTCTGCAAGAAAAAATTCGAGTGAGTCACAAGGAGTAGCAGTGACAGAATCAAGTGACAAACTAAGAGCTTTCTCGCGGCGACAACCCGTAAATGGCCGCCCGCGATCGCGCAAAGCTCAAAAAGAAAAAGTGCAACCAAAAAAAGCGAAAGTTCCTCAACCACAGCAACGACCTGTGACGAGAGAAGCTATGCTGGCACCAGGTGCGATCGCAGTTAACGGAGTTCCCCGGCCAAGACAAGGGCTAGTTATGCCAACGGCTGTCAAACCCATCCCCAGAAAATTAGTGAATGTTCCACCCGCACAGGCCAGCACGGTGAAGGTAAAAACAGTGCGGGTGCAAAAGCCACCACAGCCCAAAGTAACCAGAAGAGTGTCGAAAAAGACACGGCTAAAGCCAATGGCGAGAACGATGTTATATATCCTGCGGTTGTTAATTGTGGGAGTCGGTATGGGTGCGATCGTTGGTACAGTATTATCAGTTCTCGACCCGGCTAATCGCATCAATTCAAATTCGTCCGTGTCATCGAATACAAATAATTCTGGTCAAGTTCAGCCACAAAGCACCCCTAATCCCGCCGTTCCAACATCAGGTTTATACCTATCCCAAGAAATTACCTCCTTGAAAAATGCTGTCCAAAATTTGGCAGCCGCCACTCCAGACCTAACACCCGGCATTTTCGTAGTAGATTTAGATAATGGTGGCTATGTAGATATCAATGCCTCTGTTGGTTTTCCTGCTGCTAGCACTATTAAAGTCCCAATTTTGGTAGCGTTTTTCCAAGATGTCGATGCAGGTAAAATCCGTCTGGATGAAATGCTAACCATGCAACAGGATATGGTAGCAGGCGGTTCTGGAAATTTCCAATTCAAACCAGTTGGCACCCAGTATAGTGCATTAGAAGTTGCCACCAAAATGATTACCATCAGCGACAATACAGCCACAAATATGCTGATTGCGCGACTGGGAGGCATAGAAGCATTAAATCAGCGTTTTCGCGGTTGGGGATTAACCACAACAGTAATTAAAAATCAACTGCCAGATTTACAAGGGACAAACATCACCAGTCCCAGAGAATTAGGTAATTTGATGGCAATGGTGAATCAAGGTAACTTTGTGAGTCTGCGATCGCGCGATATCATGCTGGATATTATGCGTCGTACCGAAAGAGATCATCTACTACCATCTGGTTTAGGCACAGGTGCAAGAATCTACCATAAAACAGGCGATATTGGCACAATGCTCGCAGATACGGGTTTAGTTGATATTCCCAATGGCAAACGCTACATCATTTCTGCGATGGTAAAACGTCCAAATAATGACCCCCGCGCCGAAAAATTAATTAGTTCCATTTCTCGGATTACTTACGAAAATCTCAGTCAAAGTAGCCCAGCTAACACCACTAATAACAATATCCCGACAACTACTTATCCATCTCCAGCTATTAGTTCTCCCGCACCTAATACTACTGGTGTGATGCCGATGAATGGTTATCAATCACCTATAATGAATCCTGCTATACCTAACAGCATACCCATGACTGGTTATCAATCGCCAGTCATTAACCCCCAATATTATCCCCCAAGATAAATTTTCAACTTGGCATTGCTCATGACATCTACCACACCCTCAATTCAGTTTTTTGCAGGCATTTTTGAAGAACTCAGTAATGTGAGTTTGCGACGTGGCAAAGTTTCAGGTAAACGCATCGTCGCTATGACTTTTAATAAATTACAAGCTTTAGAAGGATTTAATAGTTTTACAAAACCATCTTTAAATTCCTTACTGTTGACGGATGAAGAAGGAGAGATTAGTGTGACCCCTTCTTCAACTCGATTTATTTTTGGTGGTGATGAGGGTGATGAATTACAACGGGTAGAATGCCAATTTGAAATCGAACGAGATGATCATTGGGAACGCTTCATGCGCTTTATGCAGCGTTACGCTGAAGCTAATGGTATGGAATATCAAGGTTGATTGCAAATTTTAATTATGATGAATAATAGGGAGCCACAAGACTATAAGTAGTTTTCCCATACAGACAACAGTAAAAATTCATCAAAATTAACAGGCCAAGACAATTCATGCGACGAAATCAAATTATTATTGCAAGTACTATAGGCACATTAGCAGCAATATCCATAGGGTATTTCGGAGTTCAAATTTTTGGGCGAGATACAATGTACGGAGTGAGTGCTGGTATGTTTGGCATCGGTGCAGGTGACTATCTTGGCCAGGTTGTTTCTAAAAGAAAGCAGCGGCGAATGGTAATGATCTAAGTGAATTAGGAAACCCTGTGATAGATACTGGCTGAGTTGGAATGGGAATAATACCTAAAACCGTTACGGAGTAATACCGATGGAACAATACCTCAGAGAAGCAATAGGTCTAGGTAGTCCTCAAATTGTACCCGAACCATTACCAAAACCTGAAGTAGAACCACAACCACAAGTTACAATCTACGATTTGGCAGACTTACTTGTCAAAAACGAACCATCGAAAATTGAACATTACCCAACTAGTAATATATTGATCACTATTCGGTTACTGTAAGTAAGTCATCATTGCGGAGACTCGTCTACAGTTTTAGTCTTGTAAAAAAAATTTGCTCACTATTAAATAGATTAGGGGCGCAAAGCCTTGCACCCCTCAATTAATATAATTATTTTTTCTTCATATCTTGGCGCTTTTGTTCCAGATAATTCAGTAATGTAAGTACGTGAACTTCAAATTCTGCATTTCTTCGGGTGACAGATTCAATTGGTGGAACAGAAAAAGTATCTGGAAAATTAATCACTAAATTTCCTAGACGTATTCCTAAAGGTCTTAAATGTCCACCTTTGAGTTTGGCACGAAAATCTTCTGGTGGCTTTTTCAATTTATTGAAGAACCATTCCCGTGTAGATTTGCCTATATTATCTAAAGGAAAATAAACTAAACCCAACAAATTAAATAAATTGCTGTTTTCGATTAAAGCCTCGGTTTCTTGGGGAGTTGGTTTAACGTTAAAACCAAGCCTGATAATAAAATCTGCTAAAGCTTTAGGTTTAATGGCGCTGTCGAGTCCAGTATTGACTGGTGCTAATAGTAGAGATGCTTGGCTTTTAATAAAGATGCTGTTAATCTTAACATTTGATTCGTCAAAATCAGTTTGCTCTTGCGCTTCATCTTGATTGACATAATAGGAAGTCAATTTTTTTGCATCTGCGCTTTTATTTTCTAAGTCACGAATGAGGTTTTCTAAATCATTGACAATACTTTGAACTTTTTTGGCTTGTTTTTCTGGAGATAAATTACCAGAAGTTTGTTTGACTATTTGCCAAACAAAACATTCTATTTGGTCTCGTTTTTTAGGTAAGGCACTAAAAGCTTCTAAAAGAGCAATATATTTGCAACCAATACTATGACCTATCCAAGAAAAATTAGAATCGTCTAGATAAACTTTGTATTCATAATCTGCTAATTCTGCCATTCTCACTAATTCTGGCATGAGTTTATATTGTTCTCTGATGAGAAAACCTGCCTCTGCATAATGGTCAAAAGTAAAGTTAAATGGCAAGAGAATGATTGTATAGCCTTGCTGAAATAAACATTCCAGCAGATAGCGATAAAAAAACATCGGGCCAAATGTACCAAAAAAAGCCCCACCAATAAATTGAATTACCCCTTTAGGTTGCGGATGTAACGCTACCCAACTAAAAGAAACAGGTTTAAATCTCAACTTTAAATTAGTCATGTTTGTGATTGATTAACAGTACAAATTGAGGGTGTTCTGATTATTAAAAACACGCCCTAGCAAAATAAAATTAGATAACTTCTCAGAATCTTATTTGATTCAGAAGTTGCAGTAATTATGTTTGTGGTTTGTCTTTAGATACTTCACGTTAATTGTTAATTACGTTATCTGTAACTTTTATTTACAATTGACGGCGTGGTCTTGTAGGGTGTGAATCGGCGATCGCCTCAACATCCAATTCATGATTGTGGCAGATAGGTTGATAAAATCGAGACGCAGACAGCAATTATCAATTAAAAATAGTAGAATCTGGAGACTTTATGCCCAAGCTCAACGTTAAGCAGAAAAACTGGCTACTTTCGGCTCATGTGGCTTTTGGTAGCATTTGGTTTGGTACAGCTTTAAGTATAGTAGCGATCGCCTTAAAAAATGCTCACACTACTAATGGTGATGAATTGTATGCGGTTAATGCCGCTTTGAAACTGCTGGATGATTTCGTGATTATTCCCTCAGCAAATTTGTCTTTACTCACTGGTGGACTGCTTTGCTGGTTAACAATTTGGGGATTTTTTAAACACTACTGGGTAATCTTCAAATGGATTGCGACAGTTACTTTGATTACTACAGGAACCGTTTGGCTAGGGCCTTGGTTAAACGCCGCTACCAGTATTTCCGATGTCGAGCGATCGCAAGCCTTGAGTAATCCCCTGTACAACTTTGATATTAAAGGTGTTCTCATAGGTGGTACAATTCAAGCTGTCTGTATACTTGTTATTATTGCTATTTCCGTGCTGAAACCTTGGGGTAGAAGAATAGCCAAATCTTCAGAACCATCTACAGCATTAAATACTGAGACAAAAGTAAATTAACTTTTTTGATAACGCATTCCTGGGAGTTGGGAGACTAAACCCATTAGTTCTAGTTGTAATAAAAGACCAGAAACAGAACTAGCGGGAATACCTGTTGTTTGGACGATCGCATCAAAGGGTACAGTATTACAAGCGATCGCTTCAATTATCTGTTGCATTTGCGGTGATAAATTCGGCAAACTTAACTGTTCTGCGCTTGGGGGAGGTGTGACTGTATCTAATTTGGGTACAGCACCCAACAAAGTTAAGAGTTCATCTAATTCTCGAACAATCATCGAAGCGCCTTGTGAAATTAACTTTAAACAGCCTTGGGATGGGTAATCATCTAATCTTCCAGGTAGTGCATAGACATCTCTGCCAAAATCGTTGGCGTAGGTAGCAGTAATCAACGCACCAGATTTTAAAGGCGCTTCCATCACCAAAATTGCCCGACTTAAGCCTGCAATAATTCGATTGCGTCGGGGAAAATGAGCGCGGTCAGGTGGAGTTTTGGCGGGATATTCACTTAAAACTAAACCTGCATCTAAAATCTGTTTGTATAAATCTCGGTTTTTGTGGGGATAAATTACATCTACACCCGTTCCTAAAACTGCAAGTGTGCGTCCGCCAGCTTTGATTGTGGCGCTATGACTCTCGGTGTCAATTCCCTCCGCCATCCCCGAAACCACAGTAAAGCCATTTTTAGCCAAAGCCGTGCTGATTTGGCGAGTCCAACGAATCCCATACTCCGAAGGTTGGCGAGTACCAACAATTCCCACTAAAGGTTTTTGTCCGAGATTTTCGGCTAAATCAACTTCACCCCGATAGTACAAAACAGGCGGCGGACTGGGTGTTTCTAATAGCAAGCGGGGATATTCAGCATCGGCTGGTGTCCAAAAATGCGGGTTGTCTTGTTGGTGTTGGCTAAGTAATTGTTCTGGATGTAACTGCGATCGCATTTTGATTACTTTGCCCAAAGTTTGGGAACCAAAACCTTCAACTTCACCCAATTCAGCCTTAGTTGCTTCCCAAGCTGTAGATAAACTACCAAAATGCTGTTTTAACCGTTGCAATAAAACTGGGCCAATTCCCGAAATTTGCCCCCAAGCTAACCAATATGCCCTTTCTTCTACCACTTGCTGAACCTCGCACCCACTCTCGTTGAGTATTCCCAAATCATCCGCAGTAGGCACAGTTTTTTCATTTCAACTTTTTTTATGCGTCAGCACCTTAATTTTTAACTACTTTTAAAGTTCGCAGACTTGGATCTGCACATCCGCTAATTATTCCACCCATTGCTGGAATTTGTTGGAGATATGCTATAGCTGCTTTAGTAATCACTTCTCCTGGCATTAAAACCGGGATTCCGGGAGGATAGGGACAGACAATTTCGGCACAAATGCGATCGCTTGTTTGTTCTATTGGTAAAGTTTCATGAGGCGCAAAAAACGCTGCACGGGGAGATATCTGCACAGTATACTCAGTAAAATTCTGTTCAACTAGAGTATGGGAAATTACTTTGTTACGGTGATACTTTTTGGCAAGAATTTGGCAACCTTGAATTAATTGTTCAATATCACTAATGGTGTTTCCCAAACTAATAATAAAAGTTAGATTTTGTAAGGACGAAAATTCCGCAGTTACACCCAACTGCTCATCTAAAATTTCCTCCGCTTCAAACCCCGTTAAACCTAAGTTAGTGACGTTAATTGTTAACCGAGTTTTATCTAATTCTCTAAAGCCAGGGGATGATTTTGGCGGCAAAATTGATAAACCAGGAATTTGGCTGATTTGACTGATGGCGAAATCTGCAAGTTGCAAAGTACGAGACATGAGTTGTTCGCCATTCAGCGCCATTTGTTGACGTGCTGCATCTAAGGAGGCTAACAGTATATAACTCGGACTGGTAGACTGAACAAGTTGCAAAGCTTTACTGATGCGATCGCTATCGATTCTCTCTCCTAGAATATGCAGCATCGATGCTTGCGTCATCGCACCGAGAACTTTGTGAATTGACTGGACAGTTAAATCTGCCCCTGCGGCTAAAGCTGGGGTGGGTAATTCGGAATGAAAGGCGAAGTGTGCGCCGTGGGCTTCGTCTACCAACAAAGGAATATTATATTGATGGGTGATGTTGGCGATCGCAGCTAAATCTCCACAGACACCGTAATATGTGGGATAAACTGTCAACACGGCTTTTGCATCGAGATGCTGTTTTAGGGCAATTGCTACAGCATCAGGTGTGATACTGTGGGCGATATCAAAAACTGGGTCATATTCGGGATTGATAAAAATTGGCATCGCACCAGAAAGAATTAAACCAGCGATCGCTGAAGAATGCACATTGCGCGGCAAAATAATTTTATCGCCAGCACCGCAGGTAGCAAGAATTGCCGCCTCGATGCCACAGGTAGAACCATTGACAAGAAACCATGTTTGTGCAGCGCCAAATGCCTCTGCTGCTAATATTTGTGCTGTCTGAATTACACCTTGAGAAGAGAACAGGCTATCTAACTCAGCTAATTCCGTTAAATCTGCCCGAAATACCATTTCGCCCAGTAAATCAGCCAATACTGGCGAAATTCCTTGACCCCGCTTATGTCCTGGTGTGTAAAACGGGGCGTGAGGCTTGACTGTACAAGCTTTGAGCGCATCTAATAAAGGTGTTTCGTGTTGCTTAGGCATTAATATAGCGGTTCCTGCTGGCTAAAGTTTCAGACTTCATACTTTTAATATTTTCTTAATCTCTGGTTGATTGTCGGTTGATAAGTTCATCGCATTTGTGCGGAAACTGACTAAGAACGGATATGGATTTTATCAATTGCGATCGCCTATTATCAAATCGTTATAAACGGCGGAGTGTTTTACTGGGTGCCGGCTTTTTTACAGGTTTAGCATTAACAAGCCAATGGCAGCCCGCATTAGCAACATCCAGATTTTCTAGGTATCCCTTTACCTTGGGTGTAGCTTCTGGCGACCCATTACCAGATAGTGTGGTGTTATGGACAAGGTTAGCACCAGACCCCCTGAATGGTGGTGGAATGCCACCAAGAAACGTGGTGGTACACTGGGAAGTCGCCTTAGATGAGAATATGCGAAAAGTTGTCCGACGTGGTAAAACTTTAGCGATCGCAGATTTAGCCCATTCTGTACATGTTGATGTCCAAGGGTTAGAACCTCATCGTTGGTATTGGTATCAGTTCCGCGTCGGGAATGAACTTAGCCCCATCGGTCGGACTCGGACAGCGCCAGCATTCCACAGTTCTATTCAACAACTAAACTATGCCTTTGTTTCTTGCCAAGATTGGCAAAATGGCTTTTACACCGCCTACCGCCATCTGGCTGAAGAAGATATTGAATTAGTTGTACATCTGGGTGATTACATTTACGAATACGGGCCGCAAACTGGAGGGCCGCGTCAGCATAATAGTCCCGAAATTATGACTCTGACAGACTACCGCAACCGTCACGCACTTTATAAAACTGACCCAAATCTGCAAGCGGTTCACGCAGCCTTTCCTTGGATAGTCACCTGGGATGACCATGAAGTAGAAAACAACTACGCCAACTTAATTTCTGAAGATAACGTTAACCCAGAAATATTTATCCAACGTCGCGCCAATGCCTACAAAGCATACTACGAACACATGCCATTGCGTTTGTTTTCATTTCCTAATGGTGCTAACGCCCAGCTTTATCGGCGTTTGAGTTATGGGAACTTAGCCCAATTTCACGTTTTAGATACTCGTCAATACCGCACAAACCAGCCTTGTAATGATGGAATCAAGCCCCGTTGTGTGCAAGCTTTTGACGAAAATGCCACAATGACAGGCTCACTGCAAGAACGCTGGCTATTCAACGGCTTAGACCAATCTCGCGCCCGTTGGAATATTATTGCCCAACAGACAATGTTTGCTCAATTTGATTTTGACCCTCGTCCAGAAATCGGATTATTCAACTTAGATCAATGGGATGGTTATGTAGCCGCACGTCAGCGAATTGTGAATTATCTCAACTATCGCCGACCTTCTAACCCTGTGGTGATTACAGGCGATATCCATTCTAGTTGGGTACACGATGTCAAACTTGACTTTAATAATCCCGCTTCCCCAACGGTAGCGACTGAGTTCGTCGGTACTTCCATTTCCTGCGACTTCCCCACATCATTTATTGCACCAGTGCAAGCGGCCTTGAGAAGTAATCCTCATACCAAGTTTTTCGATGGTGCATTCCGGGGTTACGTCCGTTGCCAAGTTACTCCTAAACAGTGGCAAAGTGATTATCGGGCAGTTTCTAGCATTGTTGACCCCAATGCTTCTATCAGCACCCTAGCTTCCTTCGTTGTCCAAGATGAACAACCAGGAGCATATCGACAAGCTTGATTCATATCCTGCACAATTCTCAACCGTAGGGTGGGCAATACTAAAAATTCGCTGACTTGCTGATTTTTAGGTTGTGAGCATTGCCCACCCTACTGGCTATTACCCTAAACAACTTTTTATCTTCAAACAACTGGTAGAAACCCGCAGTTTTACGTACATTTGGGTAATTTCGCAGTAAAAACATGAACTTTTGTTAACTCGTGCGTAATTCTTAGGAGCTACGCTGAAGTTATTATTAGCACGACAAAACAATTCGTTCATACAATCAACAAAGCAAGGGAGTAAGTTATCATGGAACCTCAAAACGTAGAGCAATTACAAACTGAAGAAAGCTTGAATAACTCTGACTTAGATGTTGTAACTGAAAATGATGTAGTGTCAGAAGTTAGTGGTTTTGAATTAGACGGCAGCACCAACACCAATGAATTTGGAATTAGTGGGGATGCTAGTGAGCAAGAAGTTACAGAAAATGACCTAGAACTGCCACTAGGTAAGCAACTTGAGGGTGTTTGTATGCGTGATGGCAAATGGGTTCCTTGCTCATAGAATTTAGGTCAGTTATAGAAAAGGAAAAAAGTAACCTATAAGTGATAACATGATAAAAGCTAAAGCTTTAGTAGTTACGGTTAGTGGTGCCATAGCTTTCTATGGAAATGTGGCTATTGCTAATATCAACCAAGATATTAACTTACCTAATAGTGCTACTGTTAATCAGGAGCAAGTTACAGAAACTACACCAAAATTTCCCAGTAAGTATGTATCAGAGGTTTGTCTAATTAATGGCAAATGGGTTGCTTGCTAGGTTAAGTCTTAGTAGTCCAGTAGACTTGTCCGAAAACTTCAAAGCCAGACTGTTCAAAGCTTTGAGGCAAAACTTTGATATTTGCGTAAAAACGTAATAATCAGGGTATGAGATAGTTACTGTTAGTTTAGAGGCATAAAAGTTAACTTCTCCTTTTTAAAATTTTCTGACTACTCGTAGTAGCTAAGTTGGCAGGATTAAGCTACCAATTCTCAGCCTAACTAACCCGCAAACTGTTCAGATAATCTGTTCATAGGTCTCAAGCTTTAAGCGAAATCTTTGTGAGGCTATGCGGAATATTTTAAGCAATCGAATCAAATGTTCAATGAATATCCGATTACTGGACAAAGCTTTGTTTTCATCTTTTTGCTGTTGAGTTAATTCTCGTTTTGGTTTCCTTTTGTGAGGAGTAATGATATTTTCGCCACCTTGAAAGCCTTTATCACCCGAAAAAGGTTGACTCTCAAGAAACACATTGC
>JAGKSW010000120.1 GCA_018993265.1 Nostoc sp. TH1S01
TTGGAGGTTGTTCATAGGTAGTTTGGTTGCATAGTATCAAGAGCTATGTTAGCGTAAAGTCTCCGCTAACTAATCTCCCACACCTTTTTTCGTTCACCCGTTTACCTGCAAAAATCTCGAAGTGGTGGGGGTTGATTTCTATTACTGTTAATTCTTCTGGTGCGACAGCCTGGGCTTGGTTTGCGATGTACCCGTCGAACTTACCTTGGGCTATGTCCTGCTCGTCGGGGGCAGGACGAGCGATTCTCTGGAGTTGGGCGGATTGGTGGGCGATGATTGCATCTATCCAAGTCTGCCGTTTCGTCTTGTTTCCTCCTGGGGCAACGCCGAGGTCAACCGCAATTTGTTTGAGGCTCGGCAGCTTGCGGCTGGCTAGGGCTTGCGGCGTATAGACGGGTTGTGTCATGATTAAAATCTCCATTTAATTGGAATAAAAAGGCGATCGCACAGTTTCTCAGGCTAGGGCGGTCGCCTTTTGTTTTTGAGACTTTGGTTTTTGCTATTAACCTTGTATATACCATATTATGATATCAATATATTGATGTCAATATGTACATATCAATATATTGATGTTAAGCTAGAGTTGTTAATCTATTGAGGTAAACAGATGCACGTATTGGTTTCAATGGCGAGAGCTAAAAAAGCTGTACCGTCAGCGCATGGCGAAAAAAAAACCCAGTATCAATTTATGTTGACTCCATCTGCCTCGCAGTTGCTTGATCAGCTGGCAGAAGCAGCAGGTATTACTCGCTCAGAATGTGTTGAAAGATTGATTCGGACAGCAGATTTCTTAAAAGTTAAGGAATTTGATCTTAAAGAAGCTGATGCAAGTGAGTAAATGGTTGCGATGGACTCGATAAAATCATCGCGTCTCTCGCGCTTCATTGATTAGCACAAGCACTTCGCTATAGGTGCATCTATATTGATTTTTACTTCAGTCCAAACCTGCTCACAAAACAGGGTTGAAGCAATGCCTGGGATTTATGGCAACATCTTGACAATCACTTGGAGTTAACGCGGTGTCAGCCATAAATTAATCTGAATCACTTCAAACAATGCCACTAAATTAATAAGGTGGACGCATGAACCCACCGCCACGTAAACTTAAGAAATCCAACAATCCTGAACTTCCACCACCCACCATCGACGTTCCTGCCGTCGAAATTCCAGAACTCACTCCAGAGGAACAGCGCGATCTCCTGAATTTAGAACGCAGAGTTGAGAGAGCATTTTTTGAGGCTGGCAAGGCGCTGATGGAATTGCGCGATCGCAGACTCTATCGCTCCACACACAAAACTTTCGAGGAGTATTGCAAAGACAGGTTTGGATTTGAGCGCCGTCATCCTTACAGATTGATTGAAGCTGCGGTTGTGGTAGATAATCTGATGCAAATGTGTCCCATTGGGACACAAATCGAAAATGATTCAAGTTCTGTTGGGACACAAACCGAAATTGAATCAAGTAACGAACAAATGCGTCCCATTGGGACACAAATTCTGCCAACGAGTGAGCGTCAAGTCCGTCCTCTCACCAAGCTAGAACCGCAGCAGCAGGTTGAAGTGTGGCAACGGGCAGTTCAAGTTGCCAAGGGCAAAGTTCCTAGTGCCAGAATTGTAACTGATGTAGTGCAGCGCATAATGGAGCGTACTAAAGTCCCTAACACCTACCAAATCGGTGAAGTCTGCCAAATTCTCGCAAAGGATAACCCCGAACTCAGAGGCAAGGGCGGCTGTTGGGGCATTGTCACTCATATTGGTGAGTTTAGCTGTACCGTGAGAACTTGGGATGGCGAATGTACTGTTGGGGTGCAATACCTAAAGTCCTACAATTATTTACCTGCCGAATGTCAGCAGGTGCAGGTGATATGCGATCGCATATCACGGGTGTATTCTGCTGAATTGGAGGAATCAGTGCAGAGGTTTTTGGAGTCGTTGGGGAAGCTGAGGCGGTCTTATTTGACTGCTTTGGAGGAGAAAGTGTTGAGTGTTTTGGAGTCTGTGTATGAAACGGGATAACCTATTAAACAGTTGTGGCAATTTGGCATCCAATGTCTTCTAATTCCGTCGCACTGAGAGTAAGTCCGAATAGTAAAGCGATGGTTTATTATGCCTGACTTGTTGTTGATGAGCGAATATCTGCAATTTCTACTCTGCCAAGACATCAGCATTCATTACCAATTGCTTTAACGTGGAGTGGACAAACGCACCTATCCCCGTGAGCTTTAAATAGTCGAGTGTGATCGCTTACCATAAGTAATCTTATTGAATTGCGAAAGTTGCAAGTAATGAGTGTTTAATTGCTGGTATTTTCTAAAGAAGATACAGTAAAGCGGCGATTATTATTTATTCATTGTATAAAAAACACGTAGATTTTTCCTTTATAAAGGATATAAATTTTACGTAAAAATACTAAGCTAAATTTAGAAACATGATAGGATTTGCTGAAGTGAGCTTTAGCTGTTTTGTAAATACATTAGTGACAAACATTTTGTTAATAACTGTAGTTTTCTGTGTCTAATTTTATTTTTGTCTGTATGTTTCAAGTTCCCTATTTGCTGATTAATTTCCCATTTCGATTTAAAAAAAGCTAGTTATTCAGGAAGCAAATAACATTATATTTGTTAACTTTCAAGATTCAAAAGTAAAGAAAGTTGAGCCACTTGGTATTGCGGCTGAAACTGTGTAAACAGAGGAGCAATCCTCTTAGATTTCTTAACTTTGGCTGTTTAAATTCAGGAATTATGCGATGTGCGGCGCAAATCACAGTGAAAGAAAACCTTTGAGGAAATTTTTCCAATTTACTCAATTTTTTTGCAGAACCATCCCACTATATTTCGTAATAGTTTGTAGTGGAGATAAGAGTCTGCCTAGTGGCACTTCTAGAACTATGTCATAAGTTATGGACGAACTGAATCTCTACCTGCAATCGCTCATCCAAGAAGCTTGCAGCCACCAACCAGCCCACAACGTAGTAAAGCTATTAACCGCTTGCTCCGAGCGATTTTAAGCTTAAAGCGTAATCGGATCAAAGGGAATGACATCTACGAAGAAGCTCTATACAAAACCATGTTTAAATTGAGTAAAACAATTTGTGAAAAATATGATCCAAAACAAGGTTCTGTGCTTAAGTGGTTTAATACTTGTCTTCATCATCAATACATAGATGAAATTCGTAAAGTTAACCGTCACCAGACTCGCAGGCAGTTTATAAAGCAAACTCATGATATCGAGCTTGATCCTTTAGATCAAGTTATAGCTGATATAGATGCTTCTTTATTGCTGCCAATTTGGCAATCATTTGTTCAATGGATTCAGGATGATCCTGATAATATTCTTAAGACTTGCCATATCAGAAATAATCCAAAAGCCAACTGTCAATCGCTTGCATACTTAAGATTGGTCATTGGTAAGGAATGGCAGGAAATTGCCGAGGAAGTAGGCTCAACACGTAGTGTAATTACGTCTTATTGGTGTAGAAAATGTGAACCTTTACTCCGAGAATGGTTAGAAAACAATCAGAGACTGTTCGGAGAAGATAACTATGAGCGATAAAATAAGTTTTATACGGGAATTGGCAATTCCATTTCCAATTCCCGCATCGTTTCGCCAGCAAGCTAGAGCTTATGCGTCGCAGTACTTCACTCAAAATGCCAAAGAAAGAATCTATTTAAGTACCCTTGCTGTACTAGTTGCTGATGCCTATTTTCGACTGTTAGGCTTTGAGACTAATCTTGCCAAACCAGAAAGATGGAATGCTGTCAGCCGTCTATGGAGTGAAGCAAATGAATTGGAATTAACCGGATTAGGTTATTTGGAATGTCGGGTAGTTGCTGTAGAACAACAGACTGTGACATTACTACCAGGAGACTTGAGTGACGGGCAAGCTTCTCCTGTCAGTAATAATAGCCTGGGTTACTTATTTGTAGAAATTGCTAGTTCCGAAAAAGAAGCAATACTAATTGGTTTTCTGCCTGCGGTTTATCCGGAAACTGTTGATGAAGAAATTGCAATTGACGAATTGCAGTCTATGGACGATCTGATTGATTACTTGGCGCAACAGGAAGCATCCTCACTTTCTAGAATTCCTCAGACAGATGAACTTACTATAGAATTTGCTCAAAAAAAAATTACTTACTTAAGAAATTGGTTGAACAATATTTATGAAGGAGAATGGCAACCTTCGATGCGTGATCTGAGGGCTGCCACCTGCAAGAAGAGGTTCCTATTGGCAGGGCAAGGATTTGAAATGCAGCTTTCTGTTTCCCAAAACGACAGCCAATTAATTTTTGTCAGAGTTATTATTCAAGGTGAAAGTGCTTCTCTACCTGTAGGTATGCAAGTTAGTGTACCAGATGAATCCGATATTTATACAGAAACAGTGAATGAGCCTGCTGATTTGATTTCTATCCCGCTAGAATTATCTCCAGGTGAAGAGTTTTGGGTAGAAGTGCGAATCGGAGATACTTTCATTAGAGAATACTTTATTGCCTAAAGAAGAGTGGAAATGGCATTAAGAATCTCTTTTAAAATTGGTGGCAGAGTAAAAATTAATAACTCTGAAGTTTTGCCTGTTACTCTTGCCATTTATGATCAACGAGGGCAGATAGAAGAACTTGTTTCATTTCTTTCGCCTCTACCAGAACTTTTAGAATCTAAGTTCAAAGATTGGCAATATTATATTGGTCTACAGGGCGATCGCCGTCGGGTTGCTAAGAATCGGGATAATCGAGTTTCAGGAGTAGTTAATCTCACAGAACTCGCCAATTCTCTTAAAGCAGAATTAAACAGATGGTTAGGTAGAGATGGCTGGATAGATGAAAATGGACAGCCAGATCCTCGCGTCAGTCTTGTTTTGGACAAGTTCAGAGAAAAAATTACCGAAAAAGATGAAGTCCAAATTATTGTGCAGACAGAAGACCGAAAATTGCGCGGACTTCCTTGGCAAGAGTGGGATACATTAGCGGGGTATACCAGCAGAGGTGTAGAGGTTGCCATCAGTGCAACGAATTTTAAGCGGCTGACTCAAAAGCAAACAGCACAATTGAGAGCAACTGCACGCATACTTGTAGTGTTCGGTGACGAAAGGCTGGGTTTTGCACAAGAGGAAGATTTTCTGAAAAGCCTTAAGCGATATGGTGGAGAACCTCATATTCTCAGACAACCTACACGCCAAGAATTAGAAAAAACGTTACAAGATAGTCAAGGCTGGCACATTTTCTTTTTTGCTGGACATAGTGAAAGTGATCCTAATGGCAAGATTGGGCGTATCCAAATTAATCCTGCTGATGGTAAACAAGGAATTATCGAAATCGCTGAGTTGAGAGACTTGCTAGAAGGAGTAATCCAAAAAAAGCTGCAACTGGCAATTTTTAATTCTTGTGATGGTTTAGGACTGGCAAATCAGTTAACGCAGCTATCTCTGCCTTACTGTATTGTGATGCGCGAAATGGTCGAGTCCTCTGTGGCTAGAGAATTGTTAAGGCATTTTCTCGAAGCTTTTGTCAAAGATCGTTCTTTATTTGCATCGATGAATGCAGCTCGCCAGCAGTTACATAATAAGTTTGAACCAGGTAAAAGTTGGCTGCCGGTGATTGTAGCCAATCCTTTGGCTAAAGAATTGACATGGAATAGTTTATTTTCAGAGAGAAGATTGTCTTGGCAGTGGGAGATGGTACTGGGCGTAGTTGCGCTTGCCATGTTGATTTGTCTACCTGTGGGAATCTTCTACGAGTTTCAGGGTTGGGAAAATTTAATATTTTACGCTCAACTATATCCTCATATAACTGTATATCCTTCGCTGTTTCTCTGGATGCCTCTGTTTGCTTCTTACAGAGCGCATTGTATGATTCGTGTTAAAACACGTCCCTTTATTATTTTCACATTTGTTACGGTTTTGATTACAACGGGAGCGTTGTTTTTTGAGCTTAATAACAATCGCATGATGTTAATGGAGTTTAAGCCAGATGCAGTAATAAGTATTCAGGCTGAGAAACTTGACAAACTCTATTCTGTTTGGAAAACTTCTCAGGCAGATATCACAAATGTTACCCAAGAAATGTTTAATTCTCAAGGAGCTTTTGATGCTGTGGGAAATTTGACATTGAAGAAATCTGATTTGGAATCAGGTATCAAACGCATTCATACAGTTAATAATATTGCCGGATTACAAGGACTTTTACGAGTTGCTACTGCTTACGATGTATGGAGAGAAAACACGAAAGCTTTTTCTATAAGTAGATGGTTTTATGCCATCAATTTTGTTGCTATTGTTGCTTGTGGCGTTCAGATTATGGCACTCGTTTCAACAATTATTTTTGTACCAGATTCTATTTTTAATAAAAATAAATACCTGACTTATCTTATCATGTGCGAGTTAGGTGTGTTGTTGTGGCTGCCTTTTCAAGGCTACAGTATAGAACATACAAAAAGCCTGTTATTCTCATCTGAGTTTCGAGGTACTTTAGCTGGCATTAATGTTATAACTTATGCAATTATTTTTCTACTATTTTTAACAACTATTACTAGCATATACAAAAATGCTACCAGAAAGTATCAGCCTATTCTGCTGTCTTTCTTATTAGCTAGTTTAGTTTTAACGCTTTTAAGTAGTGTATTTGGAGTGCCTCTGATTGATGTTCTATTTGGGATGACCAGTACTGATCCCTTAATTCCTTGGTTTGCAATTATTACTTTCTTCGCTCCTGTATTTTTTCTGCTCGTTCGTTTGATTGATCTTCGCGTGGGAGATGAGTGAATATGGCAGATCGGTTAATCAGCAAAGAACGTCAGAAAGTAATTTTGATTGTTAGTTTTGCATATATCTTACCAGTTATACTGATTTATCTGGGATTAATCCCTTTTTCCTGGCGATTTTATGTCCTAATTTTATCTGCTATAGCTATTTTGGCGATCGCTCGACTGTACAAATTTTCTGCTGTTGAACTAGGATTTACTCAAAACCGCTTAGGAATTGCTCTTAAAGCTATTTCTTTGCCAACTTTAGCTTCTGTGCTGTTGATGTCTGCCTACTATGCTACTCAAGGGCCACTCATCGACAATTCTGCATACAGTTGGAATTTCTACCTTTTTTTTGTTGGAGTTTCTGCACCTGTGCAGGAATTTCTCTACCGTGGCTTTTTATTTAGTCTATTTTCTAGAGCCAACTTTGGCAGTTGGTTACAGATTTTACTTTCCACATTATTCTACACCCTAGTCCATCTTATCTATCAAGATATCCTGACATTAGTGTTCACATTGATGGTCGGTCTTTTCTGGAGCTACCATTACGCCAAGTTTCGGAATTTATACAGTGTTATCCTCAGTCACTCATTACTTGGTGCGATCGCTATTCTATTTGGTTTGATATGAGATTAGACAATCTATTGATTGCTTTGCAACATCAACCAGCTTCACTTCGTATCTACATAGCTGGGTCTTGTATGGAGGTAAAAAATTAGTCTTTTGCAGCATCTAGTACATTTACTTCGTATCTATATTGATAGCTCAGTAGTTTCTTGGGAGTAAACTTATTGATTTAAGTATAATAATTTTTACTTTAATCTACCAATCTACTTAATTTAGTAATTTCATTACTAATGAAATAAAAATTGCTTCATTAACTACTTAATCTATCCCAGTAAACACAAGTCGTAGGTTGAGTAAAGCGATCACGAAACCCAACATCAAGATTCTGAAAAATAAACCCAAGCAATTTTGATCTAAATATCCATCTCAACATCAAGAAGTATCAATATGAAAAGAATTATTTTTGGCTCTTGCTTTACTAATTTGTCAGCAGTTTTATTATTTATTACTGGTATGACTGTTAATTTCATCAGTTTAACTACTACTAATCCTGCATTTTCAGCATCCATGAAGAAAGCTGTTTGTACTTATTCAGTACAGAATAACTCTGGCGATAAAGTAGGATTAGTAAAAATTGATGAAATTTGTAAACTTGAACAAGTTAACAAAAATTTAATTATTATTCACTGGGCAGATAGTAGAAAAAATCGCATAGAGTATGACTCTACTAAAAATCAAGCCAACGTTGACGGACAAAGAGCATTTTGCTTAGATTGCAATAGTAAGGTTCAGTCTTGTTTGAGTTGGGATAAATTGAGTAAAAGGGAAGAGATATGCTACAAGCTTCCAACTAAAAAACCACGAATAATACCTGGAACTTATTATAAAGGTTCTAGTCGCGTAATTTCCATATTTTCAAAAAATAGCAGATTTTGTAGTTGGAGTTATTCTATAAATGGCTCAACTGTTCAATCATTACAAGCTATTTCAAATGACCCTAATACTTATATTCCAGAATATTATGGAGGTTTTCTCTATGCAATAAACCAAAACACTATTACATGGGGAGGAGCAGACTACCGCACGGAGAGTACAACACCTATTAGCCCTGATCTGAAGACTGCTGATCCTAACGTGAAAAAGTGTTTAAATTCCAAGAAGCCCTTTTTCTATCGAGAGCTACTCCCAAGGTAAATATGTCCACGGAATCTTACATATATTAATATATGTAAGATTATAAAAGTATTGTGTAACTGATTCTGATAACTAGTAATTATGCTTGAATAAATTTAACATTTTGGAAGATTTAATGCTTATCAATGCACTAATACTTAGTGTGCATCATTTACCTCGAAACATCTTTATATTCTTAGAAGAAGCCGTGATTTTCAAATTAATAATTGCAGTACTCACTACTAACTTACTGTTAACATTACCTGAATATGTTTTAGCACAAAACAGGTTGAATCTCTCTTTAATTGTAGGAGAATGGAGCGAAAAAGGAAAATGTAATTCCTCTCGTTATGTTTTTACACAAGACGGATATTATCAGTTAGTCTTCAGGGAAAAAGGAAAATGGCGGATATTTTTTAATGGAACTTATAAGCGGATAAGTTCTAATTCCTTAGCTATTACTCACGAGCAATTATTAGATACATTTCAAATTTCAAGTTTAACTGCAAAATCACTATCAGGTAAATGGTTTATTTCTATTGGAGACGATGAAATGATAAATGTATCTTGGCAAAGATGCTCTGTGCGTAGGTAAATATCAAAACTGAGATTTAGTAGAAATTTAAAATAGCAATCAATCGCTATTTTAGTGTCTTTTAGATAACAGATACTAGCCAATAATAATCTATTTAGACTCATAAAATCAAAAGTAGATTACTTCCTAAAAATTCTTCAATAATGTAATAATTTAACAATATGCAAAAAAAATTTAGCAGATTAACAGCAATTGTGATATTCGGTTTAGTCAATATCATTACCTTACCAATAGACGTAAAAGCACAGGATTCAAATGTAAAATGCAGAAAGGCAGTTGCTAATGCCAAAAATCGTTTACAGGAAATTCCTAATATCTTAATAAAAGAGGTTTATACAAAAGAAATTTCTGATTCTGATGCACCAATCGGACGACCTACAGAATATATATTTTATCTGACTCCTCCTATACGGAATGGTCGTAAAGTAGAAACTGGTATTAACAGCCTTGCTAACTCACCTCAGTTGATGAGAAACCTTAGCCAAGACATTATAAACAAATGTAGTTCAGTCAGTTTAGTTTCTTTCGGAACTACAGAAGCTCCTGGTTGTGGAATATCTTTTGGATTAATGCACGATGGTACAGTCAAACAATTCGATTATGTAGATCCTTCTGATGCAAGACCACTTAAATGGGGAGAAACTACCTGTACTTGAAAGATATCTGAATTAAGCGCAAATTGAATATAGCATTTAGCATACTTTACTCATAGAATAGTCTTCAGAGGTAAACCATGCGTAAGTGGCGTTTATTTTTCATTGCTATCATAAGCTTTCTAGCTATATTAGGAGAGAATTGGTTTAAAAAAACTATCCCTATTTTTCTGTGTATTTTGCTCAGTTATAACTCAACAGCTTGTTACATCAATTTAAATGATGGTCGAGTTTACGCTGCTACTTCAACTATCACAGATGATTCTAAAACTAAGATTGCTGTCAATGGCAATAATATTAATAGTAATAAAATTTTTACGACAGATAGAGATTTATCCACAAAGCAAGAACATTATTTTCAGCATAACCTACCCTCACCCATTGCCATCCCCCCTATTATTAGACCACCAGAAACTAATTTATATCTACAAAATGCTTTGCCTAAAGATTTTCGCATCAGTAGCCAAATACCTTATAGTTCAGGTAAACAGGAAATTCTCCTAGTCTCTCCATCTACAGGTGCAGAACAGTTATATACTTTTAATGTTCCAGATTCTAAGAGATTCCAGCTATTTGAAGTTGAATATAGGAAAATATCAACAATTGACTTTAGCAGTTTAACTAGCACAGATAGTTTAATCGTTAATCCAGAGAAAATAAAATCTGTACTCAATAGATTTAAAATTACTTTTATTAATAATTCTTTATCTAAAATAACTTTATCAGACGGGACAACAGCCGAGTTTTCCGCAGGACAGGCTGTAATCAAATCTCCCAAAGGCCAAACAGTGGAAACAGTGCAAATCTCCCAAAATGAATTTATTGATAAGAGTACATTTGTTAGCCAAGAAAGAAGTAAAATAAACAAAAATATACTAAGTAATACGACTAATAAAGATTATAATTTATTAGCTAAAACTTCAGAATCAGCTTGTCAAGCTGCGGTGAGTTCATCACTCAATAGTATATCAGATAATCTAGGTCAATGGGGGAACAAATTAACCACAAGTAATTCCCCAATTACTAAATCTGTTGGTTGGGCAATATCCTTTGGTTCTGGAGCAATCAAAAGTAATATTAGTACCAAAAACCCGATGTTACAAGAGGTAAATTGTAGACCTCCTGTACAGTGCGAGGAACAGCGTGTAAGTGGAGGTAGTGAAATTAGGACAGACCTATTTCAAGTTGCTAAAGGTGCAAATAAAAAAGTCAACCTAAAATTTGAATTTTTTGAAATTCCCGACAGATTAGAGTTGGATTTTGATGGAAAAAGAATTTTTTCAGTAGGCCCTAAATCTGGTCAAGGTAGTCAAACTTTTAATTTACCAGCTAATGCAGGGTATGTGGGTGTTAAATTAATTGGAAATGACGACATAAATACTCGATGGTGGTATGTAATATCTTGTTCAGGTTCTTGTTCTCCAGAGTTTAATGATAAAGAACCCATTGCATCAATACCAAAAGATCCAAAGAATGGGAATGCAGATGGATTCGGTTATGGCCCACATAAAGGTATTAACGCCAAAAAAGACGAACAAGACAATGATTTTAATTCTAAAAGCGATGGTAATAACGAGAAATGGAGTGATTTAAATGCTGATATTAAAGCATCAATTAAAAAAATTTTGGAAGACAAAAAATTAGGAATAAATGCACAAGACAGTCAAGAAATAACTCTTAATAATAATCATGAACAGCAACTTCAAGAAATACTTAAATTAGGAATAAAACCAGGAGGTTATTTAGGAAGTAATCTTGTTCGTCTTTTTATGAACTGGAATGACAATACCATTAACTTAGGTACTGGTGTTAGCCGAGAAAATTCAACATTGACTCGATTACAAGCTCCAACGCTGAGACATCAATCTAATAGTCTCCTGTCAGAAGCTATTGCTAGTTCTAATCGTTTTATAGGATTAAGCAATAAAGTTAAAAAAGAAATTAATAGGCAAATTAAAGCTATATATAAAAATCAATATTGTCCTAATTCGATTATCATTAGCCTAGACAACAATCAATTTCCATCTCTTGATTATTCTTTGCCAAGTAATAATGACTTTTTACAATACAATATTGGTGGCATACAAGGTAGAGCTTTGTTTATTAAAAATTTCAACATGAATCCAAATTATCGTAAATACGAAATAAAAGTTCAGTTTGTATTTTACGACGATTTTGGAGTTGATCAAAAAGATATTTCAAATAACCTGAAATGGTGGAAAAAAGGAGCGCAGTATGTAAATTCTACATGGGAAAATGGATTTAAAGGTATGCAAGCTCAGTGGTTATTACAGCATCAAGGAACAGCAAAACCCTTTGTGCAAGAAATAATAGTTGAGCAAACTTTTGAAGGCAGTTATTAAATATTTACTTTAGTAAGTAGCAATCAATCATTATGAAACTTTTCCGCAATTCATGTTTAGCTTTACTTGGTGTAATCCTATTCGCCAGCACCAGCCTACTACTTCCAAACTTAAAAATCTTATCCATATTACCATCTGTCGCAGCTACTCCCATAACTAAATCAGAAAACATTCACAAGTCACCAATCTTTCTACATTACAAACTTTTCCAAGGTGGACAAGTAGCTAATAAAGCTGAAAATAATAAAAATTTTTCTAAATCAAAATCACAGATTTTAGCCACGTTACTACAAAAGCAAGGAAACCTAACGCAAAGTGTTTCAGCCATTAATGATGATGGCAGTTTGTATGACCAATACACTTTTTCTGGTCATGCAAAACAATCAATTAAAATTTATTTAGAAAGCCAAGAGTTTGATACCTATCTCATGCTGCTTGATACAGAAGGTAATAAATTGGCTGAAAATGACGACCAGGGAGAATATAATTCTAATTCATTTCTTCATGTTACCTTACCTAAACAGAATACTTACCGTGTAGTTGTCAATAGTTATCAACCTCAAAGCCAAGGTAAGTATAATTTGAGGGTAGTTGAAGATAATTTAGATGAATTTCCTGAAAATTATCTGATCAGTGCTAAAACTAACAACTCTAACCAATACTCCCAGAAAGAATTTGAAACTTTAGTTAAAGCTGATAGACTCTACCAACAGGGAAAAAGAACAGAAGCAGAAAAACTTTATCGTCAAGTCAAGAAACCTTTTGCTAAAGATAGCAAAAATAGCAATTTCCCAGACCCGATAACTGAGCCAGAACAATTATCACCTGGAGGTAAAGTATATTGGCGCGAAGCACAAGCTGGTTTCCAACAAGGATTAGAAAGTAAAATATTCGTACCACTACAATTGTTGAGCGAAAAAAATCCTGAATTTGTACCTGGTCATATATTACTAGCGCAAGCATTGGAAAAATATAATAAGCCAAAAGAAGCACGAGAAGTTTTAGAAAGAGCAGCTAGTTTATTTCCCTATAATCCTGATGTTGCGAAGGCGAGAATTAGAGCTTTAGAAACAGATGAACAGTGGTTAGAAGCTTCTATTGCTGCTCGTCAGTTTGCTATTGTGAATCCAAATCATTCAGACAATACGGAATTTGTAAGTATTGCCAACAAAAATTTTGGGCGTTTTCGTGGTGATTTGAATAATCAAATTATTACCACAACAATTATTGGTGGTCTTGGTGGTTTCTTAACAGGTGATTTTACCTCTCGTTCTTTTCAGGCAGTACAACTTGCCCAATTAATGATTAATGGTGAGTCAGCAATGGGGTCACAATTTGCAGATGGGTATAAGCAGAAGTTGCCTTTATTACAAGATGAAATAGTTCAAAATTATATCAATACCATTGGTCAAGATATTGCTAAGTTAATGGGACGAAGTGAATTTAATTATGAGTTTTATATCGTCCAAGATGATTCTCTAAATGCCTTTGCTTTACCAGGAGGTAAAGTATTTATCAATACGGGAGCTATCCTCGACACTAAATCTGAAGCAGAATTAGCAGGTTTAATCGGTCACGAAGTTGGCCATGCTGTCCTTTCTCATGGCTATCAACGTATTGCTAATGATAGCTTACTAACTAATTTAAAAGCAGTTATTCCCTTTGGCAACTTTTTTACCACTCTTGTTAGTGGAGATTACAATCGTAACAATGAGCGCCAATCTGATATTATTGGTTCTCGCGCTTTAGCTGGTTACGGCTATGCTGCTGACGGTTTGCGTAACTTTATGCAAACTCTTCATGAACGCTATGGTTCTAGCGGTCAAAATTATGCGTCAACTCATCCCTCTTCTCAAGAACGTGTTCGTTATTTGGAAGAATTGATTACTCGCAATGGCTACAATCGTTATGCTTTTGAAGGGATAGAAAAACACAGTTTGATTCAAAAGCGAGTCAGAGAATTGATAAGAACATAAGAGTTTCAATTTCTTCTGATTGAGTTATAAAAGCTCACTCCTCTCACATCTATTCAGTTCAACTTATGAAAATGTCGCAGTTGAAAGACATTATTCGAGGGTTCGTATCTTGGTTTGGCTGGCAGGGCGAACGCATCTAAATAT
>JAGKSW010000121.1 GCA_018993265.1 Nostoc sp. TH1S01
CTTAGCAATCTATGCCTATCATAAGGATAAACAGTGGTTCCATTAGAGGAAGTCTTTTCTTCGGTATTGATCCGAGTGTAGTGAAATGCTTTAGCGATGCTAATTGCCAAGGTATGGATTTAGGAGTATATCAAAACTGCCCAGCCTGTCAAGCAGAAGGAGGAGAATCAATCTTTGTTGGGAACACATGCTCAAACTGCTAGTGTTGCTCTTGTAAACTACTGATGAAAGCTGGCAGAGTCAAGCTAGGCGAACGTGTAAGGCTCAACAGGCCTTGGTTTTATCGTGCCGATTTACTTGCGTCTGCCACTTTGAAGTTTAAAAGGGTTTGGTCTTCCTCACGAGTTAAAAATACCCTTAAACGCGCACCCATCTTTTAGTTACCTCGGTAGATACATTCTCTGTATTTACTTATCTTTACATGGTTGGGTTTTTTCGGGACTATATTAATTAAAATAAGTTACAAAAAATACAAAAAACTAGCTTCAATTGAGTATTGATAAGAAATAACTCCCTTAATTCAAGTATAAAGTAAGTTACCAAAAATACGAAAAACAATTGCTATTTTACTGGGTCAATGAGCGATCGCTAAATCAATGATTTTTCCTCTCCCTGCGTAAGTCCTAGTTAATATACAAATATGCTCATACTTTATGTTCCAGAATCCATAGATGGACTCTAAGTATATTAATTTTAGGTATTTATATGTTTTTAGTAACAGGAGCAACGGGGGGAATTGGTCGTCGTGTTGTGCGACTGCTGCGCCAACAAGAACAATCTGTTAGGGCGTTTGTGCGGCTTACTTCACGTTACAGTGAGTTAGAACATCGGGGTGCAGATATTTTTATTGGTGACTTGCGCCAAGCCAGAGATATAGAGAAAGCTACTCAAGGTGTCAAATATATTATCAGCTCTCACGGTTCTGATGGTGATGCGCTCTCGCTGGACTATCGCGCCAATATAGAACTGATTGACCAAGCAAAAGCTAACCAAGTTCAGCATTTTGTCTTTGTTTCGGTGTTGGGAGCCGATCGCGGCTATGAAGATGCGCCCGTATTTAAAGCCAAACGCGCAGTAGAAAGATATTTGGTAGATAGTGGCTTAAATTACACAATTTTATGTCCATCTGGACTAGCATCAAATTTGCTGCCCCTGGCAGAACAGTTTCGAGAAACAGGGTTGTATTTACTGATTGGCGATCGCAAAAACCGTAGCTCAATTGTCAGTACAGATGATTTAGCAAAAATGATCGTTGATTCTGTCACAGTTGCAGAGGCACGTAACCAAATATTGCCAGTTGGGGGGCCAGAAATTTTGCAACAGGAAGATATTCCGCGAATTTTTGGTCGGATTTTTAACAAACAACCGATAGTCATTAACCCGCCAGTCTTTTTAATGGATGGGTTAAGAAATGTTATCGGTTTATTCAATCCGCAAACGCAAACAGCTTTGGGAACTTATCAGACATTGCTATCTAATGAATTTTTCTGTAAAAAAGAGGAAATAGCTAACTTAGAGAGGATTTTCAATTTTCAATTGGAAACTTTGGAAAATTTTTTACGACGCTATTTAGCAGTTTGAATTAGAGGCTAGAGGTTAGAGGTTAGAGGTTAGAGGTTAGAGGCTAGAGGCTGATCCCTAGTTTCTCCCCAAGTCCCCAGTTCCTCAACCTTAACTTCAAGCCCCTATCCCCTAGTCCCTAGCCTCTAATCCCTAGTCCCTCCTATTAAATTTAAAAGATTTTATGACCTCTCCCCTAGTTGCAAATGCTGCTCAAGCGCGTCAGACAAAACAGCGATTCGCCAAGCCAGAGGATCAACTGTCTTATGAATTAGGTAAGGCAGTTCAAGAATTGCCACCGCTTTATACTAGGTTGTTAGCTGGAACCATTAGTTTAGCTTTATTTGGGACGATCGCCTGGGCGCATTTCTCGGAAATTGATGAAGTGGCTATCGCCCAAGGGGAAGTAATTGCTTCGACGCAAGTCAGGCCAGTGACATCGCTGGGGAATGGGATGATTATGGCGGTGAAAGTCCAAGAAGGCGATCGCGTTACCAAAAATCAAGTGTTAATTCAACGCGACCCTGAGTTCCAAAAAACAGACGTAAATCGCCTGACCGAATCGAGCAAGTTGATTAAGGATGACTTAGAACGTTTAGATGTAGAACGCATCGGCGGTAAAAGCACTGGTGATCAACTCCAAGATGAACTTTTAACTGCACGTTTGCGCGATTATCAAGCACGTCAAGCAACCGCCGAAGCCGAAGCCAACCGTCAACGCGCTCTCCTCGACCAAGCCAAAGTCCGCTTGACGCGATTGCGAGAAAATTTAGATACTGCCAAAACTGCATTAGTTAATGCCAAAGCTAACTTAGCTAATGCTCAAAATATCCGCGAAAAAGTCAAAGAAGCGTTAACAATTGCCCAAAATCGAGAAGAAAAGCTCCGCACCTTGATTACTCCTGGCGCTGTTCCCAGAGTTGATTACTTAGAAGCTCAAGAAAGATTAAATCGTGCTACTACAGATGTTACCCGCTCAGAAGATGAAGTGACTAACGCTAATAATAGAGTTGCAGAAGCGCAAGATCGAGTAGTTTCTCTAGAAAAAGACATTGCAGCCCAAGTACAAGAAATTCGCCAAGCTGAAGAAGCTTTTCAAGGGGCGCGTAATCAAGCACAGCGTGTATCATCTGAGCGTCAAAGTGAAATTTTGACTCAAATGAACAAGCGCAAAGAAGAATTAACCACCGTCTCTGGTCAATTAGCCCAAGCGAAAAAGCAACAAGACGGAGAAACCATCAAAGCACCTGTCGCTGGGACAATCTACAGAATTAAGGCTACCAAAGGCCCTGTACAATCTGGGGAAGAATTACTGTCTATCTTGCCGGATGGTGAAGAATTGCAGCTAGAGGTGAAAGTCCTTAACCGCGATATTGGCTTTATTCGTCCAGGTATGAAGGTAAAGATAAAAATGGCGACCTTCCCTTTCCAAGAATTCGGCACTATTGATGGCACAGTAGTACAAGTTAGCCCTAATGCCGTAGTTGATAAAGACTTAGGATTGGTTTTCCCCACCAGAATTCAAATGAATAAACATTCAATAAATGTGCGAGGTAAAGAAGTAGTATTTACTCCTGGTATGGTTGCTACAGGAGAAATTGTCACTCGTAAAAAATCAATTTTAACTTTCATTATTGAACCTGTGACTCGCAGATTTAGCGAAGCTTTTTCTGTTAGGTAAAACTATTTTGGAGTAAAAATTGATAAGGTCAGATACCCGACTTTTTTAAAAAATTTGGGTGATCTTGTTGTTCAAAAATAATTTATAGTTATTGATCCCAACGTTGACCCAAGGCTGCCAATTGGTCGCGGTATTCAATGCGAATTACCCAATCTTCAGGCCATGCAGCCATACCTAAATATGCTCCAGCAAAAGCACCTGCTAAACAAGCGATCGAGTCAGAATCGCCTGCTGTCAATGCAGCGCGTCGCACTGCGGCTAAGGGTGCTTCTGGAAAGAACAAAAAGCATAATAGACCTGTGGCAAAAGCTTCTTCAGCTACCCAACCTTCACCTATGGCTAAACAAGGGTCAATGTCGCGGTTGGGGTTGACTAATGCTGCATCAAGACGCTCAAGCACTGCTAAACACTCATCCCAACCACGACTAATAAATTCTGTTGGTGTATTCATGCCTGGGCGCTGCCATAAATCACCCAGCCAATCAGTATGATAAACTGAACGCTGACTTAAAGCATAATTGCGAAGATAAGCCAGACATTCTTGCGGTTCGCCGCCCTTGACAAGATATGTGATTGCTGCTGCGGTTAAATCTGAAGCAGCAAGGGCAGTCGGATGACCATGAGTTAATGCTGCTTGAAATTGAGCAACTGCCGCACGAGTTGTATCATTTGTGGGCAATAAACCTACAGGCACAACACGCATATTTGCACCACATCCTTTGGAGTTTGGCCTGGTTGCTTGCTGCCAAGGCAAACCTGCTTCCAGATATTCACAAGCCTGTAAGCAAGTCATTCCCGGAGCGCGATTATTGTCTGGACTGTGTAACCACTCAACAAAAGTACGTCTGAGAACAGGTTCTAAATTAGCTAAACTCAAGTTTGCGACACCAACCTCGACTAAAGCTTGCCCTACTGCTAGTGTCATTTGTGTGTCATCAGTTACGCGTGCCGGATTACCAACAATTTCTTGCGGCCCATTTGGCGGAAAGCGACGACGAATTTCTTCCACACTTAAAAATTCTGTAGCAGCACCCAAAGCATCACCACAGGCAAGCCCAAATAAACATCCAGAGGCACGACGCATAACTAGCATTTTTTAATTACATTTTTAATACATAAACGCTACAAAATCTACCCTTGCCCGTACCAATTTTAGATTTTGGATTTTGGATTATGGATTAGCCAATCTCAACTCCAAAATTACTTTACTAATACTTAAGTTGCTGTCAGAAATAGTATTCCTACTCCCTACTCCCCACTCCCACCACAAGTTACTATCTTTGACTGCACTTGGTATAAGTATCCGCATTTTGACTGAATTTCTCAGGCAAGGAATCCTTTTATAGCTGACATATTCTCTGTATCTCTGGAGTTAATGTTGTTTAAAGACGGCAAACACCACATGGTGATTACGGTTCACCCTAATTACTGGATGTATTAATTCTCATAAATTAGACGAAGTGAAAGCAAATTAATCCATGAGCCAACTAAACAAAACTTTAAAATTAACCGTCCCAGATAAGGTTCGGGAAACCACCCTTCATGGACTGGCTATACAAGCTCAGTATATATATCAGCAGAACTTGGGGCGATAACCCTAACAAAACCGAGCTAAAGGTCATTGATGCTGAAGTAACTGCTTTCATAAATCAGTTGGTTCAAGATTTAGTCCTTATATTCCCATTCATTCATTTGTAGTTATACGGAGCCAGCACATAAAATGGCAAAAGTAGTTGGAATTGACTTAGGAACAACTAACTCCTGCGTGGCAGTGATGGAAGGTGGTAAACCCACGGTTATTGCTAACGCAGAAGGTTTTCGGACAACACCATCGGTAGTAGCGTTTGCGAAAAATGGCGACACCTTAGTAGGGCAAATTGCTAAACGCCAAGCGGTGATGAACCCAGAAAACACTTTCTATTCAGTTAAGCGTTTTATTGGTCGCCGCTTCGACGAAGTTACTAACGAAGCTACAGAAGTTTCTTATAAAGTATTGAGCAGTGGCGGTAACGTTAAGCTAGATTCTCCTGGCGCTGGTAAGCAATTCGCCCCAGAAGAAATCTCTGCTAAGGTTCTGCGTAAACTCGTTGAAGACGCAAGCAAATATCTTGGTGAAACCGTTACCCAAGCTGTAATCACCGTGCCGGCATACTTCAACGACTCTCAACGCCAAGCCACCAAAGATGCTGGTAAAATCGCTGGGATTGAAGTATTGCGGATTATAAACGAACCTACCGCCGCTTCTTTGGCTTACGGCTTCGATAAAAAGAGCAACGAAACCATCCTCGTATTTGACTTAGGTGGCGGTACATTCGACGTATCCGTCCTGGAAGTAGGCGACGGTGTATTTGAGGTATTAGCAACTTCTGGTGACACCCACCTTGGTGGTGACGACTTCGATAAAAAAATCGTTGATTTCTTAGCAGACCAGTTCCGCAAAGACGAAGGTATCGACCTCCGCAAAGACAGACAAGCACTGCAACGTTTAACAGAAGCCGCAGAAAAAGCTAAAATTGAGCTTTCCAGCGTTACCCAAGCCGAAATCAACCTGCCATTCATCACCGCTACCCAGGACGGGCCGAAGCACCTGGATATGACGCTGACTCGCGCTAAGTTTGAAGAACTTTGCTCTGACTTAATCGACCGTTGCCGTATTCCTGTGGAGAATGCGCTCCGCGATGCTAAGTTAAGCAAAAATGATATCGATGAAGTAGTGCTAGTTGGTGGTTCTACCCGTATCCCCGCAGTCCAAGAGTTGGTGAAGCGAGCATTGGGTAAAGAACCTAACCAAAGCGTTAACCCTGATGAAGTGGTAGCAGTTGGTGCAGCAATTCAAGCTGGTGTATTGGCTGGTGATGTTACTGGTATCTTGTTGTTAGACGTAACACCATTGTCCTTGGGTGTTGAAACCTTGGGTGGTGTGATGACTAAGATTATTCCTCGTAACACCACAATTCCAACCAAGAAATCAGAGGTATTCTCTACCGCTGTTGATGGTCAAACCAACGTAGAAATTCACGTCCTCCAAGGTGAACGGGAATTTGCTAACGACAACAAGAGTTTGGGAACCTTCCGCCTTGATGGTATTCCTCCTGCACCCCGTGGCGTACCTCAAATTGAAGTGGTATTTGACATCGACGCTAACGGTATCCTCAACGTTACCGCTAAGGACAAAGGTACTGGTAAGGAACAGTCCATCAGCATTACTGGTGCTTCTACCTTAGATAAGAATGATGTTGACCGGATGGTGCGCGAAGCAGAACAAAACGCTTCATCTGATAAAGAACGTCGTGAGAAGATTGAGCGTAAGAACCAAGCTGATTCTTTGGCATACCAAGCTGAGAAGCAACTGCAAGAATTAGGTGATAAAGTTCCTGCGGCTGATAAAACCAAGGTTGAAGGTTTGGTGAAAGACCTTCGGGAAGCTGTTGCGAAGGAAGATGACGCACAAATCACCAAGCTGATGCCAGAATTGCAACAAGCACTCTTCGCCGTTGGTAGCAATATCTATCAACAAGCGGGCGGTGGTGCTGCGCCTGGTGCTGAACCTCAAGATGGCGGTGCTTCTACTTCCTCTGGTGGCGGTGATGATGTAATTGATGCAGATTTCACTGAAAGCAAATAATTCCTCCAATGATGTAGGGAAGGTGAGACATTCCCTACTCAATATTTCCCATCCACGCATTCGCCTGGGTGGGGATTTTTTTTATGTGGGGATTTGGTATACAAGTCAATAAGGTTCAGTTAAGGTGATGAGAGTTGATTTCTCAATTTATGCTCTACTTATTAGACAATGAGCAAGATTTGGGGGATTCTCCCCCAAACCCCCAATTGGGGGACGCAACCGTCCCCCAAACCCCCTCCAAAATCATTCTTTCGTTTTCTGTTGAGTAATTATTTGTTAGTTTTGTGGTGATTTGATTTTATCTAGAGTGGCAAAGCTAGCTAGAGCAAAAATTCAAACCTATAGCAATCCTAAATCATTTGTGAAATTTTCTTTCTTCTCTTTAATGGTTCTTCATTACTTGTTATGCTAAAAACGTCTATAAATTAGCTCATATTCTTTGTTGGGTAAGGAAGACAGCTTTTAATCTTGACGTTTTAGATTTAGGGAGAAAATCTAGGTTTGAACTGCCTAAAACCCTTGATTTTAAAGGCAAATCCTTAATTTGAGTTTAAAATTTAGCATAACACCTACGGAAGAACCTCTTTAATTTTCCTTCTTTGTGTCCTTTGCGTCCTTTGCGGTTCGTTAAAAAGAATATTTTTTTTACAACTCAGATAGGATTGCTATAGTAAATTCGTTATTATTGAAAACTTTGATTTACGTATTTACGCCTGATTCAATCATTACAAACCTACTCTAGTTTATTTTGCCGTTCTAGGATTTTATTATCTGAACTGTATTGGTATATAGGTTACAGGTTATGGGTTACAAGTGATAGGTTAATATGTCATATCCTGCAACGCCTTGGATGCTTCAAGGGAAAGCGATCGCCTCTCTACATCTGGTAAATATTAATCAAGTACGCTCTCTCATTCCGACGGAATTTCAAGTTTTCTCTGTCTGGCCGGGTAAAACTCTTGGTTGCGTGTATTTAGCTGATTACAGGGAAGGCTCAGTGTTGGAGTACAGTGAGTTAATTGTTGCTCCGGCTGTGGTGAGTTATCAAAATCAAATTGGTGCTTGGATTTCACACATTTATGTAGATAATGCTGATTCTGTGGCTGGTGGTCGAGAAATTTGGGGACTACCAAAGGAGTTAGCAGATTTTACTTGGGAAGACGATAAGCGGGTGACGGCGCGTCAGGGCGATCGCAATTTGTGTACTCTGAATTATACTCAGCAAAGTTTAGCGTGGCGACAACGGCTGACTGGCTCTGCATTTAGTGTTCAGGGTGTTGAGTTACTCAAATTTTCGGCGGAATGTGAGGCGCGGTTGGGTTTGATTAGTTCCCAATTAGATGTTCCTAGTGAAAGTCCGTTTGCGGGTATAAGTTTAGGTCAGCCTTTTTTAACTGGGCGTGCTGAACAGATGAAATTAAAGGTTGTACATCCTGAAGTGGTGGGACAAAGAGTGGGTGAGGTGGTTTATCGGTAAAATGGCGATCGCAGTTATCATCATTATTGGTAGAATACTCAACTAAAAATAAAAAATGAAGCAGAAACGGCAACTGACTGCGATTATTGAGCGTGAGGGCGATGGGTATGTAGCACTATGTCCAGAACTCGATATTGCTAGTCAAGGCGACACAATTGAAGAAGCGCGGAGTAATTTAGTTGAAGCGTTAGAACTCTTTTTTGAAACTGCTCACCCCTCGGAAATTCAAGAGAAATTGCATACAGAAGTATTTGTCACGCAGCTAGAGGTGAGTGTTGGGTAAATTGCGTACCATCACTTTTGATTGTAGATGTCGTCGCAGAGGTGGCGATCGCTTTCCGCTTTTGGATTATTCTTGAGATAATCACCCACTATATTGCAACCGCGCTTTAAAAGTTCCTGAATATTAAAATTCCAAATTAATATTCTGTCATCACCAGCGGCAGCAATACTTTTACCATCTGGACTAAAGCTTACATCGCTATTCCCAAATCGCTCATAAGTTGTTAGCAAAGAGCCATCAATACTCCAAAGTTTCACTTTTGTGGTGCTAGCAGAAGCTATTACCTTGCCATCGGGTCTGAAGCTGATGCTAGTAATAGGCTCGTCGTTGAATAAAGTTGCTAAACTTTTGGTTTCTTCGCCGTTTACACTCCAAAGTTTCACAGTGTTATCTTCACTTGCAGAGGCTAAAATCTCACCATCTGGGCTAAAACTCACACTCTTGACCTCATTAGCGTGTTCTTTAAAGGTTTTTATTAAGTTACCATTAGGTTGCCAAAGTTGGATAGTTTTGTCATCACTGGCAGAGACAATTAGATTATTTTTGGGGCTGAAACTAACACTATTTACTGGCTTTGTATGCCCTTTGAAAGTATAAATTAACTTGCCATCACGCCGCCAAACTTTTACAGTGTTATCCTTACTGGCTGAGGCTATCAAGTGATTATCAGGACTGATACTCACACTTGTAATTTCATTATTATGTCCTGATAAAGTCTGTAACAATTGCGCGTCTTGCTTTCCTTCAGGAGGAAGCTGCCAGAGTTTTACATTATCATTACCTCCTACAGTTACTATTGTATCGTTGTTAGCAAGATGCTTCACTTGTGCTACCCAATTACTCTTGCTGTAATGAATATTCAGCGAAGGTAATTTTGTCATTCCCTTGCCATCAAGCTTCCATAGTTCTACAGTATTCTCACCTGTGCGAATAGCTAGGGTATGACCATTGTTACTAAAACTGATATGCTGATAGAGTTCAAAAGATTTAAATCTTTCAACTTCTGGATTACTTAGATTAGGGATAATTTTAAGGAATTTCCCATCAATTCGCCAGATTTCTAGAGTATGCTCATTCGTCTGTATAGCTAAGGTTTGACTATCTGGGCTAAAACTAATTTTTGGATAACTATTATAGGGATCTAGACTAAACCTTTCTGTTTTTATTTGAAAACTACTGAGCAATTTGCCATTGCGATGCCAAATTTTTACTGTATTATTTCCCTCAAAACTGACTAATTTTTGGTAATCAGGACTAAAACTACTTAGTTTTTTATCAAAAGTTGAAACTAAGGAGCCATCAAGACTCCAAAAATTGACTTTATCATCCTGGTTATTTTTTGTAATTATTATCTGACCATCAGAAGTAAAACCTTCGACATCTATGTACTCTGTTTTGTTTTGTTTTTTCAAAGTTGTAAGCAAAGTACCATCAATTCGCCAGATTTCTATCGACTGTATATCACCATAATCTCCTTTTTTAATAGCTACTGTTTCACCATTAGGACTGAAAGTAACGGATATAGGCATATCAGACCTAATATTTTTAATTACTTTACCATCTTGATGCAAAAATTTTACAGTGTTATCGGCGTTCCAAATAACCAATCTTTTGCCGTTAGGACTAAAACCTATACTTTTATTCTGTCTAGATAAATTAAAATTATAATTTTCATTCTTTTCTTTTATGGTTGTGATGAGGCTACCATCCAATCTCCACAGTTTGATAGTATTATCTTGACTGCGTGTTGCCAGGGTCTTGTCATCTGGGCTAAAACTAATCTCATGGATATTAGCTTTGTGGCCTTTAAGAGTTGCAACTGCCTTTCCATTACTTGTGCATAGTTGTACTGTATTGTCATTTTGAATCAGAGCAAGTATTTGCCCATCATTGCTAAAACTACCTTCAACAAGCTCACCTTGGAGAGTTTTGATTAAATTACCATCTTGCCGCCACAGTTGCACTATATTATCCTGACTAGCAGAGGCTAAAATTTGATTTTTGGTATCGAAACTAATTGCTGAATTACGTCCTTTCAAAGTTGCCCTCAAAGTACCATTGCGCTGCCATAGTTGTACTTTTGAGTAGAAATTGCTGGTGTAATAATTATACTCATCATTAATAGAAGCAACTAACTTGCCGTCTGGGCTAAAAATCAATTTTGTTGATTCACTATTATCAAAAGTTTTCCAATCCTGATTTTCCAGACTCCAGAGTTTCACAGTTTTGTCCTCACTGGCAGAGGCAAATAACTTGCTATCAGGACTAAAACTTATACCAGTAATATTGTTTCTATGTCCTTCCAACTTGAATATATTACCTCTGTACCATGAGCTTTGACTATCCCAGGGTTCCACCTGTACAAAGTTGTATCTATCAAAAGTAGAAGCTATAACTCGACCATTAGGGCTGAGACTAATTAATTTCGGATCGGCAAAGTAGTTTTCAACTCGCGGATATATATATTTGGGAGATAATAAAGTGCCATCATACCGCCAAATTTTAATTTGAGAATCATCCAATGAGATAAGAGTTTGAGCATTAGAGTTAAAAAAAACACTTTTCAAGTTACTCTTATTATTAATTGTTTTAATCTCTTTACCGTTCAGACTCCAGAGTTTTATGGTTTTGTCCTCGCTGGCAGAGGCAATTTGGCTGCCATCTGAACTGAAAGCTACTTTGGAGACACTACCTTTATGCCGAGCAAAGTTTTGAATTTCCCTACCATCTAGACTCCAGAGTTTAATTGTCCAGTCCTTGCTACTAGAAATAATATTCTGACCATCTGGGCTAAAGCTCACGCTAGTAATTTCTTCTTGATGACCATTAAATTGTTGGATTTCTGTCCCATTTAGACTCCAGAGTTTGAGAGTTTTATCCTCACTAATTGATACAAATTTGTTACTATCTGGGCTGAAGCTAATACCAGTAATTTTCTTTTCATGAGCTTTGAAACTTGTGATTTCTTTGCCATTTATACTCCAAAGTTTTATTGTGCCATCTGCACTTCCAGTAACTAATTTTTGACCATCGGAGCTAAAATATACACAAGTAACATTATCGTTATAACCCTCTAAAGTATTACGTAATTTTATTGTGTAAACTATATCTTGTAGCGTGGTCGTTACTTGTATTTTGGTTTCAGGTTTAACACCAATTGACCACCATTGTTGTAATTGTTTACTTGCTTTTAAACTTTTTACTAGTGCCTCTAAGTCTTGATTTGATTTGAGCAACCCTTTTGCTTCAGTACTTATGGTGATGAGTTGGGCGTTGTTCCAACTAATTAAAATCAGTGGCAAGAATATTGCCAGTCCCCCAGATATAGCACCTAATGATACTTTCCATAGTAAACCGCGACGTGCTTCTAGTAGTTGTTGTTGGAGAACTTCGTTTAATTTGGCTTCAGTTAACTTTCGTTGCTCTCGCTCTTTTTCTAGTTCTTTAATTAATCTTTCTGATTGTTGTTGGCGAACAAAGGGTACTAAATAATCATGTACTAGTTGATAGCGGTCTGCGGGAACTGCGGGGACTTTAAATATTAGTCCAGATTTGATTAATATTTCTAAAATTAAGTCGAGTTTTTCAGGTTGAACTTCTAATTCTAATTCTAAATCGGCGCGAGTTTTTAAAGGACGCAAGTTGTTTTCATCTGTGAGTAGGTATAGCACTAATTTAGCTATCTGCTCATTTTCAATCCCGCAGTCTTGAACAATTTCTGCTAAAAAGCGTCCGACAAATTTTTCTTTGGGGCCTTGTTGTTGATATTGTTCTAATTTGGTAATTCTTTCGGTTTGGAGTTGCACTCCGACAACTTGCAACTCAATTGGGCGAACTTCTTTTAAGTCTCTGGCTAAATCTTTGACTAATTCATCTACGAGTGATGGTTCAAAAACAAATGGGGTTTTAGCTGTCAGGATGTGGATAACGGCTCTTGCATCTTTTGGGGAGAAGTTATCTAAATAATAAAGAATATCTTTGTCGAGGATATTGTTGTTGATTACTTCAAAATCAGCTAGTCGATTGTTACATTCCAACAGGTAATACAAGTAATCTTCGCGCAAGGATAGAATGACTTTAATAAAGGGAATATCTAAGCATTCGCGTAAAAATTCATAAAATGGTTTTCTACTAGCTGGGTCTTTGTAAACAAAGAAAAATTCTTCAAATTGGTCAAATATTAAGACTGTTAATAAGTTATAATCATCATGTTTGACAAATTGCTCTAAGATAGATTTATCATCAGTAAAAATAGGTAATTCTTCGCCTTCGTAAGGTTTGAGAGCGAAAGGAGTTAAATTAGCGATCGCCTCACTCACTCTATCTCCTAACTCCCTCAACCAATCTGGATAAACTTGCTGTGAAACAGGCAAAACATCACGCGTTCCAATTGGCTTTTGTTTTAAAGCAGGAATTAACCCAGCTTGCAAAATTGAACTTTTACCTACACCAGATTGTCCATGAATAATTGTCAGTTTATGATCAGGGCGACCCATGCGTTCAATTAAACGCTTTATATCGGGTTGTCTCCCAGATGCAGCAATTTCTTGCGCGACTGTATCTGATTTTTCAGCTAATGCTAAGGCGGGGTTATTTACTTGCTGTTGTGGTTGCAACCTACCCGCACCAATAAAGGCGCGATAACTATATTGTTGTTCAATAGAACGCCGATATTGCTTAATATTAAATGCTGTTAAATATTCACCTTTTTTAAAATAGTTGTCGCGCAATTGGGCTAAAATACCAATGTAAAGCTCTGGATCATATTGAGCTTTAGTGTCAGTTTTGGCAGTTTCTAAGGTTTGCAATGCTAATTCTGGTTGGTTGAGTGCAACTTGCGATCGCCCCAATGCAAACAAGTACCAACCACGATGATAGGAGTTTTCCCATTCCAAATCTGCCTTAGTTTCTTCACTAACTGGCTGCTGTATATTTCTTTGATAGTTATCGAGCAAACTTAGCGCCTGTTCAGCAGCGGCTTTGGCTGTATCTGGCCTTGATTTTGCCAGTGCTACCTCGGCTTTGAAACCATAAGCTCTTGCGAGTTTCAACGGATGCTCATAAATTTGATGCAACGTTAAGGCTTTGTTGGCTACAGCTTCTAATTCCTCCCAACGCTGGAGTTGTTGCAAAACTACTCCCAAGGCGTTGATGAATTTGGCTACTAAGTCTTGACGATTTGCTTGCTCAAAGACTGCAATACATTTTTGATAATATTCAGTAGAAATAGTACGAGAACTTTCTTGTTCGGGGAGATGCAGCACAGCAAATGTACTCCACCATACACCCAAGGAATAAAGTACAGCAGCACGACGTTCTAAGAATTGATCAGTTTGTTCAAACAGTGCTAAACTGCGCTCGTAATGTTGTCGAGACTCTTCCATAAAGTTAGCAGTAGCTCGACCAAGCATAAATTCCAAGCTGGCTTCGAGTTCTAAAGAAAGACTCAAGCGACGATTTTGTAATTCATTGGCTGCGGCTTCTAACTCCACCCGACGAGACGAACCAATTTGTAAATTGAGTGCAACTTGATCAAGATATCTCCCCGCACCCGCAGCTAAAACTCTAGTAAAGATTTCATCGGCTGTTTGCTCAATAAAATTAATTAAATCAGCACTGGCGATCGCAAATTCAACTGTCGTACTCCAACTGTGTAAATCGGGTGCGACGCGGATGAGTTTTTGCAAGACTTCATCTGTCACCCATAACACCAAAGGAAAGTGAAAATTTTTGCGAAATTCTTCTCTGACTTGGTTGGCTGTAATTAAAACTTGTTCGAGGTTATTGACCGACTCTAAACCAGAGACGACTAACGCTTGGGGATGCGGTTGGCGAATACTATTTTGGATAGTTTGGTAAATGGTTTTAACTGATTTATCTAAAACTATTTCTTGAATTTCCACTTCGCTGGATGCTTGCAAAGTTTGCATCAACCGTCTTCTGACACTCGTAGCGTTACACAGTGCCAAAATCAGCGAAAATTCGCCTCCAGAAGTTGCGATCGCCCAATTTAATTCTTGTAAAGAATTTTCGTTATCTGTTTCGAGTCGGTACAATTCGCTCATAATTTTAACCCCGGCGCTTCTGCCAAAATTGGATTCAGGTCAAACCAAAAACCATCGCGATCGCAATATTCATACACAAATCGGCTGTGTACCAAACTGCGATAACCTTCATCACCGTTGACTTTCTTGTTTTTTCCCACTTGACGCAGCAATTCCCATTCATGATCAGAAATTGCCAAGGTCATTTGATTGCAACGATACTTAATCACATTTTCTAAAACATCACGTCCTAAAGGTAAGCGTCTTTGCTTTTTAATCCAGTCATAGAGCAGTCTGAGTAATTCTCGGACATGACCACCACTCACACAGCACAGCCTTTCTAAAGTATCGAGGTGATCAAAAATCTCTGGAATCAAATCCAGACGTTGTGCTTCTGGGACATCAGGAAATGCTCTCGCCAATACCATTTGTTTGAGGAGATACATACCCTCTGCACAAACAGTCCCATCACGTTGTTGTACTGGAACCATTGGTAGTACTTTGGGATCTACCATAAATCGCTGAGTTAATCTTTCGATATCGTTAGAAAAGCGCAACGATAAAGGTATTGTGTACACAACATGGCATTTGAGTTGACGTAACTGTTCACCCCGATCCACAAAGAGATATTCTGGTTGGGGTCGTCCCCAAGGTTTTTGTGCAGTATCGAGGCGATCGAGATTATCAACAATTACCACCAATCCTTTTTTGCCATGTTGCTGTAATTTGGCGATCGCAGATTCGATGAGTTCTTCGTTAATCACATCTAAAATACTTTTGGTACGAGGGCCAAGATATTCGCGTAATTTGCTGCGAAATTCTGGACTATTTTTGGCCTTCGCGGTAATTTTACCAATCCCAATTGTGAACTCTGCCGACCATTCAAGTTCTACCTGAACGAGTTTGGCTGCGCCTTCGATAATTTTCTTTAAACCTTTGGGTTCAGGAATTTTGAGTTGTTTTTCGAGAGCGTCGAGACTTTCCGTCACGCGACGTGCGATCGCCAGTAAAATATCACCAATATCAACATCACTCATTTCTAAGTCTTGACTAGACTCAAAATATACCACTTGGTAGCCTACTTCTTCTAATTCAGCTTTGAGTCTGAGCAGTTCTGTAGATTTACCACAGCCGATATGTCCGGTAAATAGTTCGCAAGTCGGCTCATGTGGCGAAAAAAACGTAATATTTTCTTTTAGCTCCTCAATAATCCTGCCACCACGCACTGAGGAGAAATCAATATAATATTTACGATCCTCAGCGTTTTCCACCGCCAAGGTCTTGCTAGGGTTGCACGCTTGGTAAAACTTCTGCAAATCCAGTGTCATCAAATACCTCGCAACAAGGCTCCCTCCTTAGTTTATACAAAAGCCTATGTACAAATTTCTAAAAATTTTTAAGTAATTCTTACATACTGAGGAAATATCCAAGAACGCTCTGAAGTTCTTGTCTGTAGTCCAATTTTCCGTTAAGTACCAAGACAGAATTAATTACACACATTGTTTTTCTGTTCCCTGTTCCCTGTTTCCTGTTCCCTGCTTCCACGAATGAATTTAATTTTGTCCAACTACTTACCTATGCGTAAGTCCCAATAATCTGAATAAATTGCTTGTCAGCTTGATTAAATAAAGCAATCTGGTTTGGGAATAATAAATTCACGGTAGAAAAATCCCAGACCAGATATATATGTTGAATGTAGTAGTTGGCCATAGTAATGACCCCGATTCTTTAGCAGCGATTACTGAAGTTCTAGAGCAATGTCAAGATAATTTAAACGGTAAACTTCCTCAAGCTGGTATTTTATTTGCCGCAATCGATTTTGATTATGCACTCATATTGCAAGAAATTGTGCAAGCTTTTCCTGGAATAGAATTAATTGGTGGTACTACCGATGCCGAAATTTCTTCATTGTTAAAGTTCCAGCAAGATTCTATAGCTTTGATGCTATTTTGTGCTGATGAAATTGAAATTTATGCAGGATTAGGTAGAAACTTATCGCAAAACCCAATCTTAGCGACTAAACAAGCAATAGAACAAGCAAAGTCCAAAATTAAAAATCACGCGAGTTCTCAATTATGCTTGACTTTCCCTGAAAGTTTAACAGTTGATGGCGTAGCAATTGTAGAAGGATTAAAACTAGCGTTGGGGAAAGATACTCCTATTTTTGGTGGATTAACTGCTGATCAGTGGAAATTTGAAAAGACTTATCAATTTTTTCAAACAGAGATTTTGAATGACGCTGTTCCCGTATTGATATTTTCTGGTAACTTCTTGTTTTCTCAAGGAGTATCTAGTGGTTGGCATCCTTTGGGTAAAAAAGGCAAAGTTACCAAGGTAGATAAAAATATTCTTTATGAAATTGATCATAAACCTTCATTAGATTTCTATCATCATTATTTAGGTGGTTTGCCTCCTTCTGGGGAATATCCTTTAGCGGTATTTGAATCAGAAACAGAAGAATTTTATATGCGTGCGCCTAGTGTTTATAATCCCGAAACAGGCAGCATTACTTTTTTAGGGGAAATCCCAACAGATGTTTTTGTGCAAATAGCACAAGCCAGCCGTAATGATATTTTAGATGCTGCAAAAATATCAATTACCAATGCGTTAAACAATTATCCTGGTAAACAGCCAGATGCAGCTTTATTTTTTTCTTGTGCAGCGCGTCGTCTGTTGCTAGGTACGCGCACAATCGAAGAATATCAAATTGCTCAAGAATTTTTAACAGCAGAGATTCCGGGCTGTGGTTTTTATACTCATGGTGAAATTTCTCCGTTAAATGGTGGCGGCGAAACTAGACTGCATCATGAAACTTTCGTAACTCTTTTGATAGGAATGCATTAAACAATCATGCAATTAGATTATGAGCAAAGAATTAAAGAACTGGAAAAAGCTAATCGCATTCTCCAGAAAAAACTAGACCGCTCTGAATCTTTAAGAATTGCATTAGAGGAAACCAATGAAAAAAAAGAGGCTTTGTTTCTCAAAGTAATTGATGAATTGCGTGAGTCACAAAGAATTTTAGAAGAACAAAGCCGAGATTTGGAAGAAACGTTAAAAAAGTTACGCGCTATGCAAAGTAAATTAGTAGAATCTGAAAAGATGTCTGCTTTAGGAGTTTTAGTAGCTGGTATTGCCCATGAAATCAATAATCCTGTAAATTTTATTTACGGCAATATTAACTATGTTACTCAATATGCTAGTGAAATTTTAGAACTACTAAAATGTTATCAAGAAACTTATCCAAATCCATCTCTACACATAGCTGACAAAATCAAAAAAATAGATTTAGACTTCATCAAAAAAGATTTTGTCCAAGTTCTAAATTCTATGGAAATTGGGAGCCAGCGTATCAGCGAAATTGTGCGCTCTTTACGTACATTCTCCCGCTTAGATGAAGCAGCAGTGAAAAAGGTTGATATTCATGAAGGTATTGATAGTACTTTGATGATTCTGCAAAATCGATTAAAGCCTCGACTCAATTACCCAGAAATTACAGTTATTAAAGAATATGGCAATTTACCAAGGGTAGCTTGTTATGCAGGTAAACTTAATCAAGTATTGATCAATATTATTAGCAATGCTATTGATGCTTTAGAGCAAAAAATAGATGATACTCAGCAGAGTCACTATCAAACAGCAGAGCTAGATACACCTCAAACCTCAAATTTTGCACCTACTATTAAGATTACTACCGAATTAATAAATAACTGGATTTCCATTAAGGTTAGTGATAATGGAATTGGAATTGATGAAAAAACAATCCAACAAATATTTAACCCATTTTTTACTACAAAACCAGTTGGTAAAGGTACAGGCTTAGGTCTTTCTATTAGCTATCAAATTATTGTTGAAACTCATCAAGGTCAATTAGAGTGCAAATCGATTCCTGGCATAGGCACAGAATTTATTATTATGATTCCTGAACAACAGTTGTAGTTGTAGATTATAGTTATGAGATTAAGTGCGATCGCCTGTTATTGACTAGGTAAATTATCAAGGTCAATGCTAAGGGAGCGCAAATACTGCGCCAACTGTTCGGCTTTCTCTTCTGCTGTGAGGTAACGTTTACCCCGTTCATCATACCAAGACAGTAATTCTTGCGGAATGCCACCAACTGCACCTTGATATCTGCCGATACCTAAACCGATTTCTGACATCCAGAAAGGTTCACCTATTTGTAATTGATAGTTACCATCCACCAACTTATACACTTCAAAAGGTTGATGTTGGTCGCGTCGCCAATATTCGGGATTGTAAATTACGTAGTACAGTACGCCGAGTTTGGCATAGATTAGCATTTTAGCGTCGTATTCTTCTGGTGTATGAGACACCATTTCTATTGCCAAAATGGGAACTACTTCGTTTTCTTCCCAGACGGCGTAACTTTTGCGTGACTTACCACCTTTTCTCCGTTCTACTCCCACGCTCAAAAACGCATCTGGCACTACTGGCACTCTGGGGTTAACTCCAGTGGTATGATAAACTGCCATATCTACACCAAAGTACCAATCTTGGCGATTTGCCCAAATAGTGTTGAGTAAAAATAATAAAATGTTGGGCAGTAAGTTTTGGTCTTCGTTATCCACTGGTGTATCGTCTGAGCATGACAGTTCATCAGTGCTAGGTAACGCATTTTTGAGATCGGGGGAGAGCATAACCGTTATCTCGCTGGCGTTGGATTGATTAATTATAAATAAAAACCCAGCTTTTTATAGAAAAACTGGGTTTAACAAATTGTATTTGTAATTTACAACCAATCTCGATAAGCAGAGATTTCATGCACACTGATTTCTAACGGCTCACCTTTCCCAAAGGGAGGATAAACTTTGATTTTGGCGTTAGTTGTAAATCTTTCTAATCTATTACCTAGCTGGGGAATATTGCTGACTATATGCCAGTAAGATACGATGTCAGGGCAATCAATTACTAATAACACTTTCGTGTTTTTATCAGTTAAATACCACTGACAATTATTGAGTAAGGCTTGAGTGATGCGATCGCAACTCTGATAAAAACATCGCCCAATCGATTGCTCTAACTCTAAGTGCAGCATTCCATCCTCTTTTGTTACCTTAACTGGCGGTAAATCATCGGGTGGAAGCTGGTTTAATTTAGACATAATTGCGTACCTCTTGGTTGTAGCACTGCAAACTCTCGATGTTTTTTTGCATATCAAACGACGCGGGTTTGAGTGCTAATGTACCTAGATTCAATTCGTCTTGGAATTTTTTGATTTTGTCTCGACAAGTGATAACATCTCCAATGATTGAATTTTCAATCAAATAGTCTTCGTCAAAACAAATGTTTGTGCGGTCAAATGCTTTATGGCCGTTGTTAGTGGAACTATTCTGCATTACTAACGCCGAATTAGCTTTCATTTTTTGGCTAAATTGGCGGATGAAAGGCATTGCTTCGTTGAGGGCGGCTTCGTTGGTTTTGCCAACAAAAAAGAAACGCGCTAAGACAAAGTTATCTGCACCACTAGGATTAATATCTCGATATTGGCTGAGGGTCTTTTTCAATCTCTCTAGCGCAAAGGGTGGCCCGCCCATCAAGCTAAAGGAATTTTTAGCCGCGTATTCTATGCTTGTATCATCACCACTGGCTATGTATACCGGAATTTGCTGTTGCAAAGGTTTGGGGTGAACGGTGAGGCGATCGCAGTGATAATATTGCCCATGAAATGAAACTTCATTTTCATATAACAGCTTTTGAATCAATGCTACTGCCTCTAACATTCTGGCGCGAGATTCTCCCATCGAAATCGCAAAATGTTTGTTTTGCTGGGGAAATGGCCCGCCTTTAGCAACTCCAAATAATAATCTGCCATTGCACAAATTATCCAAGGTAGCAATATCCTCTGCTACCCGAATCGGATTGTGAAAGGGAAGTAAAACCGCCGCTGTGCCTAATTTAATTGTTGAGGTAACACCAGCTAGATGTGCCATCAATACCAGCATCGAAGAACTGAGATTGACTTCACTAAAATGATGTTCACTCACCCAAGCTTCGGCAAAGTTTAAGCTTTCGGCTTGTCTGACTAAGGCAACTTGCTCAAAAATAGCGCGGCGGGGATTTTTGTGATGATTTTCGTAATTGCAGAAAAGTCCAATTTTCATTGTTTGCTATTTTTAGGTTGCTACCATTTGCAACTCCAACCACAAGCGCGGATCGGTCTCTTTTAGCTTCGATTTGGGATCTCGAATTAAGCGTTTAGCGTTCATACAAACTACTTGTACTAATCCCATATTGTCTGCTATGTCTCTGAGTATTCTTTGTTGTTGTTTTACATAAGGCAGCATTTCCTCAGAGCAATAAATACCTATGTATTGCAAACGTCTAGGAGGCCTTCCCCAAAAACAGGTAATCACTTTCACATGACACCCGTCTAGTAGTTCTCCAACTTTTGGATAATACTCGCTGACAATTCTTTTGAATTCTGTAGCGATGATATCTTCAGTAATCATTTTAACTGATATTTCTGTAGCGTTCATCACGCTATTTAATATAACATATCTTTGTCAACCAAGCATGACATAAAGTGTGATTTATGTTGCATAATATTGTTAAATATTATATAAAAATCATTTATTTAATAAAGACTAATATCCCCGACTTCTTGAAGAAGTCGGGGATATAAATGTTCCGAAATTTTTATAAATTTTCTAGATAATCGGGTTTATTATCGAGATTTTCGCTCTGCTACTAATACTTCAGCAACCATTTCAGGTAAATCACAAATGTCAGAAAATCCCTCTTTACCACTGATCGGAGAAATAAAGGTATAGTTTGGATCGCACTCTCCTGTATCGTAGACTTGAATAAACCATCGATCAGGAAAGCCTTCTACACCTAATTCTACAATGTACCAATACTCGCCAACTAAACGTGATTTTATAATAGTAAACCACTCTCGGTATTCGTCACGAATATTCCAGTCTGCTAAGAGAAACTCTAACGCTATATGTCCAGCATCAGTTGCCGTCAGTAGCATGATTACTCCTTATTTGGCACTTCAGATGTTGCAGCTTCGGAATTTTTTAAATCTGGGTATAAGCCTAATTGTTTAGCAAGCTCACGCGCTACATGAAATAGAAATTGTGCGCCATCTTGATTACCTTCGTGAGCAAACATAGTTGCAACTCTAGCTATTGCTTCTACGAAGTTAGCATCAATTAATTCTGAATGGGCTTCTAAAATTTCTGGTTCTTGACCGTTAGGACATTGCAGTAATTTATCGATTAAATCAAAATATTGTGCTTGCCGTTCTTCTGTCATGATGTTTTGTTATTTTGTAACGTGAAGTGATTATTTTTCGATACTTTGTTGCCAAAGTCTTTCTAGCATTTCTACTTGTTCTTGAAATACGGCAGCGCGATAAACTAGATACCTGTCGTATACAAGAATTCCTAACCCGATACAAACTGGGGTTAGCAAGATAAACCATTGCAAGATAATGGCAGCTTTATATACAAAATCAGTAGTTAGCGGTTCGTTCACGACGTTGTGATCGCAATAATTGACGCTAGCCTGATGTGGCGAGTAATTAGTAATTGCAGCCGCAGGATCTAAGGCTTGATTTACTTCGTTAATCTTATTTACTTCACAAGTTGAATTCTGTGCCTTAACTAACTCTCCATGTTTTTCCCAAACTACTTTCAGGACTACCATTGCTGGAGAAATTACTATTAATGTTACTAGGCAAACCGTGAGAACATTTAGAAGTTTGACTTTCATCCTTGAGGTAGAATCTAGAGACTAGAGGTTAGAGGTTAGGGGCTAGATAAGAGAGTTGTATATAGTTTCCTTAAAGTTTTATCGGTATTCAATAACTAAGAAATACTAGTTTTTGGTCTATTAAAAGACACTAGCTATTAGCTGGTGACTAATTATCGGTTTTATAAAAATTCTATTTTTATACCTGTAGACTTAACGCTTTCTCAACCAACAATGTGGGAGTTAAGAAGTCCCCCCTAATTCGCTAGCAAGCTAGAAAACTTCGGGGGGTAGAGGGGAATCTCTGCGTAAATCCTATATGTTTTATATCAGCCGACTTTTTCAACACCTGTTTAGTTGGTGTAGGTTAAGTTTATTAAATTGATTAAAGTTGTACTCAAAACCTAAAATAATTGCTGTACAAGGTTTTCAAAAATTTTTCGGGAATGGGGTCTAGTATTTTCGGGCAAAGGGACTAGTATTGCTGAGGTGGGGTTCGGGGATTGCTGCACTCAGCCTCAAAGCTAGACTGGCTAACATTAAAAACTATTTTTTTTGATAAGTTTTGATGAATAAATTTTGTACTCAAGATTAAGATTGCATAGCTTAAATAACTAAAAGTAATTGAAAATTCAATTAAATAAATCCGAAATATCAATATTTGATGGATTAAGATAATTACTGTATTTAATCTATATTTTAGAGGTTTATATGGCGAAATTTAGATATTTGGTCAAATTGTTAAATAGGCAGTTGTTTTAGTTATTGGATTAGGGAAAAATATGAAGGGAATCTTTATCATCATGCTTTGTTAGACAGAAGTAAGCCAATTAAGTTTCAATAAACAAAATGAATTTTAGTATTTCACAATACTCAAAAAGTTAAATTTTAGGACAATGGTAGTAGAAAATACGAATTCAGGTGTAAATTAACCAAAATTATTTCTTGGAGTTACATATTTATGCTTTAGTGAGAGTAAATAGTTTTGGCGATCGCTCATCTCAGCAATTACCTCAACAAGATTGTTATAAGTAAATATGCTGCTATAAAATTAAAGGTTTTAGGAGTTAATTTATGCGAATTGCTAATGATGTCACAGAACTTATCGGTAGAACTCCCTTAGTTCAACTAAATAAAATTCCGCAAGCAGAAGGAGCAGTCGCTCGGATAGTTGCCAAACTAGAAGGTATGAACCCAGCCGCTTCTGTGAAAGACCGGATTGGGGTAAGTATGATCAATTCAGCCGAAGCCGAGGGTTTAATTAAACCGGGTAAAACTGTTTTAGTCGAGCCAACCTCTGGGAATACCGGAATCGCCCTGGCGATGGTCGCAGCCGCCCGTGGTTACAGCCTAGTTTTAACTATGCCAGAAACCATGAGCCAAGAACGGCGCTCGATGCTGAGAGCCTATGGTGCAAAATTAGAATTGACACCAGGCCCGGAAGGAATGCGGGGTGCAATTCGCAAAGCCGAGGAAATCGTGGCGAACACACCCGACGCATATATGCTGCAACAGTTCCGCAACCCAGCTAACCCCAAAATTCACCGCGAAACCACCGCCGAAGAAATTTGGGAAGATACAGACGGGGAAGTAGATATTGTAATTGCTGGCGTTGGTACTGGCGGGACAATTACCGGAATTGCCGAAGTATTGAAACAACGTAAACCGAGTTTACAGGCGATCGCAGTTGAACCCAGCAATAGCCCTGTTCTTTCTGGTGGTGAAGCAGGCGCGCACAAAATTCAAGGTATCGGTGCAGGATTTGTCCCCGATGTACTGCGCTTGGAATTGGTGGATGAAGTTATCAGAGTTAGCGATGACCAAGCCATGATTTATGGGCGGCGTTTAGCTAAAGAAGAAGGTTTATTATCTGGGATTTCTTCAGGTGCGGCTTTGTGTGCTGCATTGCAAGTAGCAAAACGACCAGAAAATGCTGGTCGTTTGATTGTGATGATTCAGCCTTCCTTTGGTGAACGTTACCTCAGTACAGCGATGTTTCAAGATTTGAGCGTTAGTTAATCAGTTAACAGTAAACAGTGATTATTTATTTGATAACTGATAACTGATAACTGTTTACCTTAAACAGCAAGAAG
>JAGKSW010000001.1 GCA_018993265.1 Nostoc sp. TH1S01
AATGCTTGGATGTAAAGGGGGTTGGTTTCGGTGTATCTGCCTTGGGATTCGTAGAGTCCTGCTAGGTTGTTGAGGCTAGTGGCGACAGATGGATGTTCCTCTCCCAGCAGTTTGCGCGTGAGTGCTAAAGCTTGGATGTCAAGGGGTTCGGCTTCGGGGTATCTGCCTTGGGATTTGTAGAGTGCTGCTAGGTTGTTGAGGCTAGCGGCGACAGATGGATGTTCCTCTCCCAAGCGTTGTTTAGTGATTTCTAGACACTGCTCATACCAAGGTGCTGCTTTGTCATACAATCCTTGACCATTGTAAAACCAAGCGTTGCCAACAAATGCCCAAAATAAATCATCATCACTGACATACTGAATGAGATTGTTTGCTACTTCAGCTAGATGAGGTATTTTCGGAGCAACATCTTTTATTTGCTCAAGCGTGGGAGTTGCAGGACTATCTTTCGCAACTCCTACCATCACCTCGCAAAACGATCGCTTAAATTCCTCTTTCTGCTCTAAACCTTCAAACTTATCTTTAAAAAACTCCCGCAACAGGGGATGCAGTTGATAAATTCCCTCACCTTTGGACTGGAGTAAATGTAACTGTAACAACTCACGTCTGGCTTTTTTCCAATCTTGAGCCTCATTATTTATTGTTACACCCTCCACCAACTGCCAAGGAATCGGAGCTAAGGCAAATAAACTCAAAACACAGCCTAAACGTTGAGCATTTTCTCGCAACCGTCGCCAACTCAACTCAAACGCAGCAGCAACACCCAACTTAGCAGTCATTTCCGGTTGAGCTTCATCTAAAGCCAGATTCTTTAAACGCTCATTTTCCAAGTCTTGCAGCATTTCCGCTAGGGATAACTCCTCATCACCTAACAAATAACGCCCGACTAATTCCAAACCCAGTGGCAAATATCCCAACCATTTACAAAGTCTTCTCGCAACTAACGGTTCACGTCGCAGTCTTTCCCTACCAATTATCGATTTTAATAACTGCATCGCCGCCAGTGGTGTCAGCACATCTAAATCTAATCGCACTATCGGCGGTTGTAATTTCTCCCGCGTGGTAATTAACTGCTTAAACCGCGCCGGAACAGACTCTAAATAACATCTAACTTCCTCTCGATAGTTAGTGACGTTATCAATTACCAGTAAAACCTCACCCTCATGCCATTTTGTGAGACAGTATTGCACTCTCGCAACTAAATCTAAATCATCTGGGATGTTCAATAGCAGCTTATTACGAGCAAAATCCACCAGTTGCACCCCCACATCCTGCAATGCAGACAACCAGCAAATTCCGCCTTGATAAGTGACGAGGTGCAAATTGGCATATTGCAAAGCTAGTTCTGTTTTCCCGACTCCACCCATCCCCGCGATCGCCGCAATGGCTACCTGTTGATTTTCTTGCAACAAACGATGGAGGTTTTGCAATTCCGTTTCTCGTCCAACAAACTCCACCACGCCACTGAAGGGAATATTATGATGAATTTCTTTTGTTATCTGAGGAGTATTGGGAACACCATTATATTTTTTTGTCAGGTAAGCCTTTAATATTTGCAGTTTTCCGCGTTTAGAGGTGGCTAACTCAGGACAACTCTGAGCGAATTTTTTATACACCTGCGCCATGCGCTTTGTGAAGGCTTCCTCACCAATATCAATATCGCTTGCTAGTTTTGCTTCACCCTTATCTATGTTTTCAACTTTCAAGCGAACTAAAAAGGCTGCTGTTTGCTCTGGGGATAACTCATGAGTAACAGCTTCTTGTCGTAAAAACTCATTCCATTGCATAGCCAGCCTGACAAAACTTTGCTTGATTCTACTTATATTACACCTTGCTTCTACTTTGTCTCTATTTCTCAGGAATCTCCGGCTTTAAAGGCAGAAATACTATGAAAACAGCAAATTTCACTTAGGTTCGCCCCATGAATACTTCCCTAACAACTTCCACTAACCCCCAAGCTTCTACCCAAACTTCACAGTTAATTCCAGTATCTTCTTCAACAATTGAAAATCCTTCTGCTTGGATACGTGACGGCTACAGTCCGACAGAAATTATTCTTGCAGCAACCTTTTTAACTTCCTTGTTGATGGGAGGAACTGCGACTTTGATTATGGCAATAACTGGGTTAGTCAAAACTTTAGTACCAGCGATAATAAACCAAACTCAGCAAGAAAGAAAATAATTGATCGCCATAGCTAGCCAATAAATTTATTTCTTGGCTAATCGTTCAAGTCCACTCAAAATTTAGATCCCCGACTTCTTCAAAAAGTCGGGGATCTGAAGACCTGCGTAAATCTCATCATGCTAAAAATTAATAATCCTTAATAGTCTGCACTACTAAGGATTTCTCAAAAATATTAATACTCACAATTCAAACCGTCTCTTAAAAATCATCAAGAAACTGACTGAGACGACTAATCACAGGGTCAACATCTTCTGGAGGTGTAGCAGGGTGGCTAGTGTTAACCTTTTCCATTGCTGGGACTGTTGACACTACAGGCGCTGGCGCTGGTGAAGTTGGAGGCTGATGGTGAATAATCTGCGATCGCTCTGTAACCAAAATGGCTAGATGCGCCATTTGTTGCGTGAGTTGCACAATATGGCGTTCCATCGCCTCCAAACGATTCGATTCTTTAGCGAAAAAACGTTCCTCTAGGTCAGCCACTTGGCGTTGCAGTTCATCGATTTTCTGTTCAACCGACTCTGCGGCTATTGGTTTGGAAGCAGGTTTAACAGATTCCGGGACACATAAAAATTGCCATAGGGCTTCTTTACAGAGGTCGCTAAAAGTCTTGTCTGGTTGAGGCTCTAAATGGCTTTCTACCAGCGACAACAAGCTTTCGTCTGCAACTTCTGGGTTGAACGTCACCGATTTAACTACTTTTTTTGACCATTGGAACATTGGCTTTAAGACCTAGCAGCGCGAACGGCGGATAATTGCGCCTCTCCATAAATATACTGCCCCAAGGCGTTAGCTTGGCGAGATGGTGCAGCCAAATGGGCGTTGATTTGAGCATCCTTTAACAAACGTTGCACATCTTCCCAGAAGAATTCGCCGCCACCGCCTGTGATAATCACATCGGTCACACGCTCAGGTAGCCAAGCAAGGACACGGCTGCAAATATCACGAGAAAACATTTCAATCAAGTTGGGGAGAAAATCATCCAGGTTAGCAGGCTTACTAGAGCCTTTGGGACGATAGAAACGTTCTCCTCTGGGTTTGTTAACAGCAGAAATAAGAGCTAGAGATTGGCTGTCTGCGCCTTCAATTTCTTTAGCTACCATTTCGTAGAATTTGCTCATTCCGAAATCTTCACTCTTAGAAGCACCGCGAGCAAAGCGGAAGTTATCTACCATCAACAAATCGATGGTTTGATGTCCAATATCGACAATAGCAGCTGATACTTTGGTAAAGTCGGGGCTGCCTGCACCTTTTTTGGGTTGAGCTTCACACCAGAGAAGACTACCGTAACCTTCAGGCATTACCCAAACTTTATTGATATTGAGAGAGACACTTTCGCCTCTAAAATTCATCACGTGAGGGCCAGTCAGCTGACTGATGATTTGCGCCTTTTCTTTTTCAAATTGCTCTAGAGAGAGGAAGGGTAGACCCAGCACTATAGAAATTTCGTCTTTTAGCTTGAAGTAGCCAGCACATGCCAAAACTTTAGCCAGTGCGTCTTCTACCTTAGATTTACCAACTCCGAGGTTTGCGCCAAAATCTGCGGCTAGTTGACCGACAGCATAGCCACTGCCTTGATACTCCATCCACAAATCCATTAAAGGATCTGTAGCACGAGCTTCAAAAATACCTCCCCGGACTTCTTCCATTGACATTTGTTTGACATTGGCGGGGATGAAAACCACATTATTGGGTTCGCGGCTGACACAAGTCTTGGTTGATGTTCTGCCTAAGTCCACACTGAGAATGGCCTTACCAGAACTGCCATTAGTTTTAACAGGAGTAGCAGTATTAATTGGGGTAGATGCTGAAACCCGGTTGAGAGGGATAGCAGCAGCATTCATTGGGGTAGCGGCGGAAGGTTGGTCTGTCATGAAAGCTCCTAGTCCTTTCTTAACTGTCAAAATTTAACTTGCTCATCTTACATACAAACATGCGAGATACCAGAAATTCTAGGTTTCGTCAAGTGTAGCTACAAATACGCCTAATGCTGAGTTAGGCGATCGCAAATTCAGCATTATTTGGCATAGTGTAGGCGAATTTTTACCAGATGTAACCCCCCAACTTTAAATAAAATTTAAATTCGGGTTGTATATTTTAGCGTCTAGTCCGTTTTCGCCTACGCTTGAGTACCCAGACCACAAATGCCAATACCAAAATCCCAAGCACAATTTTTGATACTGGGGCAAGGTACTTGTCCACAAGTTCATACTGGCTACCCAACACATACCCTGAGTATGTTAACAAACCTACCCAGGCAGCACTACCCAAGGTTGTATAAAATAAAAATGGTAGCAGAGGCATATCGCTAATGCCTGCTGGCACTGAAATTAATGTACGGATTCCCGGTACAAGACGACCAATTAACACTGCTTTGCTACCTTGAGAATCAAACCAGTGCTTTGCTTTGGTAATATCTTTGCTGGATATGGTTAACCACTTGCCGTACTTATCCGCCCACCTTTTTAGGCGCTGTTCGCCCAAAAACTTACCAGGATAGTACCATACAAGTGCGCCAGCTACAGAACCTACAAGTCCGGCAAAAAAGACTCCAAGAATATTTAATCGGTCTGGAGTTGCCCTAGCGGTAAATCCTGCCAGTGGCATAATCAATTCTGAAGGAATCGGGGGAAACAGGTTCTCTACGAACATTAACAGCGCAATTCCTACGTATCCCAAGGAAGTGATCGTACTAGTAATCCATTCAAGCATTGAGTGTATTCCTAAAATTACGGCACAAGTTTGGTTGCCTAACCTAGCGTTAATCTTCTTAAAACTTTACTTATGATCAGTACCTACTGGTGAGATCATCAGCAAAATTTTAGGGGCGCAATCATTACGCCCCTAAGTATTTTATGTATTCAATTGAACAGAACTATTAGATTGTGGAAGTTAAGGATTGGACTCTAGATTCAGATTGCCAGTCTAATGGATTGAATACTCTATCTTCTAAAGCCATTTGCTCAATTAAACTGGCTAATCTGAGGGCTTTGAGAGCTTGCTCACCGCCAACGGAAGGTTGATTACCACCGTGAACACAGTTGACAAAATGTTCTAGTTCTGCGCTCAGGGGTTGAATATTGGTGGTGTAAACTTTTTCAATCAAACCATCTTGTCTGTAAAGTAGCTGACGATTGTCAGTTAAATTGGTGGTTGTTTGCCGATGAATCAGAATTTCGTTCTTGAGAAAATCTGCTTCCGTGAAGGAGTTTTTACAATGGGCAACAATGCGTCGAATCTTTTTGTGGGTGACTTTACTGGCTGTGAGAGTAGCGACAATGCCATTGGCAAATCCCAAGGTGGCTGTCACGTAATCTAAATAACCAGAGTCTAAAGCACGAGTCCCGCTTGCTGTCAGTTTCACAACTGGAGAGGCGGCTAATTCTAGCATTAAGTCAATGTCGTGGATCATTAAATCCAGTACTACGGAAACATCATTTGCCCGATCTGAGTAAGGACTCATCCGGTGAGCTTCCAGCGCCAGCAATTCTTCGGTTTTCAGGACTTTGCTGAGTTCTTGAAATGCGGGATTGAAGCGCTCAATATGACCTACTTGTAAAATGCACTGAGATTCAGCTGCTGCATTGACTAGAGATTCTGCTTCCGAAATACTAGCAGCGATCGGCTTTTCAATTAAAACGTGAATTCCAGCTAATAGGCAATTAATGCCGACAGCATAATGCATACGAGTAGGTACGGCGATGCAGACTGCTTCCACATGGGGTAGCAAGTCACAATAATCTTCAAAAAAACGCACCTTGTATTTGCTGGCAGTTTCTAAGCCTCGTTCAACATTGATATCTGCCACACCGACTAGTTCAACATCTTTCATTGAACTCAATACGCGGGCATGATGTTGTCCCATGTTACCCACTCCGATTACGCCTACGCGAATCGGTCGTGGCTGATTGCGCTGTGTGTATGAATTTGATTCTGCCACTGACATGCTATTTTGCACTATTGTTCTCTCCTCAACCACCAAATTTAGAGACGCTGCGGCCGTTGGCAATTATACTGAACAGCCAGTTATGATCCGTCTAAAACCATCCAGATGGTAACATAGAGGCTCTGTTTATGAAGAATTTCAAAGTTTGCGATAGTTCCCGCAATCTGGCTGTCTTTTTTACGTTCAGTTTTAAATCAATCAGTTTTTTGCTTTTTGCACAATAGCTAATGTGTTTTTTTATTAACTTTAAACACAAACTAAATTTTAAGTGAAAATTCCGGAATGCTAATTGGGTAATTGACTACCAGGAAATTTACCAACTTAAAACGTTGTAAATAAAGGTTTTTCTTGTCAGTAAAATTACAAAAATATGTACACTAACACTGAGACATTAGTCCAGTTTATAAACTGGTACAGTATGGAAGAAAAATAAAGCCATCAGGCTGGCTTCAACTTTTTTCATTATGATGATTTGGCAATGAAAAATCTAAAAATTTGGCAGTCGAGATGAAAGCCGTAATTTTGTTGTCTGGGGGATTAGACTCTTCTACTGTACTGTATCAAGCCAAAGCAGACGGTTGTGAGTGTTACGCAATTTCTTTTGATTATCAACAGCGACATCGCCGAGAGTTAAACTCAGCTATGCTTGTAGCACAAACGGCTGAGGTAAAAGAACATCAAGTAGTCAATTTTGACTTACGCAAATGGGGTGGTTCAGCACTGACAGATGAAAAAATCGATATTCCCCAAGCACGTTCTTTGGAAGAAATGTCAGAAAATATTCCTGTAACTTATGTACCTGCACGGAATACGATATTTCTCAGTTTTGCTTTGGGCTATGCAGAAGCGATCGCCGCTGAACGCGTGTACATTGGTGTAAATGCCTTGGATTATTCCGGCTATCCTGATTGTCGTCCTGACTACATCCAGGCAATGCAAGAAGTTTTTCGCCTGGGAACTAAACAAGGACGAGAAGGTAATGCAACTGCGATCGCTGCGCCTTTGGTTAATCTGAAAAAAACCGAAATTATCCAGCTTGGTAACAAATTAGGCGTTCCTTGGCATTTAACTTGGTCTTGCTATACCGGTGGTGATGTGGCCTGTGGAGTTTGTGATTCTTGTCGCTTGCGGCTGGCGGCTTTTGAGGAATTGGGATTAAAAGATCCGCTGCCTTATGCTGAGGGCGTGGGGAGTCGGGAGTAGAGAGTGGGGTTATCGGCAAGGGTGCAGGGATATAGGGGTGTAGGGAGGAAATATGACAGCTTTGTGCCTTTGCCAAAAAGCCCTTATCCTCTCGGTAAGCGTTGCACCTGGATTTGATGTAGCCTTGGGCCGAAAATTGAGACTATGGTGAACTGAAGATTTTCGTATAAAAAGATTTCACCTTTAGTTGGCATTTTCTGCAATTGATAAAGTAAAAAACCGCCTAAAGTTTGATATTCCCTAGCTACAGGCAAACTGAGATTTAATACTTCGTTGAGGTCTTCGAGATTAATTTGTGCTTGTACTAAAAATGTGTCTTGATCCACAATTTCAATTAACAAGTCGTCGCTGTTTTCCGGTTCCCCTGTATTGCCAATAATTTCACCAATCACGTCTTGAATGGTCACTAGCCCTACAGTCCCGCCAAACTCATCTACAACGATGACCATAGCGGGTTTTTCCTGTTGCATCATTGGCAAAAGTTCACTCAAGGGTGTGTTTTCTGGCACAAATCGGGCGGGACGCATCCAAGGTTGGAGATGGGATGTCAAAGTTAGTTTCTCCATTGCCAAGGGTTGGGCTAAGTCTCGAAAGTAAACAATACCGCGAATGTCATCTAAAGATTCGCCAATGATGGGATAACGGGAGTGACCAGTAGCTGTCATTTCCTGGAGTAAATTCTGGAAGGTAGCATCTTTGGGTAAGGCAATAATCCCATTGCGAGGAATCATCACATCTTGGGCGGTGACATCGCCAAATTCAAAGACATTATTCAGGAGTTGACGTTCAGAATGTTCTAAACCGATAGATTCCCGTTCTGTGGCAATGATCATCTGCAATTCTTCTGAGGTAACTGGTGGTCTCCAGCTTTGACCTGTGTATTCAATGCCAAAAATGCGTAACAAACAACGAGTTGATTGGTTGAGAATCCAGATGAAGGGACTGAAAAAACGGACGATGGCTTTAACTGAAGGGCCTAAAAATCGCGCTAGTTGTTCAGAATACAGCAAAGCCAGTGACTTCGGGCATAATTCCCCTAAGACAATTTGCAGATAAGCTACCAAAAAAAAGGCTAAGGGAATTGATAGCGAATGGGCGATGAACTTAGTTGTGCTTTCTGGTAAAGGCCAAGATTTCAGCCACGCACCTACCAGCACCACAATTGTGCTTTCGCCAATCCATCCCAGTGCCAAACTAGAGAGGGTAATGCCTAACTGTGTTGTTGATAGCAGCCGATCAATACTGCGTTGTAGTGTTTCAACTGCGATCGCTTGTACGTCACCAGCCTTGACTAACTGATGAATCCGCGATCGCCGCACTGTCACCATCGAAAACTCTGCCGTCACAAAAAAGGCATTGATGGCAATCAGCAGTAGTACTGATAATAGTCGCAACCCCACATCTGCCCAAGTTAAACCAGGAAAACCAATCACTGCCAAAGCTCGTGTAAACTCACGCCCCTATTTTTGAATTAGATATTAAGAAAGTATGAAATATCAAGAATGAGCTTCATACTTCATACTTCATACTTCAGTTCCTGTCCCTACCTTGCTACAGGGATGTCAGATACATCTAACTTGAGTTTTTGTGCAGGATAATCTGTCAAAGACAGAGAGACTTTGTTCACATCATCCAGTAAAGCTGTAGGAATAATCACTGTACCGGAAAATGTTGGGCCATTTGCAGGTAATTCTGCTGGTAATCCTTCTGTACTGGCGCTCAAGGTTCTGCCTTTGTCGTCAGTCACATCTAAGAAACTATATAAAAAGCGCACAGAATCTTTACCTTTATTCTGCATTTTCACTTTTAGAAGTAAATCGCCTCCAGAGTAACGCGCCGATTGCACTGCAAAACTGACACCTTCACTTTCAGCACTGACGGGAAATCCTGGTTGGGGTTTTTCTTCAACTGCTTCTTGTGGTTTTTCTTGTGGCTTCTGTTTTTTATTGATATCTTCGTCGTCTTCTTCTGGTTTTTCTGATTGAGCAGCTTTAGCCTTACCCTCAATCCGAGATTTAACAATTTTTAATATTTCTTCTTCTTTTAATAAAGTTACTCCTGACTGTTGGGAATTACTGGTCTTGGCGCTGGCAAATTTAGTTGTAGGACGACCATCTGGGGTTGATACTCCTTTAAGAGCCAAGCTACCCAAATTGAACCCTAAAAACGCGCTTACAGACCCTGCGCCCAACATCAGGATTAACAGAATCAACGTCAGTATTACCGTAGAATTTATTTTCATCGCTGACAAGCTGTTGCTGAAGAATGCTGGTCTATATTAAGAGCATTGAAGTTATGTACCTCAATCCTTAAAAGAACTTAATCAATCATAGTGTGCATCATTTCATAATTAAATTATGAAGTATAAAAATCTGATAAACTGTGATACAAGGGTAGACAAGTAGCAAACTTGAGATAAAATTAATATTCGACCAGGGTTGGCCGAGCGGTTGAGGCAGCGAACTCATAATTCGCCCCAGGCAGGTTCAACTCCTGCACCCTGGATTTTTATCAGTGCTGAGTGCTGAGTAGAAAGTGCTGAGTCAGAATTCAGGAGTCAGAAGCCAGAATTCAGAATTAATTGTGTGTGACACTTCGGCAAGCTTCTAATCATTGCCTTTAACTACTCAGCACTCAGCACTCAGCACTCAGCACTTAAGACGCAGCACTCAGCACTCTAAAAACGGAATTCTGTACCGACTTTTAGTTTGTTGCTATTTAAGCGAGGAGATGCCAGCAAGGAAGTATCATAAGGATTGGGTAAATCTGGTGTGCGTAGATAAGGGTCATTACCTACTTGTTGAGTCATAACATCTCGATAGAGCGTGTTCATCAACTCAGCATCACGCGCTATTTCATTTTCTGGAAAAGAATCCTTGAAACCGGAACCATTACCAAGAAAATTTTGTAGCTGACGCTTGGGAGTGTTATTTTCGTAAAAATTGCGATCGTGACGGAAATAAGCTCGCTCAAATGCTTCATTAGCGGTTTCATAATTGGGTGTTTGCGTTTCAGCAGATGCCACAGCAGGGAAAATTAAACCAGTAGCTACAAGCACCAAAAGACCACCAAAGGGTTTAAACTTTATACCCATTTTCTTAACTCCTCAATTTTGAGCGAATCTTAACTTATGCTTAATTTCAGAACTCTGATGAGTTCAACCTTTGGTGTAGCACAACTGATAATCATTTGTAATGACGCATTCTACTGAAACCCTTACCCAGGCTGATATTTGGGCAGCCACTGCTGACTTAGCCACTCTGCGCCACAAGCTACTAGACTTGTTTTGCCAACTCGCCTATCAAGAAGGTGATTTTGTACTAGCTTCAGGGCTACGTAGCACTTATTACATTAATAAAACTCAGGTAACACTCCATCCCCAAGGTTCTTTAGCCGTTGGACGTTTACTATTTCCCTTACTACCTGCGGATACGGAAGCTGTAGCAGGTTTAACATTAGGCGCTGATCCAATTGTGACAGCAGTTAGTGTGGTTTCTGTTTATGAAAACCGACCCATACCAGCACTAATTATTCGCAAAGAAGCCAAAGGTTACGGAACGAAAGCTTATATTGAAGGCCCGACTTTGCCTGAAGGTGCAAAAATTGTGGTTTTGGAAGATGTAGTGACTACTGGTCAGTCTGCCTTAAAAGCGGTAAATCGCCTGAAAGATGCAGGATATAATGTCGAACAAGTAATTGGACTGGTAGACCGCAAGCAAGGAGGCGCAGAACTCTACCAATCTGTTGGTTTAAAGTTTGAAGCGTTGTTTGGAATTGAAGAGGTTCAACAAAGGTATCGAGAATTGGCTCTTTAACAAGTCTTGAGACTAGAATCAGACAGCATATCCCTGAATTTTCATCCCTGAGCAAATTTGTCATTCCACCACATGTAGAGGCGTAGCATTCCTACGCCTCTACATACCAATTTGTGGGGAACGAGGGGTTTTTTCCATTTGAAGAGTATGACGTAGGGTTGGCATTCTCATTTCAACTCTGAATTGACACATTAAATAAGCTTTTTAGTAAGAAAATAAATAAAAGTGCGAAGCAAAGCTTAAACGATACTCTATATGAAATTCATAGAGAATCATCGGATATTCTAACGCAGTGTGCGGTTGCTTACCTAATAAAAAATGGTAATAAAGTTAATGAGGCAGAGGAAAATCTCGTACAATTAAATCAACGTCGCGTTGCAAAAGAAGTCGAAATTAAACGTTTAGAAACACAGATACAGAATACTCGATTACCTAATGGTCGAGATATAACAGGAGCTAAATCTAGTCAAGCATTTGACAATCTAATCAATCAGGTACCTAAAAATAATGAAGAATTTGCAGAATGGACAGCTAATTTTTTGAAAAAAATATCAAATTTACCATACCCAATATATTATCTAATTAAAAATTAGTATTAAATCTGGTACACAGGCATCTTATGGCACGCTGCAAGAGAAAGCGAGAGATTTAGCATTGTCTGCTTAGTAATACAGAATTCATACTATTGGTAGATAAATTTCTATCTAAATGCTGTAATATCTAACATAATAAATCGGTGCCATCTATATATGATGCGACAGTATCACCCCTTTGTTTAGATACTGTAAGAATGGGTTAGTTTAACACTTGAGAAAGTGTATTCTTTCTGGCCCTAGTAGCTGCCGACTCTACCTGTGCGTTCATCTAAGTGTTTGTTAGCGGTAATTGCTAGGGTAAGCAAATGCTGCTTTTAGGTGAGAAAGGACTCGCACCGAGACGCATGGGAAGTATAAGGTGTTAGGGATTCAAACAGCCCAGAACCTTTGCTCTTGACATCAGACTCTTTTAGCTTGGTGTTAGGTGCCAGAGCGGCCTGTATCACTGAAATCTTTGATTTTGGTTTTACGAGGAACTTCTATCTCTTACTTTATAACAAAGTAAGGGTACGGGTATACCGTCACGGTGGCTACTGAACTACTAACTACCCCCTAATTTTTATTTTTGGCAAGTTAAAGCAGAGGCAAAATCCATGAGATGCTGCCAAAAGTCTACAAAGCTTGTCTAAAACAAGTTTCATGCTTATCAAGATGAATCTAAGTTTATTTAGCTGTTGTAGAAAATTTGCTTTTAAGTAGACTTGCCAAAGTCACCTGTGAAAAACAGTGCAGATAAAAATTTTGAAAGTCAGAGTTTCAACAACCCTGACGGTAGTTGGTAACTTGAAAGTAGCCGTAGCAAGCGACTTATAACTATCAGACAAATGTTTCAACAACCCTGACGGTAGTTGGTAACTTGAAAGGGCAATAATGAACAGTCTGTTTCTTTGATGGGGGAGGTTTCAACAACCCTGACGGTAGTTGGTAACTTGAAAGTCCCCAACCCCAGAACTCCAAAGTCTAGAGGTGGAGTTTCAACAACCCTGATGTTAGGTGGTAGGTTGCAACTTACCACCTGGAATCAGGAGTTAACCCACTATGCACCCAGCTTCAACAAGCCTCAAAGTTGTTGGTGGTTTGAAAAACATGATTTACTTATTTTTAAGTAAGCTAAATTTTATCTTTTTTATAGTATAGTTATTTACTAGGGTAGTTTGAAAGGAGCGCTGCGATCGCACGATGAGACGCAGCCGTATTAGACAAAAAGGTAATAAATTTTTGGCGTTATACTGCAAATGAATCTTTTGAAAGCTAGATTAATTTGCATAGAAGGTTTCTAGCAACTTTAAAAGCATTTAATAAATTTTATTTTAATAACCAATAGGTTTGCTTTAATCTTCCAAAATTAAATTTCATAATGTTGTGCGTCCTAATTTTGGACAATAATTCTTTAAAACTGGTTTCAACTCTGGACAATAATTCTTTAAAACTAGCTCGATGGCTGAAAGTCAGCAAGATAGGCAATTTATGTCTCTTCACTTGGTAAAATTGGACAATAATTATTTAAAACTGACAATAATTATTTAATGTACAGATGGAGAATAGGAGACTCGAACCCCTGACCTCTGCGGTGCGATCGCAGCACTCTACCAACTGAGCTAATTCCCCGCTACCAGAGTATTCTAACATTCACTTACCCTTGGCTGCGGTTCTTTGCCAGAAAACACGTTCTGCACTCGTTCAAGTTCTAAATCAGTCAAATAATCTACAGTCCAGTTACAGCAACGCTGAAGCATATGGAAAGGATAGGTATTGGCTACACCTACAACTTTCATGTTGGCTAGTTTTGCTGCTTGGATACCTGCGGGGGTGTCTTCAATGGCGATACATTCTTGCGGTTGCAAATTTAATTCGGGATATTGTTGGTTAAAGCGTTCCACTGCTAACAGATAACCATCTGGTTGGGGTTTACTAGTGGTGATGTCGTCTCCTGCGACGATAACTGTAAAGTATTGTGCGAGTTTAATGCGGTTGAGTACTAATTCTATTTCTTTGCGGAGTGCGCCACTAACTAAACCTAAATAAAGATTTTGCGATCGCACCTGATAAATTAAATCTTCTACACCTGAATATATTGGCAGTTTCTCTAATTTTTCCAGTTCCAGCACATAAGCTTCAGCTTTGCGGTGAAGTAGCTGGTTGAGATACTCTTCCGTGACTACTCTACCGCGATTTGCCAGCAGTTCTTGAAAACAAGCGCGATCGCTCCTGCCCAAACAAGTCTGACGCTCTTGGGGTTTTTGGGGTTGGAGATTCTCATTCACGAGAATCTCATCGATTAATTGCAGGTGAATGCGTTCATCGTTAATGATGACACCATTAAAATCAAACAGAACTGCCTTTAAACTCATGCCGTTATGCCAAATACTGGAGATTCTAAACCCTCCAAATCATTATTATCTATTGTGTTGTCTGTTGATCCCTTACTACTCTGGCGGACTGTGGCTTGCATGGCTGAACCTGTGATTAGAGTTGGTTTTATCCCGCTACTTACTTGATGTATCCACCAAACATCTTCAGTGCGTACTCCTTGAAATCCCGCCGCACCCATCCGCGCATCTACACTGTCAGCAGCATACTCATGAATATAAGGTTCCTCAAAAATATTATTCAGCCAATCTAACTGACGCAAGGTTTTTTGATTGCCATCTAAAATTAAAACTTGTCCACCAGCTACTAATAACCGAAAGCTTTCTTGCAAAATTGCTTGGGTAACTGCACTTGGTGTTTCGTGAAATAGTAAAGACGCGGTAACTAAATCAAATGAAGCATCGGGGAAATGAGTTTGCGCGGCGTTGCCATGTCGCCAGATAATATTTAAATTGGCAGTTCTGGCTTTATCTGCTGCCCTCACTAGCATATACGGTGACAAGTCCAAACCAATCACTTCCGCTTGGGGGAAAGCTTGTTTTAACATCAAAGTTGTGGAACCCGTACCACAACCTAAATCAAGTATGCGCCTTGGTTGAACTTTTACCGCATCAATCAATGTTTGACGCACCCAAGTTTCATTCGGTGGTAGGGCGTATTCCGTAATTGGGTCGTAACTTACCGCCGCACTAGAATTGAGATATCCGCCTTTGATACCGTGAAAATTTTGCTTGTAGTACGCAGGAATTGTAACATCGGCAGAACGGATGCGATCGCCCTCTTTTTCCCAATCAATACTCAGCGCGTATCTTTTTAACTTCTCCTCATCAATTAAAAAACTCACTACCGGAGATAAAAAACGTTCCCAAATGGTATCTTGAGCCGTTGCCATAATATTTATTTTGACCTGATTCACTAGTCATTTTATTGACAAATTTTAATGTATCTTGCCAAAATCTGCTTTGCTAACTAAACGCCAGGATTGACACTCATCTAATTTTTGTATTACAAATATATTACAAGTAATATTATGCAGGCAATTTATCGAAACTCAATGCAAAACTTGATTTACAGCATAATTCAGGAGTCATACCGTTTCACTTTAATAAATGATACAGATAGGCAAGCACAGGAGGCAGAGGGAGCAGAGGGGCAGAGGAAGAGATTTGTATCAGTAATTTCGTGAAAAGTAAGTAGATGAAAAGAAACAGAAATAATTTGCATAACTTATTTCCGTCTTCTAATCTGACAAATGACAAATGACAAATAACTAATTACTACTACCAAACATATCTAAATCAAAAAAATGCCTTACGAAAACTTAGAAATTAACACACAAACACCCGTTTTATCTTGGGCAAATCATCCTTTAGCAAGTGATGAAACCAAGATGGCGCAAAATGTGGCATCACTACCATTTGTATTTAAACACGTCGCCTTAATGCCAGATGTGCATTTAGGCAAAGGTGCTTTAGTTGGTTCTGTAATTGCTACCAAAGATGCCATCATTCCTGCTGCTGTGGGTGTTGATATTGGTTGTTTTGTAGGATATACTTTAGTTCCTTTAGTTGATGGAAAATATTATCGCATTCAAGAATTAGCCGAAAAATATCAAGAGTTTATTGTTTATGCTTGCACTCCTACAGGCAGAATAGTTGCATCTACAGCAACCGCAAAATTGACTAGAAAAAATGCACCACTTGTCAAAGTTATTTTAGATAACGAAGAGGAGATTATTTGTACACCTGATCATCAATTTATGCTTCGGGATGGTAATTATCAAGAAGCTGGATTACTGCAACCAGGAACTTCTCTGATGCCTTTTTATTCTAAAGTTGACAAAGATGGCTATACCTTAATTTCTCAACCATACTCTAAACGATGGCAGAAAGCACATTGGATTATTGCTAGGTCTGGTTTACTAGGTGAAATTCCTAAAATTTTAGGACAAAGAACAGTTATTCATCATCGAAACTTCCAAGAATCTGATAATCGACCAGAAAATTTGGAATTTATGGGTGCTAATGATCATTCTGCTTACCATCGTTCTTTAGTAAAGCAGAATCAGCATTGGCATTCTCCTGAATTTGAACAAAAAAGAATTGCTGCCTTAGCTAAAAAAGCACAAACTGTAGAGGGACATAATTATTACGCAGAAAGAGGCACTAAAAATATTCTGAAATATATGCAGCAGCAACCAGAACATTTTAAAAATGCTGTTGCGGATAATGGAAGTCGAGGGAAACAATATCTAATTACCTATAATACTAGTAGAGAAGGAAGAGCCAAGTCTCAGGAAATAGCGAATAGGTATTACACTTGTGAAATTTGTGGTGCAGAAGTGAAGACACCAATTGGTCTTCATAACCACCGTAAAAAAGAACATCAATGTAACCACAAAGTTATAGCGGTTATCCCTCTAAAATACACAGAAGATGTTTATTGTTTGACAGTACCCGAATTTCACAACTTTGCTCTTAAAGCTGGAGTTTTCGTACATAACTGCGGTATGTCTGCTATCAAAATGCCATTTAATGGCGATAAATTAGAAGGCAAACTCAAAAAAATTCGCCTCGATATTGAAGCGGCAATTCCCACAGGTTTCAACGAAAATAAAGAAATTGAAAAATCGGTTTCTAACTGGCAACGTTGGCATGATTTTCAAGATTTGCACCCTGGTGTGCAGGACTTAGAAAATAAATCGATGAAACAAATGGGTTCTCTTGGCGGGGGAAATCACTTTATTGAAGTGTGCCTCGATACAGAGAACCAAGTTTGGCTAATGTTACATTCTGGTTCACGTAACATTGGGAATAAATTAGCTCAATGTCATATTAATACAGCTAAAGAATTAGCCAAGATGGCGGGGAATAATTTACCTGACCCAGACTTAGCATATTTTGTGGCCAATACACCAGAATTTCAAGCTTACTGGAATGATTTGCAATGGGCGCAAGACTATGCACGTTTCAACCGCGATGTGATGATGATGCGTTTTAAGCACATTATTGAAAAACATTTGGCGGGTGGAAAAGTAACTAAACCTTTATTACAGGTAAATTGTCATCACAATTACGCCGAAAAAGAAGTACATTTTGGCGAGGATGTGTATGTCACTCGTAAAGGAGCAGTCCGCGCCCAGACAGAAGATTATGGGATTATTCCTGGTTCAATGGGGGCGAAATCTTTCATTGTCAAAGGCAAAGGTAATGCTCATAGTTTCTGTTCTTGCAGTCATGGTGCTGGCAGATTATTATCCAGAAATAAAGCCAAAAATGTCTACACCCTTGATGACTTAATTGAGCAGACTAAAGGTGTAGAATGCCGCAAAGATAATGATGTTTTAGATGAGATTCCAGGTGCTTATAAACCAATTGAGCAAGTAATGGAAAATCAATCTGATTTAGTCGAAGTTGTGGCGACACTCAAGCAAGTTGTGTGTGTCAAGGGTTAAAGCAACTAGAACAAGAAAGTGGTGGGTATGAATCCTCCACTTTCTGGATAAGGTTTGGTGGGCAAAATTAATTTTTACTGATACCGTCGCAGAGATGGCGATCGCTTTCTTCTACGTCTGCGCTATTTTGGAGATAATCTCGCGCCCAATCACAAGCACTAACCATCAAAGAATCTAGATTCCAATCCCAAAAAATCACCATATTGTCATCACTAGTAGAAGCGATGGTTTGACCATCAGGACTAAAAACCACGCTTTTTACTGGATTTTGATGCTCAAGACTATTGCGCTCATGTACAGAATAAACTGCTTTTTGCAAAACTCCTAAAGTTAAGGGTTTAGTAATTTTTTGTTCTTTGAGGATTTTTCCCGCTTTAATTCCTTCCGTGAGTGCTTTTAATTCTTGATGAGAATCAAACAATGCTAAAGAAGATTGACTGATAGCCTCAGCTTTAGCTATTTCGGCTTCTTGCTTTTGAGACTAAGCCAGCAGCCCCAAACTAGCACTCACAATCACAGCTATAACTGCACCACCAGCAACTCCCCAAGCAGTTCTAATTTCCCGACGGCGACGGGCTTCTTTTTCTGCTTCTTGACGCTGGCGCAATTCTACACAAGCACTGACATAGTTAGCCTCAAGTTGATTCAAAAATCCAACTTGTTTAGATAAAATCTGGGCATCATCTAACCTACCGCCACGATGCACTAAATAATTATCATCTTTTTGTTGCTTGTCCCAATCTAACGCCGCCTGACGAATTGTTTCTCGTAGTTGTAAATTTGTGCGGTTTTCATTTCGCCAATTGCATCTTCGACTGTGGCTAAAACATCAGATGGTATTTCTCCCAAAGCTTGACGCACACTTGTCACGGCGGCTTGAACATCAAAGGGTTCTAAGCTAAACCGCCCAATTTGGTCAGGACTGGCGACTAAGATTAAGGCGCGTAAGTCTCTGCGGCCAATGGGGCGAAAACGGCGGTCTGTAATTGCTGGAATATAAAATGAAAATGGTGTTCGCTGTTCTAAAGTTAATAGCCAAGGGTTGTTTAATGGTTATTTCGGTTTCAAACTCGACCCACTAGCTCCAGTAGCAAGTGCTACATAATTGCTACATAATAGCTATATACAAATACAGTAAAGTTCAGTATCTCCACGTAAAAAAATGTGCCTTTACCCCCACCAGTGCATGATTTTTAAAGTATAAAGTGCCGCGATCGCAGCATGGCAGAAAATACAAAATTCTGCCCCTTCATCTTTAAGAGTGTGATTTTTTGCTATGTAATTTTTATAAAAAATGGTTATCAACCAAGTAATTAAATAATATTTTTTTCATAAAAAAGAGATGCCTGAATTTAATTCAGCATCTCTTATCCAAAAATTAATTATTTACCTGTCACTTTATCAATTATTTCTGATGCTTTTTTAGCAATACTTCCTTGAGAATTTTGTGCTTGTTCCTCTTTTAAATTATTTTCGTACGCCTTTTCCAAAGTATTTAAGTTTTTTGAATCTTTTACTGCTTGCTCGTAAGCTTTTTGTCGGTCTTCTTCTTGAGTACCTACCCCTGGATCATATTCATAGGCACGGTTAATTTTTTCTTCGGCATTAGGTTTATACTCAGGCGGTATCAGCTTTATTTCTTCTAGAGTAGTTGCATAACTTGAGTAATTTGCCTTTGGTGAGTGGTTATTCCGGAAAACTCAAGTGTCTGATATATGAAGAGAAAATATTACACGTAAGTATTACGTATAATAAACATTATATGCGCCCTTGTATGTTTTTTTGGGCATGATTAAGCAGCTTTTTGTTAATGCTGAGTTCGGGTTAATATTGTTTTAGCGCGTACTTGCTTAATAAATAGCTAATAGAAGGTTGTTATGACACTTGAAGAGTTGTGGCGGCAAAAAAGTGATCAAGAACTAGAGTTAGCCGCCAGACAGATTGCTGAATATAGAGAGGAAGCACAACAAGTAATCAGAGACGAACTCAAAAGGCGAAAATTGCCTGAGCCTAAGGTTTTTACAAGAACTGTTGTTCAAAGAAATCCAGAATTGTTGGGAAATTGTTTGGAGAGGTTAAGACTTGATGGATTTGCCTCTGAACATCCGGCACGTTGGATTATAGGAATTCCGCTTGCCCTGCTTTTTGGTTTATTACTTCTTGCTTCTGCTACCCATTCAATTGGTAATTTAATTTGGGGTGTTGCTCTTGTTGGAGGCAGTTTTTGGAGCATCTATAGGGCTATAAATTATCAAAATTGTTATCTTTTACTTTATGAAAAAGGTGTAGTGTACGAGCAGCCCAATCAGCGACAATCAGCTTACTATGATGAATTGCAAATTTGGCAAGATATTAAGCGAGTTTCTGTCAATTTTTTTCCGAGCAGGACTTCATATTGGTATACTATTCAATTTCCAAGTGGAGATCGCCTTGACACGATCCAGAAGATAATTGGCGAAAAGTTGCAAGAAATGATGACTCAGTATCAACTGCCTCAAATGCTTGAACTGTATAATCAAGGATACACTATTACAATGGGGTCAGTTTATCTTGACAAGAAAAAAATAATTATTAATGGAGAAAGTTTAAACTGGTCAGATGTTAGTCATCTGGATGTTATTAAAGGTAAACTTTGTGTTTACAAAGTGGGTGGTCGTTTCCCTGCTGTTCGCATTCTTATTTCTGAAATACCCAATGTATATGTTCTTCTCAATTTGTTAAAGCATTTAGGCTATTAGAGTCTATTTATAATAGACGATTTATAAAGTAAATCTTAGAGGTTGTTTTAAAAGTGGTTCGTTTTGTTTATCGGCACTTACAGATCCCCCCAACCCCCCTTAAAAAGCAGGGCTAAGATTCTCTTAAAATCCCCCTTTTTAAGGGGGATTTAGGGGGATCTAAAATGTTTTGCTACCAACAATAGGACTTTTAAAACATCCTCTTCAGTAGTAGCGTGTATAGACTAAAATAGTGCATTATATTGGAAAAATTAACCGCAGATGGACGAGGCAGTGCGTTGGGCGGCTCTGCCGACTCCCTCACTGCCGTGCAGATAAAGGCGGATGAAATCGGTTTTTGAATGCAACATTTTAGTCGTGTCACGCCAATAATAATCAATATTAACGAAGCGATCGCTCAACCTTTTTTAGACACAGCCAGACTATTCAATAAATACCAACGCCAAGGCAAATCTACGCCTTTAGTTAAACCAATGCGAGTCGTCTGAATTAAAGAGAGATTTCCTTGTTCTAGCTGTTGTTCAAACTCAGGATGGCGGTGTTCTAACCAGAGGGGTTGACCAATCTCTAGGAGTGTTGCATTCAATGTCAAATCAATTTTCAAAGCGCGGCAAAGTTTACCTGGCCCAGCAGCGATGCGATGCGGTTTGAGTCGTTCTTTCTGGTCAACCCAGGTAGGTATTTGCTCTAACTCCAATGCACGCAAAAGTACAGCACTAGCAATTCCATCTCGGTCAGTTACAACATTCAGACAGTGGTAACTACCATAAATTAAGTACACATAAGCCTTACCAGCAGCATCAAACATGACTTGATTGCGATTAGTCCGGCCACGATAAGCGTGCATTGCCGGATCATCAGGCGCATAAGCCTCAGTCTCGACAATCAGTCCCCGGAGAATACAACCATCTGACATTTGTCGTACTAAAGTACAGCCAATCAGTTCAGGTGCAACTAAAGTTGAGGGACGAGTCAGCCAAGTTGCATCAATGTAAGATGTCATAGAATAGGGGCTAGTATTTTTTACTCAGCACTTTAATTCTGGATACTTTGCCGGATGGGAATTTCAATGCAAAATTCTGTGCCTTGACCTGGTTGTGAATCGCATTTAAAAATACCACCATGCTTTTCTACCACAATTTGGTAACTAATTGATAGTCCTAAACCTGTACCCTTACCTACAGGTTTAGTTGTGAAAAATGGGTCGAAAACTCGTGTTTTCAATGCTTCTGGTATGCCTATTCCATTATCTTTAACGTAAATCACCACGCTCGGCACATTTTTGTTCATCTCACCAACCGTAGTACGAATGGTAATTTGATGTTGATGAGTTGCTGAGGTTGATTCTGGGTAGTATTCTAAAGCGTCGATCGCATTGGTCAACACATTCATAAATACTTGGTTGAGTTGTCCTGCATAGCACTCTACCAATGGCAAATCACCATACTCTTTGATGACTAGAATGTCAGCACTATCTGATTTCGATTTCAAGCGGTGTTGCAAAATCAGCAAAGTACTATCTAAACCTTCGTGAATATTCACTACCTTCATTTCAGCTTCATCCAGGCGAGAGAAATTACGTAAGGACATGACAATTTGCCGGATGCGTTCTACACCAACGTTCATGGAAGCAAGAGTTTTTGGCAAATCTTCCGAGAGGAATTCTAAGTCAATATCTTCCAGGCGATCGCAAATTTCTAAACCGGGGTGAGGATATTGTTTTTGATAAAGGTGTAACATCCCCAGTAAATCATCTGCATACTCCCGCACATGGGATAAATTGCCATAAATAAAATTTACTGGATTGTTGATTTCATGAGCCACACCCGCTACTAACTGACCCAATGAAGACATTTTTTCGGTTTGGATAAGTTGAGTTTGGGTGGTTTGTAATTCATGCAAAGCTTTAGCTAGTTGTTGGGCTTGTTGCTGAGTTTGCATAAGTAACTGGGCTTGCTGCACTGCTATACCCAATTGCGCCGCAATTTGACTGAGAAAGTTAACTTCTGAAGGTTTCCATTCGCGGGGGCCAGAATGTTGATAGGTGCAAAGTAAACCCCAGAGTTTTTGTCCGACAAAAATGGGAGCTAAAACAACAGCATGAATTTGATAATATTCTAGATTGTCTAAATGGCATTGGCTAAATCCCATTTTATAGATATCATCAACTGCAAATGTTTCGTTGTGGCGATAACGTCCTCCCTCTGTGTCTTGGAGGTAAGTGTCATTCCAAATGGTATTTATCCTAATTTTGCTTTCATTTGTCCAATGGGGACTAGTAGCTTCAAAATCTCCGACAAATTCACCACCCCAATCTTCTGTAAAGCGATAAACCGAAACGCGATCAGCTTTGACTAACTGACAGACTTCTTTGGTGGTGATTTGAAAAATCGTATCAGTATTTAAAGACTCACGAATTTTGGCAATTACGCCAAATACTGCTTGTTGCTGTTCATAGGTGCGTTGCAGTTCAACTGTGCGCCTTTTTACTTGATGTTCTAAATTGAGATTAAAGGCTTGTACTTGTTGATAAAGTTCATATTGTTGAATTGCTGAGGCAAAATGTTTGGCAATTTCTCTAGCTAATTCAATGTCTGCGGTTGTCCATTGTTTTGCTTGGGCTGTTTTTGATTCTTTCCAGACATCAAAAGACAACCGGGGATATAACTGGCGGCGATCGCGGTCAAATTTACCAGCCCACAAGGTTTCTGTGTCGATTTCATTGCGAAAGATACTTAAATATCCGACTAATTGCTGACGATAACACAGCGGAATCATCAGCAAACTGCGAATTTTTGTAGGTTTAAAAGTCGGTTGCAAAGTTCGCAAACTGGCAGTTTGATAAATATCGTTAATTGCCCAAACGTCATATTCGCCAGACTGATAATGTTCTTGCCAGACGTTATACTGCTCCATTAAGGGATAAATTGTGTCTTCGGGAATTTCTGGCTGCTGTCCGCAGGTGTAAACCTGAATGCAGTTGCTACCCGGAATTAAACATTCTTTGACACTCCGAATGTGACCATTGGAAGCTTGAAAAGCCTCGTTTCTAATACATAGTCTCCCACCAGAACCTTTAAAAGCTGCCACAGTTTCTTCTAATGCTGGTTGTAAAACAATAGTCGGGAGGGAATGCAGGAGGGTAGCAATGCGATTAATCACACTTTCCCGTTCGGCTTTGACGCGGGCTTGAGAAAGAAGATTGCTTTGCGCGATCGCCACCGATAATTGATCTACAACCATTTGCATCGCTTCTAATTCATAGAATGAAATAGAATGCGCTTGGGAATGATGAGATACCAACAGTCCCCAAAGTTGATTTTGATGCAAAATCGGCGCTACTACACAAGATTTAACTCCCATCGCCGTTAAGTATTCCGCATGGCAAGGATCTACAGGGCGGTAACGAATATCTTCCGGTTTCAGTTCGCCTGTTTCTAAAACATTTATGGGACTGTGACCAATCTGTTGCAATTCCACATTCACAACAGAACGTACTTTAGATTTTATAAACAGTTCACGCGCATGAGGCGGAATATCATCGGCGGGAAAATTTAGTCCTAATAGTGAAGGTAAACGCTGTTCATAAATTGATTCACCAACAACTTGACCCGTACCATCAGCATGAAATTGATAAATCATTACTCGGTCAGTTCCAAGTAAGCAGCGTACTTCTGCGGTTGTGGTTGCAATAATTTCTTCTAACTCTAATGTTTGACGAATACGATTTGTGATCCGGCGCAGGAGACTCTCTTGATTAAGTCTTGTCCGCAAGTTTGTATCTGCTATTTGGGACATTGTTTTTAAATTTAAAAAATGCAGAAATTAAATATCTTGTCATCGATAAATCTAAAAACATTGTGAAGTTTATATGTTCTATTTGTCGACAGTATAACTACGGTCAAAATACAGTAAATACTCTTATGTTTTCGTTACAGGTTTTTACATTATTTTTTTTAGAAAAAATTTCTCCTGAATTTATATATATTCGATAAACTTTTGTGGTTAAAAACTTTAATAAAAGGCAGGCATTCATACTTTTATAAAAAAGTAGAGACATAAAAAATGCTATGTCTCTACTCTTAAACATTAATTTTTATTTGAGCCTTTTTACCCAGAAAATTAAACTCTGGTACTATCGGCAAAGCGAATTCTTAAATAGTCTTCTTCCATCTTCGCACCAGCAGGTTGTAGTGCGGCTAAGGCTTGTGGCAACACCAAGTTGCGGCGGTGGTTGCCAATTGTGATGTTTAACTCATCACCGGTTTTACTCAGTTGAATTTGTTGTTTAGGAATCCCCGGTAAATACAGTTCTAAACTGTATTCATTCTTATCTTGTACAACTCTAACTGTTGTTTCTTTGTAATAAACTTGGCTAGGGTCTTCATCTTTGTAGAGAATGTCCTTTAATCTTTCTAGTGCGGCTAATCCACACATTTCTTCTGAGAAAAGCGGAACTTCTTTGACAGGCAGAGGATGAAAATTTTCGTGAATTTCTTGACGATACTGTTCTTGATTTTGTTTCCAACGTTGGAAAAATGGATCTTCAACTTCTGGCGGAATAATCCTGTTAGCAACTACTAAATCGGTGGCTACATTGTATAAGCTTAAATAAGCATGAGCGCGTAGCGATTCTTTAATCACCATCTTCTCAGGATTAGTGACAAGACGCACAGAAGTTTGGGTATTATCTGTTAATACTTTCTCCAACGCTTCAATTTGTTCATAAAACTCGTAGGGTGCATCCATTACCTCTTTGTCGGGTAGAGAAAAACCAGCAATTGGTTTAAAAATTGGTTCCACTAAAGGACGCAACGCTACTGAAATATTTTGAAACGGTTTGTAAAAGCGGCGCATATACCAACCGCCAACTTCTGGTAAACTCAACAAACGTAAAGCTGTGCCAGTCGGGGCTGAGTCAATAATTAAAACATCAAAATCCCCTTCATCATAGTGGCGTTTCATTCTTACCAAGCTGAAAATTTCATCCATACCTGGTAAAATTGCCAATTCTTCCGCTTGCACCCCTTCTAAACCTCGCGCCTGTAAAACCTGGGTAATGTAGCGCTTCACCGCACCCCAGTTACCTTCCAGTTCTTGCAGTGCATCGAGTTCTGCACCCCACAAATTTGGGCGAATTTGTTTGGGTGCATGTTCTAGTTCCAAATCAAAACTATCGGCTAAGGAGTGTGCGGGATCTGTACTTAAAACTAGTGTGCGATAGCCTAGTTCTGCACAACGAAGTCCCGTAGCGGCAGCAACAGAGGTTTTTCCCACACCGCCTTTGCCTGTCATCAAAATTACTCGCATTATCTCGAATTTATAAGGTTTTTAGCTTGTGAGTCCTCTAAAATGCTCAGTTTATGCTCAAAGAGGTGGTGGTTAATTTTTTAGCAAGATATTAAGTATGAATTTAATACTCAATATCTCTGCTAAAAAAATACTCATCTTTTATTATTACGTAATTTTCCGACTCACAAGTTGCCCAATACCAAATTCTTAGAGGAAGTCAGAATTCAGAATTCTGACTCCAGAATTCTGAATGGTTAATCAATCATGGTTTTACTAAATACAGATTCTGATAGTCTCAAACAAGTTTCTCCGCCAAAATTCCAAATTAGCATGAGTCGTTACTTGATTAATCCCATCTCGTACAAACCTTGACGCAATCTTTTCGCTTCTTCGAGATTTTGCTGCTGTTCGTGCAGGAGAATCGCATTTTTAAATGCTGTCAGACTAGCTTGGAGATTACCCACTTTTAGTTGTACTACGCCTAAATTCTGATATGCTTCTGCGTAGTAAGGATTCAATTTGATAGCTTTTTGATAACAAGCGATCGCATCAGTAAATAAATTCAAAGCCTTTAATGTCATCCCTAAGTTATAATATCCAGTCGCAAAATCTGGATCAATTTTTAAAGCTGCTTCGTAAGCTTTTTTGGCGTTGTTTAAATCACCTGCATCTTTGAGTAAGTTGCCTAAATTGTTATATGCTCCTAACTTGAGTATGGGATAAATTGGTAATTTAATGGCAGCTTGATAGTGTTCTAGGGCTTGTTGCGGCTTTTTTAAATGATTGTATGCAATCCCTAAATGATAGTAAAGTTCATATAAAATTTCGTAGTTTTCTGCTGATTGATTTGCTGTCACCCAATCTTGTGGTGATTTACCACTGGCTTGGTTGAGTCCCCGTAGCAATAACTCTACACCTTGAGAAATTTTACCAGTTTCAACGTAAAGCGCCCCTAACTTACTGCAAACATAAGGGTCATTGGGATGAGTCGAGAGAAATTCTAACATTGCTGCTTGCGCTTTGATGTATTTATTATTTTGGGCGATCGCTCTTTTTTGATACCCTGTGTGCAGAATTGCTACAGCCTGCAAATAACCTACTTGCCAATGAGGTTCTTTTTTTAAAATTGCCGCTACACTATCATCAACTAAGGCATGATAAGGCCTCTCAAAGCGAATCTCTGGATGATTGCGAAACAAGCGCGAAACTAAAGAATAGGGAGACTGAACTGCGCCAATTTCTTGGCGAATCAAATTAATTAAGATATATTCATCACTTTGAATTACATCTTGCAACTGTGGCACAATGCTCGGTGTGAGCATTTCATCTGCATCTAATACCAACACCCAATCACCAGTGACATATTTTAAAGCTGCATTGCGGGCATCACTAAAGTTATTAGTCCATTGAAAATGATGTACCTTTGCACCAAATTGTTGGGCGATTTCAGGAGTGCGATCGCTAGAACCTGTATCTAACACTACCATTTCATCGACAAAATCTTTAACACTATTCAGGCACTTCGGTAACGAAAATTCTTCATTTTTAACAATCATGCACAGACTAATACTCATAAGCAAACTTTAACTTATTTACTTGTATTTATTAAACATAGAAGATGCACTTTCAAGAATTCAACACTTAGCAATCCTTAATAAGTTGCTCACAAATCTACTCCCTGTCTCTACGAGTAGTTGATAAATCCAACAGGATGGCGATATGACAACTCTACTTGCTGCTAGCTACGACTTAACACTTTATTACAACAGATTTGCACAACTATGAAGTGCATTATTTTGCCTTTCAGATAATTCTGAATTCTGACTCCTGAATTCTACTGTATGTGCAAAAATCAAGATTAACAAATCAGTGAGTGAGTATTCTCAAAGAGAGGGAAACTTCATGCTGAGTCAAACGGTCGGGGGACGCTACCAAATTCTTACTCAGTTAGGACGGGGAGGATTTGGCACGACTTTTGTAGCTCAAGATATACAAAGACCTGGAAATCCCCAGTGTGTTGTCAAGCAATTTAAGCCTCTGGCGAATGATCCCTACACCCTAAATGCAGCTAAACGCTTTTTTGATTTAGAAGCAGCTATTTTGGAAATGTTAGGAAAACATGACCAAATTCCCCAATTGTTAGCTCACTTTGCTGAAAATGAAGAATTCTTTTTAGTACAAGAATTTATTCCCGGTCATGATCTCAAACAAGAATTACCGCCACTCAGCGATAAATTAAGTGAAGCTGCTGTTATTCAATTGTTAAAAGAGATACTGACTGTTTTAGCATTTGTCCATCAAAATAATGTAATTCATCGTGATATTAAACCTGAGAATATTCGCCGCCGAGAATCAGATGGCAAAATAGTTTTAATTGACTTTGGGGCAGTTAAACAAATTACTACCCAAATGACTAGCGCCTCTGGGCAAACAAGTTTTACTGTTGCTATTGGTACACCTGGTTATATGCCCAGTGAACAAGCTAACAGCAATCCCTGTTTAAGCAGCGATATCTACGCAGTCGGAATGATTGCTATCCTGGCTTTAACAGGCATAAATCCGGCGGCTGGTAGCCATTCAATACCCAGAAACCCAACTACGGGTGAAATTGATTGGCGTAATCAAGTCAAAGTTAGCCCCCAATTTGCCAGTATTTTAGATAAAATGGTGCGCTATGATTTTCGCCAACGTTACCCTACAGCCGAATCAGTATTACAAGCATTAGAAATGCTTGACAAAGCACCATTAACTAAACTAAAACAATCCTTGCCTAAAAGGGTTGTAATCGGTTTAGGAATTACAGCAGTATTTGCCGTTGGATTATTAGTTTTATCTCAAATAAAAATTAACAAAACCAATTTTTTAAACTATACTGCTCATGGAGTTAAAATTAACTATCCTGATAATTGGGCAGTCCAAGAAACACCTAATGCTGTAACTCAAGAGATAGTCACATTCTTATCACCCAAACAAGGTAATCAAGACCAATTTCAAGAACTTATAACTATTCGCGTCGAACCACTGTCGAGTACTTTAGACGAGTCGAAAGATTTATTTATTAAAGAAGTTAAAAATACTATAGATGACGCTCAAATAGAAAATTCTAGTGAAACAACACTAGCAAATAAACGTGCCAAGCAACTAGTATTTACTGGAAAAAGCGATAATGATCGGTTAAAAAGTCTACAGGTTTGGACTTTACAAAATGATAATGCTTATATAATTACTTATACCGCAACTGTTGACGAATATAATCAACTTTTACCCATAGCGGAAAAAATGATTCAATCTTTTGTGATTGAATAAAGGCTGCAATAATAAACCCCTCAGACTGGAAGTCTGGGGCTATACAAACAAAGCCTGTACTTCGACAAGCCCTTCTCCTATCGGAGACGCTGCGCGAACGGCTACGCTCAGGACAAGCGAGAGTGACCACCTTCGCAGGCTAATTATGTGCTTCTTTATATCGATTGGGTATAAGAGCGAACGGCTATAAGCTGTGGTAAAGCGAAGCCTACGCCCCTAATTTTTATGAGATTGTTTTAAAACTGAGTCACTGTTAAACGGACACCACCAGAATCTAGACGCGGAGTCTTTAAATAATCTACTGGTTCACCGTTACGCTGATTTGGTTGGCTATTATTTGGCTTTTCGCACTCCTTAATCGCCGCTTCTGGGTCGTTAAGGATATCTAGTGGTTTAATATTTTTGCAACTTTTTTCTTCACGGACGCGGCCGATAGAGTTAGCAATTTCTTTTAAAGCCTGAGCGCGATCGCTGGAGTTAACTGCGCTACTGTTGATTGTAATTGGTTCAGTGATCAGGGTAGAGGCCTCGTGGCGTTCGATAATCAGTGGTGCAACATCCTCTTGTTGAGCTTGAACAGGACGAGCAAGAGCGATCGCACTGACAACCACAGCTAAAGTTATAAATAGGCGTTTCATACTTCAACCCCTGAATTTAAGTTATATGTGATACCTACAAGTGCAATTCCATGTTATCCGCAAGCAATTAAAATGTAATCTCCTGTAAAGTTAACGGTGTTCCATTCGGAAAACTGGCACAATTCTCTATATATAGTAATCCTATTTATAGCAATCCTAAATCATTCGTGAAATACTTTTTCTTCTCTTTCTTTGTGTCCTTTGCGTTCTTTGCGGTTCGTTAAAAAGAATATTTTTTCACAACTCAGATAGGATTGCTATAATTCCTATTTATATAGGCAAGGAGTAGGGGAAAAACTACTTTCATACAAGAATGATAAAATTTGTATTATCATAACTATCTAATCAAGCATGAAAATATTTTTTCTTCACTTTACTATATATATTTTTAATAATTAATCTGGTTAATCGTAATTGCGTCAACTTCGGAATGTTAGATTGATAATGTTGTTTGTGGTCAAAAAACTCATTTAATTCCTCTAGAATTATTTGTAGCCTTTGAATAATATTTTCATAGCGATACTCTTTCAGTACCTCTTCTGACAAACTTAAACCTGTGGAAGATTGTAGAACTTTGAGAATCCGTGCCACATCATATTCTTTAGAATATCCAGCAATTTTATAACTATTAAATCCAGGGTCTAAATAATCTGAAAGCCCACCGTTAACGCTAGAAAATACCTGACATCCACAGGCTAAAGCTTCCATTGGTTGCAGTCCAAAGCCTTCACTTACACCTTGTTGCGCCCAATATTCCGCCGAATCATAAAGATAAACTTTAGCTCGATTAAATAATCCCGGTAAATCTTCTACATAATAATCAACTAAATGCACATGGCATTTTTGTTTTAATGTGGGAATTAGCTCGTTTAATAAATACTCCGAAGACTTTCGCGCCTGAACTAACACATCAATATCTCGCTCTATATGTAAATTTTTAAATTCAGGGCTAATTTCATTCGGTAAATAATACATCAGCGTATTCGGAGACTTCTGCCCCCAATACCCTAATGTATTGCGGCTAACAGTAATAATGGGAATACTTGTGGGTAAATTAAATTTATAACCAGCACTGTGAGCATGATAAACCACATTGTATTGCTTGAGTTTTGCCACTAATTTAGCAATATCAAATCCCCAACCAATCACAAATATTACATCATTTAAATTTGGTTCTTTCAGCAAGTCATTTAAGAACAACTTACCTGTTTCCCTTTGGCGGTAAGTCACAATTTCCGCACTACAAACTTGTTGAGCGAGTTTCAATGTTTTTAATTCTGCCCAGAGACCGCCACAAACAAATTTGCCTTGAGTTCCTGGTAATAAAAAATAAAGCTTTCTCATTACAAATGACAAATTATGAATTAGGTTCTTGCCATTTTACCTTGACAAAATGCCCTTGCCGCCCCCAAACATCACGAGTCACAGTAATATTTTCCACTGCTAGGTTAAAAGGAATAGCTGTTGTAAGATAACGCTGTGCTATTGAACCGATATCTGGAGCGATTTCTGCTGCTGTTGTAGCTGCTAATCCTAAACCAATTAATTGTTCAACTGGCCGGAAAGGAAGCAACAAATTTACACCCACAGCTAGTCCGGCTGTTAACAACATTGTGACTGATAAATTTGTGCCACAACGGGGATGTACTGCCAAATCCCATTCACCATGCGTCAGGCGATAAAGGGCTTGGCTGACTGCTCGCCGCAAATTACTAATATTGACTTCACCATAAAGGTAAAATCCTTGATCCGTAGACAACCCGCCCAATAATTCATTATCAAGTTGAACTGTATTGGGTCTTCCTGGGGGAGTATGAACATTTTTGGTTTCGCTCAGAACCCAAACTGTAGCATGTTCTAGGGCGTGAACTTGCCGCAGCATGAGTATTTCTTTCAAACCGGGAACAAATGATAGCTGTTTGAGTAAATCAGCATCTAAGGTAGATTGCGGCGTAGTAAAGTCAAAGTTAAAAAAGTTAAAGGAAGACAAGCCACCTTGAACAGAAGCTGAAGTTTCCATAGTCACACTGCTTTCCAAACGAATGGAGCAACATAGATTTCTTACAAATGTAACGCTTGCGGCAAAAGATTATTGCTAATTTTTATTGATGACTGGATGAATATCTTTTTCAATATGGTGAAATGTACCGTTGAGCCAGTTTTGTAAAACTGAATCAACGGTAACAATTCTGCACGATAACTAATAACTAAGTAATCTGTTCTGCCTGATGTTGATGCTAGCGAGAACTAGAGGTTCACGCTGAAATAGATGCGTGAGGAGGAAAACAAGCAGTGAACCGTCAAAATGTCGTAGCTGCACGCCAAACGAAATTTATCGCAATAATGAGACGCGATTCATGGCATCTGCCAAACGCCATTGACCGCATCTGTACTAGCACAAAATTCACTCGTCCTGGTTAGGCAGAGGACAGCAATTCACATCATTCAAGCAGACCTTGCCCCACTGTAAAGCCCAGCGGACAAGAGCCACTCGGTTTTCTGTTTGGGTTTTGGTGAGAATATTGCTGATGTGGTTATCAACTGTTCGCTTGCTAATTTCCAGTTTTGCTGCAATCTCTTGGTTAGTTAAGCCAGCGGCCACTAAGTCGATAATTTGCAGTTCTCTGTCTGACAGAGTAACAGGGGTCTGAGACTCGCCACCAGCCATGACTGATTCTATCCTCCCTTGGTATATGTACTTAATCACTCTATTTAATTCTAGAAGATTCTTTTGTTGGTAGGGATTTGAAGTTTTATCTGTAATACGATTGACAATAATTTTTTTCAAGTTTAACTGGATGGAAAATTTGTAGTTCATCAATTAGGCGTTATTTTTAATACTTTCATAAAACTCCTTTTAAGTATTAATTTGCAATGAATAAAAGCTGGAATCAGAGCCTATAGATTCCGTAAGAGTAATAAAAATTGCTATTGAATTCTATGAAGGACTGGCGACAGATAATGAAGATTATTGTAGATTTTATACTGACCTCACAAGAACTGAAAAGTCAGGGGTCAACAGGGAAAACTCAGAATTTAGAATTCAGAGTTCAGGCAGAAAAATTCTGAACAGTATTTATTTTTGAATTCTGACTTCAGGATTCTTCTTTCCTTCCTAAACCTAAATCGCAAATCTAAAGTGAGATGAGCAATCCCCGTGTTTTGTGTCTTGGTGAAATTCTGTTCGATTGTTTAGCCGATCAGTTGGGGCTAAAGCTGGAAGAGGTGCAATCCTGGACTCCTTATCCTGGAGGAGCGCCAGCTAACGTGGCCTGTGCTTTGGTGAAACTGGGAACTTCCGCCGGATTTGTCGGAGCCGTAGGTGAAGATGAACCGGGAAATGAACTGGTTCAGTTACTACAAGAAGTTGGGGTAGATATAACGGGTGTGCAACGCCATCCGACTGCGCCAACGCGACAAGTATATGTGGTGCGTGATTTGGCAGGCGATCGCAGTTTCGCAGGCTTCGGTCAATATGATACATCTGAATTTGCCGATACCCGTCTCCAAGCCAAGCAATTACCCACTTCGCTGTTTCAAGAGGCAGATTTTCTAGTTCTGGGTACTTTAGAATTAGCCTATCCTGACAGCGAGCAGGCAGTTTATCGCGCTTTAGATTTGGCAGAACAATTTGACCTGAAGATTGTGCTAGATGTCAACTGGCGACCAGTATTTTGGCAAGACCAAAATATCGCGCGGCAAAAAATTCAAGACACATTTAAGCGTGTTGATTTTCTCAAGCTCTCCAAAGAGGAAGCAGAATGGCTATTTGATACCACAGATGCAGGAGCCATCACTTACCGTTTAGATTCGGTTGAAGGGGTGCTGATAACTGATGGTGACAAAGGTTGCGCCTATTGTTTAAGTGGAAGCGAAAGTATATTACCGTCTTTCCCGGTGAAAGTAGCTGACACAACCGGCGCGGGAGATAGCTTTTTGGCAGGATTTATCCACCAACTGAGTCAGTATGGTATCCAAAAATTAGCAGATGCAGACACAGCAAAACGCATTGTTACTTATGCCAGTGCTGTGGGAGCATTGACTACGATTAAACCAGGTGCGATCGCTTCTCAACCCACCGCCGCAGAAGTCGAAGCTTTTCTCGCTACTCATCAACTTTAAGCAGTAGCATAACTAGTCGGGATATCAGCAATAATCGGCTGGTACTCCTGACTGGAATATGGGTGAAAGTCTTGCGGCCATTCTGCGATTATGTTGCATAACAAACGTAATTGCAGTGGTGTTGGTGCTGGGTTCACTCGCTCAACATAAACCTTGACAAGTTCTGGATTTTTGTCCTTGAGTTGTAAAACATCATCCAGAATATACCGAGGGCAATAACCTACAATGTGGTGATCATCGGTGCATAAAAGTAATGCACGCGAGTCATAAGGATTTTGAAATTCATTTGCTAAATATAAAAGTTCACCTGTTTTTAATTGATTAATCCTTTCAATTGCACAAGTAGGTAAGTGTCGTAGTCCATGTGCAAAAAAATGAATGTGGTATAAACCATTTTCATCTGGTTCTGGACAGGGAAAAACTTCAAAATGATCAGTGACGTTATGCCCTCCGTTACGAGCCAAAATAGCAATTGGCTCATCTTCACCTTTAGGAATATTTAACCATTCAACATAATTTTGATAATCTGGACGAGAGCGCCGCATGACTCGATTGAAGAACAAGGGAAATAGTTCAACTGAGGCGTATACCTTGTTCAATTCTGGAAATGAATATAGTAGTTGAAATCCAAAATTTTCATGAGCTTCTTTAGCTCCGTAGGTATACACAAAATGATATTGCATCCCGTCAAATTTTAACCGACCAATAGGAAACCAAGCACGACTCTTAGGATCTTGCCAAGCTAAAAATAAAATTTTCATGGTTGGGTGTCTCGTAACTTTAATAGCCTAATTTGATTGAATTCCAAAATTTTTTGTGCAAACTCAATTGCTGTTTTTGATATTCGATGAGATGGAATGCGTTCAAACAGCTCTAAGAGACCATTTATAAAGTCAG
>JAGKSW010000022.1 GCA_018993265.1 Nostoc sp. TH1S01
ACGGGAAAAGTCAGACGTAAAATCAAGGGTTTTGAAACCGCGCAGGCGGTCAATGGGCTTGCCGAAGTGCGGGTTTTGTCTGTGTGCAAGATGAACCGCGACTTCCGTCGTTTGGTGCAAGATGTGAATAAATAAAAAAAGTGAAGCGATCGCCTCACTTAAAGAGAATTTAAAGTAAATACAGAATTTACCCTAGGATGCTGCTCGACGTACCCAGCCATTGATAGTAAAACGACTATCGGGAAATGCCTTAGATGGACACTTCACAGGTAGAACTTCGTGCATATATCGACTGAAGAAAAATACAACGCTGTTATTGCGCGGTTCGATAGTTTTAAAAGATTCGGCTTTAACATAAAAGTTATTTTCAACTTTACTATCGTATAGTAATAATTCTCCTCCCGAAAATCGCTTGGGTTCTCGATTGAAGTAATAAACATAAGTTAGTTCTCTTGTAGCAGTATCTGGACTACCATTATCGTTATGAATTTTGTAATAATTCCCATCATTATGTGCTGTTAGTTGGCTTTCAATTTGAGATACGGTAAATGGTGCCATTGCTAATTTGCTCATCACATCAGGCATAATTTTCTGAATTTTATTGACAATTAGTTCAGCAAATTCTGGAAATGAGTACAAAACCATTGAGCGGCGATAATTTTTATCATTGGTCGAAGTACTAGTAGAAACAAAATTTGACTTATTAGCTAGTACATACTTAATAAGTCTTTCATGCTCACTAGCTGAGAAAAAATTATCTATTTGTACATAATTAGAATTTAAAATATCATTAGCTACAGGTTGGATATTTTCAGTTTGCTGTATCCAAAGAGGTGGTTCTGTGACTAAACCAACAAGATTGTCGCTAGAAAAGCATAAGGCAGAATGTCCTTCATTGATAGGAACTTGAAATAAACCCTGACTTGCTGCTTCTTGTTTATAAGCACGAGCCACAATAGTTGTTAACAGACTATGCAATACAGGGTCATCTGGATTTAAATAAACTGTATACTGATGTCCTCCGGCTAAAAGAAGCTGAACTTTAACTTTTTTTGGTTCTAGTTGTGGGGAATTTGTTGACATAAATAATTGTGACAGGGATAGCGATCGCAGAGAAATTTGGTAAAAATCAAACTAGAAAGCTAATGTCAGCTTCCTCAAACTTAAGTTACTTTTTATATCAAGTAAAAAATTAAAACTACTTAATAACTATTGGTTCTAGCACGTCTTGCAGCATCCTGTCATTCAGGGAATACCACAGTAATAGCCATATAAAAAATTAAAGCCGTAGTTTCATTAACCACGGCATTCTATGTCAAACCTTCAAAATTTATTTTCGGTATTTACCGAGGGTCAACAGCGTATGCAATCAATTGGCTAAGACGTAAACGCAAGGTTTCTAAACCTAAACGTTCGCTTGCCGAAATGAACACAGCTAGGGGGAATTCTTCTCTAGCTAAGGCTAATGTCTCGCTGTCTACTTGATCAATTTTGTTAAAGGCAACCAATGCTGGGCCGGGAGTCACAGGCATAGCGGCAAGGATTTCTCGCACTGAGCGAATGTGACTTAACCAAGCAGGATGAGACAAATCTACTAAATGTAATAAAGCATCCGCTTCTGTGACTTCTTCCAAAGTTGCACGGAAGGCATCCATCAAGGATGCAGGTAGTTCGTGAATGAACCCTACAGTATCTGTAATCAGAATTTCTTGGGGTTCATTAGTGTCCGCATGGGGAATAACCAAGCGACGTGTGGTCGGGTCAAGGGTAGCAAATAGCTGGTCAGCAGTATAGACTTCGGCGTTAGTTAGGGCATTGAGTAAGGTAGATTTGCCAGCGTTAGTGTAACCAACCAAAGCCACTGAAGGAACTTCTCGATGTTGTCGTCGTTGCCGTAAGCGCGAACGATGGGCTTGCAACTGGTTGACTTCTTGTTGCAGTCGAGAAATTCGCCGCTGAATAGCCCGGCGTTCTGTTTCTAGTTTGGTTTCACCAGGGCCGCGAGTCCCAATACCACCACCAAGTCGGGACATTGCCTGCCCTCTCCCAGTCAGTCGTGGCAGCATATATTCTAGCTGTGCCAGTTCTACTTGCAATTTACCAGCGCGGGACTGGGCGCGTTGAGCAAAGATATCTAAAATTACTTCTGTGCGGTCAACTACCCGAATACCAATTTGCGCTTCTAAGTTGCGGACTTGGGCTGGTGAAAGGTCGCGGTCGAAGACGACGAGATTACATCCGAGAGTTTGGGCAGTTAAGGCGACTTCTTGCACCTTACCTTCACCGATGACTGTTTGGGGATGAATGCGCGATCGCTTTTGTTGTACTGTCTGTAGTACATCACCGCCAGCCGTATCTACCAGCCGTCCCAATTCGGCTAGGGTGTCGTGGAATTGTTGCGGAGTTAATTCATCGGTCATCACTCCCACAATCAACACGCGGTCATGATCAGCATCTACTTCCTGGGCGACAAATTCCCGCCGGAATTCTGCTTCCAGTCCTTCCACCAAATCGATGAAGTCCTGTTCTGCCAGCATATCCAAGCTCATAGGTGGGGAAATGCTGGAGTAGGTTGCTGAGTTTTGCATACCGCGTCCTGAGTCTTGGACTGCTACTAGTTGTTTAGTATCTGATACTAAATGAGCTAAATAAGCTTCTTTGACATAACCTGTAGCGCCACCACCACGCCGAGTAAATCCTGTCCCAGTGATATTCAACAGCACCAGCGCGTCTAACCGTTGCATTGCCATAGCTGTCAGCGCCACCTCATTGGGCGGTTCTGATTTGAGATGGGTGGCAATACAGCGAATCCCGCTAAGACGTTCTGCACCGTAACGGGGCAGTTCTAGCGGGGGGATTTGCGTCTGACGCGGTGTGCCTACCCCAACACGAATCACTTGACCGCGACGGTTGAGATAGGCACATACGGGTTGATTAATTTCTGTGCTAATGGCAGCCAGACGCTGAGAAAATTCAGGCGTTGTGATGCGATCGCCTGGGATGCGCTGGTGGTACAGCCGCTGTAGTTGTTTCAGCTGGCTGGACTTTAAACCTTGGAGATTTCCGAAGATAGTCTCTATAGGCGTTTATGACCAGTTAACTGGCCCTCCGAATCCGTCTATTGTCTATTTTACAACAGTTGCGAGGTTGCCAGATCTGTCTTCTGGGAGGTGCGTGGTTGAGTGGAAGCGATCGCTAAAATAAAATATCCAAAAAAGTGTAAATAAAAAATCTCAGTTATTTCTTGTTCAATCAAAGTATAGTTTGTCTGCAACTTAGCACAAAAATCTAAAACCGCTTATCATGAGTGAGATTATCATTCAAGCGAGACCAGAGGTTTTGATGATATGGTGGCTGATGTAATTACCGATTCTGTTCCTGTGACTGTTTTAACTGGCTATTTGGGAGCAGGCAAAACAACTTTACTCAATCACATCCTCACTTACGAACATGGGAAAAAAGTGGCTGTAATTGTCAACGAATTTGGGGAAGTGGGCATTGATAATCAATTAGTTATTGATGCGGATGAAGAAATATTTGAAATGAATAATGGCTGCATCTGTTGTACAGTGCGCGGCGATTTAATTCGCATCATCGGTAATTTGATGAAGCGACGTGATAAGTTTGACCATTTAGTAATTGAAACTACTGGTTTAGCTGATCCGGCACCAGTGATTCAGACATTCTTTGTTGATGAAGATATGCAGGATAAACTGTCTCTAGATGCAGTAGTGACAGTGGTAGACGCGAAGCATATTTGGCAACATTGGGAAGCAGATGAAGCTCAAGAACAAATTGCTTTTGCAGACGTTATTTTACTTAATAAAACTGATTTAGTTACAGCAGCAGAATTAGAAGAATTAGAAAAGCGGATTCGGGGAATGAATGCGATCGCCAAAATCTATCGCACCCGCAACTCAGAATTATCAATGGATGCGTTATTAGGTGTGCAAGCTTTTGATTTGAATCGCGCCTTAGAAATTGACCCGAACTTTTTAGGTGAGGATGCTCATGAACATGATGAAAGCGTTTATTCTGTGGCGTTAGTGGCAGAAGGAACTTTGGACGGAGAAAAATTACACGCTTGGATGAGTCAATTATTGCAGACTCAAGGCCCTGATATTTTTCGGATGAAGGGGATTTTAAATATTGCTGGGGAAGACAATCGCTTTGTGTTTCAAGGCGTACACATGATATTTGATGGTAGACCCGATAGACCTTGGAAACCCACCGAAACCCGAAAAAACGAATTAGTTTTCATCGGTCGAAATTTAAATGAAGCCAAACTCAAACAAGATTTTTTGGCTTGTTTGGTGTAGAGAGTGCTGCTGAATGAATGGGAGTAGGGAGTGGGGAGTAGGGATTAAAAACTTCTTTTGCTCCTCAGCACCCTACTGACTTGAAAGTGCTGAGTGCTGAGTGCTGAGTAAAAATGCTAGTCCCACTTTCATGCTTGGGTATGAAATAAGTTTCATTGGGACTGCCTTGTTTAATGCTTATCTGACAAAATTGGTTCTGTTGCCACATTACCTAAGCGGATGCTGGCTAACAAATCTTGCCATTGTGTTCTCAAGTCTGGATCTTGAGGATGTTCTTGCCTTAGTTTGGCTAAGATTGTGAGTGCTTCGTGCCAAATACCATTTCGCGCATAAATGGCGAACTGTTGTAAAGGCGTGGCTGTTTGTAGCTCCTTAGTAGTTTCTTGACTGAGGTTAACTCGTTTGACGACTCCTTCAACGTAAACATAAACAGGCGGTGATTCTTCTTTTTTCTCGCAAGCAAAAGTCAAAAACCAACGGTATTGTTGATTAACAGCTAAGTTGGGAGCATTAACAGGTAGAGCAACACTCATAATTCCGGGATTTTTTGGCAGTGCTATCGGTTGCTTGTATAATTCCTTTGATTGCTGATTTTGCAACACAAACATAGCTGGAAGATTCTCTTGCTGAGAGTACGGCACATAAAACCAAAATGTTGGATGTGCTGATGTTGTTAATGACCAAACATTTGTAATTGAAGGCGGTTCTTGAGTAAAGGGTACTAAAGCCGTCAAATCTTGTTTGACTTGGGGGCAAGAACCGCGTTTCGCGCCACCTAACACCCGACCTCCAGGCGGTGGATCTGCTGGTGGTTTAGGTGGATTGAAATTTACTGTTTGAGATACAGTCTTCATATTCTGACTAGCCATTGGCATTGGTGTTGCCATTGGCATTGGTGTTGCTGCTAGTGCCAAGGTTGGACTAGTTAAAAAACCTGCGTAGCCTAGAGTTAATCCGAGTAATATTTTCATCAGTTGTAAACTCCAGTTGTATGAGGTTGATACCGTTTCACTTTAAAAATGATACAAATGGACAAGCAGAGGAAACAGAGGAAGCAGAGGGAGCAGAGGAAGTGATTTGTATCCGTAATTTCGTGAATTGGTATGAGACAGTTGATTTATCTTTGTAGACTGCTGTTTTAGGCGGTTAACTTTTCATTTTTTCAATTTTTGCAAAACATTTGATGGGCAATTTTGCACTGCAATAGCACTTGCTGTTCCCACCAGTAATAAAGCTGAAGGCACAAAAGGTACCCACATACCCCAGACTAATAAACTAAGACACAGTAAATAAAGTATGCCAGAGGTAATACCCAAGGCTAATGCCAACAAGGGTAGCCGCCGCCACTGCCAAACTAGCAATCCTCCGACCACAGACCAACCCCAAATCCAAAGTATTTCCCAGCCAAAAGGCCAAACTGTCAGCAATGGTCGCTTATTCAAGACGGCACTAATAACTTGGCTGATCATGTGTGCCTGAACGATAACTCCAGGCATTTGCGCGTCTAATTTGCTGCTGAATGGTGTAGCCCAATAGTCAGGAAAATCACCTCTAGCTGTCACACCAATTAAAATAATCCGGTCTTTGATGGCGTTAGAGTTCATCGGACTCGATAAAATTTGGGTGAGTGTGACGGTTTCGGCAATTTTCTTGGTAGCGCGATAGTTGAGTAAACTTTGACCGCTATTGGCATCAATGCCTTGATAACCACCGCTACGAGATGACAAACGAGGAAAAACAGTATTTCCTAGCTGTAAATTTCCTTGAGGAGTAAACTTTGGTTTAATTCCCAAGGGTAAAAGATAACGAAATGCTAATTGTGTGCTAAAAGCATAGTCCGCTGAACACAGAGATGCTGTTTCTGGGGTAAAAAACATCAAATGGCGACGCACAACTCCATCAGTATCATGAAGAAAGTCGCTGAATCCTTGCCGTTCTCTAGGAATTTCTGGTGGTGGTTCAATGCCTTTGGTCATGACAGTTGAATCACTACCTTTACACACACCAATCAAATTATCAGTTTTTTGCAGCCTTTGAGCCAATTCTGGCAGTTCGGCGGGAAAATCACGATAAATATCTAAACCGATCGCTCGCGGTTGGTATTCTTGTAATTTTATCAGTAAGGCATTTAGTGATTTATCAGAAAGCGAAGTTCCCTTCAAAGTCTCACCGTTACGGCGTTGGTTGACTAAATCAGCATCGTCAATGGTGACAATTAATAGCCGCGGATCTGGGCCTTCATCGGGGCGCGATCGCATCATTTGATCATAAGCTTGCAGTTCTGCACCTTGGAAGACTCCCAAAAACCGCAGTCCCAAAATTACCCCTGTCATCACTAAACTAGTGACTATACCTAATTTCCATTTCAATTTGGGGTGTGCAGGTAAAATCTGAACTGCTGGCTTAATTGTCGGTGTGAGTTGTTGCCAAGTTAGCGGTATTTGGGCAGGATGTTGACAAATTACTGGTAGCCATGTAGCACAGGGAAATTTATCTTCTAAGCCTTGTAATCTTTCCCGTGCTTGGCGGACTGCTTGATATAAAGGTTCTCCCTGAGCAAAACTTGTTAAAAAATATTTCAAAAATTCTTGGGCTACTTGGTCAGGTACAGGTTCGCGCATAATTACCATCTGCGGAATCTGGAGATCAGCCAATTCTCGCGCCAGTCCCAAACCATCACAGGAGTTAAAAATTGCCAAATGCAACCCTCGTTCAATGGCTTGCTTCAGGGCATATCTTAACTCACTCATGCTGAGGCTATCAGTTTTGTTGAGATAAATTCGCCCGGTAACATCATTTCCCTGACTAGAACTGTGTCCGGCAAAGAATAAAATATCCCAATTTTGTCCCCAGAGATAATCAGTTAATTGTTGACGTTGTGGTTCTACTACAAAGGTAATATCGGCATTTTGACACTGTTGCAAAATGGCTAAATCAGCTTGGGTATCAATTCCGTGACTATTACCGACAATGGCTAAAATTTTGACTTTTTGGTTTGGCGTGCGGGGTTGGTGGATGCGGTCATAGGTTGGTGAAGCGATCGCTATTTCTGCTTTGGAATAGCGATCGAGTAATTCCCACAGATGCCAAGGCAATCTCTGCAATTGACTATGATCTGTTTGTAAAATTACTCGTACTTCATCTGTCGGCATAAGTTTTTCTAACAATTTCTCCCGCAGAGGGCGAAACTCTTCTGAACGTAACCAAGTATTAAAACGTGCCTGTAAAACGTGCGCTAAATCTTGACAACTTTGAGTAATGGAAACATTAGTCACTTGGATTTTCTCAGCATCCAAGCGATAAGTATTACCCATTTGGCGATAACTCGATTGCCAACGAGTATAGTAAAGAGGCATTTCTGGGCATGGTGGCAGTCTACCAGTGATTTCTGTTGTTGGGCGATCGCTTTCTTCACCAATCTGAAGCGTCACAGCAAACCCTTGGTTAAAACTAACGTCTCCAAATTTCAAAACCACTAACTTAGCCATGACCAACCAAAAATTTTAGATTTTATAGCAAAGTGTTGAGTGCTGATTTAAAAATACAACCTCTGTTTATCTCCTTCTTGTTCAAATAACAAAGTGTTCTCTAACACTCATATCATCTAACGAGATTGCCACACTAAATTGTTCTTCAATATCACCACGAAATTGCAATTGAATGTAATTATCTGCACTTCTGGCTTGGGCTTCTAAAAATACTGCGCCCGACTCATCCAATACCGTGAGTTTTACGCCTTCTGGTAAGTAAGTTCGATTACCTGTGGGATGCAATTGCAAACGAATACTAGTTTTAACATTGGGTTCTGGATTAATTTCGACAATCAACATCAAAGGTTGATTAGCAATTTGAATACCCAAATCAATCAGTTTTGCTCGTTTGGTGGCTATTGGCTGCTGGTTGACAAACGATTCTTCCGTAATTATGCTACCACGAAAAGCATAAGTAGGTCTATAATCCAACAATTCTCGTAAGGCTTCCACTGTTTGCCAGCCTGCATCCACTTGACCGATAAACCATTGGCTTAAATTTACTAAAGCTTTAGCTGGAGAAGCTTGCAACTGGGCGATGCGATCAATTAATTTTTCTAGAGGTTGCAGTTGATGCAAAGGTAACAATTCATCTTCTACACTCCGGATAAACCCTAATATATGAGCTTCATGGAGTGATTCATCTACTTGCACTACTACATAACCTATTCTGTCTTCCCAAGTTTCGGGCGGAATTAAACAAGCTTGTTCATTTAGTTTTACTGGGCGACACTCCAAACGACCAACTGAGGTAATTTCTAGGTCAGCTACGTTACTACACAACTGCATTATGGGGTTCCAACTATCGCTCACCTTGAGGTTAGTGGGAATGTCCATCATTTGTAAATACTCATTGACCACCCAGACCGCTAATGTATTTAATCGTACTTCCTCTGCTTTGGCAGGGTTTGGTTGTTGATTGGCAAATGTTTGAGCAATCTTACAAGCTGCTTGAGTAATGGGCAGCGTAATACCTAAATCATCTGCTCTATGGGTGGTTTGAGCCATAATTTCATACCTAGTGTTCAGGACTGTGCTGTAATATCTATCGCCCAGGTTCAATAAATTTATGCCACAAAATCAAGAAATAAGAGAAATTTATAGACATTTTTGTGTATTCATAAATTTGGCTATTGCAACCCAAAGATCAGCAGAGTTTCTATGAATCGATTGCTTTTCATTACAGAAAGATTTGCCCCAGATTTGGGGGGTTTAGCTAGGAGTGCGACCAGGTTGGTGGCTACCCTTTGTCAACTGGGTGTAGCAGTTGACGTAGTAACTTGGAGTCGTTATCTACAACCAGGGGAAGTTTTACCACCGGAAAGTATAAATGCTAAATCCCGTGTTTATCGTATTGGGTTATACCGTAATTGGGATATGACTATGCCCCATACTTTGAATTTGCTGGAATGGTTGCACTCTTGTTGGCATTATGATGCCGTTTGGGGACATTATTTATTTCCGAGTGGTTTTTTAGCAACTTGGTTTGCAGGAATGCAAGGAATAGCCAGCACTGTTAGCGCCCGTGGTAATGATATTGATAAGGAAATGTTTCCCCCAGGAGATTTTGCCCGTTTGCTGTGGACACTACAACACACTCAGGTAATTACGGCGGTGAGTGCTGATATGTCAAGCAAAATTCAGCTATTGAGTGGTAGAGATGATGTGTTGGTGTTGAAAAATGCCGTAGATACAGAAATTTTTGCACCGCAGCAGGTGAGAGGAGAAATTAGTAGAGAATTTTTAGGAATTGCGCCAGAGGAATTAGTACTGGGGTTTTGTGGAGAATTACGGGAGAAGAAAGGGCAGCAATTTTTGTTAAATGCTTTAACCACGGTACGAAATCAGCGCCCAGCTTGTTTATTGATTATCGGTGAAGTGCGGGCTTCCCAGGAATCTGTGCTGCAAGTTTATGCAACTCAACAACCAGAAAATGCCCAAAGAATTATTGTGACCGGACATTTGTCTAATATTCAAGCTGTGGCGGCACATTTGCGACTGTGCGATGTGTATCTGCAACCTTCACTGTGGGAAGGAATGCCAAATGCACTATTAGAAGCAATGGCTTGTGGTTGTTGCTGCATTGCTAGTGATGCGGGGGGTATTACGGAAGTAATTAGACATGGAGAAGATGGTTTTATTTTGCCGCGATCGCAACTGCATAAGTTAGGTGAAGCTGTCTTAGAATGTTTGGCAATGCCCAGCACCATCAAATCTCAAATTACTCAAGCTGCACGCGATCGCATCGTTAAAGAATATTCTATCGCTCAAGAACAACAGCGACTGCAAATTGTGCTTGAGCGTCTTTTCAAAAAATAGGGATGAAATCAAGTTTAAAGTTTAAAGTCAAAATTAACATCCTCTTACTTTGAATTTCAATTCCCCGTAGGGATATTGGGTGTATGAGTGTAAGATTAATGATTTGATTTCTTAATACCCAACTCGGTATAAGCAGCAATTAAAGCTTCACCTGCTAGTTGCCAAGTATAATGCTGTTCTATTCTATTTCTAGCATTAGTAGCGAGATAATTTGCTAATTGTGGTTCACTTTGCAAGCGCAATACTGCATCTTTTATAGCTTTGGCAGAACTTGGTTTAACTAACAAAAAATGTACGCCATCTTCGCCTAACTCTCGCACTACTGGTAAATCGCTGGCAATTACGGGTGTTCCTGTTGCCATTCCTTCTAAAATCTTCAGTGGACAGCAGCCTTGAATTAAGTTGCGATCGTTGGGTGTTAGAGGTGCCACAATCACATCAGCATTGTGAATATATTTAACTAATTCTTGCTGTGATATTGGTTCTAATATTTCGAGTCGGTCAGTCACACCTAATTTGATAGCCAGTTTTTTTAAAGTTGCGATTTGGTCATTTCTGGCTTGTCCAATTACAGTTAAATCAGCAGGAATATCACGGTTGAGTAAAGCTAAAGTTTCAATTGCTAAATTTACACCTTGCCACGGTGACAAAGTACCAAAATATATTAACTTTAAACATACCTTGGTTGAGTTTTTGATTTTTGAATGGTAAGTAAATATATCCAAATCCACACCATTAGGAATCACTCGAATTTTATTAACTGTTAAACCTCGACTTTGGAAATATTTTGATGTGATACTGCTAGGCGTAATAATTAAATCTGCTGCTTCTAGACAAATTTGCTCTTGAGTATACAACTTATGTAAAAGCTCTTGATCTTCAACAATATTGGGGTAGCGGTATTTTAACTCTATGGAAGGTAAGCCATTAACTTCAAAAATTAAATGTTTACAATATTGTTGTTTATTCTGGGCAATTACAAAGCCTTCATAAATTGAACGGATATGTATAATTTCAAATTGCTTTTTTTGTAACCATAACTTTAATAAATAGCGAAATTGTAAAATACGCTGAATCAAATTATCGCCGTAAGCTGATAAAGTTGTTTGAATAACTTGCGGATAAATTTTTTCACTATCTATACATTCCTTTGTTGATGAAACTGTTACTAACTGGATACCATCAAAAGCAATTCCTAAAGCTTGAGCAAAAGCTGTAATATGAATTGCTGCTCCCTTTGGCGCTGGCACAGTATCAAAGGAAATATAAGCTATTTTTGATTGATACATAAATATATAGATAGCGGGTGGGCATTTGAAGTCAACCTTACAATTAAACTAGCTATAGTAGTAAATATCCACATTACAGAGACTTCAAACATTAGATATAATTGCTCTATTTTGTTTGAGGTTTTGATATACTCAAAGCTAACCTAAAATGCCAGCATATTAAAATATATTGCAAAATATTTTAATTAATTTACAGGTTACTTTTTTTAATAAAACGCAAATATATTGTAGTGCAACTAGTTTGGTTAAAATAATATGCCTATTGATTTAAAAGAATTCCGGCAAAAATTGAGTTATACAGCCCAAGCATCAATTAAGCAAGTGATAGCTGATTTACAGGAAATAGCAGAGATTGATCACCTAGCAGAACTCAAACAAAAGGAATACGGCAGAAAGGCACTATATTATTTTATCGGCATAGTTATTTCAGTTATACTGTTAATTCTTGGAGCTAGTTTTATTTCTAATATCCAATTATGGGGATTACTGGCACTTTTATTTATTGTAAGTATTTTAGGTTTGGCGATCGCTTTCATTATGGCATTGGTCAAGAGGTCAAAATTTGGCAGAATCAATATCATTAACTATCGTTACCAATCTACACAAAAAATATTACAAATGCTATCGAGAGATATGGATAGCAATGCGAATATTAATTTGCATCTATCGTTTAATATAACTGAAAAAAATGAGCATAAAACAAGTACAATACCACACTCTATCAAGTCTGGTTGGAAAATAGATAATTACCAACATGAATGGATGAGAATTCAAGGACAGTTTTTAGATAAGACTCGCTTTGAATTATCTGCGACTTCTCTATCTAAAAAGCAGTACGGTTGGAAACGTGGTAGCAGTGGTAAAAATAAATATAAATCAAAAATTAAGTTAGTAGGATTAGATATCCACTTAAATATGGTCTATTCTCAGCGTCGCTATGGAGCGATAAAAGTTTTAAAAGATGAAATGGATGGTGCATTAAAATTACCAAAATTATCTCATCTCCGAAACTTAAGATTAACAGATAAGTCTATGCAGCTTGCAGTAAGAATATCACCCAATGTAGCAGACAATCAAAATGAAATTTATCAAACAGTTACAGCAATGTTTTTAAGTCTTTATCAAGTGCTAAATCTAGCCAAGGCTTTATCTAAATAAGTAACTCTTAAAAAATATTCTCACTAATATCGATTTACTTATAAAGACATTAAAATAAACTCGTAATGGTTGAGCAAAATTCAAAACAGGTGAAACTTTATGCAGTTAGAAACCAAAAAACACTATTACACACCTGAAGAGTATTTAGAACTTGAGGAAAAAGCCGAATTTAGAAACGAATATCGTGATGGAGAAATTGTTCTAATGACCGGTGGTACTACCAATCATAATAAAATCTCAGGAAATCTTTATGCTTACTTAAAGTTTGCTTTGAAGAGTCAAGATTATGAAATTTATATCAGTGATGTCCGCTTATGGATACCTCGGTATCGCCAATATACTTATCCAGATGTGATGGTGATTGCAGGAGAACCTTTTTATACAGGAACAAATACAACTACTGTGATGAACCCTTGTTTAATTACTGAAGTTTTATCGAAATCAACTAAAAATTATGACCAAGGCGATAAATTTGCTTATTATCGCTCAATTCCTGAATTTAAGGAATATATCTTAATTGACCAATATAACTATCATGTTATGCAGTATGTTAAAACGGCTGAAGGTCAATGGTTATTTACGGAAATTGAAAACCAATCAGCAACTTTATCCATCCACACACTTAATGTTGAAATTACATTGAGTGATATTTATGAACGAGTCAATTTCGCTGATAATGATGAAGAAAGTTAAACTAAGCCGATGAAAAATATAAATTTAAAAATTGCTACTTTAGTTTTTTTAATTACCGCTATTTTGGGATGTAGCAATACAAATAAAAATACTGTAGAAAAGCCAAATCAAGTAAATAGTTCTCCTGTGGCTGAAAATATAAATAATGCAGCTAATCGGACTGATAAAATTAAAATTAAAACTGAAACTGGGACAGATTTATTTGAAATTAAGCCGCAAGCAGATGGAGCTAAATTAGTTGATGGAAAAGAGCAAGAAATAGCTAGAATTAAATCAGAGAAATCGGGTAAAGTTAAATTTAAAAATCCTGGGGATAAAACCTTGGGTTATGTAGTAACGGAAAAAGGCTCGTGGAAGATAGAAAATCCAGGACAAAATCAAGTTTTATATAGCCTGAAAAAACAGAATAATAGTGATTACAGCCTAGAAGACGCAGGTAATAAAATAGTTTATCACATTAAATCAAGTGACCAGGGTTTAAAAATTTTAAACCCTAATAACCAGTTATTCTATCAAATCAAAATTAAAGAAGGTAAGACGGCTTTAAAAAATCCATCGGGTAAAACCGTGTTTTATACCAAATCAAGCATTTCACCAATTGCATTTGCTTGTTTTGGTTTTGATGTTCTCAACCGCGAACAGCAAGCAGCTTTGGCTTATGCTGTCAATTTAACAGGAGGACAATAAACTTTGCAAATACAGCTATCTTGGATAGATCCAAATACAGGCGATCGCAGAGAACCAATTTTAGAAACACCAGTGGCTATTGGCAAACAATTTGATGCAATGCCACAGCAAATTCATGAACAAAGAGTTTCTCGAATAGTTATCGAGGACGACTTAATTGCAGATTACCATGCTTTAATTGACTGGCAAAATCAAGAGTTAACAATTATTGACAAAAATACAACTAATGCTATCAAAATTAATGATACTCAGTTAACTCATAGTATTCTGCAAAATGGCGATCGCATCCAAATTGGCACTTGTGAAATTGTCGTCAACTTTGAAAGTCCAACATGGGAGTGCGATCGCATGGTAGGCTTTTTATTTAAACGCCGTTGTGGACGCACCGATAAAACCAACTGCCCTGACTGTAATGCGTCTTACGATGATGATTATGCCTATTATCCCGAATATGGTAGTTACCGTTATTGGGGTAGTAGTTACTATCATGACAGGGATAACTATTCTTATGACCCCGAAACAGGTAATGTAGACTTTACCGAAGCTGATGCTGTCAGTTTTGAAATAGAAAGAGATAGTGATTTTGAAACCAATATGGGAGCAAGTTAAGCAGATACAGAATCATGAAGCTTAAAATTAAGAATGATTTGAAACCTCTCTCATTACCGTAATCGCTGGGATAATTTCATACTTCAGACTTCATACTTCAGACTTGACAAACACTTGGTTAATCTACGCCCTTGGGGGTGGTTGGGGACACCTAAATCGGGCTTTGGCTTTGGGGAGAATTGCCGCCAAAGATAGAGAAGTTAGAATTATTACTAACAGTCCCTACGCCTTAAAAATCAATCATGAAGGTTGCATAGTAAACTGGATTTCTGAACAGGCTGGTTTTTCTGCTACTTGTCAGCAAGTACAAGAAATGATCCTGAATACTCAGTATGATCGCCTAATTATAGACACTTTTCCCAGAGGTTTAGGTGGTGAACTCGCAGACATATTACCGCAGTTGCAACCAATACCCCGCATTTTAATTCATCGAGATATTAGCCCAGAGTATGTAACTGCCAAAAATTTGCGGTCTTTTGTCGCCCAGAACTGCGATAAAGTAATTGTTCCAGGCGAAGGGCAAGATTTACCTTTAGCTGACTTACCGAATGTGCAGCATACAGCCCCTTGGTTAATTCGCAATGCTGAGGAATTACCAGATAGAATGAGTGTGCGATCGCATATTCTCAAAGTTAACCCAGATATTAAAACAATTCTGGTTTGTGCAGCCGGAAACGCTTCAGAATTGTCTTTCTTTACCCAAATCACTCTGCGCTTACAGCAAAATTTCCCTCAGTATGCAGTGAGAATTTTAGCTGCTAATTGTCCCGCAGATATTCCCGAACCTTTATGGATATCACATCATCCAGGAATTGAATGTCTAGTCGCCGCTGATGTTGTCGTCGGTGGCGCAGGATATAACACAGTTTACGAATGTGCGGCTGTGGGTGTACCTTTGGTAGCATTTGCCTTTAAAAGATTGTACGATCGCCAAGCCAAAAGAGCTAATAAGGTTTACAGGGTACAAAATATACAACAGGCAATTACTACCGTTAGCACACTTCTAGACAGAATAGAACTGGCAAAAAATTTGTCTGTACCAAGTTACATTAACGGTGCTGTACAAGCACTACACTACATCTCAGCTTGAAATTCTCCTTGAAACTAACCTTACTGAAGTAGTATTGAAAGTTTGTAGCGATTATTTGAGTTGATATAAACAGGAGAACATAATATGTCATTAAAAACGATTCTTGTGGCTGGCGCAAGCCGTGGCATCGGGCTTGCTGTTGCTGAACATCTAGCATCCAAGTGCGATCGCTTACTAACAGTTTCTCGAACTCCGACACTAATTGGTACATGGATTCAGGCAGATTTATCTGATTTAGTAGGTGTAGAAACAGTGGCAAAAGCAATCGGAGGTGATTGTTTAGATGCGCTGTTATACATGGGAGGAACTTGGGAAACTCATGCGTTTACCAGCCAGTACAGCTTTGAAGATTGCTCCGATGCAGACATTACTCAAGTAATTGCGGTGAATCTGGTGGCTCCAATTCGATTGGTTAAAGCCTTGTTACCTGCCCTGCGGCGATCAGATAACCCTAAAATCATCTTTATGGGTTCACTGTCAGGTCTGGATAATTTCGCAGGAAGAGAAGTTGCCAATAGTGCATCTAAATTTGGTTTACGGGGTGTAGTTCATGCATTGCGTGAAGAATTGCGATCGCAACAAATAGGTGTGACGGTGATTAATCCAGGCAATGTAGGTACGCCCGAAGTCCTAGCTGATCTTGCAGCGAATAATCTATTAGGTGGTGAGGCAATTCCCTTAAGCGATCTTCTGTGTATTATTGATTGTGTTCTCTCATTGTCGCGGGCAACTTGTATTAAGGAAATTGATGTGCCTGCAATGCTTGGCAAAGGAGCTTAAGTTATTCAATATTTTTCGGAGATGTCTAATGCCATAGCATAGCGACTCCTGCGGAGTATGGCATTTATTTATAAGTTCTTGTAATTTAATCCAATATCTAAATCCAGCATTTAATCCAATGTGCTTTGCCAGTCGTCTATAGAAATAGATATAGCAGTCCTAAATCATTTGTGAACAACAAGATCCCCGACTTCTTTAAGAAGTCGGGGATCTGAGCCTCTCAATTTTTACATCTCATGTAGGATTGCTATATATCACGTTATTTCTTACAGAATTATTTAGGCACTTCCAGACTTGCGGTACTCTCAAGACAAATTTGAGTTATAAGTTATAAGTTATGAGTTTATACCTTAACTTTTAAGCATTACCTGTACTCAATCGTGAATCTAACTCGACTGATTCCCATTTTTGATAATTCCGTTACTAGCTGGGCTTTAGAGGCGCGGCTGCTGCGTTGGTTAACCTTGATTTGGTTATTTTTTGGGTTAATTGTGCTGTATTCAGCATCTTACCCAGTTGCCGACGCACGTCAAGGTGACGGCTTATATTACTTCAAACGTCAGATTATCTGGGTGTTAGTTTCGCTAATAGCCTTTAACTTTATTGTGAATCTGCCGTTACGCAAAATTTTGCGGGTATCCCATTGGTTTTTGGCGGTATTTTTACTATTAATTTTCGTTACCCTTGTTCCAGGTTTGGGTAAAAAAGCTTTTGATGCAGCACGTTGGATAGCCATTGGCCCCATCCCCATCCAACCATCAGAATTAATCAAACCTTTTTTAGTGTTGCAAAGCGCCAGACTTTTTGGACAATGGGAACAAATACCTTGGCGAGTGCGCTTGACTTGGATAGGAATTTTTGGTTTGGTACTCTTGGGAATTCTTGCCCAACCAAACTTGAGTACAACTGCACTTTGCGGTATGACAATTTGGCTAATAGCCTTAGCGGCTGGACTACCTTATAAATATTTAGCTGGCACAGCAATAGGCGGAGTATTATTAGCCGTACTCAGTATTAGCATCAAAGAGTATCAGCGCAAGCGAGTGATGTCTTTTCTCAACCCCTGGGCAGATGCGACAGGCGATGGCTATCAGTTAGTTCAAAGTTTACTAGCCGTCGGTTCTGGTCAAACTTGGGGCGTTGGTTATGGCTTTTCGCAGCAAAAACAATTTTTCTTACCCATTCAAGATACCGACTTTATTTTCGCAGTCTTCGCAGAAGAGTTTGGTTTTGTGGGTAGTATCGCCCTGCTGCTGATGTTAGCAGCGTTTACCACTTTAGGATTAATTGTGGCACTGAAAGCCAAAAACCCAATTAATCGCTTAGTGGCGATCGGTGTCACAATTGTCATGATTGGACAATCTTTATTACATATTGCCGTTGCGACAGGCGCTTTACCAACAACAGGCTTACCCTTACCAATGTTTAGTTACGGTGGTAATTCGATGATTGCCAGTTTAGTTGCTGCTGCATTGCTAATTCGCGTAGCCAGGGAAAGCAACGAAGCAAAAGTTGTACCTTTACGTAGAAATCCGTTGCGGCGAAAGTCATAAACAGGTGATGGGTTACAGGGTTATAGTCTAAGTTTGATCATCTGTTAGTGAACTTAGAGACTTCTAAGAAATAAATTATTCATCTTGTGGGGTGGGGTGCAATGATTGTGAGAATCATAACTAATTAACAGGACTTGATATGATTCATATTTTGCTTGGTTCATTAACAGCGTTGACTTTCTGACAAGATTCGGCTATCAAAGCAGCAGAAATTAAAGCGCAACTACCACAGGCTCAACTATGAATACAATTCCACATTCACTACCCATTCCCCCACACTTCAACCCCAATAAAGTCGGCGAAGTTTGGCGTGTACCCTACCAAGAATGTGCCGCCGCCGAAACCTGGGCAAAACAACATCATATTCCACCATCAGCTTCCGACAAAACTCGCATTTGCTTACTGTTAATTGATGTTCAAAATACCTTTTGTATTCCAGGATTTGAATTATTTGTCGGCGGTAAATCTGGCAATGCGGCTGTAGAAGATAATCAAAGATTATGTGAGTTTATCTATCGCAATTTAGGAGCAATTACCACAATTATTCCTACCCTAGATACACACACAACTATGCAAATTTTTCACCCGATTTTTTGGGTGAATGCTCAAGGAGAACACCCAACACCAGCCGCAACTAATATTACCCCAGCCGATATTGAACAAGGTGTTTGGCAAGTTAACCCCGCAGTTGCCCATAGCATCACTAACGGCAACTATGAATTATTAGAAAAACAAGCATACCACTACGTTAAACAACTCAGCCAAGATGGTAAATATCCCTTGATTATTTGGCCTTACCATTCTATATTGGGTGGAATTGGTCATGCTTTAGTTTCTGCTGTGGAAGAAGCAATATTTTTCCATTGCATTGCGCGGCAAAGTCAGACTCAATTTGAACTCAAAGGTGAGAATGCTTTAACAGAAAATTATTCTATATTACGTCCAGAAGTTTTGATTGGCTTTGATCAATCTCCCCTTGCCCACAAGAATATTAAACTAATTAAGCAACTTTTAGAATTTGATGCTGTGATTATTGGTGGTCAAGCCAAAAGCCATTGTGTTGCTTGGACAATTGACGACTTACTAACAGAAATTAAACAGGTAGATGCTACCCTAGCGAAAAAAGTTTATCTCTTAGAAGATTCTTCTTCCCCAGTTGTCGTTCCTGGTGTTGTAGACTATACCGAACAAGCAGACGCAGCTTTTTCGAGATTTGCGGAAGCCGGGATGCACATTATTAAAACAACCGAACTAATTTCAACTTTCATATAACTTTGCGCTACTCCGCGTCCACCTCCGCGATACTCTGCGTTGATCACTTCTTCAAATAACTTTTCGGATCTTGCGCCACCCATCCTTGCGATGAACTAGAACGCATTTCAAAATGAAGATGTGGTTGTTGAGTCGTTGGTTCGCCAGTCGTCCCCACCGTACCTAATAAATCTCCTGGTTTGACTTGTTGACCGACCTTAACTTTGATAGTAGCAAGATGAGCATAGCGGCTTTGCAGGCCACCACTGTGATTAATAATCACCAATTGGCCATAACTACCTTGGTCTTGAGCAAATACTACAGTACCAGGTGCGATCGCCTCTACAGGACTACCCACAGCCGCCAACAAATCTACACCACTGTGAAAAAACACTTCCTTATTGCGAGGATTAATTTGCCAACCATAACCCAACCCCACAGTTGCAGCTTGCTCTAAAGGATAGCCACTAATAGATGCACGAGTTGGTGTACTAGAATTTGTTGGTATGAGAGATGTTGTTTGCGGTGGATTTGGCAACCAATTTAACCCAGGAACAAAGACAATTTTTGGATTTGCTTGACAACCATTAATTTCAAACAGTGCATCAGGACGAACTTTATATTTTGCTGCTACTTCTCGCCAACTTTGTCCACTTGGCACTTCCACCACAATTCCGTTATAAGGTGGGATTTGCAATTCGCTACCCACACTCACACGCCCATTATTCACATTTGGGTTCATGACAATCAGTGTTTCAGGCGCGAGATTGTAGCTTTGGGCGATGCTTTCTAAAGTTTCGCCACGCGCAACTTTATGGCGTTGAAAGCGATTTAAAGCCGGAGCCGGACAGTTGGCGGTTTGTGCATTAGCTATTTCCAAGTTTGGCAGTGTGGATACTAGTCCCAACGTACTAACTAAGCTACAAAGCAAAAGCAAACGAGCAGAAAATGTCATGAGTCTAAGTTTAGAGAAACCCTAACTTTAGATTTTAATTGGGGATTTTTGGACTGTGGGCTGTTGAGTGTAATCCTTTTCGACAATGTAGAATCCGCTATCCTAATCGTCAAAAAACTACCACTCTACCTCGCAAAGAACAGTCGGAATCTGCTTAAGTCAGTCAATTTTCACTCTTCAAACCTGTTTTTCTTCAACTCAGCCCTGCTGAGTCGTTTCTTGCTGCCTAGTGTGAACTCCAGTTTATTTAAGTAAAGTTTTATGTCGAAAAGCGACATTTTTGGGTTTTGTCAGCTAATCATACTCAAGTTATATTTTAATGTTGTCATCTATCATAGTAGGTAAATAACCGGATACTAGCCAAATAACTGCAACAGGAATATTTCGTATTTCACCACTTCATACTCTGGCAAATTCCTCATCAAAAAAAAGGAGAGAGCATCACGAATTTCATTTGATGATTGCTAAGTTGAACGCAACTTACAACCACGCATTTAGGAGTGTATAGAAATGTTAAAACAAAGCACTGTATTTACTACCCAACTCGCAGTAGTAGCCGCCGTTGTGGACGGACAGGCTAGCGAAGAAGAGATTAACATTATTGTTACCCAAGTGTCCAAAAAATCGAAGGACAATCCAGAGGAAATTCGGAGATTGACCGAAAACTTAGTGAAGGTTTATCAGGCCAAGCAAGCGGGAACCAATCCCCTAGTAGCGTTGAAATTCGCGGTTAAAGCCCTACAGGGTCTAGCCAAGCGCGATGCTTTAGCCGCTTTAGCTATTGCCCAGTCCGTTCTCGAAAGCGGTGGTGTTACTGCGGAGGAAGATTCGTTCATCTACCGGTTGTCCCAAATGGTTTAACCCTGGACAACAAATAAAGACAGGAGAATTATTATGCCTTATGTTATTACCAATCTCTGTGTTGATTGTAAAGATACCAGTTGCGTAGAAGTTTGTCCGGTCGATTGTTTTTACGAAGGCAATAATAGGTTAGTCATTGCCCCTGATGAATGTATTGATTGCGGGGTTTGTGAGCCAGAGTGTCCCGCTGGGGCTATTTTACCAGATTATGGCATTCCGGCAGACCAATTAGACTCGATAGAATACAACCGGACATATGCCCAGCAGTGGACGAATATCACCCGTAGAAAAGAAGCATTACCTAAATGCCAAAAGCTTTGGGAGTGAACTTCTTAGTCCGATTCCTAGTTGACGACCCATCTAAAAAACGGGTTTTTAAGTGCAATACCTTCGCCAAAAAAAGAGTATGAAGATGCAGGGCTGCCGTAGTAGAGCTATTGTCTCTCACAACGACAACTCAAAGACTACAAACAGCCCATACCAGAGATTTTAAAATACAAAGATGTATGACATTCACCAACAGTATCTTCGCTACTTTCTCCCCTATCATGAACAAGTTGTTAAGGCTGCACCGCACTGATCTTCTTTAGCTAACCAACCCTTAATACTTTGATATTCCACTTGCGCCCAATCTCCTTGACAGCCTAATAATTTCACCGACACCTCAGCCGGGACTTTGCCGATTTTTCGGCTTTTTTGATTAGCACTGGCGTAAATATTTACGCCATTATTAACATAACCACGGGTAGATAAACCCAATTTTCCTACAGACACCCATCCTTTTCCCGAAAAACCAGCACTTGCATTTGTGATTTGTACCCAATTTTTAGCAGACGCAATAATCTGAACTGTTTCGTTGCTTGGTATTTGTCCTAAAATTTTGTGACGCAGACTTATACCACTCCGCACATTTAAGCCTTGTGGATCTGTATCAGTCACATAAGCTGAAATATTGCATTTTTTAACATTAATTGATTTTGCGAAAACAATTTGCTCGGATATACCAGTATTGACAAATATACTTATACTTGTAAACCCCAATGTAAGTACTAGCTTTGTCAGGGAGTGATTGATATTTGGATTCATACTCACTTGATATTTGCTAAAAAATCTGCCACATTAATAAAAATTAAACCTCTATCTCCACAGATAAAAGTTAGACTAACTGTTCACTGTACTTAATTTCCGTGACTTTGCCAGCTTCTATACGAAATGTGAATGCTGCTGTGCTATCTTGACTACCAACCCAATATCCTAAAAAGGTAACTTGCTCTTCTTTAAAGATATCAGGCTTTCCATAAGCCTTGATTACCTGAGATTGTGTATCCCCAACTTTCACGCCTGTGGGAGTTGGAAATTTAGGACTCCGGGTAACAAAGTAGTAAACAAAGAAGTTCTTCGGTTTATTTACATAAGGAACTAAAGATAAAGAAATATTTGGATATTCCAGCGTGCGGATATTGTCACCAACGCCTTGGCTAAATTCGGTTTTAGTCCTGGTAGGTTTTCCCAGAATGCTGCGTACTTGTTGTTCAGACATTCCCGGACGAATTTTTCCCAAGCCCACTTTCTCTACAGGTATGATTGTGCTTTGAGTTTGTGTCAATGCTGAAGACTGCGCCAAAATCAAGCCTTGGTTAGCTGTTAACGCCAGTGAAAATAAGCTAGTTAATGCGGTGATTAAGATAATTTTTTTCATTTGAATATTTCAACTACCTCCCTCAGCAAAATTCGACAAGTGCAATTGTACTGTTTGTCAGCAGGGATAATTGCTGTGTTATAACATACTAAATTCTGACGCATAAAGTGTTTTAAAGCACTTTATTTGCATCCAGCCTAGAGAAAGGTTTTCTCTGAAAGTCAAAATTTACAAGTATTTTCGGCTGTACGAGTATTTCTCTAGCTGATATAACAGTATTTGATTTTACAGGTTAACCCAGCGCATACACAATCATGATTACTTCCGACATTTCTAGCTTTGAACAGCAACCATCAAGAGAAAGTTCCCGCAATTTAGATTTATCTCTCATAGCCAACAGGAAAAGTTTATTTATCTTAAAACTATTGGAATATTTGTTGGCAGCTGCTTTTGTCTGTTGTGGTATCGTACTCACTGTTTATGCAAATAACGAAAATCTGGTAATTGTTGGCGCAATTACTTTAACAATTCTGACTTTCTTATTTTTATTTAATAGGCAATTATTTCAGGATTCGCAAAATCTTGCCAATCGTAACTATTTGACAAAAAAAGCTGAAATTTACAGTTATTTGTTAGGTAACAATAACGAATTTTTGGGAAAAAATTCGATTACCCCTGCCAGAGAAAAGGCATTAGAATATTGTCAAGATTTAATTGATGATTATAAAAAAGCTCGTAATCTTGCGAGAAATCTTTACTATGTTCTGCAAATATCTACGGTTATTTTATCAGGTGTGACCCCAATTTTAGTGTTGGTAGATAAACTCGAAGTTGGTCAAGCTTGGCTGAAATGGCTCCCTGTAATTTGTCCAGCAGTTGCCTCAATAGTAGCTAGTATTGTTACCTCATTTCCTTTTCAAAAAAATTGGGTTGCGGCTAACACAACTTTAGAATTACTAGAAGCTGAACAAGAAAAATTTATTTTGGGTGTAACCCCAGCTTATCGCTGTTATGATGCCTCTGATAGCAGTCAGCAGCAACAAAAAGCCAGCCAAGCAATTGAACAATTTATTGTGCAGGTGAATAATATTCATCTTCAACAAGTACAACAAGCTAGTGATGGCCAACAGGAGAAAAAGGAGACAGAACAAACTAATACAAATAATTCTGAATCACGGGAAGATAGTTAATTCAGTAGGTCTAGGTCACAATAATTCAGCAGAAAACAAAGGTAGTGGACTGACACGATTTAAACGATGCAATAGAGTTGAAAATTAACCGCAGATGTACGCAGCGAAAAGTTGCGTGGGCGGCTCTGCCGACTTGAGCAAACTTTTCAAGACAGATAAACGCGGATATAATTTCGCTTATTGCACAAATTTAGCCGTGTCAGTCCTATACAGATATCTATTTCATGTCGTAGCCAAATAAGTTAGGGTCAACTTCGCCTAACTGTAAGTCTGCTAAACCATATTCTGCCCATCTTCGTTCTACCATTGCGGCGACATCAGGATCAGATTCTAATGGTGCGCCCCATTCATGTTCGGTTTCTGGGGGAATTTTGGTAGTTGCATCAATTCCCATCCGTCCACCTAAACCAATTTTTTCACTGGCAAAATCTAAGGTGTCAAAGGGTGTATTTGGCAGAATAAATACATCGCGGGTGGGATCAACTTTAGAACTGATAGCCCAAACTACTTGTCTGGGGTCGCGGATATTTATATCTTTATCCACAACGATCACAAATTTGGTGTAGGTAAATTGCGGTAAAGCACTCCAAAAGGCTAAAGCGGCTCGGCGTGCTTGTCCGGGATAGGCTTTATCAATGGAAATAATCGCGGCTTTGTAACTCAAAGCTTCCATTGGTAAGAAGAAATCAACAATTTCTGTGACTTGTTGGCGCAAAATTGGGGTATATATCCGATTAAGTGCGATCGCCATCATCGCTTCTTCTTTGGGTGGACGACCGCTAAATGTTGTTAAATAAATTGGGTCTTTGCGGTGCGTCATACACTGAAAGCGAATTAAGGGCGAGTCTTCCACGCCGCCGTAATAACCCATGTGGTCGCCAAAAGGCCCATCTGGTAAAACTTCCCCTGGGGTAATAGTTCCTTCCAACACAAATTCAGAATCAGCCGGAACTTCTAAATCAACTGTTTTACACTTTGCTAACTGCACACCAGAACCGCCATACAATCCAGCAAATAACCATTCTGATAAATCTACTGGGATGGGTGTAGCAGCTGCCATGATAATTAATGGATCTACACCAAGGGCGATCGCTACTTCTAATTTCTTCCCACGTTCGGCTGCTTTTCGCAAGTGCCTCGCCCCACCCCGCACTGATAACCAGTGAACAGTCATGGTATTTTTAGATTGCAATTGCAAGCGATATACACCCACATTCGGCGTACCTGTCTCACAATCTTTGGTAATTACTAACCCCAAGGTGATAATCTTGCCAGCATCACCACAATAAGGACGAATCAAGGGTAAAGTATTTAAATCTAAATCATCGCCTTGAATGACTACTTGCTGACAAGCCGGGAAAAAGTCTCTTCCGGGTTTGGCTTTGAGGACATCAAACAGCACTTTCCCAAAATCTATCGCCTGGGAAATCTTTTTCGGCGGTTTTGGCTGCTGTAGCATACTCAGCTTTTTACCCAAGGTTTCTAACTCTTGGGGATGCTGCATATTCATCGCCCAGCATATTCTTTCCACAGTCCCCAGCAAATTCACCGCCACGGGGAAAGAAGCACCTTTGACATTCTCAAACAACAACCCCGGCCCGCCTTTTTGCAGCATCCGGTTAGAAATCTCCGCAATTTCTAATTCTGGGTCAACCAAGGCAGATATTCGCCGTAATTGTCCTCTTTCTTCTAAAAGTTTGATGAATCCCCGCAAATCTCTCGCCATTGTTTTAATAAAGCAAATAGTTAAGAAGTATGAAGCGTCTGTTTAATATTATGGGCTATTGTTCGTTCTATTATCTAGGAAGTAGGGAACGGGGAACAGGGAACAGGAAAATAAGGTGTGAGTACTGAGAACAAAACGATCTGTTGCCTTTGTCCTTAAATTTTACCGTTGCCCGTTGCCCATTCCCTGTTCCGTTTTTCAAAGCGTTAACTAATTGATTGACTTTTCTTAACCCTCTTGTACAAGCAATTTGGTTATTCTAACTAAGGATAGGCATTATTGATTTTAAATAAGCTCTACCCTTCAAACATGGCGAGAATAGATTTTTTTCTCCTAGCAGGTTGTCTGTGATGTGCTTCCTGCTAGGTTTACTTATTTGTGGTCAGTGGTCAAAAGCCTACAGAACAACGTTTCACACTTCAGACTTCATACTTCAGACTTTATATGGACTAAACTATTTACTTATAATGTAGTTTTGTAAAATCCAGGTAGCCGACTGTTTTATGCTTACAAGACTTTCAGCAGCTGTTTACGGGATGGGTACAGCACCAACTATTGCTCCTGAACGGTCTAGTCAAACTATTCGCAAACAATATCCCAATTACAAGGTGATTGTGTTGAACGATGACTTCAATACTTTTCAACACGTCGCTGAGTGCTTGATGAAGTATATCCCGAACATGACTAGCGATCGCGCTTGGGATTTAACGAATCAAGTACATTATGAGGGGCAAGCGATCGTTTGGGTAGGGCCGCAAGAACCAGCAGAATTGTATCACCAACAGCTGCGGCGAGCCGGTTTAACAATGGCTCCCCTAGAAGCAGCTTAATATCATGACTAAATCTACCACAAACTCGCAAAAAGCAAATAACCGCAAAGATGGCAGACTCGTTTGGAATCACTCTACCCATCTTCCCGGTCTGATCCCCATTTTAGAAACTCTCTGCCAGCAAGATGGCATTCACACCATTACCCCAGGCGTAATTGGACGGGTAAAAGGTCATAGTCCCAAAATGCAATTACGTATATCTGTCCCAATTCGCGGGGGTTACAAAGTTATCGCTAGACAAGGTAAAACAGTGCAAGAGGTGTTCATCCTGACTAGTTTAGTTCAGGATGAACTACAAACAGCTATTGCGATCGCCATGAAACATCAATCAACTTAATAGTTACTAGTCCATTCTTTTCTAATTGCTCCCATTTCACACTTCATACTTCACACTTCATACTTCATCTGACTATTCTTCAACTCGATGCACTGCAAATTTATGTAGCGGCAAACTCAGAATACAAGAAAAAGTTAAGAAATATGACAGTGCTGTGGTGATTTTCAAAGATATCACTACAGATTCCCAATCAGGTAAGATGATTTTTTCTAGCGCAAAAGCAACACAATATACCAGCCAGTAAGAAAAACTCATTCTAAATAAAATTTTTTCTGTTTCTTCTATGTCATCTTTTGGTTGCTTACCGTCCCAAAGCAATATCAAACCAAGAATACAAGCACCAAAGGAGACTGCAACTACAAATTCATGACACAAAAAACTCATCGACTGCATTTGCCTCGATCCCAATACTTTTCAATTGAGATTCAGTCTAAAGGAATATTCCTTGCAGTTCCAAAAAATATTTACAAACTGCAATAAGTACGCACATTAATGTTACAAACTGCAACCATTTTATAGCTGTTTACTCAGCTGAATATTTTTAATAAAAATTTTAGAAAGGCATAGCAAATTGAATTAAATTTAGAAGAAAACCCCCAAATTTAATAGTTAAGTTTAATTAAATTAAATTATTTCATAGCAGTATAAAAAGTTGTTCATACTGAGAAGTTTTGGGGAATCCTCTTAAGTAAGGCAAGCGTTTTCACTGGTGAGAGTGTGAGCCAGTGTTCTTGAGATTGCCAATTTAATCAGATGACCCAACCAAGCGATCGCTATGAAAATTGCTCACAAATTAGTTGGAAGTTTTATCGGTGTTTCCTTATTGACTGGAGTGGTAGGCGCGGTAGCAGTTGTCCAAAGTCAGAAAATTGCTGAAACCTTAGCGATCGCAGAAGCTGAAAACGTGGCTCAATTGATTGCTAGTTCCATCAATTACTATAGTCACAACAATGGAGAGTCAATTGCCAAAGAGCATTTAGACAAACTGCAAGAATACATTATGCAGTTGCACAAGTTACAAAACCGCGACATTGAGGTAATCAATCGGCAAAAGATAATTTTGGCAGATGCCGTTCCTGAAGATGTAGGAACCGTTCTCGAACACGACCAAGGGAATGAAACTCAACAAACCATGCAAGATGGTAAACCAAGAATCTTTCTAGAAAAGAGTGAAGAGTATCCTCAAGGTATTAACCTCATCGTCGTACCACTAAAAACAGCACAAAATCAAGTTAATGGCGCTGTTATTTTAGAGTGGTCATCGTTGTATAAAGAGGCATTAACCCAAGCTAGACCAACCATGATTGTGATTTTCATGACCAGTCTAAGCTGCGTGCTTCTGGCATTAGTTGTAGGGTTGCGAATTTCGACTAGCATTGCCAGACCATTAAAATCAGTCACAGAAGTAGCAGTGCAAGTTACACAAGCTTCTAACTTTGATTTGCAAGTCCCAGTCACTACTAATGATGAAACAGGTACTTTAGCAACTGCTTTTAACAATCTCATTCAACGAGTCAAAACACTGTTGAATGAAAAAGAGGAATATACATCGCAACTGCAACAAGCTAAAGAAGACGCAATAGTTGCCAATCATGCCAAAAGCGAATTTCTCGCTAACATGAACCACGAACTCCGCACCCCGCTGAATGGCATTCTGGGATATGTTCAGATTCTGCAACGTGACCCAGAGACCACACCTAGACAACAGAAGGGTTTGAGTGTGATTCATCAATGCGGCTCTCACCTACTGACACTAATTAATGATATTCTCGACCTTTCCAAATTAGAAGTGCAGAAGATGGATCTTTATCCCCAAGACTTCCATCTAGCAAACTTCCTCACCACTACCGTAGAAATTTGCCGCATCAAAGCCGAACAAAAGGGTATCGCTTTCCATTATCAGCCTAATGCTAATCTTCCTACCGCAGTTTATGCCGATGATAAACGTCTACGCCAGGTGTTGCTCAATCTTCTCAGTAATGCGGTGAAATTTACAGACTTTGGCAGTGTGACCTTTACGGTGGAAGTAGTTGAAACCAGCGGCCCATCTAATACAATTCGCTTCCAGGTGGAAGATACAGGTATTGGCATTCCACCAGCTAAATTGCAAAGCATATTTTTACCTTTTGAGCAAGCAGGCAAGCGCGATCGCAATCATGAAGGTACTGGATTAGGACTAGCTATTAGTCAGCAAATCGTACAGATGATGGATAGTAATATCCAGGTCAATAGCAGCCTTGGTCAAGGGAGCATCTTCTGGTTTGAAGTGAATTTGCCTGTAGTAGATAATTGGCTTAACCAAACTGCAACTGTTGATCAAAAAATTACTGGCTACCAAGGCGAAAGACGCAAAATTTTAGTAATTGATGATCGCCTCGAAAACCGCGCCGTAATTGTGGGAATGCTGCAACCTCTAGGTTTCAAACTTACGGAGGCTGAGAATGGACAATTGGGATTGGATACAGCCCTCCAGTTGCGTCCCGACTTGATTATTACCGATGTCATCATGGCCAAAATGAATGGACTGGAAATGACACGCCGCCTGCGCCAACTACCAGATTTTGCTGACACGCCAATTATTGCTTCTCCAGCCAGCTTGTCTCAGGTAGATATGCAGCAAGCAATGGATGCAGGTTGCAATAGCTTTTTCCCCAAACCGATTGAGTTTAACGGATTATTAGGCGAATTACATCGCCACCTGCAATTGCAGTGGATTTATGAAACAGCAGCAAAAGTTGAACCCTCCGTGCTTGTATCTGATGCGGCGGAATGGGTAGTACCACCTTCAGAGGAACTGGCAAACCTATACCAAGCCGCGCAGGATGGTTTCATGGCTGATATCCAGCAAGAAGCTAACCGCTTGAAGCAGCAAAATTCTGAATACTCTGCTTTTGCTAACAAACTACTGGAATTGAGCCAAAGCTTTGATGACGAAGCTATTCTCAATTTGCTCAAAACCCATATTTAAAGTCTTTATTTATTAGCTGGCTCACAGATTCAGGAGTTTACCAATGTCCTTTGAAAACACAACCCCAGCCGCCACCGTTTTAGTAGTGGATGATAACCCTACCAATATTCAAGTTTTATTTGATGTCCTGACTGGGATAGGTTATCGAGTAGCGATCGCGAAAAGTGGAGAAGCCGCCCTGCAACGCCTCCAGTCTTATCATCCTGATATTATCTTGCTAGATGTGATGATGCCTGGGATTGACGGTTTTGAAACCTGCCAACGACTAAAAGCCAACTCTGCTACCTGCGACATTCCCGTAATTTTTATGACTGCGCTTTCAGACTCAGTAGATAAAGTCAAAGGGTTGAGCCTGGGTGCAGTCGATTACATCACTAAGCCAATTCAACATGAAGAAGCACTAGCCAGAATTCGGGTACATCTGCAACTCTACCATTCTCAAAAAGCACTCGCACAACGCACCACAGAACTTTCTCAAACTTTAGAAAACTTGAAACAAACACAGGTGCATTTAGTCCAAAGCGAAAAAATGTCAGCCCTCGGTCAAATGATGGCAGGTATAGCCCACGAAATTAACAATCCCATGAATTTTATTTGTGGCAACCTCGCACCTGCTAAAGAATATATCCAGGATTTGATGAAATTTCTGGAGTTGTATCAAGAATGCCATCCTGACCCTCATCCAAAAATTGCGACTTGGATGAAACAGGTGGATTTATCATATCTTAGAGAAGATTTACCAAAACTTATTAATTCTTTAGAAATAGGTAGCAATCGCATCCGCCAGCTTGCGCTTTCTCTGCGAAACTTTTCGCGCTTAGATGACCCAGAATTCAAGGCAGTTGATATCCACGAAGGTATCGAAAGTACCTTGCTCATTTTACAACACCGCCTGAAAGCCAGCCCTGAATATCCAGCAATTCAATTAATCAAAGACTATGGAGAGTTGCCAATGGTGGAATGTTACCCCAGCCAACTTAACCAAGTCCTGATGAATCTTCTCAGCAATGCGATCGATGCTTTAGAATCAAGCTGGGAAAACCGGGAACGAAGTAGTACCGTCGATCCCTCAATTACCATTCGCACCTCCCTTAGCCATGACAACTGTGTGAGTATTTCCATCGCCGATAATGGTATTGGAATACCTGAAGCAGTTCATTGTCAGCTTTTCGATCCCTTTTTTACTACCAAACCCCTTGGCAAAGGTACCGGACTAGGGCTGTCTATCAGTCATGAAATTATCACCAAAAAACATAACGGTAAAATAGATTGTTATTCCAATCCGGGTCAAGGTACGGAATTTATAGTGCAGATTCCGGTGCAGCTAAGTGATGAGTAGAAAGTGCTGAGTAATAATACTTTCTAGTCCCTAGCCTCTAACCTCTAACCTCTAGCCTCTTCCTCAAAAATTACTACTAGCTTGATTCACAACATACATACTTTGAATTCGCCACATCCCGTCACGCTGAATTAAATCATAGCGAACCCGCAAACTTTCATTAGAAGATTTTTTCTTTTGACCATTTTCATAAAATTGTGTTGCTTCTTTGACAGTTGCTAAGACAGCAGCGCGATTAGGGTCTAAATCATTTTTAGTGACAAATTCTACTTTAACGCTGTGGTCGTACTTGCGATAACGGTTATCGGCTTTCTCCTCCTGGGCAATTAACCGCCATTGCGATAAAGATGCACCAGTCAAAATCTCATTTAAGCTATCAATATCATGATTTGGCCCTAATGCTAAAGCTTTGGTAGAAAGCCAAGTCCGAATAACTTCTTCGGCTGTTACCTCTGTCAGTGGGCCATCAGGTGGAAGTAACTCGCGATCGCCATCAGGAATTTCTATGGATGGTTGATTGAGTTTTATTGCTAACGGTGGATTTTGTAAACCTGGAGATGGGGAAAAGATATCTTTCAACCAGCCAAAGGTTGTGGACACTATTAACCAGAAAACTAATATCCCTGCTAAAGAACCAAACACCGTCCAGACTAATCTGGTTTTACGAGCTAGATTGCTGTTGACAGGGCGGCGTTGGCGAGTCCGGCGATCGCGGTTATTCTCTAACCTATGTTCTCGGTTAACAGGTTGAGTCGTAGGCTTACGCCGTCTACGCTTTGGTGTTGGATGAGGCGCTGCGCCTTTGCCATTGAGATGATGATTATTGGTGTTGTTTGTCCGTTCTAGTGGTGTAACAGAGGCTACGGGAATTTCCGGTGGCTGGGTACGACTAGCCATCGCTGGTGCTGGTGGTGTATTCGTTCTTGGCGGTGACGGTTGAGAATACTCAGGTCTTCTATGGTTGGGAGTTTCTGGTAAATCCAAATCCGGCATTCTAGAGTGATTTGGGCGAGAAACCCCAGGAGGATAACTTTGTTGACGGTGATTATTTGGTTGTGGTGCGGCAAAAGGTTGACGATTAATTACACCCCACTCGTTAGTAGTTTCGGCATCGGTAGGTAATGCTTCCAAATATGCTTGCACTTGAGGGTTAGCAAAGTAATCTTTGAGTGCAGCTTGCTGCCTTGACAGATCCCGAAAATGGGGAAACACTTCATTTTGTAACCACTGTTCGCCATATAGACACAAACCCGGTAACAAATCAGGAGAATCCTGGGATTTTTCCCGGATAAAAGCTAAAGCTTCGTACTCCTGGCTCATTTCCAAGACACGGGTTGCTTCTTCGGTTTGTCCCAACAACAACGCACAGAGGGATTGTTCTAGATGCACATCTTGACGCTTACCCAAATGCAGCAACATTTGCCTAGCCTGACGAATTAAGGCTGGTTGACGTTGGGCAAATCCTCTGGCAATCAAAGCATAAACGGCTAGGTAAGTAGCCACCGCCGATGGACGCTTACTTTCGGCTTCAAATAACTTGTGTTGTTCGGCGACTGTTAAGTAGTGGCGGATTTGCTGAATAAATCGCAGAAAGTCATCTATACTTAAACCCGATTGATCGTTGTGAGTGCCATCAATTCCACCACGATCTTCGAGAATGCTTTGTAATAATTCTAAGCCTTGGTGGCGTTCTACAGTTTTTTCTAAAGGTAGCGCGAGTAATTCTAAAACCCGATAAGGACGTAATTTATAAAGATCCGCTTGAATTTCTGCCTGAACGCTGGAAAATATGCCTTCACTCACCAGCATTTCTAGTCCAGATTCTAGGGAAACTGCCGCATTTTCGTAATAACCTTGCTGCCACTGTTCACGCCCTAATTCTAGGCAAGCTAAAGCTACAGTCAAGACAATATCTGGATGTTCACTACTTTCGAGAAAGTCTTCCTCGGTGAGATTATTGCCAATTTTGGCAGAGGCAAAGCTATTATGGTTAGCTAGGTATGTTTTACCTAGTTTGAGTACAAGTTCGTATTCCCCTAGCTCTTGCAAGATTAACAACGCACCAACTAATTCCTGTTGGGGAATTTCAATACTTAGACCTTGGCTATCAAGATCACGATTAGTCTCTGTGCGGTTGCCTGCGGTAACTGTGGCAGTAGCTGTGCCATCAGGGTCATAAGCATGGGACAGATAAAGCTGATCGTAACTGCTACGTTCTTTCGGATTTGATAAAACCACGTAAGCTGTTTCTATAAGTTGTTTACGAGAAGAAATTGCTGCTTGAGAATACTCCCGTCGCGGCAATTGCACAATGCGATCGCTATATGCTTGCCGCAACTGTTCTTCACTTGCCGCTAACGGTAGTCCTAAAATTCGGTAGTAATCTAGCGGAATTCGCACAGCCTACTTCCTCTGCACCGTGATCAACATAATCCACCTAGAGCATTCCAGGCATGTAAAACCGTGCCACAATATTACGGTGAATAACACCGCGCCGGACTTACACTATAAGTGTATATTGCAACAATTAATTTTGTTCCCTCTAAAATTTTGAGACACATTTTAGTACTATTAATTTGACTTCGCCTAGGCAAGAGGGAAACTTTGTTTTAATTCTTAGTATTTTTTTGTGTGTAACTGCTACTAGCCATTAGACACTGCAAAACTGTATTGCGATCGCTCATTATCCTAGTCATACCTTAATTATAAGCTTATCTGCTTGATATTATCTTTACGTGTTTGCCCTGGCTTTAAAATAATATTCGCAATACTTGTAACTGTAGATGCTAATTAATTATTAAGGAATAAAATGATACCATGATTAAACCTTAATTACAACTATCTAGCAAGATAAATTTCAATCGCGGCGTTGAATTGTGCAAAATTGTTAATAGATATGCAGAAACCAAGCTATTCTGATTGATAGCCTATGTACAGAAATTGGGATTGTAAAACGCCAGAGGGCAGCATGAGAAGTCATATATTGTAATTAGGGTGTAAAAATCGCAGACAGCGACTATAAATAAAAAGCCAAAATTTCCCTATTCCTTCCCTCTATTCCCAATTATCCTACTTAGCGCAGAAATTTTTAGTTTTTGTCTCCAGCACAACCAAGCTTAGACAAAGCAGCTGATTTGTCAGAAAGCGGCCTATTTAACATGGTAAATTTCAGTTTTACAACAGGGATACTAAAAAAATAATGGTTCAAGAACGGACGTTACCTAAATTTGATACTGCCAGCGCCCAAATCACCAAAGCAGAAGGCTTAATGCTTTACGAAGACATGGTGTTAGGACGCTTTTTTGAAGATAAATGCGCCGAAATGTACTATAGGGGCAAAATGTTTGGTTTTGTCCACTTATATAACGGTCAAGAAGCTGTTTCGACTGGCGTTATCAAGGCAATGCGTCCGGGAGAAGATTTCGTTAGCAGTACCTACCGCGACCACGTTCATGCTTTGAGTGCGGGAGTTCCAGCCCGTGAGGTTATGGCCGAATTATTTGGCAAAGCCACAGGTTGCAGCAAAGGACGCGGCGGTTCTATGCACATGTTCTCTGCGGAACATAACTTATTAGGTGGCTATGCTTTCGTTGCAGAAGGCATTCCTGTAGCGGCTGGCGCAGCTTTTCAAAGTAAATATCGCCGTGAAGTTTTGGGCGATCCCAACGCCGACCAAGTAACCGCTTGCTTCTTTGGTGATGGTGCGGCTAACAACGGTCAATTTTTTGAAACCTTAAATATGGCAGCCTTGTGGAAATTGCCAATTATTTTTGTGGTGGAAAATAATAAATGGGCAATTGGGATGGCACATGACCGCGCCACCTCTGACCCAGAAATTTATAAAAAAGCCAGTGTGTTTAACATGGTGGGCGTAGAAGTAGACGGAATGGACGTACTCGCAGTCCACTCTGTCGCTCAAGAAGCCGTCGCCCGCGCCCGTGCTGGAGAAGGGCCGACATTAATTGAAGCCCTCACCTATCGCTTCCGTGGTCACTCCCTAGCCGACCCAGACGAGTTACGCAGCAAAGCCGAGAAAGAGTTTTGGTTCTCTCGTGACCCAATTAAGAAACTGGCTGCTTATATGGTGGAGCAGAATTTGGCAACTGAGGAAGAACTAAAGGCAATTGACAAAAAGATTCAAGACGTGATTGACGACGCAGTTAAGTTTGCCGAAACTAGTCCTGAACCAGATCCTAGCGAATTGTATCGCTTTATATTTGCAGAAGACGAGTAATTATCAGAAACTAAGGACTAAAGGCTAGGGGCTAGGGACTAGAGATCATGTCTTAATTCTTAGACACTCTAATACCTATTTAATGTGAAGTTGCACATATTTCGATCCCCCTAAATCCACGCCACTTGCTACAACGGAGGGAACCTCCGCAACGCAGTGGCTCCCCTTAAAAAGGGGGACTTTGATATGTGTTCTTCCTGTTCCCCCCTTTTGAAGGGGGGCTAGGGGGATCGGATTCTATGCAGCTTAATAAAAATTGGTATAACCTCTAACCTCTAGCCTCTAACCTCTAACCTCTAGTCTCTAAGGAATAATCTTGTGCCTAAAATTGCGATTCAACAGCAACAGTACAAAACCTATATTCTTTCTGACGAAACCTCTGGTAATCAAATAGAAGTTGTCCCGGAACGTGGTGGAATAATTACAGGCTGGCGCGTTCAAGGGCAAGAAATTCTGTATTTGGATAAAGAGCGTTTTACTCATCCTGATTTGAGTGTTAGGGGTGGAGTACCAATTCTGTTTCCGATTTGTGGCAACTTACCAGATAACACCTATACTCACAACGGGCAGCAGTATACTCTTAAGCAACATGGCTTTGCCCGTGACTTACCTTGGGAAATTGAAGAAGTCTCTGAAGATAATACAACCTACCTCAAAGTCCACCTAGTAAGCAACGAGCAAACAAAAGCCGTGTATCCCTTTGATTTTCATTTGAGCTTCAGTTACAAAATCAACGGGAATACTCTGGAAATTCTGCAAGACCTGCATAACTCTTCAGCAACGCCAATACCCTTTTCCACAGGGTTTCATCCTTATTTCCTAGCTCCAGATAAAACCCAGCTAGAGGTTGAAATTGCGGGTAAGGAGTATCAAGACAATATAACTAAGGCAACTAAATATTTTGACGGCAATTTTGACTTTAATTTAGATGAAATTGATGCTGCCTTTAAGCACTTAACTGCTAAGTCAGCTACAGTCACCGACAATAGCCGTAAATTAAAATTGACCTTAGATTACGGCGATGACTATCCCGTCGTTGTATTTTGGACAATCAAGGGGAAAGACTTTTATTGTCTAGAACCTTGGAGCGCCCCCCGCAACTCTCTTAACACAGGCGAAAACTTGACTGTGGTAGAACCAGGAGCCAGCTATCAAGCATCTGTTAAATTGACCGCAAATTTTTTCTAGAAACTCCTTTACAAATCCACGGATAGTTGTGCTATGATGGGAAAGTTGCAAACAAAGCAAAAGGGTCGCTAACTCAACGGTAGAGTACTCGGCTTTTAACCGATTAGTTCCGGGTTCGAATCCCGGGCGACCCATTTGACAACTCACCGCCCTAAAAGTGCGGTGATTCTTGGGCTGAATCCTGCCTCTACCAACAACGTTGATTTTGGTCTTACAGTCTCATGTCTAGTCCGACTACACCTTTTACAGCAAGCACTCTTATGGACTACTCCCCAAGCGTAAATTTCCATGTGCCCCACGGTATTTAATTTATATCTGTGTCCTTACAGTTTGGGTTTAGTTGAGTACCATTGACTGTTAGGAGTTTCATGATCACGGAGTAGGACGTTTTACCTGTTTCCTCATCGTTCCTGCGGTCATCGACCTGTTGCTACTATATCAAAAAGTCGCCCTAGAAGGGCAAGGTTTTAAACCCAATTTCTCGATAAAACGAGTTTAACATCTTTAACTGTACTCAAATATAACTGTTCAATTAAACTGAGTTTGACAGTAGGCGATCGCATTCACCCGCGTAGCATTCATCAGTGTAGGTTGGATGCAGCGAAGCGTAACCCAACATCATCAAGATTTAAAACTTGCGACTTGTCGTCAGACATCGCCCACAAACATACATTTATCATGAGTTGTGCAAGGGGCGATCGCCATCAAGACCGAACATTTAACCTTTGAAAGAGAAACGTCAAGCTGGAAAGGACAATAATACTGTTTATATGTTGAGCGATCACCTGATCCTCTCGAATTAAACTGAGTTTTAAGGTAGGCTATTCAAGTTCCAGTTCCTTTGAAATCAACTAAAGCTACCAAGGATTACCAACTAATGTGAAAGAAGACCAAAAAAAAGGATGAGTCAGTTTCTTGTTACCCAGTTCGTCAAATACTGCTGGTAGAGGTATAACACCACGAGTAGTTATTAGTTTACCGTTTTCTAGACGTACTTCTCCATTAAGCAGAGCGATCTGTGCTTGCCGGAGAGCTTCTGATTTTGTGGGTGCTGTTTTTAGTTGATAATAAAACTCTGCCATTAGTCCAGTAGTCCCTTCATCAGAAACATACCAAAGACTACCTAAGACAGACTTAGCACCACTTTGAGATGCAGCACTTGCCAAACCAAATTCAGCCCCTCTGTCATTATTTCCCCTACTGGTTCTACTAGCACTCAGCACTAACAACTCCACTGGCGGATTATGCAAATTTAAATTCTTTATTTCTTCGAGTGTCACACGCCTATCCCAAAATTGAATGTAAGCTTTGTTTATTTGATCTGGTGAAAAATCTGCATGTGTCGCTAGGTGAATAATGCTAAAGTTACCTTGTTCGTGTTGTCTCTTCAAATTTTCTAAGGTAAAGTCTCTATTTAAGAAAGATTTACCTGCCCATAATTTCATGATGTTAGATAACTCCCAAGGAACAGCAGGAAGAGGATCTAAGTTAGTAAATTGTGAAGCTCCCATTGCCAAAACATTTGAATTATTCAAGCGAATGTAGCGTGTGTCAGTTAATGTCAAACCTGGTATCAGCCCAATGCTATATTTTTCTACTAAATAGTGTCGACCATCATAGAGAGCAGACAAAGGAATAAAACGCAATCCAGCATCCATAATAAAAACTAAATTAGTGATTTTATTCTTTACTAAATCTGCTTCCAAAGGCGTAATTATCCATTGATAAAGTTGCTGAGATGAACTAATGAAAGTTGTTCTTAGTGCTGGGTCTGTTACTTGGCTGGCAAAACTTCGAGCAATTTTTAATACTTGAGATCGCTTTGCGATGTTGATCTGTTTTTGCACTTGACCTTCTGGTGTTACCAGCCAAAGTCCTAATGTATCGTTCTCGCTCGTCTCTTGTTGAGATGGGATAAAGTTAACATATATAATGGCAGGCTTTTGTCCAGTTTGCTTTTCTATACTGAGTAATGCTGTTCCAAAACTTCTAGCTACATCCTGTTGAATATTACTAAGCTGGCTTTGAGCTTGATTGAGGACAGTATTTAAACTTTTTAACTCAGCAGTTTTCTGCATTAATTCTCGGCGTGCTGTATCCAGTTGGCTGAGAGATGATTGTAGTTGATTTTGTGCTAATTTTTGTTCATTATGTGCTTTGATAGTTTGAACTTCTGCCTTCTTGACCTGTTCGGCTATCTCTTGAATTTCTCTCTCTAGTTTTTCTTTATCAGAAATGAGTTTTTGTTTTGTTTGTTCTGCTTGACTGCGTGCAATTTCTGCTTGCTCACGATAGTTATCACGTTCAACTTGTGCTATTGAAGCTTCACGTTTTACTAGTGCTGCTTCTCCAAGCACTTTTGTTACTTGTTTAAGAGTTTTATTTCTTTCTTGTTTTGCCTTTACAACTTCTGCACGCGATGTTTCTAGCTGAATCAGAGCTTTATCCCATTGCTGTTTGACTTGATTGCGTTCAATCTTTGCTGTTGATGTATCGGCTTTTGCTTTATTAAGTTCATTCTTCGCAGTTTCAGTTTCCTCATGGGCTGTCACCAGAGCATTCCTTGCGCCCAGAACTTGTTTCCATTGGTCTTGGGCAAAAATTCCTAAAATAACTGTACCTACCAGTGTCAACCCTAAAACTAAAGAGCCAATTCTAATTTGTCTATTAGCTTTAAGATTTGCCTCGGCTAAAACTTGCTTCGCCTGTTTCTCTGCTTCTAACCGTTGTTGAACATCACGCTTCTCTAATTCCTGACTAGCCGCCAAAAATTGATAATCAACATCGCTCAAACTTTTACCTGCTGCCCATGTTTGGGCATCTTGCAAAGCCTTTCCCCGCAACAAGCGCGACTCATCCTTATATTCCGCCGCCACCCAAGCATTAAAAGCATCAGAATAGGGACGCAACCGGGCTAAAATCTTGTTACACCATTCCCAACGAAATACCTCTGCATAGATGCGGTTATAAATTCGCAACTTGCCATCTCGCTTCACCACCAACCCAGTCAACCGCAACACCATTTGGTCATTACTATCATCAGCAACTATTTCACCTTGCTGCAAAATCTGTTGACACAAGCCCAACAGCCGACTAGTGCGCTTCTCTCCACTCTGCATGATTCTGTCACGAATCGTTTTTAAATGCTCCGGCTCATCTTGCCCTTCCCAATTCTCAATAATTCGCTTTCTAACAACTTCTTCCACCCACGCTGCAATTTCTGTTTTTTCTCCATCTTTTCCACTCTGTACTTTTGACTTTTGACTTTTGACTTTTGAATTGATTTGCTCCCCAATAATCAACTTACAAACCTTCTGCGTCAAAAATGGCTGTCCCCCCGTCCACGCCAACACCGCCGCCATCAATTCTTGTGGATTTCCAATTGTTGCTAAACCCCGCGCTAAAGGTTCCGCCTCATCTAAATTAAACCCAGTTAAATCAATGGCACGACCAACATTAAAAGGCGTGCGTCTTTTATCTTGAATTAAATCTGAGGGAGTAGACACACCAATTAAGGCAAAAGTGATGCGGTTATATTCAGGTTTATCTGCCCGACGATTATAACAATCTCGAATGACTGCAAAAAAGTCATCTAAATTAAAAGGCAGACTCAAAACACTATCAATCTCATCAATAAAAATAACAATCTTTTGATTAATTCTTGGTAATAAAATTTTTTCAATAAACTTACTAAACCTCTGCACAGGTGAAATTAAATTATTCTCTTGCCACCAAGTTTCTAAATCAAAATCAGTATAAAGATTAAAATATCCCACCAACGTATCTATTACCCCGGCATACCATTGTTCCGGTGTAATATCATCCGTCCCTATGGCTGTAATATCCACCGCCGCACAAGCAAAACCCTCATCTTGCAACCGCCGCATCACCCGCACCCGCAAGCTAGATTTTCCCATCTGTCGGGAATTCAGCACATAACAAAATTCCCCAGCCTGCAAGCCTGCATACAAATCCTCGTCAGCTTGTCGCTTAACATAAGTTGGCGCATCTTGGGGTAAACTTCCCCCGACTTGGTACTGGTATTGAGTCATAGGGTGTAGGGGTGTAATTTAAGAAACCCCTCTCCAAACCTCTCCCCGAAGCGGAGAGAGGCTTTGAATCTTGCTCCCCTTCCCTACAAGGGAAGGGGTTGGGGGTTAGGTTTGAGAAAAAGTTGCACACGGAGTAAAGTAACAAGTTGTATTAAGATCCCCCCTAGCCCCCCTTTTTAAGGGGGGAATATAGAATCAAAGTCTCCTTTTTTAAGAGAGATTTAGGAGGAAATACTCTTAAAGTCCCCCTTTTTAAGGAGAGCCACTGCGTTGGGCGGCTTTGCCGACTTGAAGCAAGTGGCGTGGATTTAGGGGGATCTAAAAGTATGGAACACAACACAAACAATTTTTCAGATATCCTCTAGTAAATTTATAAAAGAATTAAAACTTAAGAATTATTTTGCTGCACCAAATTAGCCAAATGTTTTAAAACTTTCACCACAGTGTAAATATCTTCATCACGATCTAGAGAAAATGTGTGAGATAAAGCATATATTGGTGTACCCTGTTTGATTAATTTAATAAATTTAAATTCCTGACCATTGGTCACAAAACCAAATGTAGGTTTTGCAGTGTTAGAATTACCCAACATATAAGCCAAAGCTTGCGGAATTGCTGGTACTAAAGAATATTGCGCTCTTTTCGCTTCAATTACCAACACCCAAAACGGCGGATGAAATACCAAAATATCAATCCGTCCTCTCACAATTGTGCCTTCATCCTCAGAAGAAATTTCGACTTCTTGTTCTGAAGCAATATAAAAAGGCGGTTGATCAAAACCTGCTAAACGCAATAATGGGGACAACACCACCATTTTGACTACAGGTTCTAAAATTGGATATTTCGATAAATGCAAATACTCGGCTTTTACTTCATTGAGTAATTGCTGTTCTAATTCACTCAAGGGTGGTAAATCTTGTTTACAGTCTGAGAAAAATTCTGCGTCATCGGCAAGTTGTAGCCCAAATTCATCAATAATTTGCGCTAAGGATATATCTTTACCTTGAATAACTTGAACCATATTTATCAGTTATCAGTTACCAGTTATCAGTTATCAGTTACCAGTTATCAGTTATCAAAATAATTTTGTTCACTGTTCACTGTTCACTGTTCACTGATTTTCACTCCCAGGCGATCGCCAAAATATTTCCGGTATAAATTACATAAAGGCATGACTTTATTTCCTTGAAATTTAACTAAACCCATACTCCGCAGTTTAAAGGCTGCCGTTGTTCCCACATCCACGGCTACATCAGCCATGAGTACTTGTTTAAAGGCTGTCAGCAATTGTTCATCCTCCTGCAAATTCAGCAAATGACGACGCAAATGATCACTATATGCACCAGACTCTGTAGGCGCTGTTTGTTCTAGTTCTTGCCAAGTCATTCTCCCCCGCGCCATTTGATACAAAGCCACCCGCACTAAATAAGGATTTCCACCGACTAAGCCAATTAACTCCTCAACTTGTGAGTTTGTCCAATGCAGTCCGTGACGCTGTACCAAATCGTTTACCTGTGCTTGATTTAATTCTGGCAACTCTACAGGTAAACCCACATTAAAAGGTGACTGATTAATATTCAGAGGAATATACACTTCTTTAGAATGGACAATTACCAGTCTCAGTTTTTGCCAAATTGGATCATTTTTAGCACGCTCATGCCATGCCCGCAGCAAGCCGAAAAAATCTGTAGCAATTGTTGGGTGTTTAAAAATTTCGTCTACTTCATCTAAACCCAAAGCGATGGGCGAGTCTATTTCTTTTAACAAATACCTTTGAAAGTAGTTAGAACACTTGTTTTTACTACCCAAAACCCCGCGCCAAAAATCATCTAACTTGTCTGGAAAACCGAGGCTATCGGTAATACTGGCGCAAAACCACTGCAAAAACATATCCAAACTATCAAGAAATTCAGCATCGGCTGACTGAAAGTTTAAATACGCTGTTTCATAGCCTTGTTTGCTGCCATAATCAAGAACCCGTGACATTAACGAGCTTTTGCCCATCTGTCGGGGTGCTTTAATTCTAATTAATGCCCCCGCATTAAGAATTTCTGTGTAACAGTCGCTTTCCACAGGCGATCGCTCAATGTAAAATGCAGATCCTAAAGGCACTTGCCCTTCGGGATTTTCTAAGACTACTGCTGATGTTACTTGTGTTTGCTTAACTTGCTGTTTCCGAGTTTTGAGAACTGGAGTAGAAGATTCCGGAATGCTTTTTAAGTCAATCGCATTGCACCCAAACTCATAAGCATCTTGGTATGATCTATCAGCGCCGAGTGCGTCATAAAAACCCACTGCAAACTCTCTGGCTGCTTCATCACCAATTTCTTGATTCATCCCGACTACACAATCAATATGCTGAAAAATCGCCTCAGCTTGGACTTCGCTGTAGCAGGCGTTCAATAAAACACACTCAATTTTGTCTTGAAATAAACTAAATAACTTAGTTAAAGCCTCAGTACTGACTAATTGCCCTTTTCCAGCCTCATTTTCTAACACTAACCCTTGATTACCTGCGCCGTGTCCCGAAAAATGCACAATTTCAGGTTCATAATCTAACAGCGCCCGGCGCAAATCTTCCGGACGCACCGCCCAACTCGAAATAATTTCAAATTTATCTCGACTCTTGGCACGTTTTAATCCTGCCTGAATTTCCCTGACTTCTTGGTCTAAACGTAATGGTCTACCGTTGGTAGGATGGGCTGATAGTATCAGGATTTTTTTCACAGAGCGAATCAGCGTAAATGAACCCAGGCTTTTTACCTAAAATTAGTTTACTACAGTCAATATTCTCCGAATATCTGTTTTATAGAAGAGCGTAGGAGCAAAATCAAGTCAAAAATTCTCTTACTTGTGAATTTTGACCAGCCCCTTCGGGGCGGGAACTGCTTAAGAGGGAACTCTTAACAGAAAAAGAATGAGCATCCGAAGACAAGGGTTTCAAGCCCCTGAATTTATTCATAAAAACACTTTTTTCGAGACACGTAGTGCAAGAAAAAATACGTCCTTGTTCAAATCCCCTTGATTCATCTATGGGGATTTCCCTGTTGCCTGTTGCCCGTTCCCTGTTCCCTCTTAATTCCCTATAGGGATGTATGTGAATAAAAATCCTTACCCTCCTACACATAGTTACTGATGCTGCTTTGCTGGGTACTCTAACGAAATCACAGCAGCAAAGAAGGGTAATTATGCAACTGAGTGCAGGTATACAACAATTTTGGATAGCGATCGCTAGTTATATATTGTTAGGTTTAAGTTTCTTTTTATATCTTTTGGCGGGAAATAATTGGCAATTGACTAATATGTTAAGTTTGCCAGATTTGATGGGGTTTACACTTGTCGTAGCGATCGTGATATTTCCCTTACTTTGGTATTTATCTAATCTTAAGTGCCAAATACTTCATTCAATGCCAGATGATGTCCAGTTCCAAGAAATAGTGCCAACCAATTATTCTCAATTAGATATAGTTTCTTTAGCTTATTACACTACTATTTTAGAATCTCTTGGTTTTATTCATTTAATTGATCACGATATCAAACCAGGTATTGGTTTTGCCCGATGTTTTGCCCATCCCGAATATTATTGTTTTGCTGAAGTAGGGCAAGCTTTCACAGAAACAGGAGAAGTTATTGCCCAGAATTTTGCTTTATTTAGTGTTTTGCAGCAAGATTGGATAGTAGCTGAAATTAATCGAGCCATCAATAGTCATGATGGCATTGCTTATATTTGGCGACATCCACAACACATACGGCGATATCATCCCAATATTGATATTGAAGAACTTTTACAATCACACTTGCAATTTAGACAGCAAATACTCGCAGATTTAGGCATACATTTATCTACAGATCTTTCTTGGACTGCTTTTAAAGCATACGAAAAACAAGCAATTATTTTTCGTAAACAAGCTATGCGCCGGAAAAATTTGTTAATGGCGATGTTAGAAGCGACTTTATTTGAATTGAGTCCTAAATCGGAATGGTTGGGTAATTATCTAAAACAGGCTGTAAAAAACCCGAAAAATAAATTTTACCAATGATTATTTCTTAGTTAAGACAAAGAATATCCTGTGGTATTTTTCACAAACTGCAAAACTTTCTGATAAGAATCTGGATTATTCGAGGGGTTAATAATAATAGGAATAGTGCCATCTGGCAACCAAAAAGTTATCCTACCATTGGGTTCTTGGCAAAAAGAACTAATGCAATGAAGGTTAACTACATATTCATTTTTGCCATCAACAATTTTCACCCAGTGACCACTGTCTAATTCGACATCGGTAACTTGTTCGAGATATTTCAGAACTTTTTGATAGTCTTCTAAGTTGTTTTGAGGATTAATGACAATGGGAATTGCACTATCAGGCAACCAAAAGGTAACTCGGCCGTTCTTTTCATAGCAAAAAGCATTTACACGGTCAAAATTAATCACATATTCTTTCCTCTCGTAAAAGATTTTCATCCAGTACGGCACAACATCTCCTTAAGTCCAATGTGGAAAAATGATGCTAACCCTGTATAACAAAATATGTAAGCCCTAAGTCAATGTTGATTGGGGTAAATTCCAAGCTCAAGCTTGAGTTTGAGCGATTTAAGAAACTTCTACAGGTGTTTGTAGATTAGAATTGGGATAGTTAAGAGCGATCGCCGCCTGCATAAATCCTTCAAATAAAGGATGAGGATTACTAGGACGCGATTGAAACTCTGGGTGAAATTGACACGCGATAAAGAACGGATGCTGCGGAAATTCGACAATTTCCACTAAGCGGCCATCGGGAGAAGTGCCACTGATCACATAGCCAGATTCTAACAATAACTTACGGTAAGCATTGTTGAATTCGTATCTATGTCGGTGCCGTTCATAAATCACTTCATCTTGATAAAGTTTTGCGGCTAAAGTATTGGGCAGAATTTGGCAAGGATATACACCCAAGCGCATTGTTCCACCTAAATCAACTACGTCCTGCTGTTCTGGCAAGAGGTTAATGACTGGATTAGTAGTATCAGGGTCAAATTCAGCACTGTTAGCATCTGAAAAACCGCCGATGTTTCTAGCCCATTCAATGACAGCACATTGCATTCCCAAGCATAAACCCAAAAATGGGATATGGCGATCGCGGGCATATTTGATAGCAGCAATTTTACCATCTACTCCCCGCGTTCCAAAACCACCCGGCACTAGTACGCCGTCCACGCCTTCCAAATAATTTTCGGCTGGTTCAGTTTCCAGTACTTCTGAGTTTATCCATCGCAAGCGCAAATCAGCGTGGGTGGCGATGGCTGCATGGCGTAATGCTTCTACCACAGACAAATAAGCATCACTTAAGCGCACATATTTACCCACAATGGCAATTTCCAAAGTCCGCTTCGGACTGTACAGCCTTTCTACCATTGTGCGCCACTGAGTTAAATCAGGTGTGCGTTGTTCCATTTGCAGCAATGCCAGTGCTTGCTCTGCCAACCCTTCCCGTTCTAAAATTAGCGGTACTTCATAGATACTTAAGGCATCTTGGGAAGTAATCACACACTTTTCCGGTACATCACAAAACTCAGACAATTTTTGTTTTAAGCCTGTGGGAATCGGGCGATCGCTGCGACAAACTAAAATATCTGGTTGAATGCCAATGGATCGCAATTCTTTAACAGAATGTTGTGTTGGCTTAGTTTTCATTTCCCCAGCCGAAGCAATGTAAGGCAACAAAGTGACGTGCATATACAAAACATTCTGCCGGCCCACTTGCTTACGTAACTGGCGAATTGCTTCCATAAACGGTAGTGATTCAATATCTCCTACCGTACCACCAATTTCCGTAATTAATACATCAGGGTTAGTGTCTTTAGCAACCAAGGTAATTCTATCTTTAATTTCGTTGGTAATATGAGGAATTACCTGGACTGTGCCGCCATTGTAGTCACCGCGTCGTTCTCTGTTAATGACAGCTTGGTAAATTGAGCCTGTAGTCACACTGTTGAGACGTGACATTAAGGTATCGGTGAAGCGTTCGTAATGACCCAAATCTAAATCTGTCTCAGCACCATCTTGGGTCACAAAAACTTCCCCATGCTGAAAGGGACTCATAGTACCGGGATCGATATTAATATAAGGGTCTAATTTTAAAATCGACACCGAATAATCCCGTGATTTGAGTAAACGTCCCAGACTTGCTGCTACAATTCCTTTGCCGATACTGGAAACTACCCCTCCAGTTACGAAGATAAACTTAGTCATAGTAATTTTGTATTTCTCTCTTGCGCCTTCTCAAAATACATCCCGTAATTGTGCCACAGGCACTGTCGTGAAATCTTCTGTGATTTGTTGTGAAAAAACTTGTAGGTTTAGTCGTATTTAGCTTAATTGCCACCTCCTCTGTTGCATTGGCAGATTCATCTCTTATTGTTGTTTTTCCACCACTTAACTACCAAACCAGTACGGAAAAAATATTTTTTCTGGGTACAGCACCAACTAATGGACAAGTATTAATTAATGGTAAGGTAGTTAACCGCAGTCAATCCGGTCATTTTGCTCCGAGTTTCCCTTTACAGCTGGGAGAAAATATTTTTACAGTCCGTCACAAAAATCAAACCATTCAGATTAAAGTGACCAGGCAGGCAACTGCGCCTGTTGTACCACAGGGGTTAGAATTTGCTCAAGGTTCTCTGACTCCATCAGTGGATATTGCTAGACTACCAGGGGAACTAATTTGTTTTAGTGCAGTTGCACCATTCAATGCTAACGTCTCCGTAAACCTCGCTAATCAAACTGTTGCCCTAGCACCACAACCCCAACAAGTACAACTACCTAGTAATTTGGCAGCACTCACGGGCAGAAACCAACCTACTTCTCAGCCAATTGCTGGTAAGTATGCAGGTTGCACTACGGTGCAACAACCTGATTCTCAATCTTTCAGCCTACTTTACGGTAACAACATCATTTCTGGTGCTGTTGTCCCCGATGCCAATCACGAGATAGATTTAGGCCAACCTCAGTTTAAACTGACCCTGAATGGTAAGACAATTACTCAACCAGGAACTGGCAAAATCGCCATTCTCTCCCCAGCACAGTTACCTGTTGCTGAGGTGATAGTAGATGCTGGTGTAGCCCGCACTGGCCCTAGTACCGATTATTCCAGGCTTACCCCGCTACCTAAAGGAACACAAGCTACAGTTACCGGCAAAGAAGGTGAGTGGTTGCGCTTGGATTATGGCGCTTGGATTAATAGTAAGGAAACTCGTATCTTACCAGGAGCTATTCCGCCACACGCAATTATTCGTAGTGTTGGATATCGCAGGCTTCCTGATGCTACCGAGATGGTTTTTCCCTTACAATTTCCTGTGCCCGTCAGTGTACAACAAAGCAATCAGACTTTCACTTTGACACTTTACAATACTACTGCCCAAACAGATATTATTCGTTTAGATGATGACCCTGTAATTTCTCGCCTTGATTGGCAGCAGCTGACTCCGGGACAGGTGCAGTACACCTTTAACCTCAAACAAGCGCAACAGTGGGGATATCAACTGAGATATGAAGGTACGACCCTGATTTTAGCTTTACGCCATCCGCCTGCCATTAAAAATCGGCGACAAAAGCCTTTATCCGGTATCAAGATTCTACTTGATCCGGGGCATGGTGGCAAAGAATCTGGTGCCTCTGGGCCAACGGGATATCTGGAAAAAGATGTGAATTTGGCGGTAGCGAAGTTGCTGCGCGAGAATTTGGTGGAACTTGGTGCAACAGTGGTGATGACAAGAGATGTTGACAAAGATGTGTCTTTACCAGAGCGTCAAGCAATTATTGCTCAAGAAAAACCTGCGATCGCACTTTCCATTCATTACAACTCTTTACCCGATGACGGCGATGCAGAAAATACCAAAGGAGTTGGGATGTTTTGGTATCATCCCCAAGCTCATAACCTAGCAGTATTCATGCACAACTATCTAGTTAAAAAACTCAATAGACCTTCTTACGGAGTGTTTTGGAATAACTTGGCCTTAACTCGACCAGCCGCCGCACCATCAATACTGATGGAATTAGGTTTTATGAGTAATCCTAATGAATTTGAATGGGTGACAAATTCTCAAGAACAGCAAAAATTAGCCAAAGCTTTAGCCGAGGGAATTGTTGAATGGTTTAACAGTGTTAATTAGTTAGGCAAAAGGCATCAAGGAAGCCAGACAATAGGATTTGTTTAACGCTTAAGCAGACTTTTGATATTCAATGAAAGCCGTCACAACTAAATATTAAATCATTTGTCTCTATTGGATTCAGGCTGTTTTTCACTTTTATATATGGATAAGATCCGGATTCTATTTCTTTCATCTGATCCTAGCGATGCTGGTCGTTTACGTTTAGGGCAAGAGTTACGAGATATACGGGAGAAAATACAACTCTCAAAGCAAAGAGATATGTTAGACCTGTTGCCCCGTGAATCGGTGCGTCCAGGAGATATAACTCAAGCAATTCACGATATTGAGCCTCAAATAGTTCACTTTTCCGGACATGGAATGATGACAGGAGAACTATGCGTGGAAAATAGCACAGGAAATGTTCAGCCTGTTGCGCCTTCTGCACTTAAGAACTTATTCAAACTGGTATCAACACAAGTTAAATGTGTAGTTTTGAATGCCTGTTATTCAGAAAAACAAGCAGAAGCCATTGCCGAGCATATTCCCTATGTTATTGGTATGAATCAAGCTATTGGAGATGGTGCTGCAATAGCATTTTCTGTTGGTTTTTATAAAGCATTAGGGGCTGGACGTTCTGTTACAGATGCTTATCAGTTTGCTTGTGTAGAAATTCAGTTAGAAGGTATTCCTGAACACCTAACTCCAGTTCTATGTTCCAAAGAGACAGAATTTAATCAAATTGAAGATGTTACTTTTTCTAAAACCAAAGAAGGATTAGAGTATACATCTATTAATATAAGGCAAGATAGAAAACTTTTTCTTGAATTGGTGAAAGATTTTCCTCCAAATGGAAGAGGTGCAAGATTTTTGAAAGAACATGACTTAGGGGATCTTATTGCCCAAAAAGATTTGGCCATTATTTATAATTTTATTGACAGTTGGACAGATGTAATGCACGAATTTATAAATCCTAAAATTGAGGAAAAGAAGAAACACTTTATGTCTAGTCTTGTGAATTTTATTAATGAATTAGGCAAAAACATTTGGACGTGTAATAATATTGAGTTTTCCTCCATGTATCTTGATGACATTGAAGTTAGAGAAGACCGACTTGAGACAAGAGATAGACTTAATAAGATGGCAACAGATGCTTTTGATCTATACGAAGATTTGCTACGCTGTTGTAGAATATCACTTGGAACTTTTGATGATGAAAATTAGAATGTGAATCTTTTTATTATTGTGAATATATGGTATAATAGTGAGTTAAGCTTTAGCTATAAGACACCATACATATATTTAATTTTTACGTTATAAATAATTTCTAACTAGTTCGCTTTATTTATACCGACCTACTGATTACAGTTTAGATTTATGAGCGAAATTCAGCAGCCGCATTTGCATTAACAGATAATAAAATGCTGTAAACATTGCTGCGGAAAAAATTTGTCCGCCCCAACCATCATGCCAAAAATCAAATGATTCTCCATCCCAATATGCAACAGAAATTGCCAGCAATGCAATACGAGCAGTGTTGAAAGTAAAAGCAATAATACATCCCAACAAACCTATGATTAATATCTGGAAGACTTTGAGTCTGTAAGCCATACCTATTAACAGACTAGTCATCAACATCAACACCATCAAATCAAATCCGTTACAACCCCATCCTATATTTACGCTACCTGTAGGCAAGTTCACCAATGTTTTATCTACACTGCTTGGATAACCCATAGCACGAAGTGCTAAATTAACACTCCAAGCTTGAATTTGATCCATTGTTCTTTCAGGAGTCAAGACTCGCCATATATATGCTGGTAAAAAATTAATTCCAGGATAAATACTAAGAATAAACAAGAAATTTGGGCGTAGATAGGATTTAAAGAACTTGATTCCCCAACTACTAATCACAATGCCTATTAAAATTACTAACCAAACTAATGCTTGTGACCAACCTTTGTTTAGACTGAAAGGGAAAAACCCAACTCCAAACAAAATCAAACTATGACCTAACCTTTTTTGGATAGTTCCAGCATTTAATTTAGCAATTTGACTTTTCTTTTGCCATAAGTCTTGTAATGCTAAATAAACAGCAGTAACGGTCAATAATGGAAATGTGCTACCACCAATCAAAAACTGTACCAGTGTTTTTAACCAAAAAAATAAGTAATAATAAAAACCTACAATCAAGCCACACCAAATAATTCGATTATGGTGCTTGGCGAAATAAGTTGATAATGTCTTCTTAATTTTATTAAGATACTTTTTATTTATATACAAGGTAATCCAATTCCTTAAATTAACTATTTATTAAGCAATACAAGTTAAGCAAATACTTATTCACAAGTATCTGCTTAATATCAATTACCTAAAGAAGGTTTATAAATAAACTCAATATCTTTCAATTAAAGAGGAATAACAGTTGTATTAGTGTTTACTTCAAAAGGTAATCAACTAATTTACTGCATCTCGACGTGTTTTTGCTCTTGTCGATGTTTGCGGATTAAACCTATACCTAAAGCAGTTAGTCCTGGTATTAATAAGGGAACAGGAACTTCTTTATAGTTAGATGCTTGCTTACCTATTGGTTTTGGTCTATTTGGGCTACCTATGTTTGTTTGTATTGGTTTATTTGGGTTATTTGCATAGGTAGTAGTCCTATTACTTAAACTTTGGCTTCTGGGACTTTGTACATTTGTAGTCCATGTTGGCCAGGGTAGAAAGCCCAAAAGCCATTTAATTTCCAAAGATTTTGAATCTCTTGAACTCCTTTGTTCGGTTAGATTCGAGCTATTTTGAGCCAGTGCATGATCTTGCGTAATCAATATCATACCTGTAGCGATCAATGTAGCGATCGCCATACCTGCATATACAGTTTTAACTTTCATAAAATGATTATTCTCCTAACAAATTTTTACAGGATGAATCTCTGCAATTTGTGAAAATTACAGCAATGATGCACCAGCTATAAGTCATCCATTTGATTTGGAAAATTCCCAATTGGAAATTGTTTTTATCAGTAACACAAAATATTTTTTGCTTAGACTTCAGAGCTAATGCGTAAAAAAACTCTTAAGTAAATTCAAATAATTACTAGCATTAGGTTTCAGGAAATAAAAGCTTAATTTAAACCCTTACTAGATAATTACTGAACTTGAGTTAATAAATTAGCTCTAACTTTGTGGACGAATTTTGACTCCGCAAAGTTTCTACCTATATATAGGTTGAGTCTAAAATATTTTGAGCAGACTGTATCAATTTTTTCCTAATATTCAACATTTCTCTATAAATTTTTATCTAGAGATTAATAAATATTCATCCATCTGTAGATGTATGCTTCGTAAGGTGATACCTATACTCTAGATATAATTCTTGTACTTTGTACTCTTAGGCATTGTACGAAATTGAGTCTCGTTTTTGCCTTATTGAAATAAAATGTCAAAATATAGAACTTCAGCTAAATAACACCATAATATCAGCTAAATAACCTCAAATTTTTTCTAAAGTTGGATATAGTAAAAAAATGTATCGTTAGGGTGCAATATTTCCTAACTTCCAAACCCAGTGAATTGACGTATATATGGTTCGTGAAACGCCAAAATAATATCTTGTTTAGGTACGCCCATTTCTATCAATCGATTAGCAATTCCTTCTTCAGTACCATCATGCTGAATCCAAATTTTCCCATCTTTAATATCAAGATGTAAAATGCAGCCAAAATCACGTTTATTTCCTCGCCAACCAACATAAAGTAATTGGTAGTGGTCTTGCTGCTCGTCAAAAATTGTCTGTACTTCATACTCTTCGGCATTGCGTTTAATTGAGGCTCGTTGTTGCCGTTCTGAAAGAAGATGTCGAATATATTGCCGATATTGTTCTATAGCCATTGACGAATCACCTCTTCTTGTACATCGTAAATCATCAATCGCAATTGATATTTGGTAACTGCCGAGGCAATAAATTTTCTTTGGAAGAAACTTTCATAAATCGGGACGCGCACCGCTAAATAAAGTTGGCGTTCTGGTTCAATTTTATCTAACGCATCTCGATAATTTAAAAATTGTCCCAAGGAAGTATGGAACTCTGAAACATTCGATGGACTAATAAAACTTTTAATTTCCACCGCTATTTTTCTGCCTTCTTGTTCTGCGGCTAACAGTTCCTCTGCGGCTAAATCAATTTCAAAATCGACATCATCCACATTAATTTCATAAGGATCAGCCGTAATCTTCCAGCCATCTTTTTCTAAAGCGTTTCTAACAACATGATGAAATCTATCCTTTGCCATAGAAGACTCATATTTAATTGTTATATAAACTTAGTATCTATAAATTTGCTAACTTCTTTACCTCTTCGCGTTCCTTTGCGTAAACCTCTGCGCTACTTTGCGTTTAAAAAACCTTACCACGCTGCCAACCGTGGAAAATCGGCATTGTAAACAGCCCCCAAGCCAAACCTGTAATCAATCCAAAAGGCGTAACTAAATAATTATTAAAATCCCACAAGCCAAAAATTTGTGCTGCTAATTCTAACGGGTAAGCCATCATCAAAACACTGGCGAAAGCAGAACCATTCCAGCCGTATTGACTTAACCAATAAAAACCTTTACCGCCAGTCACAGTATATAGTAGGCGGGTAATCAACAAACCTGTAACCGTGCCATAACAGCGCATACACACAGCCATGATAAATGGGGGTGCTAAATTTAAGCCCATTTCTGGTTGCGGACATACATGATTTCCCATGAAATAGATGATGTTCGCAATACCCCCAAGTAACCATACTCCAGACGCAGCTAAGAAAGGGGCGACTGGCGGGCCAAAAACCATTCCCGCCAGCAAAAAATCAGCAATAAAACTGACCCAATTAACTTGCAACTCTCTTGTGAAAGCTACTCTAATCATTCCTCTCTGCGTCCTCTGCGCCTCTGTGGTTCGTCTCTTAACCTACCACCGCACGATAAGGACTTGTCAACTTATCAAGCTGCTGAATCAACAAACTGAGGAATAATCCCACATCTGTAACGACACCAACTGATTCAATCGAACCCCGATCGCTCAATTTAGTCACCACAGCTGGATTAATATCCACACAAACCATTTTCACACCAGATGGGGTCATATTCCCTACACCAATCGAGTGCAGCATGGATGACAGCATCAAAATCATCTCTGCGCCTTCAAGATGTTTGGCATATTCTTCCTGTGCTTTAATCAAATCCATTTGGGTATCAGGTAAAGGCCCGTCATCCCGAATGGAACCAGCTAAGACAAACGGCACGTTATTGCGGACGCATTCATACATCACACCGCTATTAATTGCCCCCGCCTCGACAGCTTTGGCAATGCTGCCATGACGACGAACGCTATTAATTACCTTTAGGTGATGGCGATGTCCACCCCGGACTGCAACACCCCGTTTCATGTCTACACCGAGGGATGTTCCCATGATATTCTGCTCGATGTCGTGAACAGCGATCGCATTTCCGCCTAGTAAAGCTTGTACGTAACCTTCTCGAATCAGGCGTGACAGATGTTCGCCACCACCAGTGTGAATGACCACAGGCCCAGCAGTGACAACTACTTTACCGCCAGCATCACGGATTTTACGTAATTCCCAAGCGACTTGTTCCACCACTAACTCTACGCGGCGTTCGCTGGAAACACCCGCCGACATAAAGCTGAATTCTTGGGCGTTGCGTTGTTCCCGCGATTCGGTTTTGCGGATGGTGCGAATACCTTGAACATCCACTACAACCTGTTCGCCAATTTCTAAATCGCGGAGAATTTTACATCTGGCCAGGATACCATTTGCTGTTTGAGTAATGGCGATCGCGCCGTCCATGCGTTGATTTTCTACCTTCACCCACTGCCCATTAATCCGCACTTCCGTAGGATAAATGGTGCTGACGTAGAAATCATCAGGTGCGACACCCGCCAAAGTTACAGGTTCCAACTTCGCATCCCGTTCATCTTGGGGTAAGTCTACCGCACCCAAATCAATTAACTGGGAGATGATTTCTTCCATCACCTCGTGGGAGGGTGCTGATACCTTCACCTCAGCCGCAGAGGTACTTTGCCGTTGTTCTCCCAAGTTGAAATTCAATACTTGGAAGCTTCCGCCTGTATCGACGATTAAATCTAAGGCGCGGTTAATTAAACCAGAGTCCAGCAAATGCCCTTCTAAACGAATAATTCGGCTTTCGACAGAAACATTAGCGTGAACTTCTTCGCGGACTGGTTCTGTTACCCGCAAAGTGAGACATTTAGCTGCGCCACCAGCTTTGAGAAATTCGGTTAACTGTGTTTCTAGGACATGAAAACCAACTTCTTGCAAACGTAATTTTAAAGCTTCGCTGGCTTTATTCATAATCACGATGCTGTCTACATTCACCGCATTACAGGCGAAGTTGACTGCATCGGCTTCCTCTATAGCTATCCGCTTTTCTGCTGCCACGCGCATTTCTATTAAGCGGTTGGAGTAAGCATCAAAAGCCCCAGGATAGTAAAGTAAATAGCCGTTAACTAAAGGACAGAAGCAAGTATCTAAGTGATAAAAACGATCATCAATTAAACGCAGAGATAATACTTCAATATCCAGCCATTTGGCGAGATAGGGGTGAGAATCTAACTCAGAACGGAAGCCATATCCAGCCCATAGCCAACGCCCTTCTCTATCTAGAAGTGCATCGCCTGCGCCTTCAAAAGGTAAATCTTTTGGCAGTTCATATACTGTGTAACCATTTTCTTCAAACCATTGCTTGAAGTAAGGTTCTTCTCCCTGACGTTCTTTGTGTAAAAAGCGACTTAAAACTACATTTTTGCCTAACACTAAACCCGCGTTGGCAGTAAAAACTAAGTCAGGCCAACCTTGCTGAGGCGTTACTAAATTTACAATTGCGTGTTCTTTGAGAATTTGGTATAAACCTTGCCACTGCTCGACGGCGCGATCGCGTGAGGATTTGTGAATATTCCCTTCCATCCAAGGATTAATCACATAATCTACATCATAGTGGTCAGGAGGACACATTAAAAAGCGAATCCGGGAATTCATAAAAATCTTACTAGCGTTATAGATGCTACAAGCCTAATTTGGATATACTGTCAAATCCGCTACGAAACCTCTACCTTGAGATAGTTGAAGGATTTACAAAGGCTTGACTCGGAAAGACAAAAGTTACGGCAGTGCGATTCCGTGTTATTCTAGCGCCATTTAGTGCGAATGACTCAGATGAGTGATTTAAAAATTACAATCGATCATCAACCCGATACAAAAGATATTCGTACTGTCATCAGCCATCTGGTGGAATATAACAACAGTCAAACACAGCCAGATATACACGAACCTTTAGCTATTTGGGTGCGAGATGCTGACAGTACTATTGTGGCTGGATTAGTTGGTAAAACAAATTGGGAATGGTTGTATATTTCGCATCTTTGGGTTTCCGAAACACTGCGAGGTCAAGGATATGGCAGCAAAATGATGCTAGAGGCTGAAAAATTAGCGAAACAACGCGGTTGTGGCAACGTATACCTAGATACCTTTAGTTTTCAAGCCTTGGGTTTCTACCAACGTCTCGGCTATCAAATTTTTGGTGTTCTAGAAGATTTTCCCCCTGGTCATCAGCGATATTTTTTATCAAAAAAGCTATAGCAATTTGCTTTAATTGATGAACATAATGATGTAGTGATTAGTTAAGAATGTGATTGCTATTAATGTATTGAGATTGTAACTTTTGACTGTTGAAAATCAACTTCTTGTATAATTAAATCTTGCATCTGTCGATTGAATTGCTTGAGTTTATCAAGCTTTCCTCCAGACAACTGCCAATATTTTTGATAATCATAGGTTGTCATCCATAAATCATCGTGAAACTCGACAATAATTAGTTCATTTAACTGAATTGATATATCAATACTCGCAGTATCGTCAACACTAATAAGCATACAATCAAAAACTTCTTGGTTAGATTGTAGTGTTTGCTGTTTACGTTGGATATTCTCAAAACATTCTTCTATTTTCCGACTACTTCCCGTATGCACTTGAAGTATTTCAACCCATTGTCTGAAATCTAGATTGAATAGCCAATCCTTAAACGTTGAATATTTTGTTTCAGAATAAATCGTTTGATAAGCTTTGCTTAGATTAATAGCAATTTGACGATCATACACGCCTAAAGTCATTGCATAGACTGCTGCGGGAGTTGACACACCATGAGTTACAAATGAGGTTAGGTTATTGAAAATTTTAGGTATATTTTGACGATTTAGATAAAAGGCAAGATGTCTGATCAGTGAGTTAAATCCCCAAGAAAAAGCATGAATCACTTGTTCTAACTTTTTGACAACAAGTTCTGTTTTACCATCAAAATATAAATCTGCTAATTCCTTATAGTCTTTACCCTGAAGCCAGCCTATCAGTGGCTCAATGCTATCAAGCTTTAAACTCTCTGTCAGTTCTGGAAGTCTTTTGAATAAATAATAAGACTCCTGCCAAAAATTGATAGGTAATTCACTTATATCTGTATAGGTATCAATTTCACCAACCAGTTTTTGTGCATAAGCTGTTATGGCTTGATTACTGCCTACACTTAATCCTGTGAGGTTGAATAACTTACGTTGTTGGATATCTTTTACCTCATTTTTGAGCAAAATTGCTCTTGTCTTCAGTGCAGTCTTAAATACAACTAATACGTCTTCTATATTTAGAGACTGCACATGACATAACAGCTTCTTAAAGATGAATTCGATTTTTTCCTCATCAACTTCATCAAGACAAGACTCTAGAATCCATGCCAGAAGTTGCGAATCTAAATAGGATAAAATTTCTTTCTGCTTCTTGCTTGCTAAAGTTTTCTTTTGCTGTGTCCAATTTTCATAGTCATTACCAGCCTCTCTGAACTGGCTTGTTGAAGCCAACGCCCACAGTGAGAGAAAATCTTCAGTGCTTTCAAGCGAGAATAACCTAGACTGTGCCAAATGCCTTATACCCGAAACAATAAAACTTTCTGATACTTCTGTTGGTGCTTCCTGGCAAACTATCTCTAAATCTTGGCTGTCACAAAAGATAATGTGTCCTTCTGTCTCAGAGCCTGCTCGACCTGCACGCCCGACAGCATTAGCATACTGAGCCATGCTAATCTTATTGTGCATTGACAAAGAATGGACAATTACATTCTTGATTGGAAGATTAACGCCTTGTGACAACGTGGTTGTAGAAACAATAAGTGGAATGATGTTATCGCGTACTGCATTCTCAATACGCCGCCTAACAACATTAGGCAGTTCAGCATGGTGATAGCAAAATCCGAGAGCAACAGCTTTTACAAGTAAATGCTCAGAGCCAAGCAGTTCAGTGCATTCATCTACAATTTGTTGTATTTCTGGTGAAACTGCTAAAGGCTGCTTTTGCAAAAGCGAGATTAAACACTCAGCAATAGTTTCAACAATTGGTTTGGTAGTTGTAAAAACTAAGGTAGAGCCAGTTTGTGTATAATACATAGCCAACCGCGCTGCAACAACAACACTTTGTTGATGAAATTTGCCATTCGACTTCTTCATACTGCATTCTGATTTTAAGAAAGGCAATGGCACGAAGAAGTTATCAGATGGATAATCTCCCGTTTGAGGCAGATAACAAACTGTTGCTCTTCTAGTTCGACTCCATTCAACGAAGCCCAACCTTTGTTTTGTCGGTCTCCAATCTATTTTGACAACATTTTTTTCGTTTCCAGAAAGCCATTGGGCAAAATCACCGGCATTGTTAATAACTGCTGAAATTCCAATTACTCTAGCGTGATTTTTTTCTGCAATAGCCAGTAATCTTGAGTAGATTAATTCCTGCCTAAGACTTCTAGGATTTGCGGCAGCTGAATCATGGGCTTCATCAATGATAAGAAGTGCGAGCTTACTTTTGAACTCTTCGCTGTTGCGGGTGAGCAAATCTAATTTTTCAGGAGTTAAAACAAACACCTGATTATCTTTTAAAATATCCTCTTCCAATTGACTAAAATCATACCCACCATAGAGGATAGAAACATTTATATTAACACGAGATAAGCTTATGGATAGGCTGCTTTCTACCTCATACGCCAAAGCTCTTGTCGGAACAACGTAAGCGCAGACTTTATCCGGCTTATCCTTGAGGGAATGATAAATTGCCAGTTCAACAGTTTTAGTCTTGCCTGCACTTGTTGGCATGGCAATAACAAGAGATTTATCCTCTAATAAACCCTCTTGCAAAGCTTTCTGCTGTGATTTCCACATTGACATCATAGGAAACTTACCAAGTGTGGACAGAAAGCGCAGGTAAAGCTTCCATTCATCATTTATATTCTCGACATAAGGACTAACAAGTTTTTGTGTTGAATGCTCAATTAAACTTTGTAAATATTTCCCAATAGCGTTGAGTAAAACGTAGGAGCGATAATCACTAACTGTTGCATATTGTCTGCCTGCGGCTATCGTCAGCTTGAGGATTTCTGCCTGAAGTGCTTCATTGCCTGTACGCAGGTATTGAGTAAAATTTGCAAAGGCTTTTGCTGTTAGCCAGTCACCAACATCGGCGATTTTAGTAGACACCAAATCCATCCATTCTTCTTCTTCCTGGGGATAATCATTTGGTTCTAATTCCTTCTGATAGAATTTGAAAAAGAATTGTGCCAAGGCATCTTGTAATTGGCTAATTTCACCAGTCAGCAAATGGGTCAGTAAAATTCTTGGGGTATTTGAAAGCAAGACATCTTTAATATCTTGCTGATGCAGAATTTTTGATACTAAGACTTTGGCATTGGCGTTATACCCTGCGATACTATACAATAATGCACTTGTAACAATATTTTCTACAGCAATAGAAGCTTGGCCATCTTCAAGCCTTAGAATCGCCAATCTCTCATGAATAACGGCAGATTCCTTGAGTACTTGTTCTGCTTCTTTGGAAGCGTCTGTCAACAAGTTATAGCCTGTTAGTGCTAGGAAATTAGCTGCTTTTTCTAGTTTCCGAGGATCATATCTATAAAAAATAAAGCTTCTTTGCTCATTTTTAAGTTCGACAGTTAAAGCTTCTGATGCTAATTGATTGTGTTCGCTTTTGAAATCAGAGTTACTCAGTAACTTCTTAACTTCTATTAATTCATCTATATCTACAGAAGGAAGCGACAGTTTTGAGGGTTCTTTATTCTGACTGGATACTAATTCTTTCTGATACGCTATCCAGTTGGGAATGAGAAACGCGTTGACAGTTAAAGGAATCTTAATACCTTCGATAACATCGTCAAAATATTGATCTTTCCACTTTTCTTCCTCAGTCACAACAACTGCAAGGTATTCTGTGTAGTATGAGTACGTGTAAGGATCATTAAATCTGTTAACAAGTTTTGCTTCATTATATCGTCCTGCCGTTCTCAGAACATTGATAATGAAATCCAAAAGCGTAACTGAGCCTTCCTGAACTTTAAATAAACCTGTACTGGCATCTTTAACAGCTTGCTTTGGATTACTACCGTAATTTTTAAATTCTCCAACTAGTAATGCTTTCGGTATTCCATTGGCATTGAACTTCAGCCCAAGTACATCATCCCCATGCATTGGCATTTTTCTGTTGGGAGAAAAGCGGAGCTTAAAAACAGGAATTTGGTAGCCTGTGCAACCTAATATATAAGAGGAAGCAATTGCTTCACCAATAGTACCATTCCAAACTTTCACCTGACCTTGAGTCATTTGGTGAAGGTCTTGAATAACAGACTGTAACCCCTCTTCTTTCAAATTCTCCAGTTCTTCAATGATGCCCTGTGGATGCCGACAGAAATAGGGAATTATCAGTTTTAAGTGGCGCAGAAACGTTTCAACGTCCTTGGGGGTTACTTTTTGCCTTTCAAAATCTTTGCCAACAGGCTTGGCACAAGGAACTAAAACTAGGTTATCAGTGAAGTCTTGTAGAAAGGACATTTTGGAGTAATAAATAACTTTGACTAGTGCAGCTATTTATGTGGTAGCATCAATTACCGCTAAATGTCATCTAAATAAGTCACTTCGAGTTGAAGCGATTTTATGTGCTATTTTTACAACTTCCTCCCGCCGCCAACTGTAGATAAACCCAAGGGGCCGCGAGTGACACCTAACTGGTTTTGTAATTGCAACTCTCGCCAAAGTTGGGAACCGGAAATTTCACCTTGGAGTAGCTGACGGTAGCGGTGTATAGTTTTTGCCACTTGTTCTGGTGTTTCATTGACAAATTCAATACGAAAATGACGTAAACCCAGTTCTACCAGACGCTGTACGTATTCGGCTCCGGTTTGGGCTGTACCATTAAATACGGTGTTACGACAACCAGCATCAGCTTGGAGGACGTGTTCACTACCAACGCGATCACGTAATTTTACTTCATGTTTCTCACAAGGTCTGCCACAGTTAGTATAATCAGTACCTTCCGAAAGAAAGGCACAGAAAACACAATGTTCCATGTGAAACATTGGTATACGCTGGTGAATTGTCACCTCAAACCATTGCGGTGGACAACTGCTCAGTAAGTCTTCTAGTTGATTAATATTTAAATCGTAGGATGCAGTTAGCCTTTCTAAACCAAAGTGCTGTTTATAGTAATCTGCGGTTAAAGGGTTGGCAACATTGAGAGAAAAATCACCTATACATCTATCTGCACCAAAGAATTGTAACTGATCGTAATTCCGCACTAGATAACCGTCAGCATTTGCAGCCCGTACTTGCTGTAAAATCCAGTTTTCCCCAGGTTTGGTAATGCGGGGAGGTGCAACCCATATCTGAGTGCTGAGTGCTGAGTGCTGAGTGCTGAGTGCTGAGGAGCCACTGCGTTGGGCGGGTTCCCCGACTTGAAGCAAGTGGCGTTGCTGAGTGCTATGTTGATGTACTAGTTGTACGGCTTGGCGGTAGGTGCGGGGGTCTTCAAATTCACAGTAGAAAGCTTCCACACCAGTATTCAAGGCGGCTTGGAGTTGCTTGAGGTTGCGGACTAGAACTATGAGTGAAGGAGATACGGGAGATGGGGGAGAGACAGCCGGAAGTAAGTCTTGTAAGGAAACATCCGAACGTAATTTCCAGCGTTTGGGTTGACTGCGTAACTCTTCTAACTGGGCGACAATTTCTCGACGCATCCGGTTTAACTCACTGACGGGAACCATGACAGCGCCCTGGAGATGATTAGTTAAAGTTCCCAAACAAAAGGGAGTGTTACCCAGACGACCGAACTGTTCTCGCAAACGCTCTGTATCTAAAGGTTTAGTGTGTGCTTGGGCTAGTGCGATCGCAGATTCTACTTGTACGATGTTACCAAGTTCATCGCGGGCGATCGCCATCAACAATTGCCCAACTTCGCCATAAATTTCCAACGATATCGGACGCTGAAATTGCGGGTTGTCACCAGCAAAACTCTGACGCAGTTGTTTATCCAGTTCTGGGTCACTGGTTTTCCACACCTTATCACCCACATGCACCCGCCGGAAGTTAAGGCTATCTTTGCCAAAAGTGAGTATAACCTCCTGACCTTTGGGTGTGACTGTGTAAACCCGACCGCCTTCTTCCTTCGCCTCTGGATGACCGCAGTCAAACACAATTCCGTCTCCCGGTTTGACTGGTGCTTCTAACTTAATCGTTACTTGTTCGTTCCGAACACGGGTAACTTCCCCCAAATAAACCCCGCGCTTTTTCCCAAACCGCGCATGAACTAATTCTTGATTATTAATTCCATTAAACCAGCCAGTATATAGTCCACGGGAAAACGCCATTTCCAAGTTGTATTGTTCTTGACCTCTCCCCCAACCCCTCTCCGCTTCGGAGAGGGGAGTCTTACTTCCCCCTTCCCTACGAGGGAAGGGGGTTAGGGGGTTAGGTCTTTCCAATTCCGCCATGACCTTATCTAATGCTTCTCGATAAACGCGGGTGACATTCGCTACATATTCCGGTGCTTTCAACCGCCCTTCAATCTTCAGACTAGTTACCCCAGCCTTGACCAAATCTGGTAATACATCTAACCCTGCCAAATCTTGGGGACTGAGTAAATATTTGCGTTCTTGTAAATCAACAATTTCACCATCAACGATTAAATCATAAGGCATCCGACAAGCTTGGGCGCATTCACCCCGGTTTGCCGAACGTCCGCCCAAAGCTTCACTCGTCAAACACTGACCAGAATAGGCGACACACAAAGCGCCGTGAACAAAAACTTCTAATGGTAAAGTAGTTGCTTGCTGAATTTTCTGAATTTCTTTAATAGAACATTCCCGCGCCAGCACTACCAATTGACAGCCGAGAGATTTAGCAAAATCTACCCCAGCCGCGCTGGTGATAGTCATCTGAGTGGAAGCATGGATAGGAAAATCTGGTGAGAGGTGACGAATTAGACGACAAATACCAACATCCTGGACAATTACTGCATTTACACCAGCAGCAATAATTGTACGGAGATATTGCTGTGCCTCGGCTAATTCTTGCGGGAAGATGAGGGTATTTACGGTAACATAGCCCTTCACACCTCGTAGGTGTAAAAACTTCATCAATTGCGGTAAATCAGCCTCAGTAAAATTTTGCGCCCGCATTCTGGCGTTAAATCTATCCAAACCAAAATAAATCGCATCAGCCCCATTTTCAACAGCAGCTTTAGCACATTCCCAGTTACCTGCTGGCGCAAGTAGTTCAGGACGTTGAAAAGAAGTTTGTGAGTTTTGTGTGCGATCGCTTTTCATCAGGCTGAGATAGATTTCAATATCACCATAGCGATTCTATCAATAAAAACTTGCAACGATAGATCCCCAGATTGTACGGTATTTGGAGGGTTAGCCAGTTTTTATCTTGCGGCAAAATCTAGCAGTAGCGATGATAAAGTCAAATATATGTGGAAGTGGTAACTATGACTCAAACCCTACCCAAGTTAGCAACCTTTGAACAATTTATCGATTGGTATCCCTCAAACGGGGTACGATATGAGCTACATCAAGGAGTTATTGTTGAAATGCCACCCCCAACAGGTGAACACGAAAATGTTGTTGGATTTTTGGCAGCACAGATTACCTTTCAGTTTTTACAAATGGGACTTCCGTTTCGCATTCCCAAAACTGCCTTGATCAAAATTGAGAGCAATAACTCAACCTATTCTCCCGATATTTTAGTATTAAATCATGACAATCTTGTCAATCAACCACTGTGGGGCAAGCAATCGACTGTTATTCAAGCTGCATCTACACCAATTGTTATTGAAGTGGTTAGCACTAATTGGCGAGATGACTACTACGACAAGTTCAGGGATTACGAAGAAATGGGAATTCCTGAGTATTGGATTGTAGACTATGCTGCACTCGGTGGCAAAAGATTTACTGGTAATCCTAAACAACAAACTATTACCATTTGTAATTTAGTTGATGGAGATTATCAAATGGCTGTATTTAGGGGAGATGATGTGATGATATCGCCTTTATTTCCCCAACTCGAATTGACAGCCCAACAAATTTTTGATTCGGCTTTGTAAGCACCTAAATTGAAGAATTCAGAAGTCAAAATCAATGAGTGAGGGAAAATGCTCAATTTCTAGTTACAGTCGCATCCTTGTTACTAGCCGAGGGACGGCGAGTCGCATATTTTTTCATTAACTCTTTGACTTGGGTGGCTACCAATGGGTGCGAATCTTTTTGTAATTTTGGTAGTAGTTCTAAAAGCACGCGACGTGACACAGCATTTAAATATGCGATCGCTGCTTCTCTGACAAACCCAGTAGGATGACGTAAAGCTAGTAAAATCTCATTACTATTAAGACGAATGCGGCTAACTTGCGCCAGATGAAAACAGCAGGCTAAACACCAATCAGACAGAAAATTATCTAAACTCAGCATTTTTCGCAGACGATTACCGACTGACATTGGTTGATATTCGACTAATTCGGCTTCTACGAGATAATGCAGTTTTTCTTGGTGCGATCGCTTATCTAAAATATTCAACAACAAAGATTTTACTGGCAGTGTAACTGTATGCTCTAAAATTTCTAAACCTCGTGCTATGTTCACCCCAGAATGAGACCTTAAATTAAAAGCGGCTGCTTGCATTTTTTCTGGCGAATATAGCAATCTTAATAGCAGCAGTAACCGTTCTCGTCCATCAATTTCTAGTTCTAATAACGCTCTTTGTAATAAATCACAAATAACTGCTGCTCTTTGTGATGTGGAATAATGATCTAGAGTTTGTGGTTTTTGTAAATCCAAATAAGCGGCGTAAATTTCTCCTAAAAACTTTAATTCTTGCTCAATTAAAGTTTCTACTCTCGTTTGATAAAAGCGGTCAACTCGACTGTTAGTTTCGGGTTGTTTCTGTACTTTGAGTAAACTACGCAGAATTTGATATCTAGTAGCACCCCAAGATTTTTCTAAATGTAGCCAGAGGGCTTCTGTTGCTTCTAGGGTGGGAATTTGAGCAATGGTTCGCCACGCATACATACGTACTATTTCTGGTTTATAACTATCCGTGGCCAACTGCAACATCATATCCAAAGCTTCATTTTCCAGTTTGACTAAGGCACGCATAGCCGTGGCGCGAGTTGATTTATAGTAAAGTGCGGCAATTAAGGCAGAATAGTAATCTTCTAAGCGAGTCGCTGCAATCATTTCCAACACAGCACAACGCACACGCAAAGATTCATCCTGTAACAAATTTGGGATATGAATCCGCAAAGCTTGGAGGTATATCGTTTCTCTGAGGGCTTTGACTCCATTAATGCGTTCTCGTTCTTGTTGATGAGTCAACATTCTTTGCATAGTTTTGGTTGCTGCTACCTTTTGCATCGGTGTTCCCTGACGCAAAATCAAAGCGGCGGCGGTGGCGCGAATTAATGAGTGGTGTCGGGCGTGCAAATATTCTTCTAATTGACTCAAATTCGGGTTTTCTTCCGCTAGCCACACGTAGCGCAATGCTAAAGCCAACACTTCGGGATCAAGTTTTTCTGGGGGTTGTTCGATTAATAAACGCACATCCGCAACGTAAGCTGGATTTGCTCCACCGATAAACATCACTTCTAAACTTTGGCGCTGCAATTCTGGCGGTAATTTCAACAGCAGCGGCGCTAAAACTTCGGCGGCTCCATGCGGATCAATTTGTGCTAAAAGTTCAATACAAGAATGTTTATCTGTGGTACTGCCTTTTTCACCTAAAGCTTTAACTACACCTTGTTTAAAGACACGCAAACCCACGTTAGAAGCACTGAGTTCTCCTCTTTCTGCACTTAAAACTAACAAATCAACATAACGCGATCGCAGTACCCAAACCACCCTTAAACAAGTAGCAGCCGCTAATACAGTTTCGCCGACAAATACCCATTCTTGTAATCCTGAAGGAACAAATCGATTACAAACAAATAAGGTCGCCAAAATCAATAATCCCGCCGCACCTGTCGCAATTGCTTCGGCTGTTCCGCCAGATAATGCTTGTGCGTGGCTGCGTAGCCGTTCGGGAATTGGTTGATAAAGTACAGGCCCACTACTAACAACAAAGGTGTAGCGCAGCAATTCATCGCAAAATTTTAAACCGACTAATCCCCAGAAAATGCCATAGGAATGCAAAGCCGGGAATAAATTTAATAAAGCGATCGCAGCTGGGACAACGAAACCAACACTAATCGGTAAAAGTGCGGCGGTGAAAAACACGCCAATTCTTTCAATCAGGCGGCTAGAAACAAACCATTGAGTTCCCAACTCACACAAACCGACAATCCCGCCAAATATCCCTAAGAAACTAGCAAGGTCGCGATCGCCTAAATTAGATTTCAGTTCCCGGAGATATTGAAAGTCAACTAATAATCCAATAACTTGTAACAGCCCCACGAACGCAAATAATTGCCATGTGTAACGGCGTAGCGGTGCTTGAATCCGCCGATATCGAGAAGCCTGTTCGTGGGGAACTTGTCTTTGAGGTGCATCAGGAAAGGCGGCGCGATATAGATTACTTAAATAAGCTAAAATTCCTGACCCTAAAACAATTAATACACAAGCAATTAGGATGACTTTCTCAAGTTTGACGAATTGCAATAACCACGGCAAACTAAAACCACTCATCACATCCGCTACCAATAACCCACTGCTAACTAGTGGGTATGTGCGTTTAATTTCGCGGATGTTGAATATTTGGTTGGCGACAATTGAGGTGTTAAGGTCGTTGACTACGTACAGTCCATCTACCCACAGCCGCAGGATGAACACCAAAATTACTGTCAGGTAGGAAACATGTAACCCATCACGTAATAATACCAAGAACGTGAGTGGCACAACCATACAAGGTGCGATCGCCACTACCACCCAGCGCAAAGGAAAAATCTTTTGCAACCAAGAATAAACAAAAACCAACCCTGCACCCATTGCTGCACTAGCAATGTACATCCAAGGTAATGGCCCCGCACCATATTCATCTAAAAACAGTGCTACTGTACTATCCTCAGCCCATCGCAACCCGATAGATACAGTTGTATAAAAGGCAAACATAATCCAAGTACGTTCGCCTTCCTCTGGCCGCAGATTTACCCACTGTAGCAGTCGTGAGAGAACACCTTTATTGACAACCAACGAGTAATTTTTCAGTTCCATGCAGTTTAAGTTTCTGATATCACCCTGCAACAATTCAATTAAAAATTGCACTCAGCACTCACAACTCAGCGAGAAGTTGCGTGCGGAGAGAACTTGCGTGCGCGGGTTCCCCGCGTTGAGCAAAGTTCGGGGGGTTCCCCCCACCCTGGCAAACTTCGGTGACTCAGCACTTAAAAAGCAAGAGTCCTGAGCAACTGAGTATTATGTTTCCCACTCAGCTCTCAGGACTATCAGTTTTTGATAAACTTCTGTGACCTTCAGGTCGCTATGCTATTGTTAGCAGTGAATTATGCGTTGTGTCTGGAAAAGTTAAAAGTTACTTTTTGGGCGAAATCAGCATCATCATATTTCTCCCTTCTTTTTTCGGTGCTTGTTGCACCTCACCAAAGGGTTCTAGGTCTGTCGCCATGCGCTTGAGTAAATCTTCTGCTAAGTCACTGTGTTGAATTTCTCGACCCCGAAACATTACAGTAGCTTTGACTTTATCGCCATCTTTCAAGAAACGCTCTGCTTGTTTCACACGCACATTGTAGTCGTGTTCTTCAATTTTGTAGCGCATCTTTACTTCCTTGACATCAGCCGTGTGCTGCTTTTTCCGGGCTTCCCGCGCCTTTTTCTCCTGTTCAAACTTATATTTCCCATAGTCCATAATTCGGCAAACTGGCGGGTCAGCCTTATCACTCAACAGCACTAAATCTAGTTCTTTTTCTTCTGCTAGTTGTAGTGCTTCCTGAGGAGTGATAATTCCTAGTTGGGAGCCATCAGTATCAATGACTCTAATTTTAGGGAAGCGGATTCTTTCGTTAATTTGGGGCAGATCGCGAGTTCTTTTTTTCTCAATCACAGGCATTATGATTTTTGGAAGCTCTCTTTTTAGAATATAGTTTGGTTTTGCTTGGTATGCCTCAGAAGCACAATACTTAAAATAACTGAGGACTTAACAACTAGTCTTTGATTCTAGAGTAACTAATCTATAGCCTAGTTACTAATGGCTGTATCTGTCATTCTACTCATTCCGAGAGAATTTCTCTGCAATAGTTAACTTAAATTACACAATTAGGTGCAGTGTTTTCCATTTTAACAATTATTTTCTTGATTATTGACAAATTGGTATAAATATACATTTGTTAGAGTTAGGGAGTAGGGAGTAGAGGCTAGAGGCTAGGCGCTAGGGACTAGAGGCTAGGGTCTAGGGATTAGCTTAATAAATATAGTTTTTGAACCAAATATATAGTCCCATCAATCCCTACACCCTCTCATCCCTCAACTTCCTAGTCCCCAGCCCCTAGCCCCTAACTACTTTCTACGGAGGTAAACTTGACGACAGCAATACACTGGCAGCAACGAGTCGGAAATCAAAGGGATTGGGTTTGGCGAGGCTGGCAGACGCGTTATACCTACATCCGCCCTAGTAAAACTGACCTTAATTCCACACCTTTAATTTTGCTACATGGGTTTGGTGCTTCGATTGGACATTGGCGGCATAATGTAGAAGTTTTGGGTGCATACCATACAGTTTATGCTTTAGATATGCTGGGTTTTGGTGCTTCCGAAAAAGCCCCGGCAAATTACAGCATCGAACTCTGGGTTGAGCAGGTATACGAATTCTGGAAAACATTTATCAGGCAACCTGCTGTATTAATAGGTAATTCTAATGGTTCATTAATTTCCTTGGCGGCGGCGGCGGCTCATCCTGATATGGTGCAAGGAATAGTCATGATGAGTTTGCCTGACCCATCATTAGAACAAGAAGCGATACCACCCTTCTTGCGACCAGTTGTCAAAACAATCAAAAATATTGTTGCTTCTCCAGTGATATTGCAGCCAATATTTAAATTTGTGCGTCAACCCAGCGTCTTACGGCGCTGGGCGAGTTTGGCTTATGCAAATCCCGAAGCAATTACCGACGAACTGATAGAAATTTTAGCTGGCCCTCCCCAAGATAGAGGTTCGGCACGGGCTTTTAGCGCCTTGTTTAAAGCGGCGATCGGTGTTAATTTTAGTCCTAGTGTGAAAGCTGTATTGCCAAAATTAACAATTCCGATGTTGTTAATTTGGGGACAAAAAGACCGATTTGTGCCGCCTGTATTGGCTAGTCAATTTGCTCAATACAATGAAAAATTAGAACTACTCAACTTAGAGAATGTAGGGCATTGTCCGCATGATGAGTGTCCAGAACAAGTTAACCAAATCATTTTGGATTGGATGACTCGCTGTTTTGGCGATCGCCAGCCATAAAATTAAGACAGCATACCTAGCCTATTTGGACTTGGGTCGTGTCAACGTTTGTTGCTCCATTCACCGAACGGGCTACAGAAACCATTTTGTTGAGAATATCTTGGCTGGGAACTTTGCCTTTGAGAACTACAGTACCACCAGTCTGAGCAACCCAAAGCGTATTTATATCATCAAGCTGCTGATCTTGATCAAAGGCTAATGCTACGCGCTTGGCTAAACCACTTTGGTCATATTCACCATTCAAGCCAATCCGTTCTGGAGGAATAGATTGAGTTGCTGTCGGTGCAGCAGTAGCAGCTTGTGGTACTGCTTGGGGAGCAGGATTAACTTGGGCATTTTGTGGCTTTTCTAAACCAAATAATCTTTTTAACCAACCCATAAATGCTGATCTCCTATGAACATTTCATAACATTATGAAGATATAGGTTTTCAAGCATCATTTTCATCTGTCAAGGAAAAGATTTGCATTCATCACGCTTTCTACTTTCAGTATGATTTGCCGAAAACTTCTTTGTAGAGAGTGTAGTGCGTGCAGGTATAAGTTTAAAATAGAAAATCACACTTATCAAAAAATTTAGTTTAACAGTACGTGTAGGGTAGCCATTAACTAGTATTTGTGTTAGTCATAATGCTACCTGAGCCTGTGTTGGCAAAGATGAAACATACCCTTTCTGTTCTGGTAGAAGATGAAGCGGGTGTTCTTTCCCGCATTTCTAGTTTGTTTGCCCGCCGTGGATATAACATAGAAAGCTTGGCTGTTGGTCAAGCTGAACATGGAGGAATTTCCCGCATTACGATGGTTGTCGCTGGTGACGATCGCATAATCGAGCAAATCACCAAACAACTATACAAGCTGGTCAACGTCCTCAAAGTTCAGGATATTACGGAAACTCCTTGTGTAGAGCGAGAGTTAATGCTTTTGAAGGTGAATGCTACTAGCAGCAACCGTTCAGAAGTAATTGAACTAGCTCAAATTTTCCGGGCGCGAGTTGTCGATGTAGCAGAAGATTCCCTTACTCTCGAAGTGGTGGGAGACCCTGGAAAAATGGTAGCGATTGTGCAGGTGCTACAAAAATTTGGTCTGAGGGAAATAGCCCGAACTGGTAAAATTTCCCTCACTCGTGAATCTGGGGTGAATACTGAGTTGCTCAAGTCTTTGGAAGCAAAGGTCTAGTCAAAGCGATCGCGTTGCTGTGTTCTTAGTAGCTCAGGCAGTAAAATTATTACCACATTATCGCAATCTATTACCCCGAATACTTTCCGGGGTTTTTTCATCCTAATTTGATAGCTAATTACGGAATTTTTTCTAAATTGTACAGTGTCTATTTTTACTTTCTCGTACAAATAGACACTGTACTAAGTATTTTTAAACAAATATCTTACAGTATTAACACTTAAAAAAATATTCACATTAGCACATCAAATTCACACAATCAATACAAATTTACGGTAGTCATTGATAAAATTTCACCAAGTTCAGTTTATGAAGACTGTGATGACGAATGAATTTAAAGCAGTTAAACTGTTTTCCAAGAGATTAGAGATTAGGTAAAGAGCTGAAGTTGTAAGATATCAGCTTTTCACATAGGGTTAGAGTTCAGTAATATACAGAGAAAACCGTAGCCGTTCCCCTACGGTTTTTTTCTTGTCTAAATATTGCGTAAAAAAACCTAATTCTGCTAAATTTGAGATGTAGCCAAAAACCTGGTTTAATGGCGAAAATTATCTAATTTATGCAAAAAACTAGATTTATATTCTCAAATTTTATAGTGGTTTTACCGCACCAAAAGTTAAGAAAATATGAATAAAAAAGAATATATAGTTCGACAAATTTAAAGCGTATGTTTTTAAAGAGCTTTGGTAGCGTTGTAGTAGCAATGACACTTTTGGTAGGTAATACAGCTCTTGCTCAAACTACTGATACCCATTTAGCATTTCATCTACAAGTAGGCGCTGATAATGATGGGAATCCGATTATTTTAGATGCAGGATCTGTGCAAGGAAGTGAGTATACCATCTTGCAAAAACAAGGAAATGGGATAACAAAAACTACTTTTCGTGCTTCCTGTGCTGAGGGTCGGTTATTTTCGGAAACATCTTCTAGTTACAGCGCCGATGGAAAGTTAATTAGTCAGAAGCAAACCAAACAAGAAATTACCCCTCAACCTGGAACACCGGAAGCGAATTCAATGGAGATCGTTTGCCAAACAGCCAGCAATGAAGGTAATCAGTAAGCATCTGCAAAATGCCTAGTAAATATAGTGATGAAATTACTCATCATATAAGTCAACCATGTGAACATGGTTCGTGAAACTTTTACGAGATTTCATCAGTCTGGGGTTTCAAATTCTGTCAAAAAACTATCAATGTCTTCTTCTAATCAGGGTATTCCTGGATTACCTGATCTGACACATCCAATAGAACTTATCCAGTTTGGTAACCAAATACTCAAAGCTTCAATTCTCTTAGTATTTTTGGTGATAGCTTTGGGTGTAGCGATCGCACTGATGAGTTTTGCCTTGCGTCGCCATCAGCAAGAGAATGTGATTTTTCTTGGTGAGTGGGTTGTGCGTTACTCCCAAATTTTACGGGGATTACAGCATCTAACCTTGGTATTAGTTCTATTGGTAGTCGGATTTTTTCTTTGTTCAACGTTAGGTAATCGCTATCATCACTGGGAACAAGCAAAGGTTGTGCAAGTTGCACAAACAGTGGCTGGCGATAAATTAGAGCAAGTTGCACCGCAAGTTCGCTATGTGATTCAAGAGCCGTTCACTTATAACAACCAAGTCAACGGCAAAATAGTCAAAGTCAATGATACACGCGAAGTTACCCGTTTTCTCTCCTTAGCGGGATCGCAGATTCAAGTCAAACTTGAGCAAAATACCGATGTGCAAGGTCGTAGTGCGATTTATCGCATAGATTACAGTGCAGATTACAAAGTCGTCAATCGGCTCAAGGATATTCAAAATTTTTTCTTTGAAGCACCACCACCCGATGGCTACTCATTGCTGGCTAACTACAAAGTAGAACGTTCTGGGACTCGACTAGAACCGCCTAATCCTGGCGATTATGGGTTTCCCTTCAGCTTGCAACCAGGAGAAACTGCCAACTTTCGCGTCACCTATCAAGCTCAAGGCGGCCCGCGCTGGGTTTACAATGCGGCGGGACAGATGTTGAGCAATTTCCGCCTCACCGCAACAGCTAATTTTGCACCTGTGGAGTTTGCTAGTGGAATTGTACCTAACGAAATTAAAAGCGATCGCCGCAGCACTCAGTATAGCTGGATATTTAACGACAATGTTTCTGTGAAAAATCCTTTTGGAGCTTTTACTAACACTACACCTATCCGTAATACAGGGATTATTCCTCGCTTATTATTGTTAGCACCAGCAGTATTTCTTTGGTGGATATTGCTGTTATATTTGTCGGTGCCAATGAGTTTGAAAAATGTGGCGATCGCATCTGGGATTTTCTTTGCTTGTATTTTAACCTTGACCTACTTAGCTCGCTTCATAAATCCAGAATTGGCCTGGACAATGATTTCCCTCATCTTTCTCACCTTAAGTTGGGGATTAGGCTCAAATCGCAGTGCTTCTATTGCTGTCATTATCTGTTCTATTGCTGGAGCCGTGCTACCCGTATTTGGATTATTAGTTCCATTTAGTGGTCTAACTTTAAGTGGAGCTAGTTTACTATCAGCAGTCTGGCTAGCAGTCCGCCACTGGTACAGCTGGTACAGTTTTCCTCTAGAAGACCGTGTTAAGTAACTGCTAACAATTGCTAGAACCATTCCTACTAATGAACTATCTGCGATACCTAATCAATAGTATCTTGGTATTTTTCCAAAATTTCCTATCAAAACCCTTGACACTCACCTACCTAGGACTGCTATATTAACAGAGGTGAAGCGATGGGGCGTCGCCAAGCGGTAAGGCAGCGGGTTTTGGTCCCGCCATCCCTAGGTTCGAATCCTAGCGCCCCAGTAATCAGGAAGGTAGAAAATTTTTCTACCTTTTTTTTGTTTTAAAAATTTCCCCAGTCAGCTATTGGGTACCTAATTTGCAGTGTAGACCGCAGGGGAGCTTCAGGTACTTCAGGAGCAGAGGAGAGAAATTCACGTTTTTCCCTAAATTCATCATATGCAAGTTAAATGCCTAATAGCTTATCTTGTCTAGTAAAGAAAGACTGATCATTAAGGCCGCAGAGGAGAGACTTTTCCTGCTGCACACACCTGAAACTATGACTGCTGAGCCAGACGTTCTATCTTAATGGAGCAAGAGG
>JAGKSW010000122.1 GCA_018993265.1 Nostoc sp. TH1S01
GCATGGGGGAGGCAGCGCCGTGGGCGGGTTTCCCGACTTGAGGCGACTGCCGTTTAAGGATGTTGTTTTTGATGAAGACTCTGCCCAAATGATTGATGGCTATGCTGCTGCTAACTTCTCGATTATTCGTAGTTTTGTGATTAACCTCTTGCGTCACAATGGTTTTGATTCCTTAACCAGAGCCATAAGACAGTGCGCCCATGATATCAAATTACTTTTTTCCTTTTTAGAATGAAACAGCCCTGCCCTTCAAAAGGGGGGAAATGAATCAAATTCCCCCTTTTTAAGGGGCGCTAGGGGGGATCAAGCAAAATATTTAATACTTCTCAGACATCCTCTTAGATTCTGTATCAAAAAAAATTATAATATATTAGCTTAACAATTTATTTATGTTTAAGTTTTAAATTACAAAAATGATTCAACAAAACTCAATATCAACTATCGATAGCGATATTGTACCTCCAAGTGCAGATGAATTTTTGAATATTGAGAAAGCCCAACGAATGGCAGAATTTTTTAGCTTTTTAGGAGATGCTAATCGTCTGCGAATTCTCTCGTTTTTGGCGCAAAAAGAATTGTGTGTGAGTGATTTAGCCGCCTCATTAGATATGAGTGAATCGGCGGTTTCACATCAATTAAGAAATTTGCGGGCTATGCGGTTAGTCAACTATCGCAAGCAAGGCCGCAATGTATTTTATCGTCTCCATGATAATCATATTCTGCATCTTTATCAGGTAGTAGCTGAACACCTTGATGAATCCGACTAAACAAGCATGAAGTGTGAAGTATGAAGTATGAAATTGTCTCGTTGATAGTCCCTGATAAAAATACTAGCCCCTAGTCTCTAGCCTCTAGCCTCTAACCCCTAGCCCCTGATAAAAATACTAATCCCTAACCCCTAGCCTCTAGCCCCTAGTCCCTTATAATAATGTGTCATTCTTTGTTTTCCTAACTGGAGAAACCAATGGGTCGCGCCAAAAAGGTTGTCTTAGCATATTCAGGTGGTGTAGATACTTCTGTGTGCATTCCTTACCTCAAGCAAGAGTGGGGTGTGGAGGAGGTGATAACTCTCGCCGCAGATTTAGGCCAGGGAGATGAATTAGAGCCAATTAAAGAAAAAGCTCTCAAATCGGGTGCTAGTGAGTCTCTGGTAGTTGATGTCAAAGACAGCTTTGTTAAAGATTACGCATTTCCCGCAATTCAAGCCAACGCACTTTATGAAAATCGCTATCCTTTGGGAACGGCGCTGGCTCGTCCCTTAATTGCCAAGATATTAGTAGAAGCAGCAGAGAAATATGGTGCTGATGCGATCGCACATGGTTGTACTGGTAAGGGTAATGATCAGGTACGCTTTGATGTTTCCTGTGCTGCCTTAAATCCCAGCCTCAAAATTTTAGCACCGGCGCGGGAATGGGGCATGAGCCGCGAAGAAACCATCGCCTACGGGGAAAAGTTCGGTATCCCCGCACCTGTGAAAAAGTCTTCACCTTACAGTATTGATAAAAACTTGCTCGGTCGCAGTATTGAAGCGGGTGTGTTGGAAGATCCAGCCGCCGAACCCCCAGAAGAAATTTATCAGATGACGAAAGCGATCGCTGATACCCCCAATGAGCCAGAATATATTGAAATCGGTTTCGTCCAAGGTATTCCCACCACTATCAATGGTACAGCCAAAAACCCCGTTGAATTAATAGAAACACTCAACGAATTAGCAGGCAATCATGGCATCGGTCGCATTGACATGATTGAAAACCGCTTGGTCGGGATTAAATCACGGGAAATTTACGAATCACCAGCAATGTTGGTGTTAATTCACGCACACCGCGATTTAGAAAGCTTAACTTTAACCGCAGATGTCACCCAATATAAGCGCGGTATTGAAGACACCTACACCAAATTGGTTTACAACGGTTTGTGGTACAGTCCCCTCAAAGCTGCTTTGGATGCGTTCATTCAAAAAACTCAAGAACGTGTCTCAGGAACAGTGCGGGTGAAGTTGTTCAAAGGTAACGCCACGATAGTCGGTCGTTGGAGTGACAACACCCTTTATACACCCGACTTAGCCACCTACGGCGCAGAAGACCAATTTGACCACAAAGCCGCCGAAGGCTTTATTTATGTTTGGGGTCTTCCCACCCGGATTTGGGCGCAACAAGATAGATAATTATTGTTCTAACAGGATTTTGATCCCCTTGAGCCTCCCATTAAAAAGGCTACAGTGTACACACCAGTCTTACTCAAGTTGCCTAGTAGCATTTTGATCCCCCCTAACCCCCCTTTTTAAGGGGGGGAACTAGAATCAAAGTCCCCCTTTTAAAGGGGGATTTAGGGGGATCTCAAATTTTTTGTTACTCACAGGATAACTTTTAAAACATCCTCTAAATACATACTGAATTAAATGTGTTGCATTCACTGATTTTCAACACATCGGTGAGGAAATCTATGCTTTTTGTTACGGAATAGTAGTCAAAAAAAATAAGTTATGTATGATATGTTAGGGATTTTAAATTATGCCAATAAATATTAATATTTAAAACGTGATACCCTGACTGTGACTGGTTTACAAAGAATATTCTGAGTTAAAAATAATGCTGAAAAACAGCAATAATTGATACAACTGCAATTTTTTGAAAAATAGTCTTCATTACAACTTTAAAATTCATTTGTCGGCACAATGGGGGCAGAGAAAGATTATTAAAAACTTGCGCTCGGAGACGAATAATGGTAGCGGTCGCAGAAAATATTCAGCATCGGCTCACTGTCCAAACTGTAGAAATTGCCCCAAACACCACGGCGATTCGCTGTCTTGACTGGGATCGCGATCGCTTCGATATCGAATTCGGACTGCAAAACGGTACGACTTACAATTCCTATTTAATTCGGGGCGAACAAACAGTTTTAATTGACACTTCTCACCAGAAGTTTCGCCAACTGTATTTAGACACGCTCAAAAGTATCGTCAACCCCAAAACCATTGATTACATTATTGTTAGCCACACAGAGCCAGACCACAGTGGTTTAGTGGAAGATGTATTGCAATTAGCACCGAGAGCCACAGTTTTAGCTTCTAAAATTGCCCTACAATTTTTGGAAGGTTTGGTACATGATCCTTTTTCCAAGCGGATTGTGAAAAGTGGCGATCGCATTAATATCGGCAAAGGTCACGAAATAGAATTCGTGAGTGCGCCTAACTTGCATTGGCCTGACACCATTTTTAGTTTTGATCGCAAAACCCAAACTATCTATACTTGCGATGCCTTTGGGATGCACTTTTGTGACGATCGCACCTTTGATGAAGATTTAGAAGCGATCGAAGCTGACTTTAGATTTTATTATGACTGTCTGATGGGGCCAAATGCGCGATCGCTGCTGAATGCGATGAAGCGGATGGGCGAACTCGGCAAGATTAAGATCATCGCAAACGGTCACGGGCCTTTACTTTATCATCATCTGGATATTCTGACTGAGTGTTATCAAAGCTGGAGCCAAAGACAAGCTAAAGCCGAAACTACCGTTGGCTTATTTTACGCTTCTGACTATGGTTATAGCGATCGCCTCGGTCAAGCCATCTCGGAAGGAATTCAAAAAACTGGTGTGGGTGTAGAGTTTCTCGACCTCAGCACCGCCGAAGCTCAAGAAATTCAAGAATTGGCAGGTAGAGCAGCTGGTTTAATTATTGGTATGCCTCCTTCTACCTCCGTTGCGGCTCAAGCTGGTATTAGTTCTTTAATATCAGTGGCGAAAGACAAACAATTCTTTGGTTTATTTGAATGCTTTGGTGGCGATGATGAACCAGTCGATACCCTCCGCCGGAAATTCATCGACTCTGGTGTAAAAGAAGTCTTCCCCGCCATTCGGATTAAAGAAGCTCCCACTGCATCTACATATCAATTGTGTACAGAAGCCGGCACAGATTTAGGGCAAGTCGTCACCCGCGAACGGAACATCAAGCAAATCAAAGCCCTTGATGTGAACATGGAAAAAGCCCTGGGCAGAATTAGCAACGGACTGTATATCGTCACCGCTAAAAAAGGTGATGTCAGCAGTGCGATGTTAGCTTCTTGGGTCAGCCAAGCCAGCTTGCAACCATTAGGATTTACAATTGCCGTTGCTAAAGACCGCGCCATTGATGCTTTAATGCAGGTAGGCGATCGCTTTGTTCTCAACGTTTTAGAAGAAGGCAACTATCAAGAACTGAAAAAGCACTTCCTCAAGCGTCTACATCCCGGTGCTGATAGATTTGCAGGTGTGAAAACCCAAACCGCCAAAAACGGTTCACCCATTTTGACAGATGCTCTTGCATATATGGAATGTGAAGTGCAAAGCAGTATGGAGTGTAGCGACCACTGGATTTTATACTGCACGGTCCAAGACGGTCGTGTTTCCAAACCCGATGGCTTAACCGCAGTCCGCCATCGCAAAGTAGGAAATTACTACTAAATCAAGTCTGAAGTCTGAATTATGAAGTCTGAAGGATGAATTGTTATGACTTCACACTTCATACTTCAATACGGTTCGGATAAGATCCCCCCGCCTACGGCGACCCCCTTAAAAAGGGGGTAAAAGATAATTTTCCGCCCCCCTTTTTAAGGGGGGTTGGGGGGATCTCAAAATACTAAAACTTTAACCGAAGCGTATTGGGTAACAGACAACAGCATAAAAAGACTTTCCTATTTCCAACTTCATACTTCACACTTCACACTTCATACTTCCTATGTCTTTCCCAGATTTTATTCAATCCGTTAAAGCTCGGTTTTTGCCCTTTTTATCTCCACATCAACCAACACCTATGAGCGATTCCAAACCCCGTGACGTACAGGTTTCTCCCATTGCGACCAACACCAAAGTTCTCAGAGCGCGTAGTCAGTCACGTCTGCGGTTTGAAATAGAATACGCATTAGAAAGAGGCACAACCTCTAATTGTTATCTCATTGAAGGTGATAAAACTGCAATTATTGATCCACCTGCTGATACTTTCACAACAATTTTTTTGGAAGCATTACAGCAGAACATTAATTTGAAAAAATTAGATTACGTCATCTTGGGACATTTCAGCCCCAACCGGGTGGGAACTTTAAAAACATTGCTGGAAGTGGCTCCGCAAATTACCTTTGTTTGTTCCCTTCCTGGTGCGGCTAACTTAAAAGCGGCTTTCCCAGATGATAGTTTAAATATTTTGGTGATGCGGGGGAAAGAAACCCTAGATTTAGGCAAGGGTCATGTGCTGAAATCCTTCCCCACACCTAACCCTCGCTGGCCGGAAACCCTCTGCACATACGACCAGCAAACCCAAATTTTGTTTACAGATAAACTGTTCGGCGCACATATCTGCGGTGATGAAGTTTTTGATGACAACTGGGAACAATTCAAAGAAGACCAACGCTACTATTACAACTGTTTGATGGCTTCCCAAGCGAAGCACGTCGAATCGGCTTTGGAAAAAATTTCTGATTTCCAAGTGCGGATGTATGCGGTTGGTCATGGGCCGATTGTTCGCAGTAGCTTAATTGAACTGACCAAAGCATATAGCGACTGGAGCCGTTCTCAACGAAATCGAGAAATTTCGGTGGCGTTACTTTATGCCTCAGCTTACGGTAATACTGCCACCTTAGCACGAGCGATCGCCCTCGGATTAACCAAGGGTGGTGTTGAAGTTCAATCGATCAACTGTGAATTTGCCACCCCCGAAGAAATCCAAGCCGCAGTCGAAAAATCAGATGGTTTCATTATCGGTTCCCCTACCATCGGCGGTCATGCACCTACACCCATTCACACAGCTTTGGGTATTGTCTTGAAAGTTGGCGATAACAACAAAGTTGCGGGTGTCTTCGGTTCCTACGGCTGGAGTGGCGAAGCGGTAGAAATGATTGAAGGTAAATTACGTGATGCTGGCTATCGCCTTGGTTTTGAAACCCTAAAAGTTAAGTTCAAACCCGACGATGTTACCCTCAAATTCTGCGAGGAACTTGGTACAGACTTCGCCCAAAATTTGAAAAAAGCCAGAAAAATTCGTGTTCCCCAACAAGCTGCAACCCCTGTAGAACAAGCCGTTGGTCGCATTGTGGGTTCAGTTTGCGTTATTACAGCCAAGCAAGGTGATGTTTCTACCGGGATGCTAGGTGCTTGGGTATCGCAAGCTACCTTTAACCCACCGGGTTTAACTGTAGCGATCGCCAAAGAACGCGCCATAGAATCTTTGATGTATCCTGGTGGTAAGTTTGCCTTAAATATCCTGGCAGAGGGTAATCAACAAGAATACATGAAGCATTTCCGCAAGAACTTTGCCCCAGGTGAAGACAGATTTGCTCACTTTAGCACCACTGCTGCGGACAATGGTTGCACAGTTTTGACCGATGCTCTGGCTTACGTCGAATGTTCCGTTGAACAACGCATGGAATGTGGCGACCACTGGGTAGTTTATGCCACCGTTGACAACGGTAAATTAATTAAGCCGGATGCGGTCACTGCAATTAATCACCGTAAAACAGGTACTCATTACTAAGTAATTCCTTTTCCCTACCGCCCTGCGGATATTTACAACCAAAGCCGGTGCTGAAATTTTCTAGGCAGCACTGGCTTTTTTTTGTGATGTTACACATTTACATTAGACTTCTTGCAAAACTCACTATTTGCGAGCTTTTCTTTGCGTCTTTGCGGCGGCAGTCGCTTCAAGTCGGGGAACCCGCCCAACGCGCTGCCTCGCCTTTGCGCGAAACAAAAAAATATTTATGCAAGAGGTCTATTTTAAATGGATAAATGGGATTATTAGCGATCGCTCAAGTTAACAAGCTGTAACAATGCTTTAAAAACAAAATATGGCGTTAAAAATAAATCTAAATGCCCAAAGTCATTTGCAAACTGAGTTACAGATGGTAATATTGAAAAGTTTTGGATTTTTTATGTCTGAAGCTCTTTTTTCCGATACTCATAGTAATTCAGAAACAAGTGTCTGTAGGGTGGGCATTTTCTAAAATCTAAATCAACCGGAAATGTAACATTTAATACTCACCCTACAAATTAACTATCCTTAATAGGAAAAAGGAAAAGTGATTTAACCAAAATCACCTCTAAAGTTCTCTAGTTCTCGTTGAACTCTTCTAGGAGCTTCATCGTAGTCTACCGGACGACAAGCCCTTCTACCTCGGAACCACAAATCACCGCGAAAACCCGTGACATATCTGTCTCTGGAACAAGCATATAAAACTCTAGGACGTTGCCCACCGCTAATTAATTCGATGGCTTCATTATCTAATTCTTGGAGTAAAGTAGAGTTATTACTCATGATAATATACCTCCGTTTTGAGTAATTTGGCAAGTGTTGAATAGAGTAACAGAACAAAAATTCACACTGTTTGAAATCGGGCATTTTCTACCAATTCAAAAAGTATTTGCAAAGTATAAATCAACTGTAACAGTGCAAATATGTAGCACCATTACTACTGATATATCTTGCATCATTTTGCTGACTTGGTATTCTTTGCCCGAATATTTATTGACTGTAGTTTAATCAGGATGGAGACGATACATCGTCCTACTATATGTAGAATAAATACTATTAAACTTAGTACTATAGATAGAAGCACAGCAATAAATTAGTTGTGGGATAAGCAGATTGCTCATCCCACAAACTAGCAAAATATATGACAAAAATTTAATGCCCATTGAATGTAGGCAATTTTTATTAACTACGCTGCCAGATTTTAATGGTTTTATCTAAGCTGGCACTGACTAACATATCACCAGAAGTTGTAAAGGCTAAGGCTGTGACTATATTGCTATGTCCAGTAAATGTGCCTAGCAATTCTCCTGTGTTGAAATGCCAGAGTTTAATGGTTTTATCTGCACTACCACTAGCAATTATTTGCTCGTCTGGACTGAGGGCGATCGCATATACTCGATCCGTATGACCTTTGAGAGTGCGAATTAATCTGCCTGTCTCTAAATGCCAGATTTTAATTGTCTGATCCCAGCTACCACTAATTAACCACTGCCCATCAATACTAATAGTTAGGGAACGCACAATGTGAGAATGTCCGGTTAAACTGTGCAGTGGTTCGATTTCTTGTAGGGTTTTACATTCTGAGAGTTGGGCTGTTTTCCAGACTTTGATTTTGCGGTAACTCCCAGTCACCAGAGTTTTGCCGTCGGGACTCAAGGCGAGGGCATGGGCAGCTGTATCATCTAAAGATAGAGCGATCGCTACCTGACGTTGCATCAAGTCCCAAAATAGAACTTTTCGATCATCTCCACCAGTCGCTACCATCCTGCCATCTGGGGTAAAAGCGGTACAGCGCACTACACCATTATGTTTGTGCAAAATATCAATTAATTCTGGTGCGCCGACGTGCCAAATTTTCACTGTCGAGTCTGCACCTACACTGACTAATGTATGACCATCGGGGCTGAAAGATATAGAATTCACATCATCCACTAATCCAGAAGCTATCCAAGGAGCTTCGGATAATGTATCAATTAATTCCCCTTTGCTTAAATCCCAGAGTTTGGTTTCGCCGCGACTTCCACTAGCTAAAATCGGGGTGACATTGCCATTGTGACAGCGGGAAGTAAAGTCGAGGCAATGAATACCTCTAGTGTGACCTTTTAAGGTTTGCCAACATTCCCAATCACCAATGATTTCTTTTTGGGGATGATCTGATGAGACAATTTGAATACTTTCGGCGATCGCTTGCTCTTCAACTGTCGGCAATATATCTTTTTTAGTAGTCTTTTTCGCTGTGAGTGACTCTAAATACCAACTTAATCCCCCTGCATATAACAGGCTACTGGGAGTCACATAAGATTTAGTTTCCGAGAATTCCAGTTGATTACTCGGCAAAAACCCAGCAATTACAGCGTGCTTTTCATAGCCTAATTTGCCATTAGAAGGATAAAACAAACACAAGAAAATTAAGACTTGGTGCTGGCGTAAGTCATCTTGAGTAACTGTCCACCTAATTTTATCTTTCTTTATACCATTAAAGCTTTCGCCATCAGCAGCATAAACTAACACGCTGTGTTTTGGACTATCAGCTAGAAAGTATGTAAATTTACTTTCGCCGCGTAAATTGCCTTCATCATCTAACACCATATTTTGAATAGTGTCTTGGGGCAACTTTTTCACTATCTTACCTAGCCGTTCCGCCATCACTTGCTCAACAATTTGCTCTCGCAAAAGATAATCTTCTGCTTGTTGTTGAAAGTGTTTGGGATAAGGAATCACCCAATCAGGCGGTTCGGGATATTCTGGCGGTATAGGCGGCGGATTTTTGGCGAGAATTTGGGCTTGTTGGCGCGATAATTCTTGGATTTTTGCCAATGAATCACCCCAAAATGCCATAATTTCGCTGTGACAACCTTTAACTTGACTGTCCAGTAAAGATAAGTCGTAAGTTTTAGGTTTTTTAATACGTTGAAGGAAATCAGCTTGCTGGGCTTGAAGTAAGCTAATCCAATCCATCTGCATTCCAGCGATACAATTTTGCATACCTACGGTAAGCTATACCAACGCAATGACTCAAGTTTATAACTTCTAGTAAAATAAAAATTCGGTAATCTTCGCAGTCTAACAGAACACATTTATGGAGATGTATCTGTAAAGTTCAGTGTGTAAAGATCACTCAAATCTCAGCATAATGCTCTAATTGATACCATCTTGGGATCAGCAAGCTTCTTTGAGATTTTGCTAAAAGACTTTTAGTCAAGACTGTGCTACTAAAATCTCAAATCGGTATTAGGTATGAGTTAGATAGAGTTCTATGATGTCCACTAATTCTATCGAAACTCAAGAATGAGATACTGTTTTCTAGAAACAGTAATATTTCTAAATATGAGTATGATTTAAGCAGAAATTGCAGGTTATTGACAAAGTTACTTAAATTCAGACTGATGATAACTATTTTTGCTAAATTATAGAGATTATGCGCTCAAATTAGCAGAAATATTTTCCTCAATTGTGTATACTAATAAGCTGCAAAAATGCGTGATGCAATAGAAATTTAAGAGACAGAATGATTATTGCGATCGCTGGTTTCTAGCTGTTTAATTTTCCTCTGTAAATCAAATTCATCATGACTCACTATTGTTTCTAAATTGGCTATTCTTTGCTCTAATAGTTCCAATTGCTGTGGTTGTAAATAACCAGCTTTTGATTTTTTATCATCAGCCCGCCAGATAGCAATTGTTCCGGCTGTAGCACCACCAATAGCAGCTAAAGGCAGCAACGCTCCACTTCGCGTTACAGCAGACAGTGGAATACAAACTGCTAACATACCCACTGTGATTCCCCAAATTCTCGTGGTAGATATTACTCTGATATCTTGAGATGTTTTGGTCATAAGTCTTTATTTATATAGAGTTACTTGCTAGATTCGCACGATCGCCAGCAAAAATACCTCCTACGATGGGATTAAGCAAAAATACTCTACTGAATTTTAAGTATTAAAAATAATTGCAATATAAAATTAGGTTGGGTGGAGCGATCGCGAAACCCAACAAAATAAAGTATAGAGAATACATACTGAGTTTCGTTTTCATCTCAGCCTCAAGAATGTTCACAATTTGATACAATCCCTGGAGCAGTAAGTAATTAGTAGTTCAGCAATTCGTCATGACAAGTGAATCATACATTTTTCTGGCTGGGGCAAGTCGTGGTGTTGGCAGAGAAATTGCCAACTGTTTAACAGCACAACCACTGAAAGTCAAAGCACTTTTGAGAACTGAAACGGCTGCGGCTGAATTACAAGCAATGGGTGTGAAGACAGTTTTGGGTGATGCGATTAATTTTGGTGATGTGGAAGCAGCTATGCTGACAAATGAACCCATCCACACTGTAATTAGTACTATTGGCGGTTTACCGACAGATACAGAAAAACCAGATTACCTGGCTAATAAACATCTCATTGATGCAGCAATCAAAGCCAAAGTCCAAAAATTTATTTTAGTAACTTCCATTGGTACTGGTAATAGTATTGGCGCATTGTCTCCGCAAGCATTGGCGGCGCTGCAATCAGTTTTAGTAGAAAAAGCCAAAGCCGAACAATATTTAATTGCCAGTGGACTCACATATACTATTATTCGTCCTGGTGGACTGAAAACAGAACCAGCCACAGGTAATGGCGTTTTAACTGAGGACACACGCATTGTTGGCAGTATCCATCGTGCGGATGTAGCGCAATTGGTATGTCGTTGCTTGAATAACAATCGCACCAATAATAAAATTTTGTCAGCAGTAGACAAAAATATGCTATTCAGACAAATAGAATTTGCCCCATTTAGTTTAGATTAGCGAATCGGCAAGAGAGCGCCAGAAATTGATATGCTAAAAACCGAGACCAGTGAAGCAAAGCAGAAATAATTGCTCAAGTCTCACCTCCTGCTTTCATATCATTTTTGCAAACAATGCCTGCGCCTACTATCACTCCAACAATCGCCTCTTTTCCCTTGACTGCCGTAGTCGGTCAAGAAGCGATAAAATTAGCCTTGCTGTTAGCAGCGGTCGATCCGGGTTTGGGAGGAGTGGCGATCGCAGGTCGTCGCGGTACGGCAAAATCTGTAATGGCGCGTGCTATCCACGCCCTACTCCCGCCAATTGAAGTTGTTCCTGATTCGATTAGCAACTGCGATCCCACCCGCCCCGATGAATGGGATGATTTACTGTTAGCCGAATACGCCGAAAAAGATATTCAGGATGTCCCCACACAAATTATTCCTGCGCCGTTTGTGCAAATTCCCCTCGGTGTCACAGAAGACCGACTTTTAGGTTCTGTAGATGTAGAACAGTCTGTGAAGCAAGGAGATACAGTTTTTCAGCCTGGGTTACTCGCCACTGCTAACCGGGGTGTGCTGTATGTAGATGAAATCAATTTATTAGATGACCAAATTTCCAATCAACTTTTAACAGTATTATCTGAAGGTCGCAACCAAATCGAGCGGGAAGGAATTAGTTTTCAGCATCCTTGCAAACCTTTATTTATTGCCACTTATAACCCAGAAGAAGGCGCACTACGAGAACATTTACTTGATAGAATTGCGATCGCCCTGTCTGCTGATGGTGTACTCGGACTAGATCAAAGAGTCCAAGCAGTAGAACAAGCGATCGCGTTTTCCAAATCTCCCCAAGAATTTCTCCAGCAGTACAGCGAAGACATCGACGGACTGAAAACCCAAATTATCCTGGCGCGGGAATGGTTAAAGGAAGTCACCATCACCCACGACCAAATCACTTACTTAGTTAATGAAGCCATTCGTGGTGGTGTCCAAGGACACCGTGCCGAGTTATTTGCTGTGCGCGTCGCCAAAGCCGCCGCCGCCTTAGAAGGACGCACAACTGTCAACGCCGAAGATTTACGTCGGGCTGTCGAGTTAGTAATTGTACCACGGGCAACTGTAGTCCAAACACCACCGCCCGACCAACCACCACCACCTCCTCCCCCACCACCGCCACAAAGTCAAGACGAGTCAGAACAAGACCAACAAGAGGAAGAGGAAGACAAAGAAGAAGACCAACCAGAAGAACCAGAAAACCAAGAACCACCAAGCATTCCCGAAGAATTTATCTTCGACCCAGAAGGTGTAATTCTAGATGACAGTGTGCTGTATTTTGCCCAAATGGCTCAACGTCAAGGCAAATCAGGGAGTCGTAGCTTAATTTTCTCCGAAGACCGGGGACGTTACGTCAAGCCGATGTTACCCAAAGGTAAAGTCCGGCGCATTGCCGTAGATGCTACCCTGCGAGCTGCTGCACCCTACCAAAAAGCACGGCGTGAGCGACAGCCAAATAGAAAAGTGATTGTTGAGCAAGGTGACATTCGCTCAAAACGCTTGGTTCGCAAAGCCGGAGCATTGGTAGTATTTGTGGTAGATGCTTCTGGCTCGATGGCTTTGAACCGGATGCAGTCTGCCAAAGGTGCAGTCATGCAACTGTTAACTGAGGCTTATCAAAACCGTGACCAAGTAGCGTTGATTCCTTTCCGAGGAGAACAGGCGGAAGTATTATTACCCCCAACACGTTCTATTGCTTTAGCAAAAAACCGCTTAGAAAGATTACCTTGTGGTGGCGGTTCACCCTTGGCGCATGGTTTAACCCAAGCTGTACGTGTTGGTTTAAACGCTCAAATGAGCGGCGATATTGGTCAAGTTGTAGTGGTAGCCATCACTGATGGCCGGGGTAATATTCCGTTAGGGCGTTCTTTGGGCGAACCCCAAGAACCAGGAGAAAAACCGGATATCAAAGGCGAATTATTAGAAATTGCTGGCAGATTTCGGGCTTTGGGAATGCAACTATTGGTAATTGATACCGAAAGTAAATTTGTTTCCACTGGCTTTGCCAAAGAACTAGCCCAAACAGCCGGAGGTAAGTATTATCATTTACCAAAAGCCACAGATAAAGCCATTGCTGCTATGACAAGAGGTGCGATCGCTGATCTAAAATCACGATAGTTAGTTTCAGAAAATAGAAAACAGAAGTATGAAGTATGACATTTCATACTTCATACTTCATAATTCACACTTCATACTTTTATGGTTCAGTCTTCTAATCAAAGCCTAACGGTGGAAGAGTTTCTTGCACTTCCTGAAGGTGATATTACATACGAATTTGTTGATGGTCAAGCTGTTCCTAAATACAAAGACGATGAAATGTCACCAAAATTTTTTCATAGTTCGACTACTGGTGTTTTATTAATAATATTGTCTTTATGGGCAGAAAAAATAGGGCGAGTAGTAGTTGAGTGGGCAATCAAATTAACCCGCAATCAACAAGATTGGATACCAGTTCCTGATTTGACATATATTTCTTATAACCGCCTTGCAGCTGATTGGTTACAAGATGAAGCTTGTCCGGTTGCACCTGAATTAGTGATTGAAATTATCTCACCTGGACAGACTTTTGGAGACATGGCTGAAAAAGCCACAGATTATCTAAAAGCAGGTGTTTCGCGTGTTTGGGTAGTCGATACAAAAGCTAGAACTATTACTGTATTTGCCCCAGCTTCCTTACCTATGACGTATCGCCATCATCAAGTAATTACTGATGACTTGTTACCAGAGTTAGAAATTACGCCCAACGCTATTTTTCAACGTGCAGGCTTAAATCCCTAAAATTTATTTGAATAGATGAAGTTTTTCGGAGACGGCACCCTGAATTCCATGCCCATGATCACCAATACTAAACATCTAGAGTGATAAGTGGTTGGGCAAGATTAAATTTATTTGTTGCGGCAGAGAATAGTCAACAGGAAAACAATGTTAGTAATTAATCTTGTCTAAGTACTTAAATTCAGAACTTGGGTTATTAGTTAGAAGCAATTGTAGTTATGGACTTTTCTTGCTAGAAACTTTGTAGTATCCAACAAAATCAAGACCCTGATGCTACTGCTTGTGGTTGTAAATAATTAATCAAATCATTAATACCTTTTTGCAGATACCGTGTGACAGTCATTGGACTAGTACCAATGCTTTTAGCGGCATCCTTGCGTGAAAGTTCTTTTAAGAAAACCATTTCGACTGCCATACGGGGCTTTTCTTCTAGCATATTAATCGCCCCTTGGAGTTGTTGGCGTTCTTCTTCTTGTTGCTGCATCACCGCAGAACGAGGACAAGGTAGTGCTTCACCTAAAGTTATTTGACAATCAACATAATGAACTGCTGTAGCATCCAAACTCAAAGGCATCCGATTTTGTGCAGCTAACTTGGTTTCTTGCCATTCTTGTACAGAAACTTTCAGTACCTTAGCAATTTCCGCATCTTTGGGAGGACGACCTAAAGACAAAGCCAATTCTTTGCGAACTTTCTGCCCTTCATTGTACAGTTCTTGCCAACGACGAGGGATTTTTAATAGCGTACTGCGATCGCGCAAGAAATGCAGCATCTCACCTCGAATATATGGCACAGCAAAGGAACTAAAGGCATATCCTTGACTGGGGTCAAAACGCTCAATTGCCCTAATTAAACCAAAATAACCGATTTGTTCTAAATCTTCATAAGGTTCATTACATTGATGGCTAAATTTATGAGCCATCTTTCGCACTAAGCCAGTATGTAACTGTACAAGTTGATTACGAAGTTTAATAGAGGGGTTCTGGTGGTATAAGTGTAATAACTCTATCCCATCAATTCGCATAGAAGACTCAAGTGCTGCCATATCAATTCCTTTGTATTAACTCCTTTTTCTGAAAAAACGGAGTTGCGTATATGTTCTTCAAAGCTGTAATTATTTTCCTTAGACCACGCTGATTAAACCATCGTCGTTCCACTGAACTTAATTCGGCTCTATCTCTTGCATTCAGTGTTTTTACGCATGATTTCACTGCCTCAGTTGTTGCAGGTGATTTGTGTTTTATCTATAAACTTGCTTAGTTAATTAATGTTTATTTTTTGCTGCAAATCTAGATATTTTTGTATTGAAATGCATAGCTGATCCAAAAGCTTTTAGTCTGAGGTCAGCAATCTCTAAAAACTCAGCATTTATAACTTTTGATTTAACTGATATATCTCTAGAAAAATAAAAATCACAGCAAAATATTAAAATTAATATGAACTCAAGAAATTGTTGATTACAAAAACTAATCAAAATCCTAAACCCTGACCATAGACAAGTTTGGGAAACCGAGGTGTTATACAAATCCCACTCTGCAAATGTTTTTTAGTATTGCTGAATATGAGTATTTGATGAAAGCTGAGTATTTTATCCCTAATGAGCAGAAAATATAGTAGGGAATATCTGAAACAAAATGTATTGCTCGATGATTAACGCCCAGGTTTTCCACAAAACACTCTAGCTGGTAAATGAAAATCTTGGTAAGAATAGGAATATACAGAACTTTTTTGCGCGAAAAACTCAAGTATGAGCAATACAAGTAACTTTCGTGAAGCTCTCCGAGACGCTAGAACCCAAGCTATCATCGGCCCTAATGTCATCGCCAATGCCTTACCTTACGTTGGTGGTGGTCTTGTTCTCACTGCCTTGGGAACCTACGGTGGTTTAGGCATTATCCGTACTAACCCGGAAATCTTCTTCCCCACCTTTATTGGTGCAGTAATTCTAGAGTTAATTCTCTTCTTTGTTGCCCAAAATGTTGCTGAAAAAGGTAAAAAAGCTATTGCTTTACCTTTATTGGCAACCTATAGCCTCTTGTCTGGCTATACTCTCAGTGGCTTAGTATTTGTCGCCTTGAGAACCCAAGGTGTCGGTATTCAAGGTATCGGTTTAGCCGCCCTCGGTTGCGGTGTCACTTTTATTGTTGCCCGTCAAATTGGTTCAAATCTGTCTGAACAAGACGGAATGGCTTTGACAAAAACCATTAGTCTCGGTGTTATTGCCTTGATTGTGGTTTGTGCAGTGCAATTTATCTTTGCTTTGTTTGGTGTTTATACCCCAACTTGGCTAGAAATCGGCATTTCTGGTTTAGGCGTGTTTTTGTTTGTGGGAGTATCTGTTGTAGATTTCTACATCCTGCCCCGTACTTACCGCAATGATCAATATCTACCTGCGGCTTTGTCGATGTACCTGACATACATTAACCTGTTTGTCTTTATCTTACGGTTGCTGATTGCTCTCAATGGCCGTGATTAACTAAAGATAAATAGAAAAATTTAAGAAATTTTTAACCGTGGTTCAACCTCAGTAGCCACGGTTTTTTCATTGCTGTGCAATATAAATATGTAGTCACAGCGAAAGAATTGACTCAACTGCCGCTAAAATCAAAAAAACAAATAAAATCTAAAGAGCAAACTTAGAAAATCTATCCAAGTAGCTCTCAATTTAGCAAGCACTATGGAAGTCTTAGAACTCAAACGCGAAATCGAAACGTTGTCTAGCCGCCTGGGTAAAACCCAGGACTATCTTTGACGTACCTGCACTAACAGCGAAAATTCACGACTTAGAACAAATATCAGCACAGCCAGAATTTTGGGAAAATCAACCCCAAGCCCAAAAAACCCTGCAAGAACTTGATGAACTCAAATCTCACTTGGATACTTACAACCAGTGGCGAGCCAGTTTAGAAGATACTAAAGCAGTGGTGGAACTGTTGGAGTTAGAAACCGACGAGTCATTACTGCAAGAAGCGGAATCTACTATCACTAAGCTCAACCGTGACCTTGACCAGTGGGAGTTACAACAGCTACTCTCAGGCCCTTACGATGCGGAAGGGGCAGTGTTGACAATTAACGCTGGTGCGGGTGGTACAGATGCTCAAGATTGGGCATTTATGCTGCTGCGAATGTACACCCGTTGGGCAGAAGCACACGGTTATAAAGTAGCACTCAGTGAAGAATCTGAGGGTGATGAAGCTGGGATCAAATCAGCAACTCTAGAAATTACTGGGCGTTACGCTTATGGCTATCTACGGTCAGAAACAGGCACACATCGCTTAGTGCGGATTTCACCTTTTAATGCCAATGGCAAACGGCAAACTAGTTTTGCTGGGGTGGAAGTTATGCCACAAATAGATGAGTCTGTGCAGTTGGATATTCCAGAGAAGGATTTGGAAATCACAACATCTAGGGCTGGTGGTAAAGGTGGACAAAACGTCAACAAAGTAGAAACAGCCGTGCGAATTGTGCATTTACCCACTGGTCTAGCTGTGCGCTGTACAGAAGAGCGATCGCAACTGCAAAATAAAGAAAAAGCCCTCGCCCGCCTCAAAGCCAAACTGCTGGTTATCGCCCGCGAACAAAAGGCGCAAGAGATTGCTCAAATTCGCGGTGATATGGTGGAAGCTTCCTGGGGTAATCAAATTCGCAACTACGTATTTCATCCTTATCAGATGGTAAAGGATTTGCGTACTAATTCCGAAACAACTGCGATCGCTGATGTGATGAACGGCGACCTCGATATGTTCATCCAAGCCTACCTCCGGCAAGAAAATCAGCTAGTAGATAGTAGTTCTGCTTAATAGTTACAGCTGCTGGGGGTAAGGGTGTCAGGGTTTTGCTCACTCGCACCCTGACACCTTCTCAACCGAAAACAGACAAAATGACAAGAGAACTCTAAAGAAACTGTTACATTTATATATAAAAGAGTTTTTTACGAAATCATTATGAGTGACTCTCCTTCACAGGAACCTCAACCAAGCTACGTCAAACTTGCCATGCGGAACATGGTGCGTAAAGGTGGCACTTCTATAAAACATTTTCTGTTATCGGCTGTGGGGCTATTAGCTGTTTTAATTGGTCTTGCTTATCTCACCCGTTAAAAACCAAGCAAAATTTGGCATTGCTGAGGAGCGTTTGTACTTGGTACAAGTTGAACTAAATTTGCAAGATATTTTTTCCGAGTCTTCCCCCGAATTAGCTGTCAATGTTGAGGCTGAAACTTGGGAGAACTGGTTTCATCGCTGGTTAGAAAATCTTCAATCTCATTTACCACCAGCACCAAGCTATGAAATAGGGCTGCGTTTAACAGACGATAAAGAAATTCAATCATTAAATGCTCAATATCGACATCAAGATAAACCTACAGATGTGTTAGCCTTCGCTGCATTAGAAACGGATTTTCCAGACTATGCGGAAATGGAGGATGAACCTGTGTATTTAGGTGATATTGTGATTTCGGTAACTACCGCCCAACGCCAAGCCCAACAACAAGAGCATAGTTTAAAAACTGAGTTAGCTTGGTTGGCGGCTCATGGGCTGTTACACCTTTTGGGCTGGGATCATCCTGATGATGAGAGTTTAATGCAAATGCTAAAGCAGCAGGTAATAATACTGGAGACAGTTGGTATTGATATTGACATAGAATATTAAAGTTTTGATGTCTGCCAGTGTTAATTTTTAGGCATCCTTTTATAATACTCGTGTAGAAAATTGCCGAAAAGTTGATTGGATGAGTACAATCAGCAAAAATTCCCAGTTTACCTAAATGTATTGTTCTATTTTTTAGCTTATGTCCCAACAAGTTTCTCCTCCACCGCCAAACCAGTTTTCCAAACTGATCACGAAGGAAAGGGAATTCTCGTGGCAAGTTGCTGCTAATTTATTTGTGAGTTTCAAGTATGCTTGGGCTGGTATTACTTACAGTTTTCAGACTCAACGCAATTTTCGCATTCATGTGAGTTTTTGTGCTTTGGCGATCGCTTTAAGCATATTCTTACATTTGTCACATGTGGAAATCGCCGTCATTGGGATTACCAGCGGCTTAGTTCTCGCATTAGAACTACTCAACACTGCGATCGAATCGTTGGTAGATTTAACAGTCAAGCAGACCTACCACGAATTAGCCAAAGTTGCCAAAGACTGTGCGGCGGGTGCGGTGCTTGTTTCGGCTTTAGTCGCAATCTTAGTTGCTTGTACCTTATTGCTGCCGCCATTAGTCACACTAATTATGTCAAAACTTTAACTTTGGGCATTAATTAAACTCATCCATAAAAATTTCTAAATTACCAATTAAATAATTACTGACGCTGACGGCTAGAATCTGGTAATGATCGCCAGGAGTATAGTCCGTGATTGTAGTCATCGATAATTACGACAGTTTTACATATAATTTGGTGCAGTACCTAGGAGAACTAGCAGCAGAGTTCCCTGTAGCATCAGATATTCAAGTTTTTCGCAACGATAAAATCACCATCGAAGAAATTCAAGCATTAAATCCCAACCTTGTGGTGATTTCTCCTGGGCCTGGTCGCCCAGAAGATGCTGGTATATCTTTGGATTTGATTGAAAAACTCGGCCCCAGCTTGCCAATTTTAGGTGTGTGCTTGGGGCATCAAAGTATTGGTCAAGTATTTGGTGGTAAAATCGTCTCTGCTCCAGAGTTAATGCACGGTAAAACTTCGCAGGTAACGCACACTGATGTCGGAGTTTTTCAAGGAATAGAAAATCCGATGACCGCCACCAGATATCATAGTCTGGTGATTGAGCGCGAAACTTGCCCCGAAGTGTTAGAAATCACCGCTTGGGTTGAAGATGGCACAATTATGGGCGTGCGCCATCGGAACTATCCTCACATCCAAGGAGTCCAGTTTCACCCAGAAAGTGTCCTAACTTCTTCAGGAAAACAGTTATTGCGAAACTTTCTGGAACAATTACCGACGAGAGAGTGATTAATGAAACGACGACAATTGATGGGCTATGCTGGGGCGGGGTTAGTCACAGCTTTAGTTTCTACTTTAGGTTCTCACTCTGAAGCTGACGCACAATCTGGCGGTTTATCAGTTCAGTGGTTGGGTCATACTTGCTTTCTAATTTCTGGTGGCGGAGTGAAAATTCTCGCCAATCCCTTCCGCACCATTGGCTGTACTGCTCGTTATCGTGCGCCAAAAGTCAGTGCAAACTTGGTCTTGATTAGCAGCCAATTACTAGATGAAGGTGCTGTAGAAGATTTACCAGGAAATCCCAAGCTAGTATACGAAGCTGGCGTTTATGATTTTCAGGGGATAAAATTTCAAGGAATTTCCACAGATCACGATCGCAAAGGTGGGAGACAATTCGGCAAAAATATCGCTTGGAGTTGGAAGCAAGCAGGAATTAACATCCTGCATCTAGGCGGAATTGCTGCACCCATTACCCTAGAACAAAAAATCCTCATGGGTCGTCCTGATCTGCTGTTTGTCCCTGTAGGCGGTAGTGCTAAAGCCTATAATGCCCAAGAGGCTAAACAGGCGATTGATGTGTTAAATCCTAAATTAGTGATTCCGACTCACTACCGCACTCAAGCGGCTGAAGCGAATGCATGTGAAATTTCACCATTGGATGATTTTCTCAACTTAGTACAAGGTATCACTGTCCGCCGTAGCAGTAGTGACACCTTTACTATCACTCCTGGGAAGTTACCAGAAGATAAGGTGATTCAAGTTTTAAGCTACAAATTTTAAAGTAAGTGAATTTTTTATCGGCTCAATGGATTTCTGTTTTGCGCTGCTGAAGTTACGGTTTGCTCAATTCTCTTTAGCCTAGTTTCTGGACGTTTTGCATTTTCAATCCAAAAAAGAATGTTTTTCTTTGCGGAATTACTAAAGGCTGCAAAATTCAAGTTAGCTGAAGAGTTGGCGGCTAAAGCTTGCTGCAAATCTAGCGGAATGGTCAATGCTTCGATCGCATCTAAAGAAGTCCATGAGCCATCTTTTTTCGCATCAGCAATTTTAGCCAGACCAACTTCCGTCATTAAACCTGCTGCAATTAGCTCTTCAATATATTGCTTGTTTAATTTTGACCAAACACTTTTCGGTTTGCGTGGGGTGAAAATTTGCTGATAGCGATTTGCATCTAAAGATTTAACTTTACTGTCAATCCAGCCAAAACATAAGGCTTCTTTAACTGCTTCGCTATATCTGACGCTTGGTTGACCACTTTTGACCTTGTAGTAAATCAACCAGACACCAGGGGAAGCGAGATGATTTTTGGCTAACCACTCCCGCCATTGGTTGCGATCGCTTGCATAAATAAATTCTAATTGTTCCTCAAATTTTGGCATGACTAAAAATAGGTGATTATAGCCATTCCCGCATTGATGAAGTGTAGCGAGAAAGAGTTAACGCTGATAGAAGAGGATGGACAGAGATGGACACAGATAAGTTGTATGACTCGCAGACTCTACAATTTATTGGTGTTCTTGGTTACTTACTAAGTCTTTATGCAATAGACCTAAGCGGATATTCTAATTTATATACCGGCAATGATGCTTATTGGTTTCTGACAAACAAAATATATTACTATATTACTGCGCTTAAATTTAATTTATAAAGTTAATATAAAGCCTAATTTTGTCTTGACGCTACTTTTATACTCTTGTAAAAGAGACATCAGACTCATATTTTACGCGGAGAGTTTATGCGAACTAAAAAATTCCGGCTCTTTTTTATCTCAGCCGATAAAATAGCCGCAATAAAATTTTTTGGTAGAAATCTTGTAAAGTCAGCATTCTAGATATTCTCTGTAGAAAGTGATGCAAAAGCGACATTTAGATTCTTTAGAAAGTTAGATTTTAAAATTTTGGTAAACTTCTTTAGATTTTGTCTTCTTAGAAAAATCTAATAATTAATATCGTTTCATAGATTTTCCTACTCTGCTGAGGTACAAATTTATCTGCGTTCATACGCGGTTGATTATTCTTGTCTCTACCTCACTAGAGTAAGAAACGCTATAAGAATTTGTGGTTAGTGTGTGTGACGTAATTAGAGGAATTTTATTTTATGAATGATAAAGCTATTGTTACTCTAACAGTAGGACAAAAATTTTCTCAGCAATGGAAAAATTTTTGCTACAAAAACTGGAAAAATTATGCAGATAAATATAAATATGATTTAATTACTATCGATGAACCACTAGATGTATCTGAAAGAGCTCAGAATAGATCTCCTGCTTGGCAGAAGTGCTTAATTCTATCATCTGCGAAAACTAGAAATTATTCACAAGTTGTTTGGATTGATGCTGATATACTTATTAATACCGAAGTAGCACCTTGTATATGCTCAATGATTCCAGAAGATAGAATTGGAGGAGTAAAAGCAGATGCTTACCCAAGTAAAGAAATTTATTACAGACAACTTAAATTAAGATATGAAATATGGTCAAAACAAAATGTAAATTATATTGATAATCTAACTCCTTATTTATATTATAAAAACTATGGTATTGAAACCAATATTAATGAAATTTTTCAAACTGGAGTCTTTGTGGCTTCTCCAAAACATCATTGCCATATTTTCGAGAAAGTTTATCACGAATATGAAGAAAAGGGAGCATCCGCTTGGAATTATGAAATGAGACCCCTTTCCTATGAAATAATTCGCTCTGGTTTGGTTGAGTGGCTACCGCCTGAATTCAATTTAACCGTAAACACCTACTTTAATACTCATTATGAATTTCTCATCAACTCACCCAGGAATACTAATAGATACATAAGAAAAGTATCAAAATTATTGAAATTAGAAGATTTTGCTTACGAAAGACAATGTATCCAAACAGCCTTTAAAAACTCCTATTTTTGCCACTTTGCTGGGAGTGGGTTTAGTAAAATGAAATACATTTTACCTACGTTGAATGATTAAACTCAACCTTTCCCGTTCAAAGTCTATCTAGATAAAAGTTAGCTCTTTTTGCTTGGTGGAAGTTTAGTCTTCAGTCTAATTGAATTATTAGCTCAACTTTAACAATTTATTTTCGCGGGACGCAATCACATACACTAAAATCTATGTGGGGTCACCTATCGCTGGACTTTTTCGATTTCATTGATTATCAGTGAAATCGAAAAAGTTTTTGCTAAACATATAGAGTTAGTGCCACATAACATATAGAACCAAGTTCTTAATTTTGGATAAAGTCGAGCTTAGATTAATAGCGAATGCGGGGGTCAACGTAAGCATTGATAATGTCAATTAAAATGCTTGCCCCGACCACTATCGCCCCAAAGAATACTAATACACCTTGGACTGTGGGATAATCGCGATCGCTGATTGCTTGATACAAACGATTAGCTAAACCCGGCCAAGAAAATGTCACTTCCGTTAAAATTGCTCCACCCAACAACGAAGCAAAAGTTAATCCCAAGACTGTAATTACTGGAATCAACGCATTTTTTAAGGCATGGGATACTAAAATTTTATTTTCTGCAATACCTCTTGCTCTAGCTGCTTCTACATAGTCAGCACGCAGGGTTTGTTTTAAATTCACGCGGACAATACGCTCAAAAATGCCACTGAGCAAAATGCCCAAAGTCAAACTTGGTAGGGCAAGATGGTACAAAGAAGCAAAAAACTGTGTCAAGTTACCACTCATTAAACTATCCAAGGTATACAATCCGGTAATTGTTGGTGGTGGCGGTAGTGTTGGCGGAAAACGGTTCGAGTTAGGAAACCAACCAAGTTGCACTGAGAAAATTAACTGTAAAAGCATTCCCGCCCAAAACATTGGTAAAGCATAAGTAATAATCCCAAATAACCGCCCACCTACATCAAAATATGTTCCAGGGCGAGAAGCGGAAAGCGTACCTACCAAAATCCCAACAATCAGCGCCACTGCCATACTAAATACAGCTAACTCCACTGTCGCAGGGAAATATTGTCCGATGATGTCCCAAACATTTTGTCCGCGACTAGTTAAAGAAGTGCCTAAGTCAAAGCGCAGTAAGTTTCCTAAATAATTTAAATACTGCAACCAAATAGGCAAATTTAACCCTAATTGCTTTCTTAATTCTTCCTTTGCTGCTTCTGGCGCACGTCCACCCAAAATCGCATCAGCAGGGTCTCCTGGTGTCGCTCTTAATAATAAAAATACGATAGTAATAATGGTTAATAGTTGCAGCGGTGCTAGGAGCAACCGTGAAACAATGTAATATTGTAAAGCTTTTGAGCGGGACATGATGAAGTATGAATTATGAAGTCTGAAGTCTGAATGAATTATGAAGTGTAAAGTCTGAAGGATAAAGGATGAAATTGATACTTCATATGGTGGTTTTCAGATCCCCGACTTCTTAAAGAAGTCGGAGATCTTGTTATTCACGCATAATTGTAGAATTGCTATATTTCATACTTCATACTTCACACTTCACACTTCACACTTCATTCCCTATTTTTTGATTGTTTTATAAATCAAATTCTGAGTAGGGTCAAGTTGCACGTTGCTGACACCTTTTTGGGCAAATACATAGTCTTTGTTTTGCCACAAGGGAACGTAAGGTACATCATTAAGTACTTGGGTTTGGATTTGAGCAAAAATTTGCCCTCGTGCGGTAGGATTTTGTTCTTTGCGTTGTTGATCGATGAGTTTATTCATGGTTTCGCTATAGTAAAACGAACCTTGAGTTTGACTACCGCCATCTTCACAGCCTTTAGCATCGGAACCTTTTTGACACGCTAAGAAAGGTTGTACATAATTATCTGGATCTAAAAAGTCAGGATACCAATCAAGCAAAGCTGCGGGATATAAACCTTTAGAAATGTCTTTAAAGAAAGTCGGCCCTTCGACTGTGTTGACTTCTAATTGAACGATACCGTCCATTTTAGTATCAGCAAGTGATTTGAGTGTTTGTGCTGCTAAACTCCGAGTTGGTGAACTGGAAGGATACCAAAGTGGAATTTTTACAGGATTATCTTTAGAGTAGCCAGCTTTAGTTAATAATTCCTTAGCTTGATCAAATTTACCGTCACCATATTTATCTTTAAATAATGGTTGGGAAACGTTGAAAGTAGTAGGAATCATGCTGTAAAGCGGATCGGCTTGACCATATAAAACTCGCTCATTTAATAGTTGACGGTCGATAATTGCTGCGATCGCTTGTCTAACTTCTGGTTTATCTAAAGGTTTTTGATTGCGATTCAATACCAGATAACTTACTACACTACCCTGGGATGTAATCGCTTGCCAATCTCCTTTTTTACCGCCTTCTTCTAAGCTACGAATTTGGTCAGGTTGTAAGGATAAATAAGCTACATCTACTGCACCTGTACGAAAAGCATTAAATAAGTTAACTGGACTGGTTTGAATTTGGACATTAATACCTTGATTCGCTGCTTTTTCTCCCCAATATTTATCAAATACATCCATTCGCAGTGAATCTGTCCCATACTGCGCTAATTTGTAAGGGCCAGTACCAACAAATGTATTGGGTTGAAATTTACCAGCACCTAATTCATAAGCTTTGGGTGAAACTGCACAAACTCCAGAAAATGCGAGTAATGAAGGGAATGCAGCAAAGGGTTTTTTGAGTTTAATTGTTAGCTCATTTTCACCTGTAGCACTTACTGAAGCTACTGTATCAGCTAATAAAAAAGAAGGTTTACCTTTATTTTCAATAAATCGCCGAATACTAAACTCCATTGCTTTGGCGTTGAAGGATGTGCCATCGTGAAACACAACTCCTTGGCGCAGTGGGATAGTGTAAGTTAAACCGTCTTGGCTGACTTTGGGTAAACTTGTCGCCAGTTGGGGTTTAATTTCTGTACTACCTGGTTCGTAAGTGTAAAGGCGATCGCTCATATTAAACACTAAACCCAAAGATGCCAACTCGTAAGCATCGGCTGGATCTAGAGTTCTTGGCTTGGCTGTTGTCCCTATAGTAATGCGACCATCCCCCGCAGGCGTATTTACATTACCCGACGGCGTGGTATTAGCTTGTTGTCGCGTACCACAACTGATGACTAAAAATAAACACAGACAGAACAAAGAAACAAATTGGGTAATTCGACCCCACCTTCGTACAGACAAGGGAAACAAAGTCATACCTTTGAAATTTTTCCAATCAGCGGTCAGTAATCATACTATATGTCTGGCAATAATACCCAATTTTTGCCAATTCCGGCAGGGACAATATAGGCGATCACTATTTATTTGCTATATAAACATCAATGTAATTTGAGATTACAGATGCTAGAAGCACAATTATTGAAGTTATATCAAAAAATGTTACGAAAATTCATTTTATTGCTAAGTAATCTAATGTAATATTTTAAACTAATTAAATTTTAAATTCTGGCAAATTTATAAGACAGTGTATAGGCTGTAAAATCCGCATAATTTCACTTTTTAATCTGAATTTTATAAATTAAATAAAATTACTTTCAATTAATAAGATTATTTTAAATAAAATTTGTTAAGCTGCTCAATTAGCTCTCATTTTTAACGTTTCAAGTTAGCCTCTTAAATGATGAGAGTAGGGCTTAAAAAGCATTATCAGGAATATTGACATCATAGCTTGATTAGCCAAGCTACTTTATTTAGAACATCTACTGAGTCAATTTTGTGGGTGTAGATATCAAAATTTATAGTCAAAATAGCGAGATAAAGCCGTGAAATATTTTTTTCTTTCGGAAGGATGGGATATAGGTAGAGTTTGGTCATCTGATGGGTTGTGGCAAATTACCGCATGGCGACGGCAACCCGATATCCAGCGCATGAATATTTGTATAGTCGAGAACAATGAATTGCTCTGGCTGTATCGCACTGAAGAAGTTGTGATTACAGTCGAAGTTAAACCCATAACACCAGAAATCGCAAGCATTACAATCGGTCAAGTAGTGCTAAAGCGTTTAATGAGCGCCGAACAGGTAATTGAACGCCTAAATACTGCCCAAGCCAAGTGTCAGTTACAAAATATCCAAATGGTGTCCCAGTAATTTTTTTTAGCAATCCTATTTAAAAATTACTTGTGGAGGTGGGGAGTAGGGAGTAGGGAATAGGGAGTAGATTTGTTTCAACTATTAGCATATATGGCTCGTATTGATCGCGTTTGTTGTGGCTGTCTCTTCCCCTACTCACCACTCCCCACTCCCTTAACATACGTAAATGAAATTGTGGCGGAGATTTGTGAGAAGATAACACCGATGGGATACCGATCGCATCGATTTACACGCTTGCAAACAATTCCATCAATAGTTACACTTTTTAAAACATTCTCATTTTTGCATGGCGATCGCGTAGACGACTACAAGGCTGCTGCCAACAAGGGTAGCTCGCTCGATTACCCGAATACCAACCCGGTATTTGCCGAGTTCTATTAGAACCAGGGAGAGTTTTATGAAAAAATTCTTGGAGAAGACAAGCGATCGCAACCCCAAAAGGTCAAGCTACCGCAGCGTCTAAGTGTTGCCAAAGCCACACAGTCTGTCTTGCAAAGACTGAGCCGTGGTTAAACTCAGAACCCTGGCAATAAAAAAACTCAGAGATTTCTTTAAAAAGCGGTCTTCGCCAATTAAAGAACTCAGTAAATAAATTGCTTTGTAAACATAACTCTTCGAGGAGGAGCGTAGTCGATGGGACTACCTTGGTACCGAGTACATACAGTTGTTCTGAACGATCCAGGGCGGCTGATTTCTGTACACTTGATGCACACAGCCCTGGTGGCAGGCTGGGCTGGTTCAATGGCGTTATATGAACTCGCTATTTATGACCCCAGCGACCCTGTTCTCAACCCCATGTGGCGACAAGGGATGTTCGTGCTGCCCTTCATGGCACGTTTAGGTGTTACCCAATCCTGGGGTGGCTGGAGCGTCACTGGTGGCCCTGCTACCGACCCTGGTTTCTGGTCTTTTGAAGGTGTGGCTGCTGCTCACATCGTACTTTCTGGTTTATTGTTCCTAGCCGCAGTTTGGCACTGGGTGTACTGGGATTTAGAACTCTTTAGAGATCCTCGTACAGGTGAACCAGCACTAGACTTACCAAAAATGTTTGGTATTCACCTGTTCTTATCTGGTTTACTTTGCTTCGGCTTTGGTGCATTCCACCTCACCGGACTTTATGGGCCTGGGATGTGGGTTTCTGACGCTTATGGGGTCACAGGTAGCATCCAGCCAGTAGCACCAGAATGGGGGCCGGATGGCTTTAACCCCTTTAACCCTGGTGGTATTGTGGCTCACCACATCGCCGCAGGTGTAGTTGGTATTATTGCGGGTTTATTCCACCTCACAGTTAGACCTCCCGAAAGGCTATACAAAGCCCTGCGGATGGGTAACATTGAAACCGTACTCTCCAGCAGTATTGCGGCTGTATTCTTCGCAGCTTTCGTTGTTGCTGGTACCATGTGGTACGGTAGCGCAACCACCCCCATCGAATTGTTTGGCCCTACCCGTTACCAATGGGATCAAGGGTACTTCCGTCAAGAAATCAACCGTCGTGTTCAAGCTAGCGTAGCCAACGGTGCCAGCTTGTCTGACGCTTGGTCACAAATTCCTGAAAAGCTGGCATTCTACGATTACGTTGGTAACAGCCCCGCCAAAGGTGGTTTGTTCCGTACAGGGCCAATGGTTAAAGGTGATGGCATTGCTCAGTCTTGGCAAGGTCACGCAGTATTCACAGATGCTGAAGGTAGAGAATTGACTGTACGTCGTCTACCCAACTTCTTTGAAACCTTCCCAGTAATTTTGACCGACAGCGATGGTGTTGTCCGCGCTGACATTCCTTTCCGTCGGGCAGAATCTAAATATAGCTTTGAACAAACTGGTGTCACCGTTAGCTTCTATGGTGGCGACTTAGATGGTAAGACCTTCACAGATCCTGCTGATGTGAAGAAATATGCTCGTAAGGCTCAAGGCGGCGAAATCTTTGAATTTGACCGCGAAACCTTGAACTCTGACGGTGTATTCCGTACCAGTCCTAGAGGTTGGTTTACCTTTGGACACGCAGTATTTGCTTTGTTGTTCTTCTTCGGTCACTTATGGCACGGCGCTCGGACAATTTACCGAGACGTATTTGCTGGTGTGGAAGCCGACCTAGAAGAGCAAGTCGAATGGGGTCTGTTCCAGAAAGTGGGTGATAAGTCAACCCGCCGGAAGGAAGCCCTCTAAACAAGTCTGAAGGATGAAGTCTGAAGTGTGAAATTCAGAACTTCATCCTTTAGGTTTCATTTATTACTGGCTGGAGAAGCAGGAGCTTTTGATATGGAAAGCGTTGCATACATTTTAATTTTTACTTTGTGTATAGGCGTTCTGTTTTTTGCGATCGCCTTCCGTGAACCTCCCCGCATTGAGAAAAAAGACGAGTAGTAGATTACTATTACTAAGCTTTACAAAATATCCGCTGTTATCTAGCTATAACAGCGGATATTTTACTTAATTTTAGATATATATAATATTGCCTTCTACCTTATGGCAGATAGCCAGATGCCATTTTTTATATGATATAATCTTCTATCTGGAAGTTGATATGTGTTAACACTAGCTTTCTACGCTAGGATTAATAAGGACGTAAGCGTACACTGGTCTTCAGTGGCTTACACAGGCATTATCATTATGTCACAAAACTTTACGGAGACTAGAACCAGGAACAAATCAGCATGGTCAATCAGAACTTAACCGCTACAGAAATTGGATTTACTCACGAAGATTTCGCTGCTCTACTTGACAAATACGACTATCACTTTAGCCCTGGAGATATTGTACCAGGAACGGTTTTCAGTATAGAGCCGCGCGGCGCTCTGATTGACATCGGTGCTAAAACAGCAGCATATATCCCCATACAAGAAATGTCTATCAACCGGGTAGATGCCCCGGAAGAAGTTTTACAGTCGAACGAAACACGCGAATTTTTCATTCTGACTGATGAAAACGAAGATGGTCAGCTGACCCTCTCGATTCGTCGTATTGAATATATGCGGGCTTGGGAGCGTGTGCGTCAGTTGCAAGCAGAAGATGCAACTGTTCGTTCTGGTGTATTTGCAACAAACCGCGGTGGTGCGTTGGTACGGATTGAGGGATTGCGTGGATTTATCCCTGGTTCTCACATTAGTACCCGCAAACCTAAAGAAGAATTAGTGGGTGAAGAACTACCCTTGAAGTTCTTAGAAGTAGACGAAGAACGTAACCGCCTAGTTCTATCTCATCGTCGGGCGTTGGTTGAACGTAAGATGAACCGCCTCGAAGTTGGCGAGGTAGTAATTGGTACAGTACGTGGTATCAAGCCTTACGGTGCTTTCATCGACATCGGTGGTGTCAGTGGCTTGTTACACATCTCGGAAATTTCTCACGAACACATCGATACACCTCATAGCGTGTTCAATGTCAATGATGAAGTGAAAGTGATGATCATTGATTTGGATGCTGAAAGAGGTCGGATTTCTTTATCTACCAAACAGTTGGAACCAGAACCCGGTGATATGATTAAGAACCGTGATTTGGTTTACGATAAAGCGGAAGAAATGGCAGCTAAGTACCGCGAACAACTGTTAGCTAAACAACAAGGTATCACCTTACCAACTGAAGAAGCTGTGTCTGAAGAAGAAATTCCAGCAGCTACCGAAACTGAAGAAGAAATTCCAGCAGCTATTGAAGAAGAGATTCCAGTAGCTATTGAAGAGTAAGGTTAATAGATAATTGCATTCAAGTTTGAAAAAAGAGGGAATATCCCTCTTTTTTTATGGCATTTTTAAACGGGGTAAAAAATTTTGGCAACTATTCAATGTAGAAATATTACTTTTGATAATATTCAAGCAATTTTTTTTGACAAAAACGGTACTTTAGAAGACTCAGAAGTTTATTTGCGATCGCTTGGACAAAAAGCAGCCAGAATTATTGATGCTCAATTTCCCGGAATTGGCGAACCGTTATTAATGGCTTACGGTATTGATAGTAATTCCCTCGATCCGGCAGGTTTAATGGCGGTGGGTAGTCGCCGCGAAACTGAAATCGCCACAGCCGCTTATATTGCCGAAGCTGGTAGAGGATGGTTTGAATCTCTCAAAATCGCCCGTCAAAGTTTAAACGAAGCCGAAAAATATCTCGAAGCATCTCCCGCACCGCTGTTACCAGGGAGTTTGGAGTTATTACAATCTCTATTTGCTGCTGGACTACAACTGGGGATCATCTCAGCAGCCACAACAGCCGAAGTGCAAGCTTTTGCCGCTCGGTATAATTTGGGTGATTATCTTCAAGCCCAAATTGGTGTGGACGATGGCCCTGGGAAACCAGATCCAACTTTGTTTTTACAAGCCTGTGAAGTTGTGGGAGTAGAACCAAGCGCCGCACTCATGGTTGGTGATGCGGTTGGCGATATGCAAATGGCAAAGAACGCCAAAGCCGCAGGGTGCATTGGTATTACATGGATTGGCAAATCAGATCATGTCCAAGGTGCGGATGTGGTAATTAATCAACTAAGTGAAATTCAAGTTTTGTAAGAAGGCAGAAGGCAGAAGGCAGGAGGCAGGAGGTATAAATATTACATAATCGTATTTGGCTAAGGTTTCATAATTCTGATTTGATTTGAACTCCTGCCTGAATTGGATCAAAATCTGGGGGAAAATGGGTGTTGCGATCGCAGTCTGCTTTTTCTAGCTTTGTGCCTTGAAGATTAGCTTGGCGGAGATTTGCTGACATTAATAAAGCACCCCGCAAGTCTGCATCTGTGAGGTCTGCTTGAGAAAGGTCGCAATAGCTGAGGTCAGTTCCCCTGAGATTTGCACCTCGCAGATTAGCTGTACTTAAGTCAGCGTAACTCAGGTCAGAACCTTTGAGGTTAACACCTTGCAAGTCGGCATCACCAAGTTCAGCCCTAATAAAATCTCGTTGTCCCTCAGCGTACTTTTCTAAAAGAGTAGCCACTGCATTAATGGGCTGTTGATAATTTACTTCAGACATAAAACAGCCTCAAAGATTGTTGATTCAAATTCATCATAAAATTACTGATGCCAAAAGTCACAGTAGAAATTGCATCAATTTATCAAATTATAGTAATAGTAATTTACAAGAATATTCTCTTTGCTCACAAGTTCCTCAAACTTTTTTAATAGGTTCAAAATAAATCATCAAGAATATTCACATTTTAGTAGCAGGAGGTAAAAACATTACTATTCCTGGCATTCAAGCTTTCAAAATTTCCTCATTTATGTGAATACAGCGATAAATTTACAAATTGAAAAATAATTTTTAGTGTATTAAAGCCAGCGAAAAACATGAATGCCACTGTCATGGTGATTGGTTACGGTAATGACTTGCGTAGTGATGATGGCATTGGTCAAAGAATAGCTAATGAAATTGCCTCTTGGCATTTATCTGCGGTGAAATCCTTAGCAGTCCACCAACTGACACCCGAATTAGCTGATGCTTTGGCTAATGCAGAATTGGCAATTTTTGTTGATGCTTATGTGCCTACAGAATATTTTGATGTGCAGGTGCAATCACTTTCTCCTTGTGTGGAAAATGCGATCGCAGGCCATACAGCAGATCCTCAATCACTTTTAGCTTTAACGCAAACTCTTTACGGTCATTGTCCGCCTGCTTTGTGGGTGACCGTTCCCGGAGTTAACTTTGAATTTGGCGATCGCTTATCAGAAATCACCGAAACAGGCAAAGCGATCGCCCTCGGAAAAATTATGCAGATTTTAGACAAGTTTAAAAATTTATGGATGAAATGAAACCTCTGTTGAACTGAAGCATAGACTGATGGCAAAAGCCCAATTAGTTATTGACTCAGCAATTTCAACAAGGAGGATTGATGCAAAAATCTCTCAAGCCCACAAGCGATCGCGCCTTTGATATCTTGCGCTCAGAGAAGCTTAATCCCCTTGATGCTATCTTTGCACCCAAAACTGTAGCTGTGATTGGTGCTAGTGAAACACCTGGGAGTGTGGGGCGCACTCTCCTGTGGAATTTAATTACAAATCCGTTTGGCGGGACTGTGTTTCCAGTCAATCCCAAGCGCCACAGTGTTTTGGGGATTAAAGCATATCCCAAAATCTCAGATATCCCCGAAGCTGTAGATTTGGCTGTGATTGCTACACCAGCACCAACAGTTCCGGGGATTATTGCTGAGTGTGTAGATGCAGGAGTGAAAAGTGCGATCATCATTTCTGCCGGTTTTAAAGAAGCTGGTGCGGCTGGTATCGCTTTAGAACAAGAAATTATAGCACAAGCGCGTCGCGGTAATATTCGCATCATTGGCCCGAACTGCTTAGGGGTGATGAGTCCGTTGACAGGATTAAATGCTACCTTCGCCAGTGCAATGGCTCGTCCGGGAAATGTTGGTTTTATTAGTCAAAGTGGGGCGTTGTGTACAGCGATTCTAGATTGGAGTTTTCAAGAAAACGTCGGTTTTAGCGCCTTCGTTTCCATCGGTTCGATGTTGGATGTCGGCTGGGGTGACTTGATTTACTATCTCGGTGATGATCCCCACACTAAAAGTATTGTCATTTATATGGAATCTATTGGTGATGCGCGGTCTTTCATCTCTGCTGCGCGAGAAGTTGCGCTCACCAAACCAATTATTGTGATTAAAGCCGGACGCACAGAAGCCGCAGCCAAAGCCGCAGCATCTCATACAGGGGCGTTGGCGGGGAGTGATGCGGTGTTAGATGCAGCTTTTCGCCGTTGTGGGGTGTTGCGAGTGAATAGTATTTCTGACTTATTTGATATGGCGGAGGTATTGGCAAAACAACCGCGTCCAAAAGGGCCGCGCTTGACAATTTTAACTAACGCAGGCGGCCCAGGAGTATTAGCAACAGATGCTTTGATTGAGGCTGGTGGTGAATTAGCAGCAATTTCACCAGAGGCGATCGCATCTTTTGATCAAATCCTGCCAACTCATTGGAGCCACAACAACCCGATTGATATTCTGGGGGATGCTGACCCTCAACGTTATACCCAAGCTTTAGAAATTGCGGCGAAAGATGCCAATAGTGATGGCTTGTTGGTCATTCTCACACCCCAAGCCATGACCGACCCCACCCAAACAGCCGAACAATTGAAACCCTACGCCCAAATTCCTGGTAAACCAATTCTTGCTAGTTGGATGGGGGGAGCAGAAGTCACTGCTGGCGAAACAATTCTGAATCGTCAAGGTATTCCTACTTATCGCTATCCAGATACAGCGACGCGGGTCTTTAGTTATATGTGGCAATCTAGCTATAACCTGCGCGGTATCTACGAAACTCCAGTTTTACCTACGGTTGATCCGCAATCTGGTATTCCTGACCGCAACTTGGTCGCAAATATTATCTCCACTGCTCGCCAAAATGGGCGAACAATTCTCACGGAGTTTGAATCGAAGCAAATATTAGCGGCTTATGGTATTTCCGTAGTAGCAACTTGCGTATCTAAAAGCGAAGATGAAGCTGTTAAATGTGCTGAGAGTATTGGCTATCCGGTAGTTGTCAAACTATATTCCCACGTAATTACCCATAAAACCGATGTTGGGGGTGTGCAGTTAAATATCCGGGATGCTGATGGAGTCAGACAAGCCTATCGCACCATAAAATCCTCGGTTGAAGAAAAAATAACCAAAGACCCTCACTACTCAGCACTCAGCACTCAGCACTCAGCACTTTTCTTAGGCGTGACAGTACAACCAATGGTGAAAACAGACGGCTACGAACTGATTATTGGTAGTAGTCTTGATCCCCAATTCGGGCCAGTGCTGTTGTTTGGTGCTGGCGGACAGCTAGTAGAAGTATTTCAGGATCGGGCGATCGCATTACCTCCGCTCAACACAACTTTGGCGCGACGGATGATGGAACACACCAAAATTTACAAAGCCCTCAAAGGTGTGCGCGGAAGGCAAAGTATAGACATGGCCGCCCTTGAGCAATTGATGGTGGCATTTAGCCAACTGGTAGTAGAACAACGCTGGATTAAAGAAATTGACATCAACCCCTTGCTAGCGATTCCTCCAACTGCCTTAAATTCTGGAGGGTTAATTGCTTTAGATGGGCGCATCGTTCTCCACCCCCAAGATATTACAGAAGAACAACTACCTAAATTAGCCATTCGACCTTATCCCACCCAATACATCGAACAATGGACGATGAAAAATGGTATGTCAGTTACTATCCGTCCAATTCGTCCAGAAGATGAGCCGTTGATGGTGCAGTTTCATCAGACACTTTCAGAAGAAAGCGTTTATTTTCGTTACTTCCACCTGATTAAACTCAGTCAGCGCATCACCCACGAACGACTCACGCGCATTTGCTTTAATGACTATGATCGCGAAATGGCACTAGTAGCAGAACACCAAGACCCAGAAACAGGCACAAAGCAGATTTTAGCAGTTGGCAGATTAAGTAAACTGCACGGTACAGATGCAGCCGAATTCGCTATGCTAGTGAGCGATCGCTGTCAGTGTCAGGGTTTAGGAACTGAAATGGTCAGGAGGTTACTGCAAGTCGGCTGTCAGGAAAATATCGGCCGGGTTACAGCCAATATCTTGACTGATAATTACGGAATGCAGCGAGTTTGTGAAAAACTAGGTTTTCGTATACAGCCCACAAGCGACTCGACTGTGATGCAAGCTGAAATTGCTCTAAGAACTTCCAATTAAAAAAATATACAATCATGTTAATGGCAAGGGGGCAGGGAGCTTTCTAGCAAAGGGAAAGACAGTTGTTTTGAAGCAGATAAATTGGATAATTTATTCTCTGGAAGTCCCTAATCACAGCAAACTACAGTAATTAACCTTTATGACCCAAGCTTTACCAAAGATAGTTACTTTGAACGAATTTATCGCTTGGTATCCAGACAACTCTGGGGTACGTTACGAACTCCATAATGGGGAAATTGTTGAAATGCCACAGCCTACAGGGAAACATGAAAGAATAAAGGGATTTTCGGCTGCTGAATTAACTTTAGAGTTTAGACGATTAAACCTGCCCTACTTTATTCCAAATCAAGCAATAGTCAAGCCGCCAGAAAGAGAATCAGGCTATTTCCCAGATGTCTTAATCCTCAATGACACTGCTCTAGTCGATGAGCCGCTTTGGGAAAAATCTTCTACTGTGACTAAGGGTACCTCAATTCCTTTAGTGATTGAGGTTGTCAGTACTAACTGGCGTGATGATTACTATCTCAAAGTTGCAGATTATGAGGAGATGGGTATTCCTGAATATTGGATTATTGATTATGCTGCTTTGGGCGCTAAGAAATTTATTGGGAATCCCAAACAAGCTACTCTCTCAATCTATCAACTCATTGATGGGGAGTATCAAGTCAGTCAGTTTCGGGGTAACGATAAAATTATATCTCCTACTTTCCCTGAGTTAAATTTGACGGCAGAACAAGTTTTTAACGCTGGTCAATAAGTATTAATTTCAGTGGTATTGACCTCAAAATGATAGAAATTATCAAAAAAGCGTCGCTAGAAGCCTAGCAACGCTTTTTTAATGCTGATTAACTCAGGTGGACTTGAGATTACTCTGAGGTTTTGTGTAATTGATATGTCAGGGATTGCTGATTATTTGGCACTACATCATTTGAGGAATAATGGGCGATGACAAATAGAGGTAGAGTTAAGGTTAACAAAGCGATCGCGGTTCCCACAAAGTCTGCCAAACGATGGGAATATGTATCGGTAGTGTTTGCAGACTGACTATTTGAATCCATACAAATTTGAATTTTTTCAACTCACTTGATAAGTTTGATCTCTCGAAAAGCGTCTTGATGCCATTTTAGCGATTTTTTACTAGCTACTGTGTAGCAGTCAAAAAAGTGAACCAGTTTGGCAGGTGTCATAACAATAATTTTATCTCCGACAAGATTGATACAAAGTTACAGAAAAACATTCCGGAATTATCTAAGTGACTAATATGTTACGATTCCTTACTATGATTTGCCAAGTTTTGGTTAAGCAAAGGTTAATAAATTGCATCAAAAACTACATTTTTGCTTTTGTGTCTATAGAAATTGATCACTTATCTTAAAGCAATTGTTTAGATTATAACATCTGAAAATACTCGATATAGGCTGGTTTTACAGGTTTAGATGATTTTACTCACAAGCAAGGTCTACCGAAATATCACTGAAGAGTTTGATGTTTTTTACTATCAACCCCAGCGGGCAAGCAACCAAATAAAATTGGCTAATAATTAGTAAATCAGTAGACGAAAATATACTCTAAATCAGCATAGACATATTCACTGTCTAGCAATAGCTAATTCAGTGATCACACGAAAAACAGATTTGTTAATTCACTATACTAGTGTTATGTAACATTACTTTGGGCTTGTCAATCTATACATAGGTAGAGTAAAAATACCTTGAGAATTAGAGAAAGCGATCGCTACATATTTCAGATTTACGACTATTAACTAAATCAAAGTTTGGTGACAAATTAATTACATAAAAAACCGCCACTAAATAATGGCGGTTGTCTGGTTAAGCAATCGGAGGGTAATTAAAGATTACTCTGCAAATTTTGCCGTAGCTGTAGCTGATTTTGCACTTACTAATTCTCTAAAATTGTCCATTTAAACTAACCTCTGCTGTATGTATTCATGGGTTCCTTGATAAATCGAATGTAAAGATGTTTAAAGGTAGATTTAATCACGCGAGGCATAGCAAAATCAATTGGCATTAACTTATCTGGTAAACGCCAATCTTGGATTTGTAATAAATCGGGATGTAAAAGCGGAAACTCAATTTCATCAAGTTCAGGACAAACCCCAAGCCTTTGGGAAGCAGCAACAGTAGGAACTTGCTGCGGTGGAACATTGAGAATTTCTACCATAGCTCTATCTAAAGCAAATACATCAGCAGCTGCGGCTAAAATTCCTAAATTCCGAGGTTCGCCACCACTAGGGCCATTACCTTCATGACCAATAATGCCATCTAAAATTGTTAAATCTGTGTTGATGGTTTTCGCTGTTTCTACTAACATCTCTCCAAAACGATTGGCATCCTTCCCTGCTTCCATGTGCCACCAAGCTTTCATCTTACCGGGAACGCAACCAAACAAATTTTTCACACCCAATGTTAAAGTCAATTGCATGTGCGATTTGACTTTGGGCAAATTAATAATTACATCAGCTTCCATTGCTTCTTTACATAGTAGCAAATGGTTGAAATTTTCGCTGACTGTTTGGTAACGCTGACCATGAAATTCAATAATAGGAAGATTGAGTTCTTGGATAAACGGTTGATAACCATTAGCAATGGCTACTCCCTTCGCACTACCAAAAGCAGGACTATCACCCAAAAAGGGTTTACCACCAGCTTCGATTACCATTTTGGCAACTTCATAAACCAGTTCAGCGCGAGTAGTACATTCTTTGGTAGGACGCGCGCCAGTGAGAAGATTAGGCTTTAGTAATACTTTTTGTCCTGGTTTGACAAAAGCTGCTATTCCTCCCAGGGGTTCTAGCAACGTGGTTAAAGATTCCCGTAAAGCTTCGCTTTCGTAAGACGTAGCCCTGATTAAGCTAACCGATGGTTTGTAAGTCTGCATGGGTAAATAATTGTGTTGAAGATGGAATAGAGAAAGTAAGGTTGTGAATATTTGACAACATCTTACATAATATTGAATTTCTTCCCTAGAAGCTTAAACTCAGTATTTCTCAATCCCACCTCACGACAGTGCGGAAATTAGTTTTAATATCTTGTAGCTATAAATTTTTCTTTATCTTCATAGCAAAATCAGCATCTGTCTCAAGAGATATTTTGTGCAACCTGCCTTAATTTTCAAACAGTCTCTAATATTTAATGCTAATTGCACATTTTTATTTATATAAAACTTATATTTGATTTCTGAAAAAAATTCGTACCTCAAAAATTACTCTTTCCTACTCCCCCCTCCCCACTCCCTACTCCCAGCCTACACAGATAATTTCAATAATCAAACCGGATTCCTATATCAATACCTAAGTGAGTTTATTTGAGGATTTGATGTTGTCATTGGTGAAAAATTAACGGATGTTGGTTGATTAGCTGCGGCTAATTCTTCCTTTAACATTTTCTGATAAATCTGAGGTAAGGAACTACTAATAGAATTTGTTTCTATTCCATATCCTAAACTTGTCCAAGTTGGAGATAAACGGCGTAACACTTCAATGATTTTGCCTTGACGCAGTAGTTTAGAAATATCAACTCCCCAAACTTGCATATCGTTCAACCAACGGTAAACTACTACATCTTGAAATTCTGGTTCAAAGCTATAAGATGTCCAAAACACCATCCTCGTCGGGTGGGGATGATAACGAGGTGCAATGTGATACCAAGTGGTGTTAATAATTTGATATCTCCCCGCAGCAGTGGAACAGTTACCTGTATTTGGCCCGGTAACGATGGTGACACAAATTTCTGGGTGGCGACTCAGGTCTGTTACTTGTTGTCCGCCATACAACAGAGAGTAAGGGCGGTTTCCATTAGCTTCGCTGGCGGAAATGGTTCGCATCAAGGCGCGAATATAAGGGTCGCCGCCTTTCATGACTAGGGGTGGTTGATTATCATTAAAGACAGGATCAGAAGGCGATCGCAAGTCTCCAAAAATATACCACTGTAACAAGCATACAAAAGCCAGCAGAGCCGCGATCGGCCCAATTAGTTTTTCAACGCCTTTAAGCTCAAAATTTTTCAGATTTGCACTCCTTTGTTGTTAATAGTCAATGGTCAATAGTCAATGGTAATTTACCTCAACTATTGACTGTAGACTCAGCATTGCTGAAATAACTCTCCAAAGGTTTTAGCACTAGCTTCTGGTTTAGCAATAATCTCCACAATTTTATTGCGGGCTGCTGGTTCAAAGAGTGCTTCAACAGAAACTTGGGCGACTTTTTGGCGAGGAATACTACCATCGAATAATGTATCTGCACTCTGCATCACGATAGCATCAGTATTATCTTCATTTTTTAAACCGCCAGGTCGCACAATTGTATAGGTGAGACCACTTTTTTGAATGTACTCCTCGGCTTGCTTTTTCCAGACTAAAATCAACCAGAACAGATTTAAGGGATGGAATAACTGAGATGTACACAACGAAGAAACCAACACAAAATGCTCTATTCCCTTGGCTTTAGCAGCATCCACTAAATTTTTTGTACCTTCAAAATCTACTTTATATGGCCCTGTCGGATCAAAACTTGGTTTTGCCCCAGTCGCACATAGCAATACAGTACTATCTCCTAAAGCAGTAGTGAGACTGTCGGGTTGCAATACATCGCCAACAACCAACTCAACATCAGGAGGTAAAATTGCTTTAGCTTTCTGGACATCCCGCACTAAAGCACGCACGGGAATATTACGCGCTACTAACTCTTGGACAATTCGGCGACCTGTTTCACCTGTGGCCCCTGCAACAAATGCTTTCATGACAAACGCTACCCTAAAAACTCGTATGTGGTTTATCCGTATTTTAGTAATTTCATAAAGTTTATGACGGAACATTGAAATTTCCGCCAAAATAGTATCTTACGTGCGAAATCACCCAAGTAAGCTGGGAATCATAAATATAGCCAAACGCCATCTCAGAGGGGAATGCTTGATGCTTTCAACAAACGGCGAATATCAATCCTTAGATATAAAAGAAACTGTTTTACCTGTAGAAACCAACCTAGAAACTAATGATGTAGTTTCTGAGACAAATTTTGACCATCAAACCCGATTTTGCGGTTGCTACAGCGATTATATGGAGATGTATGCTCCAGTAGATCAAGTTGCAGAATATCTCAATGCTCATTCGTCGTGGTTTACACGTTGTGCTGAACCAATGAAGGTACAGCCACTGGGAGAAAATGGCTACGCTTTGATTATTGGTCGTTTCGGTTCTTTTGGCTATGAAGTAGAACCGAAAGTTGGTTTAGAACTTTTACCACCGGAAGCGGGAATATATCGTATTCGGACGATCCCCATTCCTGACTATCAAGCACCAGGTTACGATGTAGATTATCGAGCATCAATGCAATTAAAAGAGTATCCCAGTGATGATGCGGCGATTTCCGGTCAGGTAACGCGAGTTGAATGGGATTTAGATTTAAAGGTTTATCTTCACTTTCCGAGATTTATCCAACGATTGCCCCAGTCTCTCATTCAATCTACAGGCGATCGCTTACTGAATCAAATTGTTCGTCAAGTCTCTCTCCGCTTAACCCGCAAAGTTCAAGAAGACTTTCATCAATCTTTGGGTATACCTTTTCCTGCTAATTCTAAGAAGAAGCGTTGAATCAACTAAAGTATGAAGTCTGAAGTCTGAAGTCTGAAAAATAATTTTAGACTTCATAATTCATACTTCATACTTCTGTTGACTAATAATTAAGCATTAGTCAAAATTCTTTGTACAATTTGCACGCCAGTAATAGCCTGCCAAGTAAATAAACCTAAAATCACAAAATTCAACAAAATGTGAGTTATTCTTGCCCAATTGGCTCCTTTTTGCATAAAAGGAGATAGAGCAGCAGAAAATGCTACTAAACTAGTCATTCCTAGCCCCGCCAGCAAGTGCGGCCCGACAAATAACTTACCGTTATTAATATAGGTAACAGCCATCCCACCAACTGCACCGGCTACCATCAAAGCTAAGATGATAGACCCCATTTGGTAGTGTTTGATATTAAATTTGCCTTTGATCAGTTCTTTCTTTTCTTCACCTTGAGCGTTTCTGGTACGCTGTACTTGCAATCCCAAATAAGCAGCATAAAGTGAAAGCGCCAAAAGTACCCACATCATTAGCGGGTGGAAAAAGTTAAGCCAGTATTTCACCGCGGGAGACAGTTCCAGACTCATCGTGTTCTCGCCCAATTCTTAAATCTTAATAAAAATTAGCACAAGTCTAAGGGTAATTCGTAATTCGGAGTTCGTAATTTGTAATTAATTAGGCGTGATGGGTTGCGTTTACTCAACATTCAATACTTTCCTAAAACAACCCTATTGCAAAAGTACCTAAAGAATTTCAAACTATAGATGAGAAAATTGCCTGGGCAGGATTTGATTCATGACGGAAAACAACGATGTCTTGCTGCTGAAGGCTGCGAAAAGTGGAGATATCAAGCGGCTGAGTGAGATTTTAGCGGCTGGTGTCAATATAGATGCGTGCGATCGCGATGGGACGACGGCGTTAATGTATGCTGCTAATGTAGGCTACACCGAAATTGTGCGATCGCTTTTAGATGCCGGGGCAAATATCAACTTACCAAGAAAACGCTATGGTTTAACGGCGTTGATGTTGGCTGCAAGTAATAAACAAATAGATATTGTGCAGCTTTTAATATCTAGGGGTGCTGATGTTAATGCTATCAACGAAGATGGCAGCACCGCATTAATGGCAGCTGCACTCAAAGGTTATATAGAAATAGTCCGAATATTACACGCGGCTGGTGCGAAAGTAAATATTGCCGATAAAGATGATGACACTGCTTTGAAATTGGCAGTCAAACAAGGACACCCCGCAATTGTGCAATTAATAGCACAAAATGGCGCAGATGTAAATCTTCAAGATGAAGATGGCGAAACACTTTTGATGATTGCGGCGGATGTGGGAAATTTAGAAATTGTCCAAGCATTGTTAGCCACAGGTGCAGATGTTAACTTACAAAACAGCGATGGGGGTACAGCATTATTAGCTGCGGCTGCGGCTGGTAATAGTGCGATCGCCTCTGCTTTACTAGATAAAGATGCACAAGTTAATCTGCAAGACCAAGACGGTGAAACAGCATTACATATTGCCGTTGTCGAAGGACATCTTGACGTAGTGCAAGTTTTACTCAGTCGGGGTGCAAATGTCCAAATTAGAAATAACTTAGGCGACACACCCATATTAGTCGCAGTCTTGCAAGGACACAGCGAAATTCTCGAAGCCCTGCTGCGTGCTGGCGCAAACTCCTATGGAGAATTAGAAATTCCTTTAATGGCTGCTATATCCTTGGGACACACCAAAACAGTCCAAGTATTATTAGACTATGGCGCTAATCCCAATACTTTAGGCAATGACAGTCAGACAGCACTACTCAAAGCTGCTAAACGCAATCAAATAGAAATCATTCAACTGTTAGTAGCCAAAGGTGCAAATGTCAATTTTCAAGACATAGCCGGAGCCACAGCATTAATGTGGGCTGCCTCTGGAGGCTACACTGAAACTGTGCAGATATTACTCCAAGCTGGCGCAAATTTGAATTTAAAGAATCGTGGTGCTTATACAGCTTTGATGCTGGCAGAATTTAATGGCTATCAAGATATCGTCAAACTTTTGCAAACAGCCGGCGCACAAGAATAATCTTGTGTCTGGTGAAAACCTTTCATGAATCACAGAAAGAAATACAGCAGTTTCGATATTCGTGAAATACTGTAGAGACGTTACATGTAACGTCTCTACATGGTTTTAGATTTTACGCTTGAACCTCATGTACTCAAAATATGCTGTATTTGTAGCGATAGCGAAACCCAACAAGGTTTGGATGATGTTGGGTTCCGGGGATTTAATTAGCTAACAAATTTAGGTGGAGGTGATTGTCTGGGCAATTTATCGAAAAATTGGGTTTAAAACCTCGCCCTTCTAGGGCGACTTTGCATGGTAAAATACTAATAGGTCGATGACCGCAGGAACGATGAGGAAACAGGTAAAACGTCCTACTCCGTGATCCTGAAATTCCTAACAGTCAATGGTGTAAAAGTAAATCCAAACTGCAAGGACGCAAATAGAAATTGAATCAACTACCTTGGGACACAAGGAAAGTTACGCTTGGGGAGTAGTCCATAAGTGGGGCATATCGGGAGGGGTGAACGAAAAAAGGTGT
>JAGKSW010000123.1 GCA_018993265.1 Nostoc sp. TH1S01
TTTCTGTTGGACAGGAAGCCTATACTGTACCGCAAGGTCAGTGTAGGTAGTTCACTTCCATACCCCACAGCTGCTGATAATAAATCTTTTTGGTATGGAAGGGTGAACTAGCTACGGTGTACACTCTGCGTCACTGTAGTTAGTTCACTTTGGTTTCGTTCCACCCAACCTACATTTATTTTTTCAATTACGAATTGGAATTACGGCTTCTGGGTTGACTGTGGATGTTTGATTGAGCGATCGCGGTTTACCTATAGTAATTGCATAGCGTAGTGTTAATAATTGTAACCATAATGCCGGGTTCCGAGGTTCTAACCACGGTTGAATCTGTGCCAGGAAGCGTGGGAACCAAGAACTCAACAAAGCACTAACTAAGGCATAACCAGTAAAGTTAAAATAATTACCTACCCATCTGAATAAATCTCTGGGGCCAGCTAGTTCCCAAATCCATAACAGCAAGGCCGGATTTGTGCGGGCGGCTTTGAGTGCTAGGCGGTTAAAGGTGAACCAATCGCATCTATCTTTGATGAAATTATCTGCAACCTCTGGCGGTTCACTGGCTAATAACCCAAAGAAAGTATTCAGCATCGAGTTAATCCGCTGGGGTGGAATGAATTTTCCAGTCGGTACCATCATCCCTTTAGAAAATAGCCAAGTTATTGAGACATTGCTTTGGTAAGCACGAATTTGGTTTAAGTGACGAAAACTTAATAAGTCATGCTTAAGGGCGGTATCTAACAGCTTTGTCAAACGTTCTAAGTTCCGCACCAAAGAACCAAAGCCTGTAAACACCAAGGGAGATTGCAAAGATGCTGCATCACCGATCGCAATTAATCTATCAAAGGCAACTTTGCGATCGCTACTACTCACACTAAAATGCCCTGGGATATATCCAAATGTCGGCTTTTTCCACACCAATTTATCCATATCGCAGCGACGATACTCTGGCAGAATTGTGAAAAAGTCCTCGTACATTTCCAACAGAGAACCGGGATTATCGGGGTGGACTTCGTGGTAATGAAATAAGTAAATGGTTAGTTCCTCACCTGCGCCAGGAAACAACTCCCAAATCAACTGTCTCCCGCGCGAAATATCGCCGTGGCTGTAAAGCACATCACCATATTGCGAATCCCAAACTTGTGGTTCAAATCCGCCATCCACCACTGCACCCACAGTTGGACAAACACTATCAAAAGCCCGGCCACCATTTAATTGCCATGCAATAGGAGAAGCGGTTCCCATTGCATCGACTAACAATCGTCCAGTTGCTTGCTTTTCTGTTTGAGTGGGTAAATGCTTAACTGTAACTATAACTTGTGAGTTGTCAATATCCGCACGAAGAAATTCGGTTTCGTCCCAAATTTCACCGCCAGCCGCCCGCAGCTTTTGCCCACACATTTGCAACCATTTTTCTGAGTCTAGGGCAATATTTAAAACTGTGGGAGTATGGAGAATAGGCGATCGCAATTTTGGCGGATTATTACCATCAAAAAATTTGTTAAATCCGTCTTTGTATTCCCTGACAATAATGCTTTCTAGCTCGCTGCTTGTCACCAAACCCAGATTTAATAAACTTTGAAGTTCATCACGAGAAATATTCCATTCCCGGTTCATCTTGCCAAAAGGTAAACGTTCCACCAACAGCACTTTATATCCCAGTTTGGCCATCACAGCCGCATGGACAACCCCTAATGCGCCACCGATGTAAATCAGGTCATAATTCCATTGTGAATTTTGGATTTGAGATTTGGGATTGGAAAAAACTACCTGACGTGGCTGTTGAGGATTACGCACACCTTCGCGCCAGCGTTGTTCCCACCAATAGGCGCGTTTGAGGTCGTATTCGCCATTCGGAATTTTCTGAAAATATTTAACCGTGAGTGGGTAATATGGCGCTAACGCTTCAAAAATTGATTGTTGGGATAAATCGATAACTGGTGGCTTGGGGTACTGATGTGGAAAGCGTCGCCTGATTTCTGTCTTAAGACGTAGCAAAATCTCCTTCTCTTGGGGGAAAAACTGATCTGACCAACGGAAGACCTTTAAATAAGTAGTTCTCTGCACTGACCACACAAAAATTGATAGTTCTGTCGGTAATTTTTCGGAAATAATCTGGTCAGATGCTGTATAGTCTGTAGGTAATTTCAGGCACAAGCCATCTGGAGTTAGGCATTTTTCGCCAAATCCTGGTTGAAAATCCACTTGTAGCCATTGACGTACCGCTGCTGTGTCTGGAATTGGCACTTCTAAATAAAGGACTTCTTTCATGTGTCTTTGACATCTCCCCTTAAAATACTCATTTCGACAGATTTATTAATGGCAAAAATTCCTGTACACTCCGCCCTATTAGTCAAATAAAGATTCTGTAAAGAACTTTTAATAATTTGTCAAATTTTTTTATTCATTTTGTAACTTTGTAAACCCACGCCATGAATTATCCCATTCCAGATAGCCCTCAAGATATTCTTGCGTTACAACAAAAGCCCGTTGATGAAGAACTTGTAGCTTCTGCGATCGCAGGAGTAATTAAAATTGTCCGTTCTCAAGGTAAATCTTTAGAAGACTTAACAGCACAAGTCCTCGAAGATGATCCATTGCTAGATAGACAGCAACGACGTTGGCTAAGTCAATTACTGGCTCAAGCCTGGGAAAGTTTTACATAAGGGCTAGGGGTTAGAGGCTAGAGGCTAGGGATTAGTATTTTTACTCGTCACTCAGCACTTTTAACTCCCAAAGCATTTAGAACCTGAAAAGCCAAGATTACGCAACGCTTTGAAAAATTTGTTCGACAGTCAAATTTAGTTCTGGGAAAGTTTGTGAGACAAGGCGCTCATGATTTCGGAATTGCTGCACTTGGTATTCCCCGTCAACTAACGTGTAAACCGAGATAGTGGGTTGTTTGGGATTGCCAATAAACCGCCTACCACCTAAAGCTGCATAATCGATAATCCAGTATCCGGGGATGCCTACTGCTTCATAGTCAGCAGCTTTTTTTAAATAATCATCTCGCCAGTTAGTACTCACGACCTCAATTACTAAAGGAATTGATTCAGCTTGGCTGACAGTTGATGCTTTTTTCCACAGAGGCTCATTGACTATAAATTAGGCTGATTTAATATCAGCACATCTGGTGAGTAAGCTGATTCACCTTCTAATGGTTTCACAAACGCTGTTTTGGGAATGATATAAGGAAGTTTTAGTCGCCTAATTTCGGCAGCTATCTCCAACATCAAAAAACTGATAACTTCTTCATGATCACCTGTTGGTGGTGGCATTTCAACAATTACTCCATCATGTAATTCATAGCGTCGCTGTGGATTGTCTGGATACCAAGCGATAAATTCATCAAATGTAACTAGTTTACGTATGGTTTGAGTCATCTGAGTGTTGAGTGCTGAGTGCTGAGTGCTGAGTGTTGAGTGCTGAGTGTTGAGTGCTGAGTGCTGAGTGCTGAGTGCTGAGTAAAAATTATTCCCCCAGCCCCCAGCCTCTAGTTCCTAGTCCCTACGCCTTCACTGCTACTTCTGCTTGGGAGTGCAGCAATAAACCATATTCCAAACCCTCAACTACTGCTTGATAGGAAGCTGCCAAGATATTTGCGGAAACACCGATAGTTGTCCAGCGTTGATGACCGTTTCCTGATTCTACTAAGGCTCTGGTTTTGGCGGCTGTCCCCGCGTGTCCGTCGAGAATCCGCACTTTGTAATCTGTCAATTCAAAGGCGGCGAGTTGGGGATAAAAATTTAGTAAAGCCTTGCGTAAGGCTGCATCTAAAGCCGCAACAGGGCCGTTACCTTCTGCTGCTTCTAAGATATTCTGACCGTTGACGGCGACTTTCACGGTGGCTAAAGCACTGCTTGTTTCTTTACCTTCCACTAAGTCACAGTGAACCTGAAAGCCTTTGACTTCAAAAAATTCTTGACGCGCCCCTAAAGCTTCATACATTAACAGGGCAAAACTCGCTTCGGCTGCTTCAAATTGATAGCCTTGACTTTCCAATTGTTTGAGACGTTGGAGAATTTGTTTTGCTTCTGGTGTTTGCTTATCTAATTCAATGCCAAAGGTACGGGCTTTGGCTAAGACGTTACTCAGTCCCGCTTGTTCGGAAATGACTATCCGCCGACGGTTCCCGACTGTTTCTGGCTGGATGTGTTCGTAAGTCAGGGGGTTACGTTCAACTGCGGAGACATGCACACCGCCTTTATGGGCAAAAGCCGAACGTCCGACAAAGGGGGCGTGTTCATCAGGCGCAAGATTGACTACTTCACTAACAAAGCGGCTGGCTTCTGTCAGTTGAGTAAGCTGGTGTTCTGTGATACAGCCATAACCCATTTTTAGCTGTAAGTTAGGAATTAAAGAACAAAGGTTAGCATTGCCGCAGCGTTCACCATATCCATTTATTGTTCCTTGTACCATTGTTGCCCCAGCCATCACAGCTGCTAGGGCATTTGCTACGGCCATATCACAATCGTTATGAGTGTGAATACCGATTTGAGGAATTGTCCTTTGTCCTACCCTGCGGGAAGCCGCTGGCACGTCTACGTCATTAGTCATTGATTTTTGACAAAGGACAAATGACAAATGACTATTGACAGTTGTCACACTTTCGCTGACTTCGTGAGGCAAAGTTCCGCCATTTGTATCACATAAAACTAACCATTCCGCGCCAGCTGCGATCGCTGCTTCTAATGTTTGTAAAGCATAATCTCGATTATGCTTATAACCATCAAACCAATGTTCGGCATCGTAAATCACGCGTCGCCCATGTGAGCGAAAATACTCAATAGTATCGCGGATCATGGACAAATTTTCCTCTAAAGTTGTCTTGAGACCTTCTGTAACGTGTAAATCCCAAGATTTGCCAAAAATTGTCACCCACTTAGAACCAGCAGTTAAAATTGCTTGCAACATTGGTTCAGCCGCAGCTACGGTATTGGGACGACGCGTAGAACAAAATGCCACAATTTCTGCTTGTTTGAGCGGATCTTCTTGGAGTTGCCAGAAAAACTGAACATCCTTCGGGTTAGCACCAGGCCAACCACCTTCAATGAAGGGAATACCAAGTTGGTCTAATCTCTTGGCAATGCGTAGCTTGTCTTCAATAGACACCGATAGCCCTTCGCATTGAGTTCCATCCCGTAGCGTAGTGTCATAAAGCCAAATTTGAGGAGAGGGATTTGTGGTCATAAGACAAGATCATGCGAGACAACTGTAGAGGAAATGTGCCAATATACAACAAAAAGCCGATTTGGTAATTTAAATATGCCCAAAGTACTAACTCAAAGTACAAAAAATACGTGCATAAGGCGCTGCATCCAATATTGGGTTCAGTTAGATTAAGGCTTGTATAGATAAGTTTGGGTTTAAATTACGAAAAATTTTGCTGCAAAATGGTATGGTAGTGACCTCTAAAATGGCGGTGCTAAAGCAAAAAATAGTCAGTTAGTTGGTAGTGATGGTGTGAGCGTGATCGGTAAAGTGATGTATTGACCGTGAATTAGCGTCACAAAAGCAGCGATCGCTTCCTTCCCATTCTCCTACAATAGACCTGCGTTTAGTCGCTAATACAGAGGATTTTACGGATTATTGGATCAGGGCTATCGAATAGTTTGGAAATCAAAAGGTTAGGTTACAAAGGAGCAAAACAATATGGGTAGATGGACACCGCTTATTCTCATGGGTGGAGGCTTGGCAATTTTATTAGGTACATTGCTAGGCATCAACTTTCCAATGGGTGGAGGACAACAAACTGCTAGTAATAATACTCCCGGCGGCAAAACATCACGCGTTCTTCCAGCTAATATTAATGTTAATAGCACTGCCCCCAGCAGAGGTAGCCGTGGCTTAAGCGAAGACAGAGCCAGCACTCCTCAAGAAGATAATGTTCCCACAGAAGCTAGAGGCAGTAGAAGCGTTAGACAGGAAAATTTAAATACAAATACAACTGAGCGCAGAACCAGCGTTGCTCAAAATAGCACTCCCAGCGAATCATTTTCAACTCCTGACAATACATCATCAGAGCCAACTACCAGAGAAGTACAATCAACAGAAACACAATCAACTGATACAACCACCAGTGATAACGAGTCTACTAGAGAGCCAATTCGGGCTTTGTGGTAGGGGCAGAAGGCAGGAGGCAGGAGGCAGGGGGCAGGGGGAATAATTTTTTACTCAATACTCAGCACTCAGCACTCAGCACTCAGCACTCAGCACTCAGCACTCAGCACTCAGTACTCAGCACTCCTTACTTGGTCAAAACTAGTCATTGGTTACAAGATATTAGTTATAAGTTATGTAGTTGTGTACTAATGATCAATGGCTAATAACCAATGACTAATGACTAATGACTAGCGATGTTTTAATTATTGGTGGCGGTGTTATTGGCTTGGCGATCGCCGTCGAACTCAAATTGCGCGGGACAAATGTCACCGTGCTTTGTCGTGATTTCCAAGCTGCTGCTACCCATGCTGCTGCGGGGATGTTAGCACCAGATGCAGAAATTATCCAAGATGAGATGATGGGTAAGTTGTGCAGGCGATCGCGTGCCTTATACCCAGAATGGACAAGCAAACTTGAAGATTTAACTGGTATTAACATTGGTTACTGGGCTTGTGGCATTCTTGCGCCTGTTTATCAACAACCAAAGTTGTCTGCGACTAGTGAATCACCTGCTTATTGGTTAGATCAAACTGCCATTCATCAATATCAGCCAGGATTGAGTAATGATGTCGTCGGTGGCTGGTGGTATCCTGAAGATGCTCAAGTTGATAATCGGGCATTAGCCCAAGCACTGAGAACTGCTGCTCAATCCCTCGGCATTGAAATCAAAGACAACATTACAGTTGAAGGAATCATCCAACAGCAAGGACAAGTCATCGGCGTACAAACCAACCAAGGCTTAATTCGTGCCGGTCACTATGTTTTAGCGGCTGGTGCTTGGTCTAGTGAATTGTTACCTTTGCCTGTGACTCCCCGCAAAGGGCAAATGTTGAGTATCCGCTTACCCGACTTTGTGCCGGAATTGCCTTTGCGAAGAGTTTTATTTGGCGAACATATTTACATCGTACCCCGACGCAATCGTTCGATTATTTTGGGTGCGACTAACGAAGATGTGGGTTTTGCTCCAAATAATACCCCCGCAGGCATACAATCTTTACTTCAACAAGCGATTCGTCTCTATCCACAATTACAAGATTATTCCATTCAAGAATTTTGGTGGGGGTTTCGTCCGGCTACCCCAGATGAATTACCCATTCTCGGCACTAGCCACTGTGCAAACTTGACTTTGGCTACAGGTCATTATCGTAATGGTATTTTACTAGCGCCTGTGACAGCCGCCTTAATTGCTGATTTCATCTGCGAACAGAAATCAGATCCTTTATTAGCGCCTTTCCATTATTCTCGGTTTCATACCCAGCCATCTACCGCCCCTATGCTCACTCACTCTGCTAATTTTACCAACGGCGATCGCCACTCCCCCCTCGCAAATCCCAGATTACTGAGCGCAGTCGAAGTAAACTCCCCGCTTCCCGACTCCCCACTGGTAATTGCAGGTAAAAGCTTCCAATCTCGCTTGATGACGGGAACTGGGAAGTATCGCAGTATTGCAGAAATGCAGCAAAGTATTGTTGCTAGTGGCTGTGAAATTGTCACCGTCGCAGTGCGGCGAGTCCAAACCAAAACTCCAGGACATGAAGGTTTAGCAGAAGCACTAGATTGGTCAAAAATTTGGATGTTGCCGAATACGGCTGGTTGTCAAACTGCTGAAGAAGCGATTCGTGTCGCCCGTTTGGGTAGAGAAATGGCAAAATTGCTGGGGCAGGAAGATAATAATTTTGTGAAATTAGAAGTTATACCCGATGCCAAATATTTACTCCCTGACCCGATTGGGACATTGCAAGCGGCTGAACAACTTGTAAAAGAAGGGTTTGCGGTATTGCCGTATATTAATGCTGACCCGATGTTAGCCAAACGCTTAGAAGAAGTTGGCTGTGCCACAGTTATGCCTTTAGCTTCACCCATCGGTTCGGGACAAGGATTAAAAACCACCGCCAATATCCAAATCATTATTGAAAACGCTAAAGTGCCGGTTGTGGTGGATGCTGGTATTGGTTCACCTTCCGAAGCATCTCAAGCAATGGAATTAGGGGCAGATGCTTTATTAATTAATAGTGCGATCGCCCTAGCGCAAAATTCCCCAGCAATGGCTTATGCGATGAATTTGGCAACCGTCGCTGGTCGTTTGGCATACTTAGCTGGCAGAATGCCGATCAAATCTTATGCTAGTGCCAGTTCGCCTGTGACTGGCACGATTAATTGAATCATATCCCCGACTTTTTAGAGAAGTCGGGGATCTATTTGTTCAAGTACGTTTCCCGTCAAGAGTCAATAGTCCAAAAAAACTTGGCTATTGACCAATACAGTTCAGATAAGCTTTTTTATCTTTTACTGTTCCCTGTTCCCTATTCCCTTGTCTCCACTGGAAAACTTTCTTCACTGAACCTTATTGGGCTATTGACCATTGACCACTAATTGTTAAAACAGATTATTTTTTAATACTTAATTTTAATTTTTTTGAGATTTTATTTATTTACTAGTAATAAAAATATAAAAAAGAAACTAACAAAATGGCATTTTATGCTTTATACATTTAGTTGCTAGGTTGCAATTCTAAAATCTAAAATTCAAAATGGTATCACCGATTATTACAGTATCGCTATTATCAGTTTTAGCAGTTGCTTCTCCTGCGGCTGAGACTAGCGAGGCTGAGGCATCTACTACCCTTAATGTCCCAGCGATCGCTAATATCTTACCAGCAGATACACCATTGGTCGGCTTAGTCAACACCAAGGTAGAAGCTTGGGCAGCCTTAAATCGTTTTTATTTATTTGAAAGAGCCTTTTCCGCAGTATCTCAATATTTACCACCTTCTTTTAAACTCGACTATGTACGCGAGATTGAGTCTTTGTTAGGTGAACAAGTAGCGGTTGCTTTCTTACCAAAGGTTGAAGGTACAACCGCAACCATAGATAATAACTTTGTGATGTTGGCTCCGATTAAAGACGAGTCCCGCATCCAGCCTTTTTTAGACTTACTTAAAAATGGAGATCCAAAACGGGTCAAGATAAGTGAGTATAAAGGTGTGACTATTGTAGAAATCAAACCGCCAGAACAACCAAAAGCAAAGCCTTTACCGGAATTACCGGAATTACCCAAAGCACCTTCACCACCAGAATCACCGGAATCAGTTCCTGAACTCAAATTACCAGAATTACCGCCAGCACCACAGATACCACCCCAGGAAAAACCTTTACCCAAACTCAAGCAAGTTAAGTCTGAGAAAAAATCAAACTTAGTGGCGATACCGCCGATTTTGGGTAATCCAGATTGGTTAAACAAACCAAGAGGAATTGCGATCGCTACTTTACCAGGTTACGTTGTGACTGGGATTACTGCTAAACCAATTGAACAAATCATTGATGCTTCTCAAGGAGAAAAAACTCTCGCTCAAAATACCCAATTTCAAGAAACAATCAAGCATCCTCAGTATGCTAAATCTTTATTTTCAATTTATGAAAACTTAGCAACTTTTGTTCCTTTAATTAACGACATCACCAAAGATCCGAGTCTGCCTTTTCCGATTGTTGGTGCTGATGCGATTAACCTGGAACAAGTAAAAAGTTTTGGTAGTGTTAATGGTTTTCTAACTATAGAACCAGAAGGATTACGCTTACAAGCCACAGCCTATCGCCAAACTCCAAAATCAGAAAAAGATGTATTTCAAACTGAAAAGCCAGAGGCAATAGTATCTAGATTACCAGCCGCTACTTACTCTGCTGCAACTGGAAGTAATCTTAATCAGAAATGGTTACTTTTAGCAGAAGCTTTTAGTGCCAAGCCCCAACTCAAAGAATATCTCATACAACTCCGTAATTTTGTTTTTAACAGTACTAAACTTGATTTAGAAAAAGACATTCTCAGTTGGATGGATGGTGACTATGCTTTCTTTTTGTTTCCTTCTAAGGGAGGATTGTTAGGCTCAATTCCTAACTTGAATTTAGGAATAGGTATAGCTTTAGAAACAAATAATCGCGCTGCTGCTGAAACTACTCTCAAGAAGTTAGATGAATTCATTACATCTTTTTCTACAGGAGAAGTTGTAGTTAATACTCACAATATTAAAGGTAAAACTGTCACCAGTTGGGATATCGGAGGAGAATCCTCTCAAAGCTTGTTGGCTTATAATTGGGTGGATGAAAACACTGTTGTGATTGCAACAGGGTATGGAGCAATTCAAGATTTAGTACCACAGCCTTATATTCCTTTACCTTCAACTTATAATTTCAAAACGGCAACTAATTCTTTACCTCGTCCTAACTATGGATATTTCTATTTAAATGGAGGGTCTACTTTGTCATGGATTTATGGATTTTTCCCAAGTTTCTTTGAAGATAAAAATTTCCGACCTTGGAAACCCATAATTGGATCGATTTATAGTTTTAGTGCTACGAGTTCTACCACACCAGATAAAGAACAATTCGATTTCTTAATGGTATTAGCTCCTAGTAGAAAGCCAATTAATCCTGTAGTTAAAGAGTAATTATAGAAGGCAGGAGGTGAGCCACTGCGGTGGACGGGTTTCCCGGCATAAAGCAAGTGGCGAACCCGAAGGGCAGGAGACAATTTATTACTCAGCACTCAGAACTTTGCTATACCTTTTATGGATGAAGATGCAATTTATCCATCGGTTGTTGTAGAGACGTTGTATACAACGTCTCTACTTTGTATAGAATTGGTATTAAATATAAATTTGTTTTGATTCTGCATTCTGACCGAAGCAATTTTAGATTTTAGATTTTAGATTTTGGATTAAATGAAAATTTAAAATCTAAAATATTTGGTCTCAAGCCTCTGGGTTAACCCAGAAGAAAAACAAAAATTTTTCAATATTTAAGCCTCTTCTTTATAAGGAGAGGTTAATCCAAAATCGTAAATCCAAAATCCAAAATTGATTGACTCCTGAATTCTGCCATACATCAACCCAACCATTCAGGATTCTTAGCTGTACTGTCAAATTTACTAGTAGTTTTAAATAATTCATATTGACCTTTAGCCGCAGCTTGGCGAGTCCGGTTTAATAGTTCTTGAACTTGTGCTTGACTCATAGGTTCAAATGTGCGGACTGCTTCAAAAGCTTGGTCTAGAATTTTCATGCTTTCAATGCCTGTAATCACTGTGGATGTTGGTAAATTCATCGCGTAGTGTAAGCATTCGATGGGTTTAACGGTGTTACTTTTGAGAATGTTTTGATCACCCATTGATTTCATTCCCAACACACCAATTCCATCCTTGACTAGTCTGGGTAAAACTTGGCGTTCAAAACTGCGAAAATGCGCGTCCATGACATTTAATGGCATTTGTACTGTATCTAAACGAAAGTTGTTTTGAGCAGCAACATCAAGCATTCGCAGGTGAACTAAGGGGTCTTTGTGACCAGTAAAGCCTACATAGCGAATTTTGCCAGCTTTTTGAGCTTCTAAAACCGCCTCCATTGCACCGCCAGGAGCAAAAATCCGGTCTGGGTCTTCCATACGGATGACTTCATGATGCTGTAATAAGTCTATGCGATCGCTCTGTAATCTTTTCAAAGAATCATCAATTTGCTTGGCTGCGGCTTCTTTTGTACGACCATCAATCTTTGTCATCAGAAAAACTTTTTGCCGATAACCATCCCGGAGTGCTTTACCCATACGAATTTCACTCCCGCCATTGTGATAGTCCCAGCTATTGTCCATAAAGTTGATACCACGATCAATAGCAGCACGGATCAACCGAATACCTTCTTCCTCGTCTTTTGGTCTGCCAATATGATGTCCACCCAAACCAATTACCGAAACTCGTTCCCCAGTGCGGCCTAGCTGACGATAAATCATTTCGCCTTTTTTAATTTGAGTCGGCTGATTTTGAGCTAAAGTTTGTTTGGCAAGTCCTGCTGAGGCTGCTAGTCCGACTGTACCTAAACCGGAAGCAGAAGCTATCTTCAGTAAATTTCGTCTGCTAATTTCCACAAATAAATCCTTGAAATCAAACTATTACAACCTCATAGCTTTGCACGGTGCGGGGTTGGGTGCATCTAACTGTTGAAGGAGAGAGTATTGATCAAGAGGTATATTAAACTACTTATTTAACGTGAATTCGATGGTGCTTTTTGACCTCACCCCCAGCCCCTCTCCTACAAGAAGGTACCGTCTACACACAACTCAAAAAATTGGCAGTATTAAACCGTATCCAGCCTGGAACTTTAGTTCCAGGCTCATAGCCAAAGTCCACTTAAGTGGACTGGAATCAACTTCTGGTGAAGTCCTTCCTCTTCAGAGGACTTGCGCTATGAGACTCGGAATTGATTCCGAGGCGGGACAAATGCTCTCAATCTAAATTTGTTTATACACCGTAAAGCCCCTAACCTCTAGTACAACGCGGCGGAAATAAAGCACCCATTATAAATTGCTGAAAAGCTCACTATGAGGGTTTTTTCATTTCATACTTCAGCCTTTTTGTACTAGCCTCTAGCCCCTAGCCTCACTTAGTCTGGAAAATATTCTGCACCATGACTTTATCTGTACTCCCGGCGGCTTTATCCAACTCCGCTATTTCTCCAGCATCGAGTTGCCAACCTAAAGCACCAATATTATCTTGTGCTTGGGCGAGGGATTTTGCACCAGGGATAGGAATAGTGCCTTTACAGATACACCAGTTAATGGCTACCTGTGACATAGTTTTATTGCGAGATTGTGCGATTTCTCTTAAACATGCTAATAGCGATCGCACTCCTGGTAATAACTGTCTAAATAACAACCCGCGAATACCTTTAGGAAAAGTTTCTTTTTCGGAATATTTACCTGTTAATATCCCCAAAGCTAAAGGACTGTAAGCAATTAATTTAATACCTAATTCATCACAAACATCTTTTAATTCCAGTTGCGTCACTGGATAAGTAGATAATAAAGAATATTGGACTTGCAAGGTAGAAATTGGCACACCTCGTTCGGCAAATCTTTGATGCACCATTTTTAAACGTTTCGGCCCGTAATTCGATAAACCAACACCTTTAACTAAACCTTGTTCGTAAAGGTCAGCCAAACCATCCAATAAACCTTTTTCTTGCCAAGGTGCATAATTAGCTGTAGACCAGTGCATCTGGACTAAATCTACATTTTTACCTAGACGTTTGGCGGAAGACTGACAAGCTTTGATCATAGACTGGCGCGTCCATCGCCAAGGATAAGCAGCCAGTTTTGTTGCAATGCAAATCTTTTCTTGGTTTAAACCTTGATATTCTTGAGAAAATCGCCCCAAGAGTAACTCACTACGTCCATTTAATCTCCCAGTACCGTAAGAATCACCAGTGTCAAATAAGGTCACACCATTACTAACACACAAGTTAAACACAGCTTGTAGCTGGTCATCCATATTTTCGCTGTATCCCCACAGCAGTTGGTTTCCCCAAGCCCAAGTTCCGCACCCCATTTTTGATAGGGATAGTTCTCGACTAATTTGCATTTTGATTGTCAATCACGCACCATCTGTATTATCGGCATACATCGGCCTTTATCGGCGGTTAATTTCATCCTGAGTGCTGAGTAAAAAATTATTCCCCCTGCCTTCTGCCTCCTGCCTTCTTTTAAGCCAAGTGCATAAATACAAGTTTCAGCAGTTCTGCACGGGTAAAAGGTTTAGTTAAATAACCCGATGCTCCAACTAATTTAGCTTTGACTTTATCAACAATTCCTTTATTACCTGTGACAAAAATAATCGGAGTTTGTTTAAACATAGAATTATTCCGAATAATCTTGCACAATTCATAGCCATCAATCCCGGCCATGTTGAGATCCAATAAAATTAAGTCTGGTTTATGGCGAATAATCGACATCACAGCTTTGAGTGGATCATCAATTGTCACTACAGAAAAATTATCACTTTCCAAAAAACGACTAATTTCTTTTAGAATTGTCGGGCTATCATCCACAGAAATGATTTTATAAGTTTTTTTGGCAGCGACGGTAGTAGTCGTTACTCTTTCCGGCGGAGAATTTATGGTATTTGGTATTGTTAATTCCTGAAGATTTTGGCTTGATGGTGCGGTCACTTGTGGCGATCGCACTACAAGATTAAAATCTTCTACAGCCAAAGCCGTTTCTGTTTCAGGATGGCGATTACTGGGTTCTACTACTGTATCGATAAACTGTCTGTTGAGTAATGCTGTGGTATATCGAGCCGATCCTGACACTTCTGGCTGATGCTTAGGTAACTGATCAAATGGTGGATCTGGTTCATGCATAATCACCCCACCTTGCACAATGTGAGGGTATAAATTTTGAGCCAGTTGCATTTCATCTTGATTCATAATTACAGCTAGATGACGCAGGCTAAACCCTTTCATCCAATTCGTTAATTCTGGCTGTAGTTGCGGTAAATTTTGGCTGTGGAATTTACTATTAATTATCAGGTATGGACGCTGATAAGGTGAGGAAATTTGCGGAGCGAAAACTTGCCAATTTTGTAATTGGATTTGGCAAATTTCTAAAGTCTTTTCCACATCTAGCCGACAAGTTTTTGTCACTGTTTGTTGGGCATCACTTAAAGCATAAGTACCTGCTTTAACTAACAAAAAGGATTCAATTACTTCTTTGACTAGTTCTTGAATCAAAATTGTGGCTTGTGCATCATCCAGATAACCTTCGTTGATCAGCCAATGAATTGCTTGATAATCAGCAGGTTGAGTTGATAAATCACTACTATTAGCAATGGACTGATTTAACACCTCATTTTCAAATATCATGCGTAATTGTACGCGGGTTTCGCTACTTAGAAAGTTGAGGCGGCGTAGGTGGCGTTCTAACCTATCAAATGGTTCGACAGAGTTCGTCGCGTAGGTTATGGCTCCTTGTTCTAAATAAATCAACCAAGTAACTAAGTTACTAAAGGCTTGTAAACAAGTAGTATCAACACCATTAGATAGTTGTTTTAATAAACTAAAAGGACGTAAAACAGTAAATGTACCGAAATTAGACATTTTGAAAAATTGTTTTAGAAGATTATACAGAGTTTATGTAAATTTGGATTCTTATGTATGTTTTACTTTATTAGTTTTAATATGTCGCCAAAAAATTTATTTTCTTAAAGGAGAATATAAATCTATATTAAAAGCTAGGAAAATCAACGCCTTACGTAGTCCAATGAATAAGCTACTTCAACCAAAACTCTATCCCGATGAAATAACTTTCATTACTATAGGACTTTTATGTGATTTGGGAAAAAACTGAGTACACTTTGTGTTCCCGGTTCTTTACCTTCACAAGTAAATTCAGAAATCAAATTGAATGGCTATATGTCTGAAAATCAAAACTGAATTTAGTATTTGTACTCAGTTAGCAGCCTGAGCTTTTTTGTTGCTAATATTTACACACGCAATACTCTCAGGAGTATCAAGCACCAAAATAACAGAGAAACTACTGAAGAAAATTATCTACTTTTCTTTTGACACAGATTTCATCAACACCTTAGATGCGAGAGCATAAAAATACATCCCTCATAAGGTAGATTATTTCGGAAAAATACTAGGACAAGCAAGCAAACATGAAAATCTTACTTGATAAACTCAGTATAAAGGTGAAAAGCCTGCTTAAATGTTTCCTCTAAAGTGAATTTAAACGAATTAATACTTTTGTCTAGGAAAAAAATGATGTAGCCTACACGGAATCTTTAAAATTTTATCTTGGCAAATTTTCATGTTTATTCTATTCTATGGCTTGCCCTACATAAATCTTTGTAGTTCCGTGAATTCTGGAAACATAAACTCTTCGTAAATTTTGGGTTTCGCAAGCGGAACTTGATGAAAACTTTAATAAATGTGTAGAGAATTTAGGGAAAAGTATTTGTTTAATAGTTAGATAAAGACTCGGCTAGCGATCGCCAAAAATTTACTTATTCCCTTTGAGGCTCCGGAAACTTAACTATATACTTTGAAAAAAGGAAAATAAAGCTTTGAAATATAACATAACACAAAAAGTTATGCAAGATACATTAACCCTGGATGAAGTAGTAGAATTTGCGGAAAATCCCGAACCCCGTTGTCCTTGCGTATTATTACTAGATACATCTGGCTCAATGCAAGGTGAGCCAATCGAAGCATTAAATCAAGGCTTGCTGAGTTTAAAAGATGAATTAGTAAAAAATTCCTTAGCCTCTCGCCGAGTCGAAGTAGCAATAGTAACTTTTGATAGCCAAGTAAATGTTGTCCAAGACTTTGTAACCGCCGATCAATTTAACCCGCCAATTCTCACCGCCCAAGGACTCACCAGTATGGGCGCAGGCATTCACAAAGCCTTAGATATGGTGCAAGAGCGCAAATCCTTATATCGGGCTAACGGCATTGCCTATTATCGCCCTTGGGTATTCATGATTACCGATGGCGAACCGCAAGGAGAACAAGAACATTTAGTAGCCCAAGCCGCCCAACGAGTTCAAGGCGACGAAGCGAGTAAGCGCGTAGCCTTTTTCTCTGTGGGTGTCGAAAATGCCAACATGGCAAGGCTAAATCAGTTAGCTGTGCGGACACCGCTGAAATTGCGCGGACTCAACTTCGTGGAAATGTTCATGTGGTTGTCAGCCAGTATGGCGGCTGTTTCCCATTCCCAAGTGGATGAACAAGTAGCATTACCTCCAATTGGCTGGGGTTCCATTTAACTGCGCGATCGCGGTTTAATACTTACACAGCTAGCCCAGACAAAGAATCTATGAACACATCAAAACAGATTTCTCATTGGCGGGTCGTCGCCGCATCTGTATGTGGTACCAGCCACATCAGAAACAAGCAGCTGTGTCAGGATGCTCACAACTGGCAGCTATTGCCAGACAATATATTAGTAGCCGCAGCAGCAGATGGCGCAGGTTCTGCCAGTCAGGGTAAAATTGGCGCAATGGTAGCGACAGAAGCAGCTGTAGAACATTTATCTATCAAAGAAGTCTCTCGCGCTGTTTTAGCTGATGATTTGGTAGTGCAATCTTTGTTGAGTGATGCCTTGCTGGCTGCCAAAAAAGCAGTAGAAGCTGAAGCCGCAGCATGTAGCCAGCAGCCTCAAGATTTAGCAACTACCTTAATAATTACCATCGCCACACCAGAAATGGTAGCAGCAGCCCAAATCGGTGACGGTATGGCAGTCGCAAAGAATCGTCAAGGAAATTTAATTGCGCTAACCATACCCAATAACGGAGAATATATCAACGAAACGACTTTTTTGACTTCCTTGGATGCTATAGATACAGCCCAAATGAGATTATGGCGTGAAGAAATAGTCAACGTTGGTATCCTCACCGATGGACTACAAATGCTGGCTTTAAATATGGTTGTTGGCGAACCTCACAAACCCTTCTTTTTTCCTTTGTTTGATTTTATCGAAAACGCCGAGGATAAGACATTAGCTAAAGAGCAACTGGTGAGGTTTTTAGGTTCTGAGCGGATAACACAACGTACCGACGATGATTTAACACTAATTATTGCTGCCTTCAACCGCTCATAAACAAGGATTCTGCAAGTTCGGTCTTTTTATCTAACCCCCGTTAACAGTGACTTAAACATGAAGGTACTACGTTGTCTTCCCCAGCCAGAAATTATCAACCTCAGCGTTAGCTTAGGACGAGGTGGTGAAGCCTGTATTTATGCAGTGCCATCTGATGGCAATTTAGTGGCTAAGGTTTATCACAAACCGACAGCCAATCATGCTAAAAAACTGCAAGCTATGCTGGCTAACCCACCAGAAAACCCCACAGCTAATTTGGGGCATATTTCCATCGCTTGGCCACAAGAGCTAATCAAAACAGCAGATGGGAGCAAAACCGTGATTGGCTTCATCATGCCCCGCATTCGCGGGATGCGGCCAATTATCGACTTTTACAACCCCAGAACCCGTCGTCAACACTGTCCGTTATTCAACTATCAATATTTAGTGCGGACAGCGCGGAACTTAGCGGCGGCTTTTGCGGCTCTGCACACCAGTGGTTATTGCGTGGGTGATGTCAACGAGTCCAACATCTTAGTTAGCGACACAGCACTGGTGAGTTTGGTAGATACTGACTCTTTCCAAGTGCCAGATTTAAACAACAATCTTGTCTACCGTTGTGCGGTGGGTAAACCAGAGTTTACTCCACCAGAACTGCAAAACAAAGTATTCGCCCAACACGATCGCGCAGTTTCTCACGATTTGTTTGGCCTGGCAGTGCTAATCTTCCAATTATTAATGGAAGGTACACATCCTTTTTCTGGGATTTTTCAAGGCACTGCCGAACCACCAGCTTACGAAGTTCGCATCGCTGCTGGACACTTCACCTACAGCCAAAACCGCCAAGTTCCTTACCTGCCTACTCCGATTGCGCCTCCTTGGGAGATCCTACATCCGAGCTTGCAAGAATTGTTTGTCCAGTGCTTTGAAACTGGTCATAACAATCCTCCGTTACGTCCAAGCGCCCAAACTTGGCTGTCTGCCCTGACTGAAGCCGAAGATGCCTTAATTACTTGTACCACCAATCCTCAGCATCGCTACAGCAACCACCTGCACAGCTGCCCTTGGTGTGAACGAGCTTTGCGCTTAGGCGGACGAGATCCTTTTCCTTCACAGCGAGCCATTGAAAATCGAGAACATCTTAGACCTGCCACCATCCCGACAAGACGCTACAATCAGCCTACTCGCATACCACAGCCAGTTATGTCATTTGCCAAGGGCAATTCCTGGCGACCAAGTAATCAGCCGAACTATTTTCCTTATCAGCAACGTAAGTCATCAAAAATTTACCCAATACTTTTAGGGTGTATAGGTTTGGGGATGTTGGGTTATTTGGATGTGATGGTGAAATTTACCCGTCCGTTTGTGTCGCAAAATGCCTACACCCAACAAACATTAATGGCAAATTCTACACCAAGCCGTCAGGTGCTTCATTTTGCCGATTATTACAAACAAGGCCATGCTGCTTACCAAGTGCGGGACTACAAGCAAGCAGTTGAAAACTTTACTAAAGCCATTCAAGAAGAACCAAAATACGCTAAATCGTTTATTAACAGAGGTAATGCTCGCTACAATCTCAAAGATTATGAAGGTGCGTTAGCAGATTATACGAAAGCGTTGCAAATCAATCCCCAAGAAGTCAAAGCCTTTGTAAATCGTGGTAACGCTCGCTATATGCTGGCTGAGTATAGCAACGATCCAGATCGAGAATATCATTTAGCGATCGCGGATTTTAACAATGCCATCCGCCTCAACATCAAAGAAGCTGAAGCATATATCCGTAGAGGGATTGTGCGAGCGCAGATAGCCAGATACAGTGGTGAATCTCTCAAAGAGTTTCAGCAAGCCGTAGCAGATTTCTCCGAGGCGATTAAACTCAACGCCACCAAAGCCGAAGCCTATTTTCAGCGAGGTTCGGTATATTATCAAATGGCTCAATATAGCACCGAATACGCGCAACAATACCAAAAAGCGATCGCCGACTTTGACCAAGCATTAAAACTTAACGAAAAACTGGCAAAAGTCTATCTCAAACGCGGTATGGTGCGCTATGAAATCGCCCAATACGGTGGTAGAGAAGCAGAAAAAAATAGCCACGAAGCCGTCGAAGATTTACAATTGGCAGCCAAACTCGCCTTAGAACAAGAAGATACAGAAAACTACCAGCAAGCACTTAGCAGTATGTGCGTCATCATTGAAAGCCAATGTAATGCTTTACTGCAAAGCTCTAGTGCTTGGGGAACCCTAGGCACAAATTAAGGTAAAGTCATTGGTCATTTTGCTTCTTCAATATTGAACAATTAGATACCCGACTTCTTGAAGAAGTCGGGTATCTGAATTTCTGTAAATATTGACACTAATTATTACTAGAAAATATTTTCTCCACTTCTCAGAAAAGCCAGTAATATCTGAGTTATAAAATACAACCCAGATAATTGACGCGGTAACATTTATATTTATTTAAGTGAATAAATTTTCTGTGTAAAAATTATTCATCAACCTTTTACACATCAAAGATTTTAATTTACTTTTCCTTCATACAAGTAGCAAAAATTATAGTTAGATTATGTACGGAGAAAAATAGAGCAAAGATAAATTTTCTCCAAGCAAGTGCATCCTCTTCATCTCTAGAAATTCAAATTGAAGAATCTAGAAGTCAGAATCCAGAATTCAGAATTAATGAGAAGGTCTATGAACCCTCTACTCATTAAAAGCCCTAAATCTACCATTTAGTCTGGTGTTTCAGCATTGATTCATCCACGGCTTCGCACAACACTCATCCTGAATTCTGAATGCCAATGGCGCTACTTTGGGAAACCCACTATCGCACTGGCTCCTCCTGACTCCTGAATTTTATTTACACAATAATTCCCTACAAATCTCCGAGGTAATTGCATGAAAGCGGTGATTTTGGCTGGTGGACTTGGTACACGCCTCAGTGAAGAAACCAGTATCAGACCAAAGCCAATGGTTGAAATTGGTGGTAAACCAATTCTTTGGCACATCATGAAAACTTATTCTGCCCACGGCATTAATGATTTTATTATTTGTTGTGGTTACAAAGGTTACGTGATTAAGGAGTATTTTGCTAACTACTTCTTACACATGTCAGATGTAACTTTTGATATGCGTTTTAACCAAATGAATGTACATTCTGGTTATGCAGAACCGTGGCGTGTCACATTAGTAAATACTGGCGACAGTACCATGACCGGTGGACGCTTAAAACGAGTTTGTGAACATGTAGGAAATGACACTTTCTGCTTTACTTATGGTGATGGTGTGAGTGATATAAATATCACCGAACTAATTAAATTTCACAAACAACAAAAAACATTAGCAACACTCACAGCAGTACAACCAGCCGGTCGTTTTGGCGCTATTTCTTTAGAACAAGAGCAAACAAAAATTACCAGCTTCCGTGAAAAACGCGACGGTGAAGGTGCTTGGGTAAATGGTGGCTATTTTGTCCTAGAGCCAGATGTTATTGATTTAATTGCGGATGACAGCACCGTTTGGGAGAAAGAACCATTAGAAAAGTTAGCTGAAATGGAACAGTTATCTGCTTTTAAACATAATGGTTTTTGGCAACCAATGGATACCTTACGCGATAAAAATTATCTCGAAGAACTATGGCAGAGTGGTAATGCTCCTTGGCAAGTATGGTAAGAAGTATGAAGTATAAAGTATGAAATTTCACTCTCAAGCTTCTACTTTTAGCTTTTTGACAAATGACAAATGACAAATGACAAATAACATGTACGATTTTGCTATTGTTGGCGGTGGGATAGTAGGCTTATCAACAGCGATGGCATTGGGTAAACGCTATCCACAAGCACGCATTCTAGTATTAGAAAAAGAAAGCAACTGGGCATTTCACCAAACCGGCAATAATAGTGGGGTAATTCACTCTGGCATTTACTACAAACCAGGGAGTTTTAAAGCTAAATTTTGCCGTGATGGTAGTCGCTCAATGGTAGAATTTTGCCAAGAGTATGGAATTGACCATGAAATTTGCGGTAAAGTCATTGTTGCTACTGACGAACAAGAACTACCACGCTTAGAAAATCTCTATAAACGTGGTTTAGAAAATAATTTAAAAGTCCAGAAAATCAGCCCAGAAGAGGTAAAAGAAATTGAACCTCATGTGAGTTGTGTTGCCGGCATTCGGGTATTCTCGACTGGTATTGTTAATTACAAGCAAGTTTGTTTAAAATACGCGGAATTAATTCAAAAGCAAGGTGGAGATTTACGCCTCAATACTAAAGTATTGAAAATCTCTGCTAGTGGCAAAAATCAGGTACTAGAAACGAATAAAGGCAACTTTGAAACTAAATTTGTGATCAATTGTGCCGGATTGCATAGCGATCGCATTGCTAAGTTAGGTGGAGTCGAACCCAAAGCGAAAATCGTACCTTTCCGGGGCGAATATTACGAACTCACTCCAGAAAAACGGTATCTGGTGAAAACCCTGATTTACCCAGTTCCCAACCCTGATTTTCCCTTCTTGGGTGTTCACTTTACCAAAATGATTGATGGTACAGTTCATGCTGGCCCCAACGCCGTTCTCAGCCTCAAGCGCGAAGGATACAAAAAAACCGACTTCGACTTGCGGGATTTTGCAGAAGTCATGACTTACCCCGGTTTCTGGAAACTTGCAGCTAAACATGCTGATGAAGGTATCCAAGAAATCATTCGTTCCTTTAGCAAAGCAGCATTTGTCAGAAGTTTGCAAAAACTGATTCCCGAAGTTCAAGCCGAAGATTTAGTTCCCACCCACGCGGGAGTTCGCGCCCAAGCTTTAATGGATGACGGCAAACTAGTAGACGACTTTTTGATCATTCCTGGTCAAAACTCCATTCATGTCTGCAATGCACCTTCCCCCGCAGCCACATCTTCTTTAGAAATTGGCAAAGCGATCGTTGCACAAATTACCCAACATTCAAATATGCCAGCAGTCGCCACTGCTTGTTAGATGATTTAATTTAACATGACTCCAGAGTTGCAAAGGCTATAAACAGCACTAGCACTCTGGGATAGCTGATGGCATATCGGTCAATTTTTGGAAATTAACCCAGCAGTAATCTCTAAATTTATGTCAGTTGCATTCAATCAGCAGCCCATTGTTCTTGTGTGTGCGGCTGATAACAACTATGCTATGCCCCTTGCTGTCACAGTTCGTTCAGCATTAGCTAATCTTCATCCCGATCATCGGATAGCCTTATTTATCCTAGATGGCGGTATTAGCGACACCAACAAACACAAGATTACTCAATCTCTGGACTCAAAACAGATTGATATTTCCTGGATTAGGCTAGATGATGCTCTATTTGCCAATTTACCGTTGTACGGTCATGTGACAATTTCGACGTATTATCGAATGCTCATTCCTGAAGTTCTACCAAAACATTTTGATAAAGCAATTTATCTAGATAGCGATATGGTAGTGACGGGAGATTTAGCAGAGTTATGGCATATAGATATTGGTGATAACTATGTCTTAGCAGTCCAGGATGATAACCAATTGTATATGTCTATTGCTTACGATTGGAAAACCTATCAAGCTTTAGGAATTTCTCCTGATTCTAAATACTTTAATGCTGGACTTTTAGTAATAAATATTGAAAAGTGGCGCACCGAAAATATAGGCAAAAAAGTTCTCGAAGCTATCAAAAGAGAAAATCTGGCTAACGATCAAGATGGTTTGAACGTAGTTCTTGTAGGTAAATGGGGGGATCTACATCCCCAGTGGAATCAGATGCCCAGAATATATGATTATTCATCGTGGCAAGAAAGCCCCTTTACCGAAGATGTCTATAACGCGCTGCTTCATCACCCTTACATCATTCATTACACTACTACTCCTAAGCCTTGGTACGCAGGATTGCAACACGAATGCAAGCATCCCAAAAAAGATTTATTTTTCCAATATCTTGACATGACAGATTGGTCAGGATGGCGTGATACCCTGCTACGTCGGGTAGGTCGAAAAGTTTTGAAATTAGCATTAGTAAATGATTCCAAATTATAAAACTAATGCAGTTAAATTTTTTGTTAGTTATTTGCAGTTAGTGCATTGACCAAAATAAATTTTTCAACACAAAAAACTTACCAACAATGAAAATATTAGTAACCGGAACAGAAGGCTATTTAGGTTCTTTATTACCTCCTTTGTTAATTGAACGTGGCCATGAAGTAATTGGTGTTGATACAGGCTTTTATAAAGTTGGTTGGCTGTACAACGGTACAGAAATGACTGCTAAAACCCTCAACAAAGATATCCGCCACATCACCCCAGAAGATTTAGAAGGTGTAGAAGCAGTAGTTCACATGGCGGAACTATCCAACGACCCTACCGGACAATTAGCACCTAATATCACCTACGAAATCAATCATTTAGGTTCTGTGCGCCTCGCTAACTTAGCTAAAACAATGGGTGTGCGACGCTTCGTCTATATGTCTTCATGTAGTGTTTATGGTGTAGCTACAGAAGGCGATGTGACAGAAGAATCTCCAGTCAATCCTCAAACTGCTTACGCGGAATGTAAAACCCTCGTTGAACGAGATGTCAAACCTCTGGCAGATGATGATTTTTCACCTACATTCATGCGGAACGCCACAGCTTTTGGTGCTTCCCCCAGAATGCGGTTTGACATCGTATTAAATAACCTCGCAGGTTTAGCTTGGACAAGTAAAGAAATTAAAATGACCAGCGATGGTACACCTTGGCGGCCATTAGTCCACGCATTAGATATTTGTAAAGCCATTATCTGCGCCTTAGAAGCACCACGCGACCTTGTACATAATCAAATCTTTAACGTTGGTGATACCAGTAATAACTATCGAGTCAAAGAAATTGCCGAAATTATTGCTGATGCTTTCCCCGGCTGTAAATTAAGCTTTGGTCAAAATGGCGCAGATAACCGCAGCTACCGCGTATCCTTCGAGAAAATTAACAGCATTTTACCTGGTTTCAAATGTGATTGGAATGCTCAACTAGGCGCACAACAATTGTTTAACTTATTTAGTCAAATTGATATGACTGAAGATACTTTCTTATTTAGAGGCTTTACCCGCTTGAAGCAGCTAGAGTATCTAATTCGTACTGAACAAATCGACAAAGATTTCTTCTGGACTAAAAAATAACTCGAATATTCAATAAGTTAGACACCTGACTTATTGAATAAGTCAGGTGTCGGAAAATTCAGTGCTAAAAACAATAAACATCATCCCCTACTATATAGTAGCAACAAATGAATAAGTTACTCACCATTGCTATTCCTACTTTTAATCGTGCTGCTCTTTTAGAACAACAACTTTCTTGGCTAGAAAAATCTATTAAAGGATTTGAATCAGAATGTGAAATTATCATTTCTGATAATTGTTCAATAGATCATACTCAAGAAATCATTAAAAAATGGCAACCCATCTTTAGCAAAACTACATTTAAATCTTATATAAATCACGAGAATATAGGTTTAATGCCTAACATCGCTGCCTGTATTCAAGCTGCCAGTGGTAAATATGTTTGGACAGTTGGTGATGATGATCCCATCCAGGATAATGCTCTGGCTTTTTTGTTAAAAACAATCAAACAAAATCCTGAGACAGCACTCATCTTTCTTAACTGCTATGGACGGGATAAATTAACCAATGAAATCACTGTACAGCGTTGGTTTAACAGTGATAGTGATGCACCGTTAACTAATGGCAAAGCTGCATTGCAACGTTACCTCCAAGAAAGCTTTGGTGGCGTGATTTTTATGACAGCAACAGTGTATAAAACAGCATTGGTAAAACGCGCTTTGCAACAGTGGAAATCTTCTTGTAGTAACTTAGCATCTCAAGCATATTGGACAGGATTTTGTGCAATTCATGGTAGCGTGATTGTCACTAAAGATAACTATTTGGAATGTACTATGCACGCTAGTTATTTAGAGCAAGATCCCAAATGGTCATTCATGATGAGATATGTTTATATTCCAGAAGTTTATGCCAAACTTTTAGAAATTGGCTATTCTAAAACATTTTGTCTGCACATGATTGTACAAAATATGATCACCAAAAGCGACTGGATAATTTTCTTAGGAGCTTTAAGAAGGTGGCCAGTATTAGCAATGAATATTATTATTTCATATCTAGTTTTAGTAATTGCTTCTACACGTAAATCACTTTTTCCATCAAAAGCATTAAAACCAAGTTGATAAACACACAAATTATTACACATTTATGAATAAAATACTGACAATTGCCATACCCACCTATAATCGTGCTGAATTACTGGATAAACAGTTATCATGGCTAGCTCAAGCAATTCAAGGTTTTGAATCTGAGTGTGAAATTTTAGTTTCAGATAATTGTTCTACAGATCATACTCAGGCGGTGATTCAGAAATGGCAAACAAAACTGAGCCATATTACGTTTAGGTCGAATAGAAATCCTGAAAACTTAGGCGTAATGAAGAATATTATGTATTGCCTAAGTTCTGCAACTACCAAGTATGTTTGGACAATTGGAGATGATGATCCAATTCAAGATAGAGCTATTCCTTATGTTATCAACAATCTCAAAAAACATGAAGATTTAGGATTATTATTTCTCAATTTTTCTGGACGTAATAAAATTACTAATGAAGCAGTTCATCCACCAACAATTGTGGGGAATCGCTGGTTTGACGCTGATGCAGAAGATGGTCGCGGAGATAGTAAGGCGATATTTGAACATTGCTTTGCTAAAAGTGTTGGCGCAGTTATTTTTCTTACCGCTAGTGTTTACCGCAGCGATTTAATCAAACGCGCCTTGCAAAATTGGCCAGATGCGGCGAGTAACTGGATATCGTTAGCATATTTAGCGGGTTATTGTGCTGCACACGGCAAAATAATTGTCACTAAAGAGACTTATTTAGAATGTATTGTGGGTGTGAGTTATTGGCAGAAAGAGCCAAAATCTGCCCTGTTAATGCAGTATAAACACATTCCTGAAGTAATTTTGAAATTAGAAGAATCTGGATATTCTAAGCAATTTTGTAGACGAATGCTGTTACAAAATGGCAAAGAAGTTAATTTAAAAGTTTTCTTAGGTGCTTTAAGGAGATGGCCTGTATCTGCCATTAAAGTAGCGATTCCGTTTGTCGCTTTAGTTAGCCTTTCTGTTTTTGATGTGATGACATTAAAAGACTTAAAACTTGCTGAAGCTAATGAACCAACATCGCAAGAATTGCAAGCTGCTAGTAACAAGCGATCGCAACCCAAATCCATGATGAGAACAAAGTAATCATACTATGCTGAACACACTAAAAGGCAAAATGGCAACACTCAACTCCGAGTTGGCCTATAGAATAAGAATCTGGCAACATATCCCTAAACTGCCAGCATTAGAAACAGGCGATCGCTTGATTGTCGAAACCCTAAAACGAGAAGGTGCTTATGTAACCACACTTGCCGATTTAGGCTTACCATACACTCAAGAAATGCTACAAGCTGCTAATCAACAATTAAGCAGAATGGCAACTGTCAATAACTCTCATCTGAATGAGAGACTACCACAAATTTATACAGTCACAGATTTACCAGAATTTTATCAATGGGGAAGTAATCACAGATTATTAAAGATAATTGAAAATTATTTAGGTTTACCCGTTGCTTTTCAAGGTGTACATTTACGCAAAGACTTTCCGAATGAACACCAATTCGGCACATTATTATGGCATAAAGATTCTGAAGACCGCAAAATGGTTAAGGTAATTATTTATCTCCATGATGTTGAGAAAAAGCACGGGCCGTTTGAGTATATTCCTTTATCTTTAACATCATATCCGCGCTTAAATTCTTATCGAATTGACCACAAGTTGCGTCAGTCTGGTTACTTAGGAATTAACGATGAACAAGTAGAAAAAATTATTCCCAAATCAGCTTGGAAATCTTGCACAGGGAAAGCCGGTACAGTACTCATTGCAGATCCCAGAACTGCATTACATCACGGTACTATCCGCACCGAAGCAAGGTCAGCACTATTTTTTGTGTATACTACTAACCCACCCAAACGACCAGAACTTTGCACTCAATATTGGGATGACACTTTTCCCAAGCCAGAGATGCTGCAAGAAATTGCTTAGTGCTAAATAGTATCAATCCAGTCTCCTTGCTTCAATCCCATAGATTTATCTATGGGGTTACTCAGTACTCAGCACTACTGAAAATGTTCGACATCCTAAGCCTATGCTAAAAACAATTAAATACAAAATATCGGCGCTATATTCTGACTTGGTTTTTAACCTCAAATGTTGGCGACATACTAAAAATTTACCAGCATTAGAAGCACGCGATCGCATAATCGTCGAGACTCTCAAACGAGACGGTGTTTATGCGACAACCTTGGCAGATTTGGGTTTAGATTTTAGTGCTGAACTACTCAAAGCTGCTAATTATCAATTGTCTCAGATACGAAATCCCAACAATGAACATTTAGCAGAAAAGTGGCCGCACATTACCACAGTAACGGCTTTACAAGAATTTTCTCAATGGGCAACTCAAAAAAGACTGCTAAATATAATTGAAAATTATATTGGCGTTCCTATCAATTTTCATGGTGTACATTTACGCCAAGATTTTCCTAGTGATCATCAATTCGGCACTTTATTATGGCATAGTGATGCCGAAGACCGCCGCTTGATCAAAATCTTTGTTTGTCTGCATGATGTAGAAGAAAAAAACGGGCCTTTTCAATACATTCCCCGTTCTTTAACCCCTTTATTTAGTTTGAAATCTTGGTGGCTTTACTACCAAATTTTCAAGTCAAGCTACATGGGTATTGATAATGAAATTGTCAAAAAAGTCATACCTCAATCAGCGTGGAAATCTTGCCCAGGGCCAGCAGGTACAGTCATTTTTGTAGATACCAAAAATACTTTACATCATGGAACTATACGCACAGAAACACGCTCAACCCTGTTCTTTTGCTACACAGCTAACCCACCCGAAAGACCAGACCTGTGTACACAATTTTGGGATGATACTCATCCCAGAGCAGAACTGACTGTATGTGAAGTAGAAAAAGAAAAAGCTCTTGTTTAACAAATCAGCTAATCTTTTCCAAAATCAACATTTATATCGAGGTAATTCATGATTTTTACAGCTACAAATCTCCAAGATGCTTACATTATTGACTTAGAAGCAAGAAACGATCATCGCGGTTTTTTTGCCAGATATTTCTGCGCTCAAGAATTTGAAGCTCACGGCTTAAAACCAGTGGTCGCTCAATGTAATTTATCTTATAACTATAAAAAAGGTACTCTGCGGGGAATGCACTATCAACTCCACCCCGCAGCCGAAACCAAATTAGTGCGCTGTACTAAAGGGGCAATTTATGACGTAATTATTGATATGCGTCCTAATTCACCGACATTTTTACAGCATATTGGTGTGGAATTAACCGCCGAAAATCGTCGGGCTTTATATGTTCCCGAAATGTTTGCTCACGGTTATCAAGCACTAACAGATGATGCAGAAGTTATCTATCAAGTTGGTGAGTTTTATACACCAGGATATGAGCGTGGCTTACGCTACAATGACCCATTTTTTAACATTGAATGGCCTTTAGAAGTCACAGAAATTTCTGAGAAAGATTTGACTTGGCCATTGTTGAGTATGATGCGTGTCGGAGAAGCTGAGGCTGTTTCGGCAAGTGTATAAATAAGTCGGTACAAATTAAGCTAACTAGTTAAGCTTGTCATTGGTCATTGGTCATTTGTTATTAGTAAGGTAAGCCGATAATTTAGCGATATTAAAGAGGAATTTCATGATTATTATTGATAATGCTTTAAAAGCTCGTGCTGCTGCTGGTAATCCTATCAAGGTGGGAATGACTGGTGCTGGCTTTATGGGGCGAGGAATTGCTAACCAAATTATTAATTCAGTTCCCGGAATGGAGTTAGTTGCGATCTTCAATCGGAGTATTGATGGAGCTAAACGAGCTTATACAGAAGCTGGTATTGAAGATATTCAAGTTGTAAACAGTGTCAGCGATTTAGAAGATGCGATCGCCAGTGGCAAATATGCAGTCACCGACGATGCTAAAATCATCTGTCAAGCCGAAAGCATTGAAGCAATTATTGAAGTGACTGGCGCAGTTGAATTTGGCGCTCATATCGTCATGGAAGCGATCGCACATCGCAAGCATGTGATTATGATGAATGCTGAACTCGATGGTACTGTTGGCCCCATCCTGAAAGTTTACGCCGACAAAGCAGGCGTTATCCTCAGTGCTTGCGATGGCGACCAGCCAGGGGTAGAAATGAATTTGTACCGCTTTGTGAAAAGCATCGGTCTGACACCATTACTGTGCGGTAACATCAAAGGCTTGCAAGACCCCTATCGCAACCCCACAACCCAAGAAGGATTTGCTAAACGTTGGGGACAAAAAGCCCACATGGTAACAAGCTTTGCTGATGGTAGCAAAATTTCCTTTGAGCAGGCGATCGTGGCTAATGCTACCGGGATGCAAGTCGCTAAACGGGGAATGCTGGGCTATGACTTTACAGGTCATGTTGATGAAATGACCAATATGTATGATATTGACCAACTCAAAGAACTAGGTGGAATAGTTGATTATGTAGTTGGTGCTAAACCCGGCCCTGGTGTATTTGTCTTCGCTACCCACGACGACCCCAAACAACGCCACTACCTCAACCTCTACAAATTAGGTGAAGGGCCTCTCTATAGCTTCTATACTCCTTATCACCTCTGCCATTTTGAAGTTCCTTTATCTGTGGCGCGTGCTGTCTTATTCCGCGATGCAGTCATGGCTCCGATTGGTAAACCAATGGTCGATGTAGTCACAACTGCCAAAATCGATTTGAAAGCTGGCGAAACTCTCGATGGCATTGGTTATTATATGACCTACGGTCAATGTGAAAATTCACCCATTGTTCAAGCACAAAAACTATTACCAATGGGTCTAGCTGAAGGCTGTCGCTTAAAACGAGATATTCCACGCGATCAAGTGCTGACTTATGACGATGTAGAGTTACCTGAAGGTAGACTTTGTGACCAATTACGCGCGGAACAAAATGCTTATTTTGCTTCCGAAAAAGTTCTCGCAGCTGTTGGGTAATACCATTTTAGATTTTGAATTGTAGAAGGGTTTATGAGTAGAGACGTTGTATACAACGTCTCTACAATAAATCTATTTTTCACAATCATTCTGCAATTTGGTGTAAGATTTGGTGGCTTTATATCTAGCAAACTCCTAATAAATTCATGATTCTGGATTATGACTCCTAACTCCTGAATTCTGACATTCAGTTTAATCATTCATGAAAAACGAGATCCCCGACTTCTTAAAGAAGCCGGGGATCTGAGTCTATCAATTTTTACAATTATATTTTTATTCTATGTCTAAAGAAATATTTTGGCTGAAGAATGATTTTTAGCAAGAAGTAAATACTATAAATAATTTAACCAAATTAAAAATTAGATAAATATTGCCAAACAGTATTCTAGTAAACCAATAAGTTAATTGTGAAATCTTATAGTGCTAAACACTAAACTTTTAGCTGTAATTGACTAAAATATTTGTCTCGGAAAATTTGGTATCAGGTTGAATAAAATTTATGAAAATTGCTCTTGTCCATGATTATTTAACTCAACGTGGAGGGGCAGAGCGCGTATTTGAATTATTATGTAGGCGCTACCCCACAGCCGATGTTTTTACTTCTTTGTATGACGCACAAAAAACTATTGATTTAGGTGAGCGGATAGTTAATACAACTTTTTTACAAAAAATTCCGGGTGCAGCGAAATATTTTAGAATGATGGCACCTTTTTATTTTCCCGCCTTTAGAGCTTTGGATTTAGAAGACTACGATTTAATTATTAGTAGTAGCACAAGTTTTGCCAAGGCTGTACGCAAAAGACCGGATGCTCACCATGTTTGTTTTTGTCATAATGTCACCCGTTTTTTGTGGGATACAGAAACATATTTGCGAGAGTATGGAGATTATCGATATTTTGCGCCTTTAATTGAACGAATTTTCCAATTGATGCGGCAGGTAGACCTGAAATATTCTCAGGAACCTGACTTGTATATTGCCAATTCCAGCGTTGTTGCGAAAAGAATTGAACAGATTTATGGTAAACCAGCAATTGTAGTTAACTATCCAATTGATACCAGTAACTTTGTTTATTCCGATACCAAAGAAGATTATTATTTAGCATCTGCACGGATGATCAGTTATAAGCGGCTAGATATAATCGTCGAAGCTTTTAATTGGTTGGGGTGGCGATTATTAATCTCAGGTGACGGCCCAGAACAAGCACGCCTAAAAGCCAAGGCGTTAAATAATATCGAATTTTTAGGTCATGTTAGCGATCGCCAACGTAAAGATTTGTTCGCAAAAGCCAAATCAGTGATTGTTGCAGCCTTAGAAGATTATGGATTAGTTCCTGTAGAAGCCAACGCTAGCGGTACACCAGTAATTGCCTATGGCGCTGGTGGCGTTTTAGATACTCAAATTCATGGCGAAACTGGAGTCTTTTTTAAACGACAATCACCAGACTCTCTACAAGCTGCATTACTAGAGTCCGGACGCATCACTTGGAATTATGAAAATATTCGTAATCACGCAGTGAACAATTTTTCCGAACCAGTATTTTTTAGGAAGGTTGAGCAACTTATTGATCAAACTTGTATGCAAAAGAATCCAGAAGTCAGAATTCAGAATCCAGAATCAATTAGTGCGTGATTGACACCCGCACCTAATCGAAAACCTCTAAATTGAAAATTTAGAGGTAGTTTTAAAATCGTTTATTCATCCACGAGTCGCACAGAATTTATACTGAGTTCTGGCTCCTGACTCTTGAATTCTATTCTAATTATTCATCTGGCTTGTTAGTTGTTCGTGTAGCGTCTCGCAGAGAAGGATAATAAAAGTGGTTCAGACTAGTCTTAATCCCAGTGTAAATACAATTGCTGACACAGAACCGGGTTATGGACAACTATTAGCGGTTTTTATTCGCAGGTTTCCTTGGTTTGTCGCAGTATTTGTGGCTTCAATTGCGATCGCCGCAATTATGACTGCTAGGACGAAGCCTACTTATAAAAGCTCAATGCAACTGTTAATAGAACCCAACTATCAAGGTAAAAAAGAAACAGCTGGAGCCGAAAATCAGTTTACTGAACCAGATGTAGAGATAGACACAGGCACTCAGCTAAATCTCATGCAGAGTTCCGGACTGATTCAAAAGGCAGTTGATAAACTGCGTCGAGAATATCCAGATATTACTGTTGGTGATATTAAAGGCGCTTTAGCTTTAAACCAATTAAAAACCAAAGACGATAATATCGCTACCAAAATTTTTCAAGTAGACTACACCGCTCAAGACCCTGTAAAAACACAAAAAGTTTTAACGGCTATTCGGGAAGTTTATGTCGAATATAACAAACAACAGCAAGATGCACGCCTACAAAAAGGCCTACAAGTTATTCGAGAACAATTGAGTAAGGCCAGTGAAGAGGTAAATGCAGCTGAGTCCAACCTGCAAAGATTCCGTCGTAACCAAAATTTAATCGACCCGGTGGCTCAAGCCAAAGCTCTAGAAGATGCGTTGAATAATGTTGAGCAAGAACGCCGTGCAACTCGCGCTCAATATCAAGAGGCTGTAGCTCGACAAAAATCTTTAGAAGAACAACTTAACCGTTCTCCCCAAAATGCGCTAGTTGCTTCTCGTTTGAGTCAATCTACTCGCTACCAAGGATTGCTCAACGAAATTCAAAGAACGGAGCTAGCTTTGGCTCAAGAACGCTTGCGCTTCACTGATGAAACGCCAAATGTGCAGAAACTGCAAGAACAGCTAAACAGCCAAAAAGCATTATTAGAACAAGAAGTCGGTAGGACTTTAGGCACAAAGTCACCTGGCGTAGTCGGTTCTAGAGATACGTTGTTAGAACAAGGACAGTTTGGCCAAATTGATTTGAACCTTGCCAGTGAACTAGTAGCAACTCAGACAACGATAGTTGCATTGAGCGCCCGTGATCAAACTTTGGCACAAAAAGAAACTCAACTACGTTTTGACATCAAACGCTTTCCACCTTTGTTAGCTTATTACAATCGTATTCAACCACAGCTGCAATTTAGCCGGGAAAGATTTGAGCAACTGTTAAGAGCTGAACAACAATTGCGTCAAGAACTAGCTAAAGGTGGCTTTAATTGGGAAGTTGTGGAAGAACCCCATGTTGGTGTGCAGTTAGGCCCCAACCTGCAACAAAACCTCTTATTAGGTGCTGTGGTGGGGTTAATGTTGGGAGGAATTGCCGCTTTCTTACGTGAAGCATCGGATGATGCTGTACATACAACTGCTGAGTTAGAGAAGCAAGTGGCGCTACCATTGTTGGGAACAACACCGAAATTACCACCTGCTAGAGCCAGAGATTCAATTATCAAGTTGCCCTTTGGGAAGCCGGAAACACCTGCGCCTTGGACAATTCAAGTATTACAGTCGCCACCACGTTGGGAATCACTGGACTTAATTTACAAAAATATTGAACTGCTCAATACCGTATCTAGTTTGAAGTCTTTGATGATTACTTCCGCTTTACCCGATGAAGCTAAATCAGGTATGGCTTTGGGTTTGGCTATGAGTGCGGCTCGATTACACAAACGAGTCCTGCTGATTGATGCCAACTTACGCAATCCCAGTTTGCACGAACAGCTAAATCTGCCTAATGAGCAAGGACTATCAACTTTACTAGGTAGTGAAATTAGTTTACCAAACCAAATTGGTATTCAATCTTTAGGTTCAGCCTACATCGATATTTTGACTGCGGGGCCGAAACCGACTGATCCGGCGCATCTGTTGAGTTCTCCGCGGATGATGCAACTGATGAGAACCTTTGAAGAGAATTATGATTTGGTACTGATAGATGCTCCGCCTGTATTGGGTTTGGTAGATGCCATGTTAACAGCATCATCCTGTCGGAGTGTGGTGTTAGTAGCTAGTATGGGTGTTGTAACGCGCCACCAACTTGCTCAAGCTACAGGAATGTTGAGTAAGTTAAATCTAATTGGAGTTGTCGCTAATGGCGTTTCTAGCTCTGACAGCAGTTTTGTCCAGTATCCCAAGGAATACCGTTTGGCTTTGAAACAAGCGGTAGAAAAATAATAGCGAATTGGAATTTAGGTATATGTGCGATCGCTCTTTTGGCGGATGCGATCGCACATATTTTTTATATCTTTGGCAAAATAGAACCCCGACTTTTTCAAGAAGTCGGGGTTCTGAGTCTTTTTATTTTTATTAAATATAGGACTCCTATTTGATTTGTGAAAAAAACTCATTATAGTTTCTATTCCCTGCTCCCCGTTCCCTATTCCCTACCTTCACAAGTAAATTCACAAATAAAATCGGATTGCTATAATGTCTTGATTAAACATTTTTATTGTCAAAATTCAATCCTATTTACTTAGTTAAAATTCAGTATATTTATATTAGCTTTATAATTATCATGGTTAAGTCTGATGAATTTAAAGACTAAATAAAGAATCTAATTCCGCGTATAGTCAATTCTACAGACTCTTATATCCTAGAGATTAAAGCCCCTTCCAAGCAGCTAAAAGACAAACGTGGACTAGTTTTCTCCAACTGAGAAAATCAACAACAAAGGTAGACAAAGTTCAACACATTTATTACGTATTGGGTAAGAGAGTGTTGGATGATGTACCTCTACATCTATCTAATATCTCGTCTACCCAAACAACAGCGAGTTTACCCGCAAGATTTCCCCAATATTGATTGCTATCTACCTAATTATTATCTTTGTAGTTTCTCTGTCTTCAGAGCGGCAAAATTCTGCAAAATGAAGCGTTGAAGTATATTTTTTTAATCAGTCATCTACTAATTTTTAGAGCAAGACAAGATTCAGATCAAAGTCTTTGGCATGAATCGCCTTCGAGATCAGCAATTTACTATCGTACTAATCCAAAGACACATGACCAGCTCATTAGTTCGTACTCCACAGACTGTTTATAATGTAACTCCACAACCTCAAAGCGATGTCTGGCGACAAGAAGCAGAGCTTCTAAGCACCGCATATTGCACACTACAATGGCGGCGAGGTCAGTTGTTAGTGAAATCTCCTGGTAAATTTAAACAGCCATATTTACCAGCTTTAGAAAATGAGCAATTATTGGTAAATTGCTTAAAACATTCCCCTGTTAATTTGGTTAGTGTAGACCCTAAAATTGGTGAGACTTGGATAAAGTTTTGGGCAGACGCTTGTAAAGAAGCTCATAAACCCATGTTTCTTTACGGATCTTCAGAAAATTTACTGTTTAAACAAAATAGCCAACCTTGGGGATGGTGCTTGCGACTCATTGATTGGATTGCAGCTTTTGTCATGCTGCTATTACTAAGTCCAGTCATCCTCGTATTGCTAGTGTTGTTGCAAATTAACTCACCGGAATCTGTATTCTCTCGTGAGTGGTATGTAGGAGAACGGGGTAGACTTTTTCAAGCTATTAAGTTCTCCACCACAACCAAGCGCAACATTACACCCTTAATTCGTTGGATGCGTAAATATGGCATCGAAAATTTACCACAGTTATTAAATGTACTGCGGGGTGATATGGGTTTTATTGGGTCTCGTTGTTGGACTTTAGCAGCAGCAGTACGATTGAGTTCAGACACACAAATCTCACTGAATCAATTACCTGTCATAACAAGTTCGTGGCAAGTTCAGGCAGAATCAAACTTAATAATTAATAATTCTTGAAGAAGAATTCAGGATTCAGAATCCAGAGCGTGCAGAGTTTCAACCCAGTACTAATTTTGTACATGTTAGGGTCTAAAACTCAGACTGAATTCTAGCTCCTGGCTCCTAAATTCTGATTTGATGATTACTAATTATTGATTGCTCTTTTCTCTATCTAGCTAAAATCTCTACAAGCAGTGCGGTAATTGAAGACTTCATTTGCCGCACTTCAGCTAGAGTAAGTAATTACAGAGCATCTATAGCAACCTGTAGAAATTAGAAAAATTCCGTTGACAAACTCATGATTTTTCAATCAAACAAAACACTCAAAAATTTATTTAAAGCTAGTACCTTCTGGAAAAACAACCATTTAATATTACGAGAATTCAAATATTTTCGCAAAGTTGCTATTTTTGCTTTAGTCTTTTCCTTTTTAGCAGCAACATTTGAAGGTTTTAGCATTGGTTTTTTACTTTCGTTCTTGCAAAATTTAACTAATCCGAATGCTAAACCTATTCAAACTGGTATTGAGTGGTTTGATATTTGGATTCTGGCTGCTAATACTTCGGCTATTAATAGACTGTATCGCATATCCCTGTTGATTTTATTGAGTACTTGGCTACGAGCTGGGTTCAATTATTTAGCACAAGTTTATACAGAAACCACCCAACTACATTTAGCCGATCGCCTGCGAAAGCAAATATTTGAACAGTTACAAAGTTTGCCATTAAGTTTCTTTGCTAAAACTCGTTCTGGTGAACTGATTAATACCATTACCACAGAAATTGAGCGGATCAAACAATGGTTTAGTGGCACAGCTTTTTTGATGACCAGAGGGATAACTGCTTCTGTCTACTTTACTTCCATGTTTTTACTATCATGGCAGCTGACTATTGCTTCTTTACTGTTATTTACCTTAGCAGGTGTTGGGTTATCAACCCTGAATGCTAAGGTGAGAGAAACGAGTTTTAGTATTTCTATTGCTAACGGACAATTTACCTCCACAGCTATAGAATTTATTAACGGAATTCGTACAGTCCAAGCATTTTCCACTCAAGATTTTGAAAGGCAAAAATTTTATAATGCTAGTGATAATGTAGTCAAAACTTGTAAAAAAGTTGTCTTAATTTGGACAACGGTTAAACCTCTAACTGAAAGTATCGCAAGTACAATTCTCATCGGCATGATTATTTTTGCTTTCACGAATTTTGTTGTCAATGGTACACTTCAGGTTGCTTCTCTACTCACATTTTTCTTTGTATTATTTCGAGTTGTACCAATTGTGCAAGATTTTTATGGTACAAGAGCGCATTTGAATACACTGGCGGGTGCAGCAGATAATATTAAAGATTTAATGAGAACTGACGATAAAACTTACTTACAAAGTGGTAAGTTGCAATTTGCAGGCTTAAAACATTCTATTGATATTGTTTCTGTAGATTTTGGCTATAATCCCAACTATTTAGTCCTCAACAATATTACTCTTAGCATTGAAAAAGGCAAAACTACAGCCCTAGTAGGAGCAACAGGCGCTGGTAAAAGTACTTTGATTGATTTAATTCCTAGATTTTATGATCCTACTCAAGGTCATGTGATGATTGATGGGGTTGAGATCCAAAAATTTGATATCAATTCATTGCGAAGTAAAATCGCTGTAGTTAGTCAAGATACTTTTATTTTCAACACTTCTGTGTGGAAAAATATTGCATATGGTACACCAGGAGCAACAGCAGCCGAAATTCGAGAAGCCGCACGTTTAGCTAATGCACTCGAATTTATTGAAGAAATGCCTGAAGGCTTTGATACTAAATTAGGAGATAGAGGCGTAAGATTATCTGGAGGACAACGCCAGCGAATTGCGATCGCTCGCGCTTTACTACGTAATCCAGAAATTTTGATTTTAGATGAAGCCACCAGCGCCTTAGATTCTGTTACCGAACGTTTAATTCAGGAATCTATAGAAAAGCTATCTGTTGGTCGTACAGTAATTGCGATCGCTCACAGACTTTCCACGATTGCGAATGCAGACAAAGTAGTCGTACTTGAACAAGGACGCATTGTTGAACAAGGCGGCTATCAAGAATTATTAGAACTCCAAGGCAAACTGTGGAAATACCACCAAATGCAGTATGAAACAAATCAAGCTGATTAAATATATTCAACAGGTTTAATTTTATGCAGAAATTCACTTCGCCAGCTACTTTACATAGCTCAAATACTAATAATGTTGCTGATAGTAGTCAGCCCAAAAGAACTTTATTATGTATTACGCACGACCTGCCACCATTAAAAACACCAATTGCCAACCGAGCTAAGAAACTATTAGAACAATTCCAACAAACTTGGCAATTAAAAGTTTTAACTGGCACTAAAAATGCTGTGCTGAATGAAGACGTTAGCATGTATTATGCTAAAACTTGGTATCCCCAAGGTTTAATTGAACTACTCAGCAAGCTGCGACTAGAGAAATTCTTATCATTGCTAATTTGGCCAGAATCAAATATTTTTTGGGTAATCCCTGCCATTATTAAAGGCTATCGAATTATCCAAAAACACAAACCTGATGCAATTTTTGTCTTGATGATGCCTTATTCAGCAGGTTTAGTAGGTATCTGTCTGAAATGGCTAACAGGTTTACCTTTAATCTTAAGCTTAGATGATTCACCAACCTGTACTGATATGCACCCAGATGCGATGAGTTGGTTACATAATCATTTAGATTACTGGTTAGAAAATTTTTATGTGCGTCAATCTGATGCGATAGTTTATGTTTCGCAATTCAACTTAAATGCTGTTAAAAATCGCCAACATTCTAAACAACAATCAAAACTGCATTTAATTCGTTGTGGTGCTGATCCTCAAGATTTTGCTGCTCCTATTTCTACGCCAGTGAACCATAGCAAATTAGAAATTGTTTATACTGGCGGCATGAATGGCTGGTATCAGTTTTATCATCACAATCACGAAAAAACTTTGCTCAAAAAGTTATACCAAGCTTGGATGGAACTCGGCTACTATAAACGAGCCACGATTGATTATAGAAGTTCTAGTCCAGTTTTTGCGGGTCAAGCTATTAAACAAGTATTAGCTCAACATCCTGAATGGCAAAAAAACGTACACTTAGCAGTCTACGGAAATAGCTTTCCAGAATTTGTAGTCCAGAGGGTTTTAGAAAATCAAAATTTGACGGATGTCGTCTCTGTATTTAATAGTTTGCCCCATTTTCAAGCAATTCAATTAGCAAGGCAAGCTGACCTCTTATTCATTACTTTACCCAATCGTCCAGATGGCTCATCTGGGGGAAGAATTTCCTGTAAAACCTATGAATATCTAATGACAGATCGGCCAATTTTGGCAGCAGTACCGCAAGGCGAAAACTGGGATTATTTACAAGATAAACCAGGAGTTTGGTTAGTTGAGCCAACTGATACAGAGGCAATGTGCCAAGTCATAGCTACTGTAGCAAAAGCTCAATTTTCTGGAAATCCGTTGAGGTTTGATCGCTCCCATCTCCAAGCAGAACTTAGTTATATCAACTTAGTAAAAGATTATCTACAAATTTTTGATGAAGTTTGCTCAAAAACCGTGATTACTAAATAGATTATGAAAGTTATTTTAAGTTGTAACACCCCATTAGGGACAGGTGGACAGGGAGCTTGTTTAGCAAATGCTGCTCTTGGTTTACAAGAACTAGGTGATTTAACTGTATTTTGTTCTGGTGAAGAAAAACCACAAACGAGTTTTTCAGTTTATCCTTTAGGACATTCTCAATGGAGTCATAGATTATTAGCTACTCCTGTATTACGTCGTCGTAATGATTTAGCTGTACTCTTAAGCGATTTATATTTTGATAATCAGGTAAGTAAACACCTGAAATCACAAGAATGTGACTTAATTATGGGGGTGGCTGGTCAAACTAATTTAGGCTTTAAAGCAGCTAAACAAAAAGGTGCAAAAGCTTGGCTTTATTGCCTGAATAATTATCTTCCATTTATGCAGCAACAAATTCAGCAAGAGATAAAATCTTTGTCTGATCCGACTGTAGCAACCATGAATCCAATAATGCTGCACCGATTTTCTCAGGAATGTCAGCAAGCGGATTTAATTGTTGTGCTTTCAAAGGTGGCAAAACAAACATTTGTTGATGCTGGTTTTGCCTCAGAAAAAGTTGCTGTTTTAACACCTTTCGTAGATACGAATAGATTTCATCCTACGCCTAAACGAGATGAAGTATTTCGTGTACTTTATGTCGGTACAATTGAGCCGCGTAAGGGTGTACCCTATTTAGTAAATGCTTTCCTCAAGGCTGATATTCCTAATTCTGAATTGTTAATAGTTGGGGGTACTTCTACCCGCGCCTTGCGGATATTCATGGAAAATACTCTCAGCCAAAATTCTCATATCAAACAAGAGTTTTGGAATTTTAATCAGACAGATCCTAGAGAAGTTTTTGGTAAATGCTCAGTCTTAGTTTTACCTTCTGTAGAAGATGGTTTTGGCTTGGTAGCTTTAGAAGCAATGGCTTGTGGCTTGCCTGTCATTGTGACATCTCAATGCGGCGCTGCTGATGTTGTAGAAGATGGCATAAATGGTTTTGTCATTCCTCCACGAGATATTCCAACTTTGACAGAGAAACTCCAATTTTTGGCAGAAAATCAAGCTATCTGTGCAGAAATGGGTAAAGCCGCCAGAACCACCGCAGAACAACAAACTCAAGCGCGTTACCAACAAGAATTCCACCAAATCTTTATGCACCAAGGATTACTTAACTAACTTTGATTTTTTATTTCTATGCAAGTAATTGAACCAAGGATGATTTATCACTGCACTAACACGAACGTTAACGGCGGCGGCGGTATTGAAACTTACGTGGCTTCTTTAGCACTTTCGCAAATATCAGCAGCTACCGATATCTCCATAAAAGAGGCTGTGCATCAACGCATCCTTAAGTCTATTAAGACAGAGAATCAAAAGCGGTTCAAATTACTGCACATTCACGACCCAGAATTTTTAGCAGAATTGCGCGAAGAATGTCCAGCAATATTTACTCTACACAATCACTGTAGTTATTGTCCGAGTGGGACAAAATATTTAGCAGACCGAGGCAAAATTTGCGATCGCATCATTAATCCTTTGGGGTGCGTTTGGGGTCATGTCGTAGATGGTTGTGGTAGTCGCAGACCAAAAAAAATTTTAGGTAATTGGTGGAATGCTTACAATCCGCTAACTAACCTCAAAAAGCTCAGAATTCCGGTAATTGCTAACAGTGAATACGTACGTCAGCAAATTATTCATGCTGGTATAGCACCAGAGCGAGTAATGGCGCTGCGCTGTGGTGTGCAATTACCTAAAGTAACTCCCGAACCTTTGACTCGGACAATTTATCAAGATCAGCGAATTTTGTTTGCTGGTCGCATTGTTCCCGATAAAGGTTTAGAGTGGCTACTCAAAGCTTTAACCAAAACTGAGCGACACATTCATTTAGATATCGCTGGTGATGGTTGGAATCGACCCAACATGGAAAAATTAGCTGATGATTTGGGTTTAAGCGATCGCATCACTTGGCATGGTTGGTGTACCTCTGAGCAATTAGAAACTCTGTATCAACAGTGCTTGGCGGTGATTTTTCCCAGTCTGTGGCCGGAACCTGCTGGTCTTGTTACCTTAGAAGCTTATGCACGTTATCGACCTGTAATTGCTAGTGCTGTTGGAGGAATTCCGGAACATGTCCAAGATGGCAAAACAGGAATTTTGGTTTCAGCTAATAATGTTGCACAATTAGCGGCGGCAATTAATGAATTAGCTACCAATTATGCCAAAGCTAAATTAATGGGTGAAACAGGCCAAGCTTGGTATCAACAAGAATTTACTATTGATGTTCATGTTCAGCGGTTAACAAAAATTTATGACAAAACTATCGCTGAATTTCATGATAGAACTAACGAGTTAAATTTATGCCAATAAATTTAAATTTACCTGAACCACTTGTGAGTGTGGTTATCCCTACTTATAATCGACCCGATTATCTCAAGCAGGCGATCGCTAGCGCAGTTAACCAAACTTATCAAAATATTGAAATTATTGTTTCTGATAATTGTAGTGATGAAAATCCCCAAGCAATTATCGAATCTTTTCACGACGACCGCATTAGATTTTGGCGACATCCAGAAAATGTTGGTATGTTAGCTAATCAAATGCACGCTTTTAAAATGGCACGCGGTCGATATGTTGCCAGTCTCCACGATGATGATATCTGGAATCAGGAATTTTTAGCCAAACTCGTTCCACCTTTAGAAGCAAATTCTAATTTAATTTTGGCATTTTGTGACCAATATATTATCGATGGTAATGGCAACATTAATGAAATTGGTACTGAAGAAAATACACGCGGTTTCCAGCGAGATATATTAGCACCAGGCATTCATAAATCTTTCACAAAAATTGGTTTAATTGATAAAAGTATTGCCACCGCAGCCTCTTGTGTAATTCGGAATCATCTCATTGATTGGGATAGTATTCCCCAAGAAGTAGGCGGAATGTGGGATTTATATTTAACCTATCTCTGCTGTATATCTGGTTATCATGCTTATTATGAACCTACAAGATTAACTTACTATCGTGGTCACGCCCAAACTGACACGATGCTCAGTGGTAGTAGAAATGCTCAAGCTAAAATTCGCAAAGCCAAGAGCGAAATTTTTTGCTACAAAACCTTTATGGAAGATAGCAGACTACAAGAATTTTATGAGTATTTCCAAACCAAATGGTTAGAAGCGCATACAACTTTAGGGATTGGTTTAATGCGGAATCAGCAAATAACAGCAGCCCGTCCTTATTTATTACAAGCACTCAAAAAACAAAAATTGAATTTTAGAACTTTAGTAGCACTGACACTCAGTTTTACTCCGCAGCCATTAGCTAATCAATTGCTAAGAGTCAGTAGGTCAGCGTGAATATTTATGGCAAAGGCAGAAGGTGAGAACTTTTAGTTATTTATTGCATTCGTAGCAGATGGTGTATCGAATTACAGCGATTTTCAGGTAAATAAACCACATTTTTAAATCTCACGCAAAGACGCAAAGGAAGAAAGGAAGAAAACAAGAAGGGTGTGGTACAAATACATTAAAACTGCTGTAAGTTAAGAAAAATAATAGATAAATCATTCTTCATTCCTGCCTTTTTTATTCAAATTTATACTTATTAAAACCAATGAAACTTTGCATTGTTACCCACAAAATTAAAAAAGGTGATGGACAAGGAAGAGTCAATTATGAAGTTGCTCAAGAAGCAATTCGTCGTGGTCATCACTTAATATTATTAGCCAGCGAAGTTGCACCAGAAATTGAACAAAATAATAAAGTTAATTGGATTCCCATTTCTGTTCAAGGCTATCCTAGTGAGTTTATTCGTAATGTGATTTTTGCTCATAAAAGTGCAGCTTGGCTACAAAAAAATCGCTCTCAAATCGATTTATTAAAAATAAATGGCGCAATTACAAAAGTTGCGGCTGATGTGAATGCTGTGCATTTTGTGCATAGTTCTTGGTTGCGATCGCCTGTACATATTTCTCGCGTTCGCCCTGATGCTTACGGTTTTTACCAGTGGCTATACACTGCCTTAAATGCCCGTTGGGAAAAACAAGCCTTTCAACGCGCTAAAGTAGTTGTCGCCGTTTCCGAGAAAGTTGCCCAAGAACTAATTAATATTGGCGTACCGCGCGATCGCATCCGGGTAATTGTCAATGGTGTGGATTTGCACGAGTTTACCCCCGGTGTTGCCTGTCGCCAAAAATTAAACTTACCAGAGAATGTAAATTTAGGATTATTTGCCGGAGATATCCGTACACCACGGAAGAATTTAGATAGCGTTCTCTACGCCTTGGTGAAAGTTCCTAATTTACACCTAGCAGTGGTCGGGAGTACTGATGGTAGCCCCTTTCCGCAGTTAGCCGCCGATTTAGGAATTAGCGAACGGGTACATTTTCTCGGCTATCGCCGTGATATCCCCGAAATCATGCGGGCAGTGGATTTATTTGTCTTTCCTTCCCGTTATGAAGCTTGCACCTTGGTCTTGTTAGAAGCCCTCGCCTCTGGGTTGCCTGTAATTACCGCCACAGCTACCGGTGGGGCAGAGTTAGTCACACCTGAGTGTGGCATTGTTTTACCAGACTCAGACAATGTTGATGCCTTAGCTGCTGCTTTATCGTCTTTAGTAAGCGATCGCACCCTGATGCAACAAATGGGTCAAGCCGCCCGCGCCGTTGCTGAACAATACAGTTGGTCAACTATGGCTCAAACCTATATGGATCTATTTGAGGAGTTACAAAATAATGAAGAACACAGTTCTCATCCCGACCTATCGCCGTCCTCTAGATCTATCTCGCTGCCTTTTGGCACTGCAAGCGCAAACTAAACCAGTCGATCAAGTGATCGTCGTTGTCCGAGATACGGATACGCAAACTTGGCAATTTCTCCAAGCCTTTCCAGCACATCATTTGCCTTTACAAACTGTCACCGTTACTCTACCAGGAGTAGTTGCCGCCCTCAACACTGGACTCGCAGCAGTTGAGGGAGATGTTGTATCTATTACTGATGATGATGCGGCACCTCGTCCTGATTGGTTAGAGCGAATTAACGCTCACTTTCTCGCGGATAGTCAAGTTGGCGGTGTTGGCGGGCGTGATTGGATACATCACGGTCATAAACTCGAAGACGACTCTCGCGCTGTAGTTGGGCAGTTGCAGTGGTTTGGGCGCATCATTGGCAACCATCACCTCGGAGTTGGGGAACCACGCCCTGTTGATGTTCTCAAAGGTGTGAACATGAGTTTTCGCACTCAGGCGATCGCTAATCTCCGGTTTGACGAGCGGATGCGAGGTACAGGCGCACAAGTACATTTTGAAATGGCGTTTACTCTCGCCTTAAAACGTGCGGGTTGGCAGATGATTTACGACCCGCAAGTTGCAGTTGACCACTATCCCGCACAGCGATTTGATGAAGACCAACGTAATAACTTTAATGCGATTGCTCAAATTAACTTAGTCCATAACGAAACCCTAGTTTTACTAGAACATTTATCACCCCTACGTCGCATCATCTTCTTGCTGTGGGCAATTTTCATTGGCACGAGAGACTGTTTCGGCTGCATCCAATGGCTAAGATTTTTCCCCAGCCAAGGCCGACTCGCCACTCGCAAATTGTTAGCTTCATGGCGCGGTCGCTGGCAAGGATGGCAGACATGGCAAAGTCATGCCAACTTGACAATACAAAACTCAAAACTGAGTGTTTCCTAATCACTAATGACCAATGACAAATGACAAATTGGCATGATTTCTCAACCATTACTTTTCAATAGCTTTTCAGAAACTCCATTTTCGCCAAAACAGCGATCGCTACAGGGTTGGATAGCCATTCTCGGCTTTGTCTTACTGGGCGTAACTTGCTACTTTATTGGTGCTAGTATGTTACGCCTGATTTACCCAGCAACAGCATTTGTCGTAGCTATATTTTTATACTTGCGTCATCCGATTCTTTACATCGGTTTTACTTGGTGGATGTGGTTCATCACCCCGTTAGTTTCTCGCTTAATAGACTATCGAGTTGGCTGGGATCCCACCCGACAAATTTTAATTGCCCCTTATTTAGTTGTATTTGTAACAATTGCCACTTTTTTGCGGCACTTTCCTAAAGCCTCTCGTCAGGGAGGTTTACCTTTTATATTGGCTTTTATCGGCGTAATTTACGGTTTTCTCGTCGGCTTAATTTATAATGCTCCAGTCCCAGTGGCACGCGGCTTGCTAGACTGGCTCAGTCCGATTGTTTTTGCGTTTCACTTATTCACGAATTGGCGAGATTATCCCAGTTATCGCCAAAATTTACAGCGCACATTTCTGTGGTGCGTATTGTTGACCGGTGCTTACGGTATCTATCAATTTGTCGTCGCCCCTGAATGGGATAGATATTGGCTAATTCAGTCAAAATTATTTACGAGTTCTGGTAATCCTGTACCATTCGGAATGCGTGTTTGGAGTACGCTGCACTCAGTCGGGCCATTTGGTGCGGTGATGCAAGCAGGCCTTTTGTTGTTATTTACCAGTTCAGGCCCCTTAATCTTTCCCGCTTCTGCTGTCGGTTACTTATCGTTTTTACTCACACAAGCACGTACTAACTGGGGAGGCTGGTTATTCGGAGTAATTATGATTATGGGTTCAGTCAAAGCCCGTATTCAAATGCGGCTCATCATCCTAATTTTAGTTATAGCAGCCTGTGTTGTGCCATTGACTACTATCGAGCCAATTTCTGACGTTGTGGCAACTCGTTTAGAGACTTTTAGTAATCTTCAAGAAGATACTAGCTTTAAGGATAGATCGGGAAGTTACGACAGAAACCTCAGTTTAGCTCTTTCTAATTTATTGGGTAATGGCATCGGCAATACTTGGAAAGTCAATGAAAAGACTGGCCAAATTGAAGTTTTTGTGATTGACAGCGGTATTTTAGATATGTTTTTCACCCTTGGCTGGTTTGGAGCTGTATTTTATTTGGGTGGATTAATTTTGACAATTTTTAGCGTTGGTAATTACACAGAATCACGTTTTGATAGCTTTATAAGTACAGCCCGTGCCATTGGTTTTAGTGCTACTGCCCAGCTAGTTATCGGTAGTGGGATGCTAAGTATCGCCGGAATAATTCTGTGGGGATTTTTGGCTATGGCTATGGCAGGACATAAATACCACCAGTCGCAAAAAATAAATCAACTTCACTAGAGGTTAACGACATGAAAGTAATGATCCTGATGCCATTGGCTGAACAACGCGGTGGTAGTGAAATGACTTTCTGGGATCTGTTGCAGCAAGGACGAAATAGCGACATTGAGTGGTTGGTAATTTTTGGCGAAGATGGTTCCTTAGTCAAACAGGTGCGATCGCTTGGTATTGATGCACGTGTTTTTCCTAGTGGTCGTGTCCGCCAATTACACCGTTTAGTTGCCACAGCCATCAAGATAGCACTCATAGCTAAAAGCCAACAGGTAGATGTAATTATCAGTTGGATGTGGCTATCTCATTTAACAGGCGGACTGGCAGGATTACTGGCAGGTAAACCGACACTGTGGTATCAACAAGAAACACCCGATGGGAAAAACTTTTTAAAACGCTTAGTTAATCTGATGCCAGCGCGTGGCGTAGTCACCATTACCAAAGCTATTCAAGCGGCACAAGCAAAAATTACCCCGCAACTACCAGTATATTTGGTGTATCCAGGGGTAGCGTTGGATCGTTTTGATCCTGCTATTTTGCCTACTCCTGCTATGGCGCGGCAAAAGTTGGGTTTGCCATTACAGGGGCCGCTAATTGGCATTGTCGGCAGATTGCAACGCTGGAAAGGAATGCACGTCCTTGTGCAAGCAATGCCAAAAGTTTTGCAGAAATATCCTGATGCTCATTGTGTCGTAGTTGGTGGTAAACATGATTTAGAACCAGACTACGACGAGTTTCTCAAGTCCGAGATTACAAATTTAGGATTGCAAGAAAAAGTAATTATGCCAGGACTCCAGCGTAATATTCCCGAATGGGTGCAAGCAATGGATGTCTTTGTTCATGCTTCTGATCAAGAACCATTTGGAATTGTGATTATCGAAGCGATGGCGCTGGGTAAACCTGTCATTGCTGGTAATGCTGGCGGCCCCACCGAAATTATCACCGATGGGATTAATGGGTTATTAACACCTTACGATGATCCAGAAGCATTGGCGATCGCAATTCTGCGTTATCTAGACGAACAAGATTTTGCCCAAAATGTCGCCGTCGCTGCACGCCAACGCGCCCTCGATTTTTCTACTCAGCAGTACGCGCAAAACTTCATCAATACTCTTCGTTCAGTCTTGCCTAGTGTTTCGTAAATATAGCTAAATATCGAGATGCTCAGATCCCCGACTTTTTCAAAAAGTCGGGGATCTTGTATTTCATACATAATTTAAGAATACAAACCTTCAGCTTGACAATAAATTTTTGCTGGTGCTTGCTCAAAATACTTAAATAATGCTGGACATAGCCAACCTTCCAGACTTTTTTCACCCCACAGATACCAATTACCGTTATACTCTTCGCGCAACCAGGTTAATTCTGCTTGATAACCAGGGAAAGGACTAGCAGAAAATAGCAGTTTAAATCCTTCATCCACATTAGCTATACCTTGAACCAGAATATCAATCATTTCTGGTACACCACTCACAAACGGTTCTTGCACCAGACCTAAACGCTCATCATCAAATACCCATGTTTGATTATGCCTATATGGGAAAATCACCATCATTGAGTTAGTCATTAGCAATTATTGGTGAATAATGTTGTAGTCAAGATTACTAATTAATAGAGAATAATATAACTTGAGATAACTGTAGCGCATCAGGAGGTTTGCAGGGTGAGAAGGGCGAGTCTAGGGCAAACTTATTTACAATTTAGGAAATTCTCAGCAATCCAGCTTATTCTGTACTGCAATTGGGAGTAAATACTTTTATCATGTGCCGTTTACTTGCCTATCTTGGTTCGCCTGTTTCTTTGGAGCATCTTCTGTATAAACCAGAACATTCTTTGATTGTCCAAAGTTACCAACCCCGCGAAATGAATTCTGGGGTAGTAAATGCAGATGGTTTTGGGATGGGTTGGTATCATACTCACAAAGATACTGCTCCCTACATCTACAAAAATACACTGCCGATTTGGAATGATATCAACTTACCGCATCTGAGCCGTTACGTGGAATCAAGTTGTGTATTAGCTTATGTACGCAGCGCCACAATAGGACAAGCCTTAGATTTTGCTAATTGTCAGCCATTTAATCATGAAAATTGGCTATTTTTGCATAACGGATTCATTGAAAATTTTCGGCAAACATTACACCGAAAAATCCGCAGCACTTTAACGCCCGATTTTTACGACAAAATTTATGGAAGTACCGATTCTGAACATTTATTTGCGTTGTTACTTTCTCAGAGTCAAATTCACAAACATCGTTCGCCAGAATATGCGCTACGCGCCACTTTGTTAGCTATTTCTGAATTAGCGAAACGTCATCAAATCAAGGTTTTAGCAAACATCGTTTTAAGTGACGGAAAACGTCTGATAGCTTCGCGTTTTGCTATTGGTTCACCAAATCCATCTTTGTATTGGATACGAGATGATCTGAATTTTCCGAACTCGGTAATTATTGCTTCGGAACCTTTATTTCCTGGTAACTGGACTCCTTGTCCAGAAAATAGCATCATCAGTGTGGGAGAAGACTGTGATATCAAAATTGAGCAAATCTAGCACCAAAGAATTTATTCATTTTGCTTTAAATGAGTGTCGTGAGAAAACTTTAAAGCTGTTGAGTGAGCTAGATGATATTACATTTTGTAGTCAATATCATCCTGATTTTAGTCCGGTTGGCTGGCACTTGGGACATATTGCTTATACTGAGTCTTTATGGTTACTAGAACATAGTGCGGGTTTAAAATGTTTATTTCCGGAATACCGTAAGTTGTTTGCAGCTGATGGTTTACCCAAATCAGAACGTGTCAAATTACCAAACTTAACAGAAATCCGTTATTACTTGCAGACAGTGCGAGAGAAAGTGCTGGAATATTTAGAAGTAGTTGATATTGAACCGCAAGAACGTCTCTGGCGGTTTTTAATTCAGCACGAAAGTCAACACTGTGAAATTCTCAGCTATGTGTTGGAATTGTCAAAAATAGGAAAGGGTGCAAGGGTGCAAGGGAAGAACATAAAACTCAACACTCAGCACTCAACACTCAGCACTCAGCACTCAGCACTCAGCACTCAGATGGTGATGATTCCGGCTGGGGAGTTTGAGATGGGAAATAATTCTATTGATGCGTTGGATAACGAGAGTCTCTGTCATCGAGTATATCTGAATACTTATTGGATAGACCGTTACCCTGTGACTTGCAGACAATATCGGGAATTTATGGCGGCGGGAGGCTATGAAAATCCTGAGTGGTGGTCGGAGGCTGGGTTGCAATGGCTACAAACAGAACAGGTGACACAACCGCTTTATTGGCACAGCGATCGCAGTTATGATGATCATCCAGTCTGCGGTGTGAGTTGGTACGAAGCTGATGCATATTCACGGTTTGTTGGCAAGCGTTTACCCACAGAAGCAGAATGGGAAAAAGCTGCTAGTTGGGATGCTCAAGCTCAACGTCGGCGCACCTATCCTTGGGGTGAAGAAATGCCCTCACTGAAATATTGTAATTGCGATCGCCTCATTGGTCAGACAAGCCCAGTGGGTAATTACCCTGAAGGCCAAAGTCCCTACGGTTTGTTAGATACCCTCGGCAATGTTTGGGAATGGACAGCTTCTTGGTTTACGCCATACCAAGGTTTTCAAAGTTACCCTTATGTGGGTTACTCGCAAGTTTATTTTGATAACAAACACCGTGTGTTAAAAGGTGGTAGTTGGGCAACTCGTCTGTGGGTAGCACGTTGTAGTTTTCGTAACTGGTACTATCCCAGTGTACGTCAAGTTTTTACTGGATTTCGCTGTGCTACCAGTGTTAATTAACGAAAACTTATGGCTTTTTTAGTGGTAAATACGGGAATTTAGTGTTAAACCTTGATTAATCTAGCTTAGGCGTGATGTTAGCAGCTAGAGCTGTGTGTTTCACTAGCTGGAGGAGGAAAGTTTGTGCGAACAAACAATCTACTACTGCAACTCTGCGGAGGTTAAATGACAATATCTCAAGCTGTCAACGGCAAAGTTACTTCCCCAAAAAGTATTGAAGAACGTTTGCAAATACAGCGTTTGGTAGAAGCAACAAAAGTAGTGACATCAACGGCGGGGAGTGATGTTGTGAAAGGGTTAACTCATACCCTCAAATCTTTACCCCCATACTACTTTTATGATGACCAAGGATCGGACTTATTTGAACTAATCTGTGAGTTGCCAGAATATTATTTAACTCGCACAGAAACGGCAATTTTACAACAGTATGCTGGTGAAATCGCCAAAATTACAGGTGCGTGTGAATTAGTTGAACTTGGCAGTGGTAGTTCTACAAAAACCCGAATTTTGCTAGATGCTTACCAAAATTTAGGTTATCTTGGGCGCTATTTGCCAATAGATGTAAGTGCGGGAATGTTGGAAAATAGCGCGAGAAAGTTACTCAACGATTATCCGTCTCTGCAAGTTTACGCACTGGCTGGAACTTATGAAATGGCTTTAGCACAACTCCCACCAAGACAGTCACCAAGTAGAATGATAGGTTTTATTGGTAGCTCTTTGGGAAATCTCAAACCTGAAGAGTGTGATACTTTCTTGTCACAAATTACCAATGCACTGCAAATAGGTGAATATTTCCTTCTGGGAGTAGATTTACAAAAATCAAAAGAAATTTTAGAACCAGCTTACAACGATCGCCAAGGCGTGACAGCAGCATTTAATATCAATATGCTGGAACATTTAAATCGCAGATTTGAAGGCAATTTTGATACAACACAATTTGAACACTGGGCGTTTTATAATGAAACCGCACATCAAATTGAAATGCACTTGCGGAGTATGCGATCGCAAACTGTGCAATTAAAATCTCTCAACCTCACCGTTAATTTTGCCCCAGGCGAAACTATTCTCACTGAAATCTCTCGCAAATTTGACCTGAACAGCATTCAGCAACAACTCAAAACCCAAGGTTTAGTTCCTATTCAAACCTGGACTGATGCAAATCAATGGTTTGGTTTGTTGTTATGTCAGTTGCAGTCTGCGTAACTCCTGTTTCACCACAATAGGACATTGCATATTTGCAGAATGATTGAATGAATTTGTAGGATGGGTATCTTGGCTGTTTTGAATATGGAATGGTGGGGATACCCATCCCACCAACAATTAGTTTTTGTACTATTAAGACCGATATTATTTCTGGGCGATCGCTCATTAGCTCTCCAATAATACCAGAAGTTATAAATATTGCGCTTGATCCCCCCTAGCCCCCCTTTTTAAGGGCTACGGTGTACACACAAATGTTCGTTGAGTGCATCTGTCCCGCCTCGGAATGAATTCCGAGTCTCATAGCGAAAGTCATCTCAAGATGACTCAACTAAAAATGTATTTCAGTCCACGCTTTGTGGACTTTGGCTATGAGCCTGGAACTTTAATTCTAGGCGGTATGTGGTTGAACATGAAAATTTTTGACTGTGTGTACACCGTAGCTTTTTAAGGGAGGAACCAGAGTTAAAGTCCCCCTTAAAACGGGGGATTTAGGGGGAGCTACAAGTCTTAAATACAACACCAAAAAGTTTTCAGACATCTTCTAAGATAGGGCATAAAAATAACTCTTGTGGTGTGGGCATTCTGCCCGCACCGGACGGGCTAGAGAGCTTATCACACAAGAAATTTATAATGCAACATTTAAGGCTTGCCACGCCACTACGAGAATTTTATTTTTACTTTATAAATAACCTCTAAATTCTTGAGCCTATTTCATTATCTGAGATTTTTGCCAAGCTAGGCATTAAATCTTTCGTAATTTGGCAATGGTATTTATAATGTTACTAATTATTAACTAATTTTTGTTTAACTGTCTTAACTGTCTTAACTGTCTTAATATACTTATTTCTTAAATGTCTTAACTGTCCTTGACCACACATTTGATTGCTGATATATATTTAATTGCCCCAGAAATTTACTTAACGAAAAACACCATATCTACAAACACAATCAAAAGTGTGGATGTACGAATGGTAAAGTTTTTTGCGCGTTTCTTGGAAGAACAAACTATTGAAGGAACACAAACTCCTTCTTGGCTTTGAACTTTCGAGTTTCCGATAGATGCGGAAGACAAGTAACTCTAGTCTTTTCATCGGAAATTAAGGCAGTAGAAGTTATTCAATAACTACTACTCTTGGGTAACAACCAATATCAAGGAATGACCTATGTCTACCAACACAGTCAAACCAGCAAACGTGGAAGCAGTACCTTTCTTTGCTCGTTTCTTAGAAGAGCAAGTTACAGAAGTGTCTGATACTTCTCCTCGGAATACTCTAAAGTATCCTTCCGATTGGGAAGAATACTAAACCTAGTTAGCTTCATCTAACAGTAAGGGAGTAGGAGTTATTAAATAACTCCTACTCCTGGTTAACAACCAATATTCAGGAATAATACCATGTCTACAAACACAACAAAAGCTGCAAACATCGAAGCAGCACCATTCTTTGCTCGCTTCTTAGAAGAGCAAGTTGCTGAAGTGTCTGATACTGCTCCTTACGAAACTAAAAAGTGGCCTTCCGATTGGGAAGAATACTAAACCTAGTTAGCTTCATCTAAAAATAAGGGATTAGGAGTTATTAAATAACTCCTACTCCTGGTTAACAACCAATATTAAGGAATAGTACCATGTCTACAAACACAACAAAAGCTGCAAACGTGGAAGCAGTACCTTTCTTTGCTCGCTTTTTAGAAGAGCAAGTTGCTGAAGTGTCTGATACTGCTCCTTACGAAAGTAGAAAGTATCCTTCCGATTGGGAAGAGTACTAAACCTAGTTAGCTTCATCTAAAAATAAGGGAATGGCAGTTATTAAATAACTGCAAGCTACTTTTGAAAACGCGATCGCTTCTATATTACCTAATCCATAACATGGAGGCGATCGCCTTTAAATTCCCGACTTCTTTAAGAAGTCGAGGATCTAGAAAGATGTTAACATACCTTAATATTTATATATTTTATGCACCTGTCTCGTGATGTTGTTTTATTAATCAGCCACAGTGGTGATTTCTTCACAATAGATAGAGTGGCAGAAGCCTTATCAAAAAAAGGGGCGCAACCATTTCGTCTAGATACTGATAAGTTTCCTTTAGAAGTACAATTAGCAGCACATTTTGACAAGTCTAAAAGCTACCACACTATAGAATATAACAACCAATCTATCAGTACAGAGCAGGTGCAAGCTGTGTGGATGCGCCGCATTTGGGAACCACAATTAGGAAAAGAATTAGCACCCAAGTTCCGCGAAGCTTGCATTAAAGAATCAAAAGCCACTTTAAATGGTTTTTGGGACAGCCTCAAAGGAGCTACTTGGGTAGATAATTTAGAACGAATAGATTATGCAGGTAGCAAACTGCGTCAACTGCGGGTTGCATCTGAAGTAGGTTTTACTATTCCCCAAACTCTGGTTACGAATAAAGCCGAAGCAGCAAGAGAGTTTTTCAAGCAAGTCAACGGCAAAATGGTAAGCAAGCTTTTAACTACTCTTTCCTACAGTATGGAAGCTAACTCCTCGTTCTTTCTTTACACCAGCACTGTTAAAGAAGAAGACTTGCAAGATGCCGAATCACTACGCTATTGCCCAATGGTTTTTCAAGAGCAAATCCCCAAGCAGCAAGAATTGCGTGTGGCGTATGTAAATGGCAATGTATTTGTAGGGGCGCTGAATGCAGATGTGTATGCAACAGCTAAAGCTGATTGGCGTAAACCAGGTGTTGAAGTTGGTGCATGGCAACACCACCAGGTTCCGGATGAATTTGTGCGTCGTTTGCAAGCTTTTATGGGTAAATTTGGGCTGTTGTTTGGCTCGTTAGATTTTATCCTCACACCATCAGGCGAATACGTCTTTTTGGAAAATAACCCCGTAGGAGAATGGGGAATGTTGGAGAAAGATTTAGACTTGCCAATTTCAGATGCGATCGCAGATGCCCTACTTCAAACAAACAATTAAATATTCAGACTTCATACTTTACACTTCATAATTCAGACTTCATACTTCACACTTTTTATGACCGTTTTAATAGTCACATTTAGCAAAGACAACGAAAGCATTCCGCTAGTCATCAAAGAAATTGAGGCTAGAGGCGAAAAAGCGTTTCGGTTTGATACAGACAGATATCCCACCGAAGTCAAACTAGATATTTACTGCGGTGATACTGAGCGTGTAATTATTACTGATGGCGAACAAAAGCTCGATTTGAGTGAAGTGTCTTCAGTTTGGTATCGGCGGATGCGCTACGGGCAGAAACTCCCCGATTCAATGGACAAGCAATACAGAGATGCATCAATTCAGGAATGTCGCGTCAGTGTCAGGGGAATGATTGCCAGCCTCCCAGGATTTCACTTTGATAAAATGGCAAATGTTGATCGGGCTAATAATAAACAACTACAGTTAAAAGTTGCCAAAGAAGTCGGACTTTTAACTCCTCGTACCCTGACTTCCAACAACCCCGAAGCAGTTAAGCAATTCGCTCAAGAGTGTGAGCAAGGTATCATTACCAAGATGCTTTCTTCCTTTGCTATCTATGATGAGCAGGGGCGAGAAAATGTTGTGTTTACCACTCCAATTACAGAAGATGATCTGGAGAATATGGAAGGACTGCGTTTTTGTCCGATGACATTTCAGGAAAACGTGCCCAAAGCCCTAGAGTTGCGGACAACTATTGTGGGACACCGCGTATTTACAGCCGCAGTAAATTCGCAAAGCTTGGAAGGATCTACTTACGACTGGCGCAAAGAAGGGAAAGCTTTAGTTAAAAATTGGAAACCTTACGAATTGCCAGAAGATATTGAAAAAAAGCTGCTCAAACTAATGGCTGAGTTTGGCTTAAACTACGGGGCGATTGATATTATTGTCACCCCCGATGGTCGCCACGTATTCCTGGAAGTGAATCCAGTCGGGGAATTTTTCTGGATGGAGATATATTCACCACACTATCCTATTTCGCAGGCGATCGCAGAAGTACTACTAACTAAGAAAAATTAGAGAATTGAGCATTGTTTTCTTATTTTACACCCTACAGGTACTCAGTTAAAAAATACTTTTGCAGTAGCGTCTGGAACGGAAAATTAGCCGCTACTGCGTCTACATCCCCTACTGCTTTAAAAGTTGGTAGTGGGATTTTATTATTTACTTCATTTATATTTACTCAATTATTTTTACCTAAAAATTAATAATTATTTATATAATATATAGATGATTCTCTGAATTTGATATTAATTATTAAAGACCATTTCAAAACTCCTAGTTTAATTAAAAACAGCTACATCTTTAGAATATGCAAACTCCATCTGTACGCGAGCAAACTACAACAAATCCTTTTTCAGCTATTACCCAATTTTGGGAGGATGTGAAAGTAGTTGCTCAACCTTATTGGTATCCAACAAAAGCAGAAGGAAGAGCATTTTCCGATGTGATTCGCTCATGGGGAGCGCTCATTCTTTTAATATTATTGATATTGGGATTTGTCGGTATAGATGCTGCAAATAGCTACTGGAATCGCTATGTAACTGATATCATTATTGAAGAGAGAAACCTTGATAAATATTATAGTACTTTATGGCTATCTAATATCATTCTTGTAGTAAGCGTCATCATAGTGACTTTCTTAAGATATGTTAAGAAAAAAATTATTCTTGATTGGTACAAATGGCTAAATAATCATATTTTAAAAATATATTTGAGTCATCAAGCTTATTATAAAATTAATTTTAAATCTGATGTAGATAATCCAGACCAACGCCTGTCACAAGAAATAGAACCTATTATCAGCAATGCTTTAAATTTTTCAACTACCTTCCTAGAAAAAGTTCTAGTAATGGGAAGTTCTATAATAATTCTCTCGACAATTTCTGTAGAAATAGCTGTCTATTTAGTTATTTATACAATTGTAGGTAATTTAATAGCTGTTTACTTAAATCAATACTTAAATAAAATTAATCAAGAAGAACTTGCGTTTAAAGCAGACTTTGCTTATTGCCTGACTCATGTCCGTAATCACGCTGAATCAATTGCTTTTTTTCAGGGAGAACAGGAAGAATTAAACATAATTGAACGCCGATTTAATAATGTGCTAAAAACGGCTGAACACAGGATGAATTGGGAGAGAGGGCAAGATGCTTTTGGTAGAGCATATCAGTCAGCAATTGGTGTATTTTCGGCTTATATTCTTACTCCTTTATTTCTTCAGGATCAAATTGATTATGGAGAAATTAACCAAATTAGTATAACTTGCTTCATGTTTTCTACTGCTCTGGGGGAACTAATAGCTCAATTTGGTGTTTCAGGTCGATTTTCTAGTTACGTACAACGTTTAGCCCAGTTTTTGGATGCGTTACAAGCTGTTAGTAAACAACCAGAAAATGTCAGTACTATTAAAGTTTTAGAAGAAAAACGTTTGGCTTTTGAAAATGTTACTTTACAAACGCCAAATTATGAACAGACAATTGTTGAAGATTTGTCAGTTGCTGTTGGGCCAGGTGAAGGGTTATTGATTGTTGGCCCTAGTGGTAGGGGGAAAAGTTCTTTATTAAGAGCGATCGCTGGTTTATGGAATGCAGGAACTGGTCGTTTAGTGCGTCCTCCTCTCAAAGAAGTCTTATTTTTACCCCAAAGACCTTACATTATTTTGGGAACTTTGCGCGAACAGTTGCTTTATCCCCATACAGATAAAAAAATGAGCGACAAAGAACTCGAACAGATTTTGCGACAAGTTAATCTACAAAACTTGCTTGCCCGTGTAAATGGTTTTGATACAGAAGTACCTTGGGAAAATATCTTGTCTTTAGGAGAACAGCAACGCCTCGCGTTTGCAAGGTTATTAATTACACATCCTAGTTTCACAATCTTAGATGAAGCTACCAGTGCTTTAGATTTAAATAACGAAGGTAATTTATATCAACAATTACAAGAAACGAAAACAACTTTTATTAGTGTTGGACATCGGGAAAGCTTATTTAATTATCATCAATGGGTATTAGAACTTTCTCAAGAATCTAGCTGGAAACTTGTTTCTATAGATGAATATCGACAACAAAAAGCAATTGCTATTAAACCAATTGAAAAAGAGCAAATTACAATAGAAATTTTGCCTGATCATAAACTGACAATAGAACCAACAAACTCAGCATTAACAACAATTGTTGGACTTTCTCATAAAGAACTTCAAGCATTAACCGACTATTCTCTTGCCACTATTAGAACCAAGGCAAGTCAAAGAAAACCTGTGACTACAAAAGATAACGTTACATACCGCTATAACAAAGACCCGAAAGTATTGAAATGGATCAGCGACTCAAGTACACAGTAAATCAGATAGGAAGGTCGTAGCATGGAAAAACTTGTGACGACAAGATTAAATTTAGTGCCTTTTACGCTTGAAGTAGTAAAAGTAGCAATCATGGGAAATGATAAATTAGCATCATTTCTAGGGGTAAAAGTTTTACCTGACTGGCAGAGTGAAGAATTTAGAGAAATTTTGCCAGAGATTGCAGATATTCTGTGTAAATATCAGTTTCAACATGAATGGGGATGGGGAAGTTTAATCATTCATAAAGCAGAAAATATGCTTATCGGTTATGTTATGGTTAAAGTTATTCCAGATAGCTCATTTTCACCTACTGGTTCCTTAGAAATTGGCTATTATGTAGCTCGATCATATCGACTACAGGGCTACGCGTCTGAAGCTACGAAAGCTGTGATAGATTGGGCGTTAGCTCAACCTAGTGTGCAAAGTGTGACTGCTGGCTGTAACCCCGATAATATAGCTTCAAAGCGAGTGCTAGAAAAAATTGGAATGCAACTTATAGAATCACGCGAAAAAGTGCTGGTATGGAAATTAGGCAAAACAGCGACAGTTTGAAGTAGAGAAGCGATAGATCAGTCAGCACTCAGCACTGTTTTGGTGATCTGAAATAGATTTGCGATCGCTCAAGATTTTTTTATGCTTCTGTTTGGTGTTGCTACATCAACAAAAGTCTGCACTTCTTTAAATCAGTCTTTATAGCGGTTCTTACTTGCTTGTAATACATTCGGAACCCCACCCCGCATTTGCTTACGCAAACTCTCCCCTCCCCGCAAGCGGCTACGGTGTATACACAAATCTGGGTTGAGTGCATCTATCCCGCCTCTGAATCAATTCCGAGTCTCATAGCGTAAGTCCTCTTGGGAGGACGCAACAAGAAGTTCATTTCAGTCCACGCTTTGTGGACTTTGGCTATTAGCCTGGAACTTTAGTTCAAGGCGGGATGCGGTTTCATACAGCAAATTTTCGACTTGTGTGTACACGGTAGCCCCGCAAGCGAGGAAGGATTAGGGGTGAGGTTGAAAGCTTTTCGTAAGTAATCAAGCGGGGATAATATATAATTTGGCTGTTAGCTAAAGGATCACCTTATTTCATCCAAGCTAGTAGCTACAAGCCATAGCAATTTTCTACATATAAAGTATATACTTATCTATTTTTAGCTGCGATTATTTACAGTTAATTTTGCTTACTGCTGCGGAAATCACGGCTAAGAAATTGTACTAATATTTAGCACAATCATTACTCAAAATTAATGTCCGGTTTACGATTTTTTTACCTCTCCTTATTAAACCGGACATATATTTTAATCGCTAAGTTTTACTTAATTTCTGTAATCAATACAGAAATCATTTTAGTTTGTCTAAACAAATAACCACAAATGAAAAAATCTAAATTGTTTAAAGTTATTGTACCTATTGCTTTACCAGCAATAGTTATTGCTCTGTTTAATAGTTTTCAGAAGCCTCTGAATGCTCAAAGTTCAACAAGTATTCATTTAACTATGGGGAATCCTAGTACTGCTGGTACTAGTAGCCTCAATAACTACTTATTACTTAAAAGCCAGTACGCGCTCTCATATAACTGTTCTAGAAAAATACCTAATTGGGTAAGTTGGCAATTAAACTCATCATGGTTAGGAAGCACACCTCGTCAAGATGATTTTCGAGCAGATACTGCGGTACCTTCCAGTTGCTATCGAGTCCAAGGTAGTGATTACGTTGGTAGTGGTTTTGATAGAGGACACATGACTCCTTCAGCCGATAGAACCAATTCAGTTATCAATAATTCTGCTACATTTTTGATGTCAAATATCCTTCCCCAAGCTCCTGATAATAATCAGGGTATATGGGCAAATCTAGAAAATTATTGTCGAGATTTGGTGCTGAATCAAGGTAAAGAGCTTTATATTATTTCGGGAGCTTACGGTACTGGTGGAACAGGTTCAAACGGTTACAAAACCTCATTTCCTGCTGCTACAAGTACTAGTAACAGGATTACTGTCTCAGCCAGAACTTGGAAAGTTATTGTAGTTTTAGATAGAGCAGGTTTAGGAGTTAGTGGCGTAACTAACAGTACTAGAGTCATTGCTGTTGATATACCTAATACACAAGGGGTAAGAAACGCAGATTGGAGAACTTATAGAATTAGCGTGGATACTCTAGAATCAAGAACTGGTTATAACTTCCTTTCTCAAGTTTCTGCCTCTATTCAGAGTGTAATTGAAGCTAGAGTTGATAATTTATAAAGACAGTTAGTTTAATTCATACCAAATTGCCTTAGTTTGTATGATTGAATGTTGATTCGTGTGATAAACAAACGAACTTTGGCAACTTGGTATCAAACTGAAAGTCTGCCTACACTTACCAAAAATTATAGTTGTGTTAGGTTTCAACAACTTTTGTAGAAATTCCAGCTAAATCGCCAGATACAGTCTTACCAAGAATATAGACATCAATATTTATCGTCCCCAAACGGTAAACTTTGATATCTGTGAGATTCTCTTTGAGAGTTTTCACCAGAGCTTGAAATTTTTGCACATCTTGTTTTTGAATTTCATCATGCCATTCTTTTGCTTCAGCAGAGTTACGAAAAAAATAGTCTAACTCAACTGTTTCAACTGGAGTTTCTAAAGGATGACCTGTTAATTGAAGAAGTTTTTGATTGGTTAAAGTTTGCTGACCTTCTCCAGACCAAAAAATAACTTCAAAGGGATATTCTGATTCACTCATCATGAGCAAACTATTAGAAGTTTGCTTAAGCTTTTGCGTAACGTTATTAGTCATATAATTGAGAAATTGACAATAAATTTTCATATTAATAATTACAACATATTTATAAAAAGATGTGAAAATTTTAACGCTATTCTAAGTAGTGATGTGATGGCTCAAATTTTATGTCAATCTATTGAGCTTATAGGCGATTGCTCCTAATTGAGCCTAAATAATGATATTTGGTTAGTAAAGAAGGATTTGAATATGTCACCTTGGACTAGTCTCATTACTGCTTTAACACTACTGCTGTACTCGGTAATCACAATTAATGTTGGTCGAGCTAGAACAAAATATAAAGTTATGCCTCCCCAAATGACAGGAGATCCCAATTTTGAACGAGTATTACGTGTCCAGCAAAATACCTTAGAACAAACTGTTTTATTCCTACCGGGTTTATGGTTGTTCTCTTACTACATTAACCCATTGTGGGGAACAATTATTGGTGCTATTTGGCTAGTAGGTCGAATTGTTTATGCTTGGGGATACTATCAAGCCGCAGAAAAACGAATGATTGGCTTTGGGATAACTACTATCAGTGGTACCGTGCTGCTTTTAGGTTCCCTAATAGGAATAATTATTGCTTTGATGAAGACATAAGAAATAAGAGAATATATAATTTTATAGGTATTTAATTACTTTTGCTTGCTTGAAAAATCCTGTAGATTTGGGATATTTAACTACAGGATAAATTGTATAGCTTTCTTATTGATTGTTGTAAAAGTTCTGCTGTAATTAACAATGACGTAGCTGTGTTAATAGCAAAACAATATCATCAATAGCTTGCCGTATTGTGTTGGCTGGTTGTTCAGATTGATTCACAATAATACTAAAAGCTAATGGCTCATATTGAGGTGACTCTATATATCCTGATAGAGCGATCGCACCTCTTAAAGTACCAGTTTTGGCTTGGACAATTCCTTGAGCCGATGTGTTGCGAAAGCGATTTTTTAAAGTACCGCTAACTCCAGCCACAGGTAAAGAGGCACGAAAAAGTTTTGCTTCTGGTGATGCAGCTATTGCTTGTAAAATTTGTACTAAAGCTTCTGGACTAATTAAATTTTTCCGCGATAATCCTGAACCATCAACAACACTATAACTGTTGGGGTTAACTCCTAATTGAGTTAATGTTTCTTGCATCACTTTTAATCCAACATCAGCAGTGTTTTGGTTGTTGGTTAATGGTTGCTTATAGGCTAAAGTTCTTAATAAAGCCTCAGCAAATAAATTATTACTATTGATATTAGTCTCTGTTAATAACTCAGATAAAGGTGGAGATTCAATTGCGGCAATTTCCCGTTCATTATTACCACCAACAGCACTAGATTTTTGTTGTACAGAAATTCCTGCGGCTGCTAAACTTTGACGAAAGTGGCGTAAGAAATTTTGTGTAGGATCAAAGACTGCGATCGCAGTAATTTCTGGTGGTGAATTAACAGGTAGTTGTCCTTGCAAATGCAGCACAGCACCTTTTAAATCACGCCTAACTTCTACTACCCCTGGTTCATCTTTTGGAACAGTTACAGAATTGTTTTCGACTCGCCATTGATACGCTTCTGTAGGATCAGCCCACTTAATTTGTAATGGTTTGCCTACAGTTTGCGGCAACAGTGTTAACACAGCAGCATTTTCATTCAAAATTAAACTGTTAACTGGTGCGCCATAATCAGCTTGTACATCTTCCCATTGCCAACTAGAATTTACAACTTCTCCTTGAAAGTAACTATCATCAGCAATTAAGTTATTAACTTGAGTAATACCTCTTTGGCGTAACTGCTTGGCTAATTCTGTTAATTGAGCATCTTTTAAACTGGGATCTCCTCTCCCAACTACACGCAAACTACCATCAGCCTCTTGATAAACAGAAGTACGAATGCGAAAATCTGCTCCTAATTGCTTGAGTGCGGCTGCTGTAGTTAATAACTTAGTATTAGAAGCAGGAATAAAATATTTCTCAGCATCATGGCTATAAAGAGTTTGCGTAGAAACTAAATTTTTAACTAAAATTCCCCAGCGGGCGCGACTAAATAAAGGACGATTAATAGCAGTATCTATAAATGTGCCTAATTGAGCGGGACATACTGATTTTGTATTAGTTGCAGGGGAAACTGGCGTTTGAGCTTTAACTGCTTGTTGGGTAATACCAATGTGAGTTCCCAGAAACAGTAGCAGCAAACTCAGAGAAATTTTGCGAGAAAACATACTTAAACTTCTATATTCAGAACTGGCAGTGATATTATTTTGTCGTGTTTGGCGATCGCTGCACAGTAGAACATCAAGCCATCCCCCAGTAGAAAGGCTACCAAAAAGCATTAAGGCTTGCCCTTCTTATGGTCGATGAGAAAAATCATGGTCTTGCGGTAGCACGTTTAGCTTTGCGTGCCTGTAATTTCTCCCAAGCAGCTTTGTACTCAGGTTTTGGGGGCAATGTGCTAATATCAGCCAAACGCTCTTGATTCCGTTCTTCCCAATACTGGCGAATTTCTTCAGCTTCTTGGAGTACAATTGAACTTATCGGCAAAGTAAACTGCGTGTTCGCCTGTACCACTAGCAATTTCCAAAATTTTGCCACTCTTAGGTAATACCTTTAACAGTATTTCTAAAATTGGTTCGCGGTTACGCTCGGTGGCTGCTGCGTATTGTCGTGCGTCTTGTGATGTCATCTGTATCGCTTTACTACCTGATTTCATCTAGCGTGGCAATTAACAGCCCAATTTATAAACTTGACTTATATTACTGGTTTTTAGTTTAGGCGATCGCCACGAGTAATTAGACTTGTCCGAAAACTCCAAAGCCAGACTGTTCAAAGCTTTGAGACAAAACTTTGATATATGCGTTAAAACGTAATTACAAGAGGTTGAGATAGTTACTGTTAGTTTAGAAGCATAAAAAATGACTTCCTTTTTTGAGACTATTTTTTAGCGATCGCAAAAGTTTTCGGTCTACTTACATTGCGTAAATACCAGTACCAGAGTAATTGCTGTTTATATACCCAACGCACAAGGTGTGAGAACTGCTGACTGGAGAAGCTATAGAGTTAGTGTTGATACTTTAGAATCAAGAACTGGGTATGACTTTCTGTCTGCGATTTCCACTTCTATTCAGAGCGTAATTGAAGCTAGAGTTGACACTTTATACTAGTAAAACCACCCTGTTGCAACGATGGAAGCCGTTCAAAAATCAAGTAAGAATCCTAATATATCAAATATTTTCTATGAAATCGTCTTTATGGTTTGGCATATTCCATGTTTTCTGCCATAGTGTTTTGATGTTTTGAATGGTACTTTGGGTTTCAATTGTTAACCAACCCTGTTTAATAGCTTGCTTCTCTTTATCGGTTAACTTCCAAGATAAAGGCGGTCGATACTTACCATTGCGATAAAATTCACTAATTGCCACATTTGTGTTATTCTTATCAAGATCAGGGAAGAAAATAGGAAAATAGTTAATATCAACCTGAGCTTGCCATTTTTTCGCTAAGAGATCGGCTTCTTGAGCATTTCGAGATGCCATAACCGGATCTCGTACTTTGAACATTGCTAATAATGGGCCTATAGTCGCCATAAACCAGCCTCCATTTCCATCTATTTTTTCAGTTGAAAGAGATTGAGGAAAAGGATTGATTTGTAATATCAGGACTCGTTTGATATTTGAATTATTTTTACCTTGGAGTAATTGGTCTAGCCATTCTGCTGCTGTGACAAAACCAGAGTTATCAAAATAACCTCCATCCGCAACATGATAGTTATTATCGGGAATATTTATATTGCTGCGGCTGATAGGAGAAACGTAGGGAAAAGTTGCTGATAATCTGGCAGCCGTCACCACACTCATATCATAATTATAGGCTCCATAAAGAGTATTAAAATCAAAGTATTTTTTCTCTTTTTGGGCATCATTTTTACCGAATGTCATTGGTGTAATCAAAAATCGACAACCATTTTCAACTAAAGTAGAATTGAAAACAGGAATGGGAATTTTCCCCTCAGAAATCTGTTTTCTCCATGTTCCTAATGTTGTCAATTGTTTGGGATTTTTCATTTCTCCTTGCCAGTCTGTTTCAACTGCTGTACCACGGTCAAATTTGGAACTAATGAGGAAAGGAAAACCGATAAATCGCCATAAATCTAGATAAGCAAACCCCCAACCAACAGCATCTAAACTATCAGTGGTAGCAGCATTAAAACTATCTCTAACTTTCTTTTCAGAGATGGTGGAGCTGGTATCTTTTAAATAACCATCTTGATTAAAATGATCTAGATAGTACATTGCTCCTACCGAACCACCAGACACAGAACTAATCAAGCTAATTGCTTGAGTAAATTCTTTTCCTAATAACTTTTGTAAACCAGCTAATACTTCAACTGTCCATCCTGCTGCTTGAATCCCACCACCACTTGCACAAACAACTACTAAGGTTTTTTCTCCCTGTTGATGTTGGAGGCGTTTATCAAGGAATTTTTGAAAATCCCCGGCATCAGCGTCAATATTCTTTGTGTTTTCACTAGGCTGGAATTGTTCAAGTTGGAAAAAATGATTGACATTATATGCCCAATAATTTAATCCGGAAAACGCCAGAAATAAAACTAATACAGGTATGCGGAAGTAATCAAAATAAAATGTAACTCCACCGTAGGCAATGGCCATAATGGCACTTATCAATAGCACATATAACAAAGCAGGTGCTTCCCGTCGATTTGGGTCTGGCTTGGGATGATAAATTAAACCAACGGCGATATAAACAACTAATCCAATTAGAAAATAAGCGAGCGCTGTTAGATGTCCTGTAGTTAATTCACCAGTTTGAGGATTGATATAGCCAGCTTGATCATATTCTCTGACAAAAAGCAGAATATTAGCAACTAACTGCTTTAAAAAAGTATTGTAACTTAACCAGTGTCTCAGTAAACTCACCAGTAATAATAGTCCAATACCTAAGCCTCCACCAACCAATTTTCCGCAATTTATTTCTTGCTGATTTAACTTCTCTTTAGATAAATTAACTGCCGAGATACAAACATTAAAACTCAAGACAATAGCTATTCCGTATTGCCAAATTTCGGGAATTGTTATTAATGCAGGTACAGAAAAGCGGGCTGGTGCATTAGCTAAAATAATCGCAGCTACTAAACTGACTGAAGTTCCTGCACCAATTGCACTTACAATTATCGCGACTAGCTGCCATTTGTTGCGGAGTACAAATAGATTCTTCAACATCGGTGCAAGATAACCTTGAGCAAGTGTAGGCAGAATTACAAGAAATAAGCCTACTAATATCGGTAGCCGGAGGAAAAAAAGATATTTCCACCCAGTATCAGGAACGAATCGCCATATTAATGCTATGACTGCCAGTATTACTAATGGTGGTAAAAACTTAATCACTTTGTTCATAGTAAGTCTTTAATATTAGGACTAGTATTCGATTTTTGAAAAAGCTCCATTATTGTCCGAGTTGGGGTTAGATCCCACTGGCTTCCCAACTGTGAAGCACTTTACTTCATGGCTTACGGTTTATGCCCTGGTAGCCGAGTGACTGGTGGTAAGGTTAAAAGTTCTTAAACTCGCTCAGTTGTTAATCGTGCTGCCAACGCTTTCCGGATGGTGCCTCAAACCTTTTACAAGCAGTATATGATACCTCACCATTATGGAAGTGATATAGCAGTTCATCAACAAATGGAACTAAAGAACACGACAATTCCTCCGAAGCTTCTTCTAAGATAAAACCATGAAGAAGTTTCTTAAATACTTCACAGCATCCCATCAGCTTGTCTTTGCAATATGTCTGATTCCAATTTGTACAAACGCAGATTTGTGGCTAGTAAAACCACCGTGTTACAACGATAGCAGCCCGATATCTGTCTTTGGTAAAGCCACAGTGGCTATACCAAAGCAAATTTCATTCAAGCACCAAACAAATGGATAAATGCTTATGAATCTGGTCTGATTTTTAGTGGAAAAACGTATCTCTATAAACTGGCAAAGATAGCTTGTTGAAATCCCACTAAGTCCCGTTAACTAAACGCTTTCTACCATCAAACGTGTATCTGGTAATATACCAATTTCAGGTACAAAATACGTTGGATCAACAACCCGATTAACCGCATTAATTGCAGATAGCACTGCTCCTTCCTGCCATCCAGGTAAGGCAGAGAGTTGATCGCCAATAATGTAGAAATTTTTGTTGCCCTGAATCAAGTTATTATAGTGAGTCTCTTTGTCATCAACAGTATGCCAGTTTGCCCAACCACCCTTCAAATAAGGTATATTCTGCCAAGCAATAGCCAAGCCATGCTGTAAACCATCTGCAAACGCATCACCTCCCAAATTTCTCGCGCCTGCTTTGGCAATTGTAAGGCGATCTTCTGGGAGTTTTGTTCCCCATTCAAAGGCTATATTCCTATAATTGTAAGCGCCAGTTAGCACGCCCCATTCAGCGTGATAGTTATCTGATGGATACCAAATTTGTACAATTTCGTCACTACTCCAGGAAATGCCACCATAGATAGGAACATCACCAGGTTTATGAGCTTTTTGCCACAAATCACGCTTTGCTTGCCAGCCTACTTTTGTAGTGTCGGCTAGGAACTTAGCTTGGTATCCATCAGTAGCATCAGTACTACTACCATATTGCGCTGTATAAACTGCTTGTAAAGCTGCTTGAAAATTTGGGTCAAAGTGTTCATCGTCCAATACTTCTTTCAACAAAGGAATCGGCATATTACTGAAGCAATAATCTGCTTCTATCATCTGTTCTTGACCATCTTTTTGAAAGTATATGCAATATTTCTCGGTATCTATTTTATAGGCAATTTTTGTGACAACAGCGCCTAGTTGAATCTCACCACCCAGTTGCTCCACCTTTTCCTTAAAGGCATCAACAACCTTATCCATACCACCGACAGGTTGAAAAAGTGTGGGCTGCCAGAGAAAATCTTGGGGTTGATAAAAGGAAGTTCCTCTTGCCCAAAACTCCGATGCCAGCAATTCTTTGATGTCTAAAGGTGGTAGAGTTTTACCTGGTTCTACACCAGGCAAACGACTATAACCAGATCGATCAGAATTAGAATCTAAGTAAAGACCTTGATTTACTTTCAGATCTCCAAATTTTTCCAGCAATTGCTGAAATTTTTTGATTTCCTCTTCAGACAAGTTTGCATATTGATATTTATCCAAAAATTGGAACAATATTTGAGCAATCCAACCTCGTGTGTCATTATCTAAACGTCGGTTTGGGACTGAGCAATTATTAAAATGGCCTTCCATGTAAGTCAAATTGGAACGGCTGTCCATTACATAAACTTCCAAAGGTACTTTGAACCGTCTGAGGTAGTCTAACAGATGTGTGTGTGCAGAGGGGATTCGACCAGGGCCAGCATTGAGGTAGGGTTTATAGGGTTGATCTGATTCATTCTTGAAATTACATATTTGAGATTCAAACCCTTCTTCCACAATGGCATCACCAGGACGCACCGTAAAGTTTCGTCCGCCTACTCGTTGATTTGCCTCTAGAATCACACAACGACAACCAATTTCATTAACGAGCAACTCATAAGCAGAGGTTAGACCGGCAACACCAGCACCAATAATCACAACCTGCTTACTTTGACCAATATTTCTATTTCTTGCCGGAACTTCAACCTTACTCCGACCGCGTTGAATGTACTCAGCGATCGCTCTTTTGGTGGAGGCGTTTGCCGCCCAGCCTGATAGCCCAGGTTTTGCTGTTAGCAAATCGTGTCGGTTCAGTCTTTTTTCCGTTGCTGCCATCTTGATCATTCCTCAAAAAATATATGTTAAAGTTACGAATTCTGCATTTCAAAACAATTAACAATGAGGTCAACTGCCATTTTCAGTTTCATCTTCTCCAGATAGATATCGTAAAAAAATGGGTTAAAAGCAGGTTCAACGGCAATCAGTTCCATCGCTTTTTAAAAAAGTTAATGAAAATAGCTAACGTAAAAATTATGGTTTGAGAAAACCTCAAAATCGCGTTTTCCAGATGCCGTGAAAAGTCATAACAGCCGCCCCATCAACTGTATAAACAACCCCACCCGACATTGCCAACACAATTCAGTGTTGTTCATCTGGATCATGGAGCGCTCGCGCCAGGGCAAAACTGAACAGTATAGTTTTAGCCTGGTTCACCCTCATTTACTTAAAGCAGAGTAGGAATGACGATTAAACTCAACAGTAAAAGTCAGCGGGGGTTAGTGATCGCACTACAGAATACCTCGCCGCTGTGAGCTGCGGCGTTCCGGTGAGTACATCTGATGCGCTCAAGTTCTGTCCCCAGTGTTGGGTTCCGGGGACGGCTTTGGAAGAATTTTGGTTGTCGCCGTGGGATAGGTTTTGTTTTTTTGTGCAGTACTACCTTGTGGGATAGTTGCGTTAATTGCACTTAAGCTGTTATGTCGCTGAAGTTTCGGTTTTGTCCTTTCTGTGGCTGTGCTTATAAGGGATCGAGGGGTTCTTAGGCTGTGGGCTAATCTGTCTATTGCTCTAGTTTCAGTAACCAAAGCCTCGTTCTTCCTAATAGCTAAACTAGTCCGTGCGCGTTTGCACTTCCTGACAGCTTCGCCAGTTGTACGCCATGTATTAAAAAATTGTTGATCCTTGAGTTATGTGAATACTTTTTTTCACTTTTGAGAAATCCGGGAAAAGTATTGCTCAAAATTTTACTAACTCCTTATGGTTTGTTATGAATTTTTTGATTTTCTTATAGCTAAAATTGAACCAGTAGATGTCCCAGCAATTAGGTCAAAATATTGGTTTAAAGGTTGTTCTATTCCTGCAAGTTTTAGTTGCTTCTCGAATTCTTGAAGAATTTCCGCTGTTACTACGTCCTGGATTCCGCCACCATCTAAAGCAAGTATTTTAAATTTCTTCTTGTTCTGGGTTTGAGATGACATATTTAATTAAGCTCCTATTGTGTGTACGTATACAAGTACTCGTTCATTATGTTGCTAGTAGAAAAAAAGAGATAACTTACTTTCTGTTCTTATGGCAACATTGCTCAATGCTGTACTACTGCTTCATATTTCTGAAATAGCCTTTTACGACAACTGATGCCTTACTGTGATATGGTAGTTCCTCAACAAATGGAACTAAAAAACACGAAAAGTCCTCTGAAGCTTCTTTTCAGGTAAAACCAGTAAGAAGTTTCTCAAATACTTCACAGCGTCTAATCAGCTTGTTTTTGAAATAAGTCTGACTCCAAGTTGTACAAGCGCAGATTTGTGACTAGTAAAACCATCGTGTTGCAACGATAGCAGCCAAGCTCTATCTTTAGTAGAGCCAGAGTAGCCATACCAAAGTTAATCCTATCCTTTGCGCTCTAAAGAGAAAAACAGTTGAAGCAATCATGCGACTTTTAGGTGTTGATTTGGGCTTGTTTACTGCCTAATTTAGACAAATTAAGTATCCTTAAAATTTACTCTACTGAAAATTTATACTATGTTTAGAAAATTCAAAGTTGAGTTAAATTCAGGAGTTGATAGATTATAAAATCACAGCAGATTCAGGAAAATTCAGGTAGATGAACCAAGCTCTACCCCAAACCGCCGCCATATCAGAGCAATTCAACAGCCGCCGCCTTTGCAAGTCAGTTTTTCAGGGATAGCCAAGTGAAGGTAATTCTTAATCAGCAATCGATGTTAAGGCGTGATCGCTTCTTTCTGCATCAAACTCTAATCCGAAGAACGCAACAGCACCCCAGGCGTGAGCAACTGCAACAGATTCAGCCTTTTTCATCTAATTCGGGAACCGGAAACCTTAGCATCATCTCGGCTAACTCAACAGCCGCACTCAAGCACATATAAGCAACCCCACCCGACATCACCAGCATAATCTACTGTTGTTCATCTGCATAATGGAGCGATCGCACCTGTTGCAAAACTCAACAGTATAGTTTTACCCTGGTTCACACTCACCCACTTAAAGCAGAGTAGGGATGACGATTAAACTCAACAGCAAAAGTCAGCGGGGGTTAGCTGTTGCACTACAGAATATCTCGATGCTGTGAGGCGTGGCGTTCCTGTGGTGACATCTGATGAGCTTAAGCTTTGTCAGCAGTGCTGGGTTCTAGGGACTGCGTTGGAAGAGTTTTGGTTGTCGTCGCGTAGACGCTTTGCGGCTTGTCGCAGACATCGCAGTTCTGCTTCTTGTGCGGGATAGTTGCGTTAGTTGTAAACTAGTCCGTGCGCGTTTGCACTTCCTGGCAGCAACGCCTGTTGTATGCCTAAAGGCTCAAATCACAGCAAACTCAGGAAAATTCAGGTTACATTAGTGTTTCTGAATGTAAAGTATTGTCGATATAACTCACAGCTTGGCATTACTTTATGTTTTAACTGTTTAATCAGTCCCATACTACTTAGTTTGTAAGTCATACTGGAATCTAATGATATCGGTTGTTGAGCATTTATGACGGTATCTAATGCTTTTGCTAATTCAGGTTGTTCTTGCAATATTGCTTGATGACGTTGCAAATGAGATGAATAAATTCCGGTTGATGTTGCTGCGGTATCAATGAATTGAGCAAAGCTAATTTCCCCGCGACTGAGATGATAAATAGCTGTATGTACTAATGCTGGATGTCCTTCCACCAAAGCCATTAGTTGTGTAGCTTCCTGTCCATCAGTCCAGTTGAGTCCATAGCGTTGAGCTAAGTTTTGTACCTGTTCTAAACTAAAATTGTTTAGCTCTATCGGCAATCCTACATTAAATGGGGATTGTTTTAATTGCAGAGGTACATAAATTTCTGTAGAGTGAACTATAATCAGCCGTAACTTTTGCCAAATTGGTTCTCTTTTAGCTTCCTCATACCAGGAACGAAATAAAGGTAAAACATCTTTGGCTACTAAAGGATGCTCAAATAAATATTGAACTTCATCTAATGATAAAACAATAGGGCTATCTATTTGTTTTAAGATATGGTTACGCAAATAAAGGGAACAGCTAATTTTGCTACCAATATCTTCGTCCCAATAATCATCAAGTTTCATTTCTATTTGCAATTGTTGGGTAATGTTGGCACACAGCCAACGTAAAAATCGTGGCAAATCGTTTAAAATTACATCGTCAATTTGCTCTAAATTTAAGCTAATAGTGCGGTAGCCTTGACGGGTTGCATAGTCTAAAGTTCTTAGTAATAAAGAAGTTTTGCCCATTTCTCTTGGAGCTTTAATTCGGACTAAAGCACCAGGTTTTCTAATTTCTTGACTAACTTGCATTTCCAGCGCAGTTCTTTCTATGTAAAAGGGAGAGTCTAGGGGAACTGCGCCACTTGGGTAAGAGGGAAAATTCACGGAATTAATAGTATTTTTAATCGACACAGGAGGAACAGGAATAATGTGGTATAAAAATACGGGTTCTGAGATATCTGTAAGATAATGTTGACCCAAATTAACTACATTTACTGGTAAGCGATCTTTTACTTGATCATAGACAGTTGGAGATAAGCATATTCCTCCAGGTTGAGCTTGTGTGTGTAATTGTGTCACAATGTATAACTCTGGGATAAGAATATCATTATCTGTAAAAAATACCTGTCCTAAATGAATGCCGATTCGATGTAATTGGCAATCTTGTTTTAGCAAATTATTAGGGCCGATCGCTAGTGCTTTTTGAATTTTTATCGCACTATTCACGGCTTGTTCTGCACTCTCAAAATAAAATAACAATCCATTATCCCAATTTTGGAGAAATCGTCCGCCCAATTGCTGGCAACAGTGGCGTATTTGTTGCCATTCCTGTTGTAAAATACCTGAATTATCCGGAAAATTTTCTGTCGTTTCTGGTGGAGCATTGACTCTACCCACGAACATTAATATAGAGTCAGTGGCAACTTTTTGGGAATTAGCAAGTTCTAATGATAGCTTTTGACTTACCCAATCTAAATTAAAAATCCTTGCATAGATGGGATTTTTGACTGTTAAACTGCCTTGGTTTTGGTTAACAAGCCCTGACAAGCGTAATTCTAGGTACTCTGGGGAGTTGTGAGCAGAGATTTTTCCTTGTTGTAGAATCTGTTGATATAGTTGTAATAATTGTATGGTTTTGGGGGTATTGCGGAGCAGGCGATCGCGTATTGTTCTTAAATGTTCTGGTTCGTCCTGAGCTTCCCAATTATTAATAATTTGCTGCTGGATAATTTGCTCAATCCACTGTGCTTCTTTATCTTTTTGAGGTGGTAAATATTCTGTTCTGCTATGACAGTCATTGACAATTAACCAACACAGTTTTTGCGTTAAAAAAGGCTGTCCTCCAGTCCAATACAAAATTTCTTTTAATACAGCTTTTGGGCTGCTAACTTTACCTACTAATCCTTTTAACAAAGGCTCACTATCTTCAATTTTAAATCCTTGTAATTCAATAGCTCGACCAATATTAAAAGGAGTAGAATAGTGTTTATCTCGGATCAATTCCGAAGGTGAAGCTACTCCCAACAAAGCAAATGCCAGCCGCCTGTATGCTGGATTAATAGCTCGATTTTCATAACAGTGACGAATCAGCGCAAAAAATTCATCTGTAGAAAACTTCAAACCCAAAACATTATCAATTTCATCAATAAAAATGACAATGTTTTTCTGAACCTGAGTTAATAATACTGTTTCGATAAATTCATTTAAGCATTGAATAGGGGATAAGTCATCCCGTTCTCTTAACCAACTGCGCCGATTTATTTGCAGTTGAAAACCGCTTACCAATTCCTGAATAATCCCGCCATACCATTGAGAAGCAGTAATTTGTTGGCTACCAATTCCACTTAATTCTATTTCTGCACAAGCAAAACCTTGAGTCCGCAACTGCTTCATCGTTCGCACTCGCAAGCTAGACTTCCCCATTTGTCTAGCGTTGAGGACATAGCAATACTCAAGGGCTAACAACCCTTCGTACAGTTCTGTGTCAGCCTGTCGCACTACATAAGTAGGCGCATCAGGCGGGAGGCTACCACCTGGTTGATATTGATAGCTGGTGTTGAATTTGGCAAACACTGGTATTTTTAGATGCTTAAAACCTGGTTGAGTGTAATTTTTACATAGTTATGTGTTTTTGAATAGTTGAATTTAACTCAATGTAACTGAATTTAACTGAGTTTTCCGAATCCTGAGTTTTACTGAATTATTCAATTGAAAATTGCCACATACTTAAATCAAGTCAAGGCACTTCCAGCCAGAGACAAACAAGTGTAAGTTAATGCTTTTTTTCAGGAGAAAATCATGTCTACAACAAATGTGAATTCTGGGTCAGAATTAGGCGTAACATTAGGAGGATGGACTCCTTTTACTTGCAATATCACTAAAGAAGCATCTGAAGTATTTGAAGAAATTTTCAAAGATTTTGTTGGTGTATCATACAGTCCAGTAGCATTTGCAACTCAATTCGTTTCAGGAATCAATTATAGATTTTTATGCAATGCACAACCCGTATATCCTGATGCCGTTAATCATGCAGCTATAGTTGATATATATAAGCCAATACATGGCTCTGCTCATATCACGGAAATCAAAATGATTAAAGATGTAGCTTATGGAAAATAAATTATTCCATACGCAATCCTTATAGCAAAGTGCTGAGTCACCGAAGTTTGCAAGGCCGGGGGGAACCCCCGCACGCAACTTCTCGCTGAATGCTGAGGGAAAACCCAGGTTTTCCAAGGCTTTGAGCAATCAATATTGTCCTAACACATCTGGCTACGGCTATATAATCAGTAACTTGATCTTCTAATACAGACAGATGGAATCAAGCAAAACATTGGGTTAAAAACTATTGCTTGGATCAGTTTTTAACTACCAACAATATCCACTCATATGGGCTCAATTGAGTTTTCAGATTCTTGAATTTGACTGAATTAAGCTGAAAAACATCTAGTTTGCATATCTAAATGAGATTAAACTCTTGTGGGGTGGGACGGAAAGCCCGCCCATGTTATGCAAGTTAAATGCTGATTAGCTTACTAACTTTAAAGATCAAGTTTCAGACCACTACCAAATTTAAACTTTGGTGGCTCTTGTTCAGGAGGGGTCGGAATCCCCTTCTGAACAAAACATTCTGTTTTCTCCTTTCTTCAATAGACTATTTTAAAAAGCAATTTTGATTGGCTTTGTTAATTTTTAATTGCCTTTTTCAGCAAAAAATTATGTTTAATTACCCCGTAGAGACTAGACTAATTTCTGGCGGCTGCACTGAAGATATAGGTACATTTTTTTGGCAATATTGGCAACAAAATCAAGATTATCTTTATCGTTGCTGCCTCAAGTGGATGGGTGGAAACCCTATTGATGCGGAAGATGCGCTCAGTCGGGCGATGTTGAAAGCTTGGAAGAACACGCAAAAGAATGCGGGAGAAATTACTAATTTTAAAGCTTGGCTGATGACGCTGACTCGGAATCTCTGCGTGGATATTCATCGAGAACGCAGTCGGGGGGCGAATCGAGTTGAAGATATAGAAAATTACGCATCTGATGAGGAGCAAGGAATGGTTGATATTGACAATACGCCCTTATGTGCAATCGAGACTGACGAAAGAAAGATGGTGATTCGTCGGGCTATTCATAACTTACCCACGAGGCTGCGCGAGACGTTTATTCTGCACTTTTATCAAGAACTTTCTTATCCAGAGATTGCCGAACAACAAGATATTTCCTATCAGAATGTCTGCAAGCGGATTTCCCAGGCGCGGAAGATTTTGCAACAGGAGTTGAGGGGATATTTTATCGAGGCGGAGGAAACGGATAGGGATAAATCTGTGACACCAACTGTAACGGAGCCGGAAATAGGGTAAATGTCCCAGAGGAATGGAGGAGTTGAAGCGAGAGCAGAATAGCCAGTACTTGCAGTACGATCGCCTGCTCTTGTAGGATGCGTTAATGCAATGTAACCCAAGTTCCCCATTATCTGGAAAGCGCTCACTGTAATGAGAGAAGATTGAAAGGCGATCGCTGTTTATTTGATTTGTTTACAATAGAGCGATCGCCTTTCCAAATTATCCAAAAACTCTGTTGCTATCTTACAGCGTAACAGAGCGATCGCTGACTGTTGAGTCTACCTGAAATTAGCTGAAATTCACCATCTTACCAAAATAACTGCGATATAACTGACAGCGTGGCTCCACTTCATTACCCGCCAACTTTACCAAACCCATACTCTGTAACTGGTAAGCAGATATGCTTTCCACCCTTACAGGTTTAGTAGAAGTAATCACCGTTTGAAAAGCTGACATCAATTTCGGATCTTGTTGCAAACTCAACCAATATTCCCGCAAATGATGACGATAAATACCTGCATCTGTTATCGCTTCTGCTAACAGTTGCTCAAGGGTAATATCGGGGGAATTTTTGAGATGAGAAAATGCCAGCTGCAACAAATAAGGATGACCACCAACCAATTTCATTAAAGGGTCTACTAATGATGAATCTTCTGATAATCCATATTGTCGGGCAAATTCCTGCACTTGCTCTTTAGTGAATTCTGGTAACTCAATGGGTACGCCGACATTAAAAGGCGACTGATTAATATTTAACCGGATATAAACATCGGTAGCATGAGCGATGGCTAATCGCAGCTTTTTCCAATTTGGACGGCTTCTGGCTTTCTCATACCAAGAGCGCAACAATCCAAAAAAGTCTTCATAAACTTCAGGATAAGGAAACAGTACATCCACATCATCTAAGTATAAAACTAATGGGTTGTCAGCATCAGCTAAGAGGTATTCTTCTAAATAAGTTGTGCAACTTACCTTAGCACCCATACCTTCTTCATCCCAATATTCATCTAATCTATTGGGTAACTTGAGTTCTCGGCTGAGATTGAGACAAAACCAACGCAAAAATTTATTCAGGTTGGTAAAGTGAGTTTTCCGATCTGCCATCTCTAAACTTAAATTTACTGTGCGATAGCCCTCTTTTACCACTTTAGCTAATACCCTTTCCATAAGGGAAGTTTTACCCATTAATTTAGGTGCTTTGAGCCTAATTAGTGAACCAGGTTGTAACAAAGTTTCATAGCAGATAAATTCAATGGTAAATCTCTCTACATATAATTCTGTAACTACTAAACTTTGTTTAGTTTGGTTTGAAGATTGCAGTGGTATGGTTTCTTTCAGCTTGTGATGTTTTGCTGTATTCTTAGTAGTCGCTGATTCTGATGTCAGTACATCAGTTTGAGATGTAGAGCTATTTTCCCAACTCCGCTTTAAGGCTTCCTTAAAATTACTTTTTTTTACTTTCTCTCCTAAAGCATCTGTTAGTAAGTTCCAGAGTTTTGGTGCAACATCTTGGCTAATATAACTTGTTGCATACTGATGTCTAGCAGCAATTTGGTCGTATTCATATCTTTCCCAAGCTCCTTTAATAACAATGATTTCAACATCACTTAACTTTCTATAGAACTTGGAAAAAACTGCTTGGTTAGCAATTTTAATTGCCTCATCTAAATCAAAATTCATAAAATCAAGGGTAAGTTTTTTCTGGAATTAACTTTTTATGAATGAAAAGCTGTATATAAATATATATTGAATGAATTATGTATTACATTTAAATTAAAAATGTAATATATAAGAGTCTTGTTCATGTTTTACAATAATATATTTAATTTCCCGGCTTCTAGTCTATCAATTAAATTTACTACTATTAACTTCAACACTAGGTAAGCTAATTCCAGAATTAGAGTAACCTTGTATGCGGTCACTTTTGATAATGCGATCGCACCATCTTTCAATTTTTTACTTCGTCCTTGGGTTGCCAATTTATATAAAATTAATTTATTACTTCATTCATAATTGCCCTACACATATAATAATTACCAATAATTAATCTAAAAAATTTAGTCATTTTTTTATAAAGTTTTGTTATTAATAATCTTTGATTTCTATAGCAATTTTTTAATAAAAAATAGTTAAAATTGTGGTATTTATTATAGATTACTGATTTTCTTCAATCCAACTGTTGGTAAAAATCAATTCATAAATCCTATTGTGGATTTTTAAATGCCCTTGTTGTTTAATTACTAAGCCTGACAATAATAATTCCCTAGCTTCTGGAGTATCAACAGCAATTAGTTGTTTTAACTCTAAAACTTGACGATAGAGTGCCAATATTTTACTAGTTTCATACTCTCCTTTGAGGATGCGATCGCGTATTGTTCTTAAATGTTCTGGTTCATCTTGGGATTCCCAATTTTTGATAATATTTGTGCGAATTAAATTCTCTACCCATACTTTTTCACTTGTTTCGGGGACAGCAGATGATAAACTACAAATAAGTTGACAAATTTTTTGAGTTAAAAACGGCTGTCCATTCGTCCAAAACAAAACTTCTTTAAGTACTGCTTGCGGGTTTCTCACTTTGTCAGACAAACCTTGTAGCAAAGGTTGCGCTTCGTGAATTTGGAAGCCGTTAAGTTGAATTGCCTGACCAATATTAAACGGTGTGCGGCGATAATCAGTAATTAAATCTCTAGGCGTAGCAACACCAAATAACGCAAAACACAAGCGTTTATACTTTGGATTAATAGAACGCTGGTTATAGCAAGAGCGAACTAACGCAAAGAAGTCATTAACTGAAAAATCTAAACCTAAAACACTATCAATCTCATCTAAAAAAATGACTATTTGAGGTTGTGTATCCTCTGATAATTTTACTTCGCTTAACAGCACTTCTTCCAAAAATCTACTCAATCGCTGTACAGGAGAAATATCTAGTTTTTCTTGCCACCAATTTTTTAGATTTATCCTATCTAATAGGTCAAAACCTTGCCACAATTCCACAGCTAATCCCTTATACCATTGTTCAGGAGTAATATTTTCGTTGCCTATTCGCGTCATATCGATAGCCGCGCAACAAAAACCCTCTTGCTGTAAATGGTGCATCATCCGTACCATCAAACTTGATTTACCCATCTGCCGCGTATTTAAGATGTAAGAAAACTCTCCATTTCGCAATGCTTTGTAGAGGTGTCTATCCGCCGAACGTACTACATAAGTAGGCGCATCAATTGGCAAGCTACCACCTACTTGATAATCATAGATTTCTGCTTGTTCGCTACTTTTGAGCAGCGCATTTTCAAATTCTAATTTCGCTTGAGTTGCTTTAAGAATTTCTAGAGTTTGTGATAGTTCTTGGGTACGTTCTGCAACTTTCTGTTCTAGAGTTGCGTAAAGGCGAGAATTTTCAATAGAGATTGCGGCTTGGCTAGATAGGATATTTAAAACTTGGACGCGCTCTGGTGTAAATGCACTTGTTGTGAGATTATTCTCTAAATATACAATGCCACTCAGTTTCCCTTGAGTAAGTAGGGGAATGCAGAGAATTGATTTAGGTTGAGTGGCTATAATGTATGGGTCAGTAATAAATTGTTTGTCACAGGTGGCATCATTAATAACTATATTTTCCTTGGTATGGGCAACATAGTTAATGATAGATACTGAGAGCAATGGTGTTTGATTAGAGTTATTTTCTGAGTAAACAGGAATAGATTGTAGTATTGTAACATCCTCAGTATCTACCGAGGCGATCGCTTCAATCACCCACATATCTTGAGAACGCAGCAGCAAAAAGCCTTTTTCAGCGCCAGCATTCTCAATCATGATCTTCATTAACTTTTCCAGCAACTTGCTCAATATAATTTCTTCAGCTAGAGCTTGGGATGCTTTAGTTACCGTTGTTAAATCCAGAATTTTTCCATCACTTTCTGTGGTAGATGTAGTTGTACTCAGGCTTTTTATTTCTCTACTGACACTACCTATAAAATATTGTGGATATTCTTCTTCTAATTGTTGAACTTTGGCTTTAGCTCCCCAACGAGCGTAACAGTGATGGGCATTTCTGAGATATAACTGACCAATTTCTTCGCGTCCTAAGTATAAATAAAATTCTGCTGCTCTTTCGTAAGCTAGTGCTTCTTCGTGGATAAATTCATATTTTTTAGCACCTTGAATAGCTCGTTCATAAAGTTCTTCCGCTTCCCAATTTCGCCCTAATATTCGTGCTTTTTCTGCTGCGACTAAATCATATTTATGTTGGAAATTTTCTAAGCAGTGACTAGCCCATATTTTCATGTCCTCTTGATTTTTATCTACCTGCTCAATAAATTCTTTTTGTTGCTTTACATCACAAGCGTTATAAAGAGCAAGCAAACTCAAAGAAAAATAAAAATTATGCTGTAAAGCAGGTAAAAATGTGCTGCAAGCGTCAATATGTCTTTTTGCATTAATCGCGTTAGCGACAGCCTGATGATAATCTTTAAAAAAATAGCAGTAACTTGTTACAACAAAATATCTGATAAATAACAACCATTCGTTATTATCTTGCGTTAAATCTTTCAACAATACATTTTTATTATGTATTAATTTGGCTACAATGCTTTGGCATATCTCAATATAATTATATGAATATCTTTGTCGCCATTTCAATATTTGTCTACTATACTTAGTATAATTATGCTCTACATTATCTAAATTATTGCCTCTAAAGAACTGGAGCAAGCAATAGTCTATGACTGTGTAACTAGCAAATTCATAGTCTCCTATATCTATAGCTATTTGATATGCTTCTAGCAATTTTTCTTCTGCAATTTTATTTTGAATAGACTCTTTCCAATGCCATAAGCAAATATAGTAGTAATGTACTACTAGGGCTTGTATGGTATGGTTATTAAATTTTGCAAGTAGTTTTATAGACAGATTACCAAACTCAAGTCCTAAATGAATATCTCCCCTGAAACATAAAATCATTCCATAATAAAGATATATACTAGGAGATTGAGGAGGATTTCCATATTGAAGACAGAGATGTACCTGAGTTAATCTAACTAAAATAGATAAGGGAAAATTTATAGTTAATGTAGCAGAAATCATCTGCTGTAGCATTGATATTATAGCAGTATATTTTAAATCATCCATTAAATAGTAGTTAGTTAAATCTTCTAGACTTATCTTATTCAATAAGAAATCTATTTCTTTTTGTTTTTTATCAATTTCTTTTTGTATTTCACTTGCTTCTATTGGTAAATATATTGCTAATTCTGCCAGAGCTTTTCGTCCAGTATCTATTATTTTTTCTGGTTTTAATTGAGCATAATATGAGAAATTTATGATATCGTATACTCTTACTTTTTCTATATCTTGTTTAGCATATTTGAGAATTATTTCAGATAAATCTTCTACTTGCTCAAATTTTGTTGTTAATGCAAAAGCTTCCAAATATTCTATGTATATTTCAATAGTTAATTCATATTCATCCTCCCAACTATTTACTAATAATGCTTTTGTTGCATTTTCAAAATATTGCAAAGCTGATTCATAAGCTGTTGAGCCTTTTGCTTTTTTTCCAGCCTGAAGATTTAATCTAGCTAACTCCTTTTTTTCTAGTTTGTCACTAATTAAATCTATTCCTTCATTGAGTTGGTTGACAATATTAAATATATTTTCTAATAATTCATCTTGTAGAGTATTTGCCAATAAATGACGACCTATTTCTAGATGTAGTGGTTTTTTAGCATCTTCTTGAATTAGAATATAAGCTGCTTGTTGAACTCTGTCATGTAAAAATTTATAATTTATAAATTTAGGATATTTTGGTATAAAATTAAAGGATATGTTGTCAGTAGTATTTAAAACTTCCTCCTCACTCCACAGTAAGGGTACTTTATAATCATTACTTAATGGAATAATCCATCCTTCTTTGAGTGCTGGCTCTAATTCTTGAGCAGTAAGATTTTGAGATTTTTTATTGACGATGGAAAGAACTTCTAAAGTAAATTTATTTCCTATACAAGCAGCTAATTTCAAAACATTCTGGGTCTTATCATCTATTTTTTCAATCTTTCTAACCATCAAATCAACTACATTATCCGTTATTCCTATTTCTTGAATTTGCTGAATATCCCAATGCCAAAGACATGGTTTATGTTCTCCTTGATTAATGGGAGCTTGAAGACCTTTAAATACTAAGAGTTTTTCTTTGTATAATGTTCGGAGTAATTGAGTAATAAAGAAAGAATTACCAGCAGTTTTTTTAATTACTAACTCTGCTAAAGTTTGTACCTCCTCTTGAGAGCAATTTAGGGTATCGGCAATTAATTGTTTAATATGGTTTATTCTCAAAGGTTGAAGTATGATTTGATTAACTGTAGCTTCAGTTTTTTTAATTTGCTCTAATATTTGCATTAAAGGATGGGTAGGACTGACTTCATTATCTCGGTATGCTCCGATAATCAATAAATATTGGCTGTCTCCATTGATAATTAATTTTTCAAGTAAATTCAAAGACGGTAAATCTGCCCATTGTAAGTCATCTAAAAAGATAGCTAAAGGGTGTTCCTTTTGACTAAAAATTTGAATAAATCTAGCCAAGAATAAGTTAAACCGATTTTGCGCTTCATTTGCTCCTAGTTGCTCAACAGGTGGCTGTTTATCTATAATCTTTTCTAATTCAGGAATGATATCAATAATTATTTGACCATTATTTCCTAAAGCTGCTAGAATTTTTTCTTTCCAAGTTTTTAGTTTTATTTCTGGTTCACTTAAAAGTTGACGGACTAAACCTTGAAAAGCTTGTGAAATAGCTGCATAGGGAATATCTCTTTGCAACTGGTCAAATTTACCATTAATAAAGTATCCTCTTTGTTTTGCAATTGGCTGATGAATTTCATTGACTAATGCCGATTTACCGATACCTGAATAACCACCAACCATAATTATTTCTGTCTTCCCTTGACTGACTCGCTCAAAAATGGTTAATAATTGATTAATTTCCTTCTCTCTTCCATAGAGTTTTTGAGGAATATAAAATTTATCATAAATATCTAGACTTCCTAAAGTAAACTGAGAAATTTGACCTGTAGTCTTTAATTCCTGAAGACAGGCTTCTAAATCTGCTTTGATTCCACACGCACTTTGATATCTTTCCTCTGGGGTTTTAGATAACAATTTGATAATGATATTAGATAATGTTAAAGGAACTGAAGCAATCAGTTCCTTTGGCCTTTTTGGGTGTTGTGCAATATGACAATGGACTAATTCTATAGGATCATTGGTAGGAAAAGGGAGTTGATTTGTTAACAGTTCATAGAAACTGACACCTAAAGAATAAAAATCACTCCGATAATCTATACCCCGGTTCATTCTGCCAGTTTGTTCTGGAGAAATATAAGCTAATGTTCCTTCTAATTGATTGATGTTGGCAACTGTCTGATTTTCTTGAGATAAACGGGTAGAAATACCAAAGTCAATAATTTTTAGTTGTCCAGTTTTTTGGTTATAGACAATGTTAGAAGGGTTAATATCTTTGTGGATAATATTAGCAGCATGAATAGCTGCTAAACTCTCAGTAGCTTGAATAGCAATTGTGATAAATTGTTCTAATGTGAACTGCATTTTGGACTTTAACAGGTTTAAAGATTGGCCTCCAAAGTCCTCTAATAGCATAATTAAACTATTTTTATATCGCTTCAAATCATAAGCTTTAATAATACAATCTGCATTTAAATAACGAGTAATTTCATATTCTTGTTTATATCGATTTAATTCTGAATGAGTGGGATAATTTTCTTTGAGAATCTTCAGAATAATCGGTTGGTTATCTGGCTTGAGAACACCACGATAAACCAACGAATTAGGACTTTCATAAATTTTCTCATTAATTTGGTAATTTATGATGCTATCCATATTTAAACCTTACTTTTTCACCTTTTGCTTTTTCAGTTTCAGTAGATATAAGACAATATGGTTAAGTTAGGGTTATCTGGTGGAAATATCAAGTTTGTAGAGACGGGAAATTTCGCGTCTCTACAAGTTTATAAAACATTACGAATTATCTTATCTGAACCGTATTGAGATATAGAACTCCTATTTGATTTTTGAACACGATTAGATCAAATTGTCTTACTGTTACCAGTAGTAGTAGATCTTACGTAATTCAATATTTAGTAGTGAGGAGTCGGAACAATTGAGGGTAAACTAAACTTACCCAGTATCTTGATTCAGCAATTCTCATTTTGAAAT
>JAGKSW010000023.1 GCA_018993265.1 Nostoc sp. TH1S01
CTTTTTTTGCCCTTTTTTTTGATGTGGCTGTAAAGCTTATGGGGTATGGGCTTTAGGCTATAGTATGTTTGAAAGTGATTCGAGCAGTAATAAAGTCGTGAATAAAGTTGGTGTTTTACCGCCTTGGCTAGTGTTAGAGCCGCTATTGCGTAGCTGGTTGTTGGAAGATATTGGTCGGGGCGATCGCACCACCAATCCCCTCCTGAATCCAAGTTTGACGCTAGGAACAGCAAAATGGATAGCGAAAGCACCAGGAATAATTGCTGGCTTACCAGTTGCAGCAAGAGTATTTCAGCTTTTGAATGAAAAAACTAGCTTTACGACTATTGTTACTGACGGGGAATTTTGTGAACCGGGACAAGTAATAGCTGAAATTCATGGCTCATTAGATGCACTACTCATGGGGGAACGAGTAGCACTTAACTTAGCTATGCGTTTGAGTGGAATTGCCACTTTAACTCATAAATATATAGAGAAAATAGCTGATTTCCCTGCTCAGTTTGTGGATACGCGCAAAACCACACCAGGCTTAAGACTCCTAGAAAAGTACGCAACATCTGTAGGAGGTGCAATCAATCACCGTATGGGGTTGGATGATGCCGTTATGATTAAGGACAATCATATTGCTGCGGCTGGTGGGATTGGAGAAGCAATTACCCGTATTCGTTCTCAAATACCTTATCCTTTGACGATAGAAGTAGAAACAGAAACTATAGAGCAGGTAAAAGAAGCTTTAGAGTATCAAGCTGATATCATCATGTTGGATAATATGGCTCTGGATATGATTCGTGAGGCTGTGTCTCTGATTCGTCAGCAAAACAATCTAGTAAAAATCGAAGCTTCAGGCAACGTAACTTTAGACAATATTTGTGAGTTAGCTGCGACTGGTGTTGATTATATTTCTAGTAGTGCGCCGATCACTCAGTCGAAGTGGTTGGATTTGAGCATGAAAATCGTTTGATCACAGTCCTGACGCAAGTATCACAGATTGCTATTACGGTGATACTTGCATCAGGACTGCTTGTATTTTCATTGTGTTTCTCTAATTGATAGCGGCTGTATTCAGCCGTCAGGAGTGAGCTTGGAAATTTGTTATTTTTAAGTATTTATAACTATTGCATATTTCTTAAATCAGAATTATTCTGACTTACATAAGCGAAATTTAATTAACCGCCTGTACATAAACTGCTGAAGAGGTAAATATGGCTGTTATCGAAAGAGTTCCTGATGTTATATTTAAAACCCGTGTGCGTGACGAGTCTGTGCCTGGGCCAAACCCTTACCGTTGGCAAGACCGCACTACTCAAGATATTTTCGGTGGCAAACGTGTTGTAGTTTTCTCTTTACCTGGAGCTTTTACTCCTACCTGTTCCACATCGCATCTGCCACGCTATGAAGAACTATATGATCAATTTAAAGCTTTAGGCATTGATGAAATAATTTGTATATCTGTAAATGATGCCTTTGTGATGTTCCAATGGGGTAAGCAACAAGGCGCAAAAAACGTATTTTTACTTCCTGATGGTAATGGCGAGTTTACTCGCAAAATGGGTATGTTAGTAGATAAGTCTAATCTAGGCTTTGGGATGCGTTCTTGGCGCTACTCAATGGTGGTTGATGATGGCAAAATTGAAAAGATTTTCATTGAACCAGGGTTTTTAGATAACTGTCCCACCGATCCTTTTGAAGTTTCAGATGCAGATACAATGCTGGCTTACCTGAAAGAAGTTAAGACACCTGTAACTGCCTAAATACAATAATTCGTAGTTGATAATTCGTAATTCGTAATTGTTACTTTAATTACGAGTTACGAATTACGCATTAGTAATTATTCATGGGGGAGACATGAGTTACGATTTTGATTTATTCGTAATTGGTGCAGGTTCTGGAGGAATTGCCACTGCGAGAAGAGCGGCGGAATATGGCGCTAAAGTGGGAATTGCCGAGTTTGACAGACTAGGTGGAACCTGCGTTAATCGTGGCTGTGTTCCCAAAAAATTGATGGTTTATGCTTCTCATTTTCCTGATGTATTTGCAGAATCTCAAGGGTATGGCTGGAGTCCTGTTGAGAGTACTTTAGATTGGGAAAAGATGATTACGGTGGTGAACAATGAAGTGAACCGCCTGAATGGAATTTACCAAAGAATGTTGGATAACTCCAAAGTTGAGGTGTTGCAGGGATATGGGAAATTTGTTGACCCTCATACTATTATTGTTGGGGAACGCCAAGTCACCGCAGAAAAAGTACTAATTGCTGTGGGTGGAAAACCTGTTAGACCAAATATTTTGGGAATTGAACACGCGATTACTTCTGATGATATTTTTCACCTAAAAGAACAACCCAAGCGCGTCGTAATTTTAGGTGGAGGTTATATTGGTTGCGAATTTGCCTGTATTTTAAATGGTTTAGGTAGTGAAGTTACACAGGTAATTCGTGGAGATAAGATTTTACGTGGTTTTGATGAAGATATCCGCAGCGAAATTCAGCAGTCCATGATTAACCACGGTATTAGGATTCTGAATAATATTGAACTAATTGCTATCGATAAGAGTGCAGAAGGTGTAAAAGTCACAGTCAAAGGTAATGGAGATACTGAGGAAACAGTAGTTGCTGATGCTGTGAGTTTAGCGGCTGTTGGTCGCAAACCTAATACCCAACATCTTGGTTTAGAAAATACCAAAGTGCAGCATCGAGATGGGGCAATTATTGTAGATGAGTACAGTCGCACCCATGAAGAAAATATCTATGCAGTGGGAGATTGTACAAATAAAATTAATTTGACTCCCGTTGCGATTAATGAAGGTCGGGCATTGGCAGATACGGTGTTTGGTGGTAAATCTCGAATCATGAGTTATGCAAATGTGCCGACAGCTATTTTTACCAAGCCGGAAGCTGCAACTGTTGGTTTAACGGAAGCGGAAGCGAGAGAAAAATACGGTGATGCGGTGAAAATTTATAAATCGCGCTTTCGCCCAATGTATTACACTCTGACAGGTAAAGATGAAAAAACCTTGATGAAACTGATCGTTGATCAGAATACTGATAAGGTAGTAGGAGCGCACATGGTGGGGAATAGTGCGGCTGAGATTATTCAAGGAGTAGCGATCGCTGTTAAGATGGGTGCTACCAAAGCTGATTTTGATGCAACTGTCGGTATTCATCCCACTTCGGCTGAAGAATTTGTGACTATGCGTTAAAAATCTCTGAGGTTGAGCAAGTGTTTGGCTGTAATACCTATCAAGCTTGCTCAACCCAGTTTGATTTTGGACAAGTACTATTCAGATTAAACATTCAATGTATAATTGCTGAGAATTTAGTGTATTTACTAGTTAAAACTATTAAATGATTACTGTTTCACCAGAGGAAATTGCTCAGTTTCGCAGCCAGTTGGCGAATAATCAAGATGCCTTTGATGCTCTTGATCTCATTGAGCGGCGTAATGGAAATTTGGACACAGCAGCTAAAATATTGGCAATCAGGGCTGGTTATGAACCATCCAGAAAATCAAATATTTTGGACGAATTATTAGAAAAATCCCGCAAGATAATCTGCAAAGAAGAGTTTAGAGATGAATTGGCAGCAGGGATAATACCTATTGTTATATAACCGTTGGCAACTACACTTGCTAATCCTGGAGGATTAGCAAGTGTAGTTGCCATTTATGCTTTTAAAATAGGGGTAAAAAAATTTTGCCAGGTTCCCGATTCTAAATCTTAAATTCCTGTGGCGGTAAAAGCTGCCCAATAGAAAGGATTTTTAAAAGGATATGGGTTACGATTCTTAGCCTGTAATAAATATTCCTCAGCAAATATCTGCTCATCTTCTTCAAGTTGATCAAAAATTTCTGCAATTTGTGGCTGATATTTAACCAATAGTGTTTCAAATTCTTCTGTGGTTAAATTGCGTAACCATTCCTGCGCTTGATTGAGTGCAAGGGAGACATTATTTAATGTTTGCAGATTTTCATGGAATTTCATCATCAAAAATGCTGTAGATAAGTCACTAACAGTCCACAAACTACTGACTACAGCTTTACTACCTGCTAATAGAAAACCGCTAGGTAAACCAATATATTCATCGCTGGTATTTAGAAAATCAATCAATCCAGTTTCGCACGCGGAAAGGGTAACGAGGCGACAATTTCCTAATTTAAGAGCGAAGATTTTATCTAAGGTAAGACATTTTTCTAAATCGTGTGTTTCCCCTGCTCGTACATTTAGATAACGTTCGGAGTCTGGTTTTGTTGGTGTGTCTACGACTGGTGCATTTGCTAAAATTAAAGCTGATTTACTGGGATTTATTAAGTTAAAATAGCCGTGACAGCTAAAGTGGGCGCAGTGATAAATGTTTAAGTCAGAATTATTAATTGCTGTGAGTGTTGCTGCTGTTTTTTTCAGGACGTTGGCAGGATTAAAGTAGTTTTGAATAACTTGTACTTCTAAATCAGTGTAATTCAGGTCTTTTGTGGGATTTTGAATTGCAAATAGAGATTTAAAATCAGGGCGTTGTCGCTGTTGTACCTGTTGTAGTATTTGACAACTGGGTGCATAGCTCACACCACCAGCAAATAAATCCAGAAGACAACGCGAATTTTCAGAATTTTGATTTACTGGAATTGCGTGAAGGGGGAATACATGCAGGAACTGATGGGGAATTAAGATGAGTTTATTGCAGTGCTTTGGTATCTGGGTTAATATTTCATCAATGTGCAGAATCGAGGCTAATTCTTGGAGTGATTCTCCTAAGCTATTAAGCCATTTGTCTTTTTTAGTGTAGTAATTCTCCAAATATTGAACTGCCCAATTCCTCAAAGCTTGTTGATCTTCTGGTTGGGATTGCCAAACATTTACCTCTCCTTGTTTTGTGACAATAAACGCCAGAGTTTTATCGTCGAGAATATACCACTCGATAATGGCTGTATGCTCATCCAAAGAACCTTTGAAGGAGTCGAATTTGAAACCAACGGGTAAGTATTGGTTTTGCAATTCATTACGCTGGTTTTGCAACTGTTGTAGATGTTGTGCAAGGACTGTTGGATTTTTTGCTTTGCCATTTTGGATGTTATATTGTCCTACGGCTATTTCATCCCTGTATTTTTCTAATTGAGTGAATACTTTTGAAGGAAAGACGGTTTTAGAATAACGTTCGAGAATTTGTTCAACTAAATTGCGGGTTTTACTACGTTCAACATATTCAATTGCTTCCGTTTTCTTATCTAATTTCAGACAAACTTCTACCATGTAGCTATAAATTTGGTTAAACTCTTCCGCTTGTTTACGCTTGCTTTCTTCTCCAGATACTATTTCTTCCCGTAAAGATTCTATAGTGGCAATGGCAGACTCAAAAGTATTGTAAGCTGTGGGAAACTGGTTTGCGTTTTGGTAAGCAATCCCCAGTAGCGACAAAGTATTTGCATAATTATGAGGCAAAGCTTCTTTGGTGTATACAGTTAAAGCCTCCTCACAAGCAGCGATCACTTTTTCGATGTTATTTGCCCTGTCTATTTCAATTTTCTCCCTGTAGACAGTAGCAAGATTAATTTGCGTTTGTGCCCAATTAAGAGGTAAATCTTTTTTGGTGCATACAGTTAAAGCCTCCTCACAAGCAGCGATCGCCTGTTCGATGTTATCTGCCCTGTCTCCTTCAATTCTATCCCTGTAGGCAATTGCGAGATTATTTTGCGTTCCTACCCAATTAAGAGGAAAATTTTTTTTAGTGCATACAGTTAAAACCTCCTTACAAGCAGCGATCGCCTGTTCGATGTTATCTGCCCTGTCTCCTTCAATTCTATCCCTGTAGGCAGCAGCGAGATTATTTTGCGTTCCTACCCAATTAAAAGGAAAATTTTCTTTAGTGTATACAGTTAAAGCCTCCTCACAAGCAGCGATCGCTTTTTCGATGTTATCTGCCCTGTCTCCTTTAATTCTCTTCTTGTAAGCATTTGCGAGATTATTTTGCGTTTGTGCCCAATTAAGAGGTAAATCTTTTTTGGGGTATACAGTTAAAGCCTCCTCACAAGCAGCGATCGCTTTTTCGATGTTATCTGCCCTGTCTCCTTTGATTCTATAGCTGTAGGCAATTGCGAGATTATTTTGTATTGCTGGCAAATTTTCTTTGGTGCATACAGTTAAAGCCTCCTCACAAGCAGTGATCGCTTTTTCGATGTTATCTGCCCTGTCTCCTTCAATTCTATCCGTGTAGGCAGCAGCGAGATTATTTTGCGTTACTACCCAATTAAGAGGAAAATTTTCTTTAGTGTATACACTTAAAGCCTCCTCACAAGCAGCGATCGCTTTTTCGATGTTATCTGCCCTGTCTCCTTTAATTCTATTGCTGTAGGCAGCAACGAGATTAGTTTGTATTGCTGCCCAATTAAGAGGCAAATCTTCTTTGGTGTGGACTGTCAATGCGGCTTTATAACCAGTAATGGCAATTTCTATATTGGTGGCTTTGTCACCCAAGGGGAATTGCGCTATTAAACTGCTAAAATTACAAACGACTTGTGCTAGTAGGTTTTTCACCTCATCTGCTGCCGCTTCCCCAGGTAGGTTTTTCATTTCATTTGCTGCCGTTTCCCCAAGTAGGTTTTTCATTTCATTTGCTGCCGTTTCCCCAAGTCTATTTGTCACCCAAAGGCGGAATTTTGTCCCAAAACGGTGGAATATTTCTGCAAACACACCATCAAGTTTGTCTGTATTTTTCGCCAGCAAAGGGTAAATTACCTGGGGATTACATTCACTGTCTGCGGTTGCTTGTATTACCTCCATCAAAAGGTAATATGCTTGTCTCTGCTCCTCACTCAGAGATTGCAAATCTATTTGAGTATCTGGATTTAATTCTTCCCGTAGTTGCATTGCCATATTTTGCAACCTATTTGCTGTATTCTCATCTCCATGTTGAGAACACATCTGTGCTACTTCTTCTAACTTTTGCACCAAGCCAGCATCAAGTAAATCTTCGTGTGCGGCTAAAATCTTTGGTGCTTTACTACTGGGGGCATCTAACAGACTGCGAATGAGGTTGAAATAAGCTTGCTGACGCTTTTCGTTCATGGATTAGGGTGTGAAATGCAACTAGATCATAAGCAAAATTCAATACCAACGCCCTAAATTCCAGAAAAGTGTAGAATTTCATCACAGGTAATACGTTTCTGACAATAAAAGAACCTTGTGAATGAGTAATTTTTACTTGTGAAAAGATAATATACTGATTTTACGATCGCTACTCTTGTAGTAAAAATATTTTGATGTTTCTTTGTTAGAAAAGACTTAATGCGATCGCCGAACAATATTTAGCATTTAGCGATCGCTTATCTTTATTTTAATTTTAGGTACTGCAATACGATAATTGGGTACTCCAATACGATATTTGGGTACTCAAAAATGATACTTGCAGGTTTGCTAACGCAATATGTTGAGTTTTGCTATCGTTTCATCCAATCTAAGCCTGATGTTGCTGTACTGAGATTTGAGTTAGTCTAGTCTGCATCTTTGTTCTTATTTAGCCACAAATAATAAAATATTATACACAGTACAAGTGCTATAAAAAATCCTCTAATTGTCTTAATGATGAGGAAAAATTTGCTAACAATATTTTTACTTTATTAATTTAATAAGTATAAAAATATACTTTGCTATAAAGAGATAAGAAAGGCGATCACACGCATTTTTGATTTTGTGCTGTTGAGTAGCGATCGCAATTAAATTTTTAGCTAACTTGTCTCAATTGCCACGCTTCTTGGTTGAGTGCGTAGTACACCACGTCTACGTTATAGAAGTGGGCATTTTTTTCGTATTTCATGCCAACTTTTTGAATGACACGTACTGAGGCGATGTTTTCTGGATGAGCGATCGCTACTATACGATTTAATTTAGCTTCTGCAAACCCATAATTTATGGTTGCGGTGGCGGCTTCCGTGCCAATTCCCATATTCCAATAAGATTTGTCAAACACGTAACCCAGTTCCACTTCTGGGGTATTTTCTAAAAAACCTAGCCCGCAACGCCCAATCAGTTTACCGTTATCTTTGTGAACTACTGCCCACATCCCAAAATTATGTTGTTGCCAATGCTGGATATGTTTGTGTAAGCTGGCTTGTGTCTGTTCCTTATTTCGTGGAGAGAGGTATTTCATGACTTCTGTATCACTGTATATTCGGCACAGATCATCAAAGTCATCTGTGACGAAGCGTCTTAACCGCAGTCTGGGAGTTTCTATTTCTGACATATCATTAAACTTCAGGTGTGGATGCTACATTAAATAAGCGTGTTTTCCCAGTGCAAAATAAAATTAATTTTATGCTCCCATTATGAGCATCTACCAATCCCTCAAAAAATCTTACAGAAGAGACCGTTGGCGTAGCAATGACTGGCGATTATTTTTACGTTTAGTTCCCTATGCCCGTCGTCATATTAAATTGCTGGCTTTGGCAATACTATTCCTTGTACCAATCGCTCTTGCTAATGCTATACAACCATTACTGATTGGGCAAGCTATTTCTCTGATTCGCAATGAACCAAGCACTTATGAGTTTCTCAGGAATATTCCGCCGCGGCAAGGGATAAATCTCCTGGAAAGCTTTATATTGATTGCTATTGTCACTCGATTATTTTTCACAAGTATTCAGGGTTATCTACTACAGAAATTAGGACAAAACATCACCGCCTCAATTCGCCAAGACTTGTTCAAGCATGTCACATCTTTAGCAGTCCGCTTTTTTGACCGTACACCCGTAGGTAAATTAATTACCAGACTCACCAGCGATGTAGAAATTTTGGGAGATGTATTTTCCACTGGAGCCATTGGCATAGTCTCCGATATATTTTCTATGGTGGTGATTATTGGGATTATGTTGTCTATTCAGTGGCAACTGGCTTGTTTGCTACTATTAATCTTGCTACCAATTACTTGGTTGATTATTTACTTTCAGCAACAGTATCGCAAAGCTAATTACATAGCGCGGGATGAATTATCCTTGTTAAATTCCCAGCTACAAGAAAATATTGTTGGGATTAATGTAGTGCAGTTGTTTCGGCGGGAAAAAATTAATGCAGAGTTATTTCGCACCGTCAACACTCGCTACATTGGCCAAATGGATCAAACCATATTTTATGATTCGGCGGTGTCAGCTACTTTAGAATGGATTGGTTTAGTAGCGATCGCTGGTGTATTGTGGATGGGTGGTTGGTTGCTTTTAGAACAAAACTTGACATTTGGCGTATTGTCTGCTTTTGTTTTGTATGCCCAGCGATTATTTGACCCATTGCGAGATTTTGCGGAGAAATTTACCGTTATTCAAGCTGGCTTTACTGCTATTGAACGAATTAACGATATTTTAGATGAACCAATAGAAATCCGCGATCGTAATAATCAACGCTTCTCAGTGTTTGATCATAGCTTCGGTTACATAGACGAAATCATTGCTGAGATGGAAGCACAAAACTTCAATTCTGCACCAGAATTAGGAGAAATTCGCTTTGAACATGTCTGGTTTGCTTACAAAGACGATGATTTTGTCATCAAAGATTTAGACTTTGTAATTCGTCCTGGTGAAAAAATCGCATTAGTCGGCCCTACAGGTGCAGGTAAAAGTTCCATTATTCGGCTTTTGTGTCGTCTTTATGAACCCACCCAAGGACGGATTTTAATTGATGGGGTTGATATTCGAGAAGTCCCCCAGGCGGACTTACGCCGCTATATGGCTGTGATTTTACAAGAAGGCTTTTTATTTGCTGGCGATGTCAAAAGTAACATCACTCTTGGAGATAGGTACACATTCGATGAAATTCAGTTAGCTGCACAAAACACCAACATTGCTCAGTTTATTGAAGAACTACCTCAAGGCTATAACACTCAATTGCGAGAACGTGGTACAAATCTTTCTAGTGGACAAAAACAATTGTTAGCTTTTGCCCGTGCTGCTATTCGTAACCCTCAAATTCTCGTATTAGATGAAGCTACGGCTAGCTTAGATGTGAATACAGAAGCTTTAGTTCAGCAGGCACTCAATGAACTATTAGTAAGACGTACTGCTATTATTATTGCTCACCGCTTATCTACAATTCGCAACGTAGATCGCATCTTTGTTCTCAAGCGGGGTGAATTAATTGAACAAGGTAGCCATGAAGAACTGCTGCAACAAGGAGGAATGTATGCAACCTTACACAACTTACAGATGTTAGGAACTTAATCTTATAATTCAGTAGAGTGGGGATTATAAAGCCACTCTACATGATTATTTATTTGATTATTAAAAAGGATATTATTAACTCAGTTTGCCTCAATCAAAATAATTATTGGTAGATGATTAACCCTGCAATAATTATTTAGCCAAAGTAACCATCTTGGTGGATGTGAGCCAGACATTAGCTATAGCATATTTCACTAATACTGACTCTTTGTTAGAACTGCAAGCACTTCTGAGTTTTACAGACTTATCACTATCCTGAATCAGTTTAGCCTGATAGGTATACAAAGAACCATCAGGGCTTTCACAACTAATTTCACCAAGAAATGTGTGATTATCTAAACTCTGTTCCAGGATTTTGCCAGCAACTTTGTAATTAAACCAATCCCATCCATGATGTAAAATGAGTTCTCGTTCCAAAACTTGTAACTGAGTTGGTAAAATTCCCCACCCTCGATAAACTTTTTCTAAGCAGTGAATATCACCAGTACGGGTTAATATTGCTCTCAATGTTTCTTGATCAAGAACACCATAATATCTACCTTCTGGTAAGTCAATAGCTGTAGGTGCAAAGCGATGTCCGCCAAAATGGCTTGACTTCCACAAGCGCACATTATCTAATTGCAAATCAGTGATAGTATGAGCAGCATGGAAGTAGAAAGGATTGCCATATCTAGCACAACATTTATCATGACTACCATGAGTACACACTAAAATATCTCTGGTTGCGTCTGTGTATACTTGATAATCAGTAGTGCTATGTGCTAACCATTTTTTGACAACGCCTGCGACTAATTCTATATTTGGTAAGTGAAATTCGTATTTGCAGTATCCATGACTTAATCCCTGTTTCTTTTGATAAATTAACAGAGTTGTCTCGTCGGCTTTATGTGATACATCATTCGCAATTAAAAGAAATCTAATTGGTAGTTTTGCACAAGTAATTTCTTCTACTAACAGTTGTAAGTTCTTAGGAACCCATCGAGAATTAAAAGCTTCTGTAGTCCAAGGTGGTGGACACTCAACTAAAATATATGTTTCGTAATTGGTAGCACTACCAATCAAATCTTCTCCTACTTGTCTTGCATGGTCAGAACAAAAAAAGGTATTCATCGAACTTATCTCATTTGTTAGCTTTACAGATGATGGAGGCGTAAATAAAATTGTGTTGATGATAACAATTTCTGCATCTTAAAAAGATAAACAGAAATAATGTGCATTTAGGGCTTAAAAGCAAACTGCCACTTTATAACATCATTTCTAGGCAAAAACTGTCTAATTAATAATATCTCCACAATATTGTCAGCCAAATTCCAAAAAGTTACTGCTGTACTTTTCAGGTATAACCGTAAATTTTTAGTTAAATTATGACTATGGCAGGTGTAAAAGAGTAGTGGCTTGTCCTCAGACACAGTTTCTTTGGGTGTGTTAAACCGTTCTGGGAAGTAGCTAGTTTGTAAACTTTTAATTTTAATAAACATATTGCAAATATTTCTCAATAACTTGTTAAAAAATATATAAAAAAATCTTATATGTAAAAAATTATACTGTATTTAGCTCAACTTATAGTCTAAGCCGCATAATTTAACCCCACGGGATCTGTCTTGACTGTAACTGAGGCTGATAAAGAATGCAAGTTTTTGAGATGATTGATTGCATTTACCTCCATCTATCAGTTTACGACAGTAAGCTCAACTCTTAATCCAAGAGCTTGTAGTTTAACTATCAAGATTTTCAATATAGTTGATAAATACTGTCAACTATCTCTAGTAATAGATGCTGAACTAACTTCCCAGTCAAATAGCCTAGGAAGTTGGGCTACATCTATGGGGTAGTCGTTAGGATATGTAAATATAGGGAACCATTACCCAGACACATTTCGTAGTTTTCTCAGGATGAAAGTTTCAAACAAAATTTGCAAACCCAAGATAATAAAGTAACAACCAAGCACAGCCAACACAATGCCATGTTTTTACCTTACACCCCACAGCAGCATAATTGGCAGTGGTAGTAGTACACCTACAATTTGCTGGCATTTTTTCATCCCCAACTGACTATCCCAATAACAAATGTGGCTATGTCTAAAAAATTCATATCCATCCAGTAGTATTTTTATTTTTTAGCTCTGTTTTCTTGCACTAAATGCACAATGGAAGGTACTAAAGAAATCACAATAATGATTCCAATTATTGGCAACAAATATTTATCGACTTGTTCAGCAGGTAAAGTTTTTCCTAAGAAGAAGCCTAACAAAGTCATCCCTACAGTCCAAACTAAACCCCCAATGAGATTGTAAAACATAAAAGTTCGATAGTGCATAGCACCTAATCCAGCGACAATGGGGGCAAAAGTTCGCACTATCGGGACAAACCTAGCCAAAACAATAGTTTTTTTGCCATGTTTTTGATAGAATTTCTGCGTTTTAACTACATGTTTTTTATGAAAAAATAACGAATCTTCTTTCTGAAACAATTTTCTACCAAATTTATGGCCTGTGGTGTAGCCAATATTGTCGCCTAAAACTGCACAGATAAACGCACCAATAATTAAAATCCAAATATTTAACAAATGTTGAGAAGCAACAAATCCGGCTGTAAACAATAAACTATCACCTGGTAGGAAAAAACCAATAAGTAATCCTGATTCAGCAAAAATAATTGCCCAGACTCCAAAGTAGCCGATAGATTTAATTAATTCTGGTAAATCAAAATGCATAAAATCTCACTTTCTCAAGAATAAGCATTAAATATCTTAGCGTTCAGCAATATTGCTGCATGATTAATATTATGAAGTTTGTGTAAGTTGATAAATTATTGGTGTAATAGATGTTAGGGCGAAGATGAACAGATATTGGAAATTAATCCGACTATTTTGGACTACCTCTATAGCAGCAGAGATGGAGTATCGGCTGAACTTTGTAGTCGCTACCCTCACTAGCTTGGGTAATTTAGGCGGTAGTATTTTTGGCTTGTTCTTGTTTTATCGCACTGGTTACACTTTTGCTGGCTGGTCATGGGAAGCAGCTTTGGTTGTGCTGGGAATTTTTACCATCCTGCAAGGTTTTTCCGAGACATTTTTGGCTCCTAACTTAAATAAAATTGTGAGTCATGTGCAGATAGGGACTTTAGATTTTGTACTCCTCAAACCTATCCGCAGTCAATTTTGGCTATCTACTCATACTCTGTCGCCGTGGGGATTACCGGATCTAATTTTGGGTATTCTGATCATTGGCTATGCAGGCCAGCGTCTAGGGTTGAGAATACACAATTATCTGCTGAGTGCTGTACCTTTATTATTTGGTTTAGTAATTCTTTATAGCTTGTGGTTTATGCTGGGAGCCACTAGCATCTGGTTTGTGAAAATTTACAACGTTACAGAAGTACTGCGGGGTTTGTTGGAGGCTGGTAGATATCCAATGGTTGCTTACCCCGCAGCTTATCGTTTTTTCTTTACCTTTGTAGTACCAGTAACTTTTTTAACTACTGTGCCAGCAGAAGCTATGCTGGGTCGAGTGCAATTTACTTGGTTGATAGGTGCGATGGTGTTAGCAATTGTCTTATTTTGGCTGTCTACCAAGTTTTGGCGGTTTGCTTTGCGTTTTTATACTAGTGCTTCGAGTTAGAGTCGAGGCTATTTTGATGAGGCTGCTTTCCAAGTACCGTGGAAACTGGGGGGGATAACGCTGGGTAAACCTAATTTGCAAACTGGTTCTGCGTCCAAGCGATCGCTATCAAATATCCAAACTTCGCTAGTATGAGAATTGCCATCATAGACAACAGTGAGTACCCAACTTTGTTGCGAGTTATGAATATCTTGAACAGGTAGCGGTTCTGAAGGATAACGATTTTCGCCCAAGTTGGCTTCGGTGAGGGTGTTGGTATTGTGATCAAAGCGGGCGATCGCATTTAATAATTCTTGACTAATATCTGTATTTTGACGAAATAAACTCATATAGGTGTAACGCGAGTTCTGCCCGATGTTTTGCGGTGGTACATTGGGAAACTCACCAGTCCGGTCTAATAAAGTTTCAATTTTTGTAACTTTGCCAGTTTGGGGTTGCAGCACGACTCGCGTCAATGTATTTTCAGCAGCTGTATGAGTTTTTTCAGTCGCAACTTCTTGAAGATACTGGTTAGTTTGAAAGTCGTTATAGCGAGTAAAATCTACAATTACCGCACCGCTATAATCAACATAACCATTAGCAAAATGCCATTGATACCAAGGTTCAGTTTCTCCGTGACTGACCAAAGATAAAGTTTCGCGGTCAATTACTAAAATTTGCGTGCCTAATTCTGGTCGCCACTTGAGTGCATCACTATAACTGCTGGTTCCCAAAATTACAGGTAACAAATTCAACCGCACGGCTGGAATAAAAAATACAAGATATTGCCCTGCGATGATAAAATCGTGAACTAACGGTACACCCGTTAATTGGAACTTAGCTTTTTGAATAATTTTGCCAGTCCAATCACTTTTGTAAACATTCAGCGTGGCATTTAACCCCGGACTCACGCCAAAGTTAAAAATTTCCTGAGTTTTCAAATCAACTTTCGGGTGAGCAGAATAGAATAATCCTTGCTTTAAACTGCCTAAATTATCTAAACCTTGAGTTTCGAGGGTTGCTAAATCAAGTGTGTGGGGATGTCCACCTTCCCAAAGTGCTAATAGTTTATCTGGTAAAGCCAACACAGAAGTATTAGCAGCATTTTTCACTGGTTTGCGCCATTGATGCCAAATAGGCCCTGGTGCTGTCATGCCATAATTGCCGTAAAGCAATTTACCTGCGGCGGTTTCTGCTTGATAACCCGCAGTCTGCACATAGCGATAAACTCCACTAGCTCCAGCAGCATTAAAATTAACAGCGAGAATTGCTCCATCACCATCAAACCAATGTCCTATATGGATATTGCCACGTTCTAATCGCGCCGGGCCATTGCGGTAAAGTGTGCCGCGTAAGCCTTCTGGGATTTTGCCAGAGAGAATTGGCAATGGTGTGAGAGGAAATTCCTTTGCAGGTTTAGATATTGCGTTCGCCCAGGCTTTTTTGGTTGATGTTTGATTTATTGTCTGCATATAAAATTGCTAAGAATTTAACACCAGTTCAATACAGTTTTTCCTCTCTGTCTTAATAAAGCTTAACGAATATCTGGCTACATCTATATTTCAATACTCCCCTTGATTGAGAGGATTTTGTAACCACGGAAGGATGCCAAATTGGCTCTCAACTACACAAGCTAGAATTAGACGTTAACTTGATAATGGAAAATGCCCCACATTCTACTTGTAGATGATGAAGCAGCCCTGTGTGACAGTCTCAGCTACACACTGCAAAAAGAAGGCTACACCGTGACGACAGCGGCGGATGGGCATAGTGCAATCAAACAGTTCCATAAACAAGTACCTGATGTCATTTTGCTCGATATTATGCTGCCAGAAGTGAGCGGAATGGAAGTTTGCTGGCGAATTCGGGCTTTTTCTGACGTACCTATAGTTATGCTCACGGCTAAGGATCAAGATATAGATAAAATTTGGGGTTTGGAAGCAGGTGCGGATGATTATGTCACTAAGCCATTCAATACCCGCGAATTACTAGCACGGATTAAAGCTGTGCTGCGCCGTCGTTCTGGAGAACAGCCTTTATGAAAGGCTGGATACCGCAGATAAAATCAAATACAATTCATGCCAAGCTGTTAGCCACTTATCTCATGTTGACAGCTTTTGGTACGTCACTCATGGCTGGTTATATCCTGTGGTCGTTCCATGCTTACTTTATGCGGACACGAGAAGTAGATTTGGAAAACTGGACGAGTGCTTTAGGTGAAAGTGTTGCAGATGCGCTGGAAGAAAAGGATATATCACGGGTAAAAATACTCGTACAACGCTATGGCGCACCCCAAACTGTGACGCTGCGTGTATTTGATGGTAAAGGCAGACTAATAGCGACTTCTGACCCAAAATTAGACGCACAAGTTACAGATTGGTATAAAGTTCCGGGAATACAACAAGCTTTGCAAAATTCTGCCGCACAGGGAGTTGCTAAGGGAGTTTTAACTAACGAAGACCGCCTCTATATTGCTAGGCCAATTGCGCGTCGTCATCAATTGTTGGGTGTACTGCGAATGTCAATTACGCTGGAACAGTTTCAGCGTCAATTTGTCAGGGTGATTTGGAGTGTGTTAGGAACTCTAGCAGTAACTATTTTGCTATGTGCGCTAATTAGTAGTCGCTTTGCACGCAGTCTCTCGAAACCGATTGAGATTATGCGTAACTTTGCGATTCGTATGGGTAGCGGTCACTTTGGGGACAAGTTGATTATTCAGCAAAACAATGAGTTAGATCAGTTAGCCGCAGAACTAAACCGGATGAGTGAACGGTTAGCTTCTTTAGACCAAGAACGCCGAGTGTTTTTAGCGAATGTTTCCCACGAATTACGTACACCGATTAGTAATGTGCAGGTAACAGTTGATGCACTCAAAGGTGGTGCTTACGAAGAAGCACAATTGCGCGATCGCTTTTTTCAAACTATTGAAAATGAAACTAAACGTTTATCACGCTTAATTCATGACTTGCTAGATTTAGGACGTTTGGAAGCAGGAGTCACGGAGTTAGAAAAGCAAGCAATTTCTTTGCGGGGATTAATTAACCGTGCTGTGAATGCAGTGGAACCCCGAATGCAAGCGGCGGGTGTAACTGTGCAGGTGAATGTGGCTGAACTCCAAATCCAGGGCGACCAAGAGCGATTGTTACAGGCAATTCTCAATTTATTAGATAATGCTATTAAACACTCAGGCTCCAATTCGCAAGTGTTTATCTCTGGCTACAGCCAAGGCAAAAACGCCATTATTCAAATTCAAGACCAAGGTAGGGGCATTAGCGACACGGATTTACCCCGAATTTTTGAGCAATTTTACACCACAGATCCTTCCCGCAAAGGTAACGGGAACGGATTGGGACTAGCGATCGCTAAACGCATTATTGAAGCTCACAAAGGTAGTATCACTGCTAGTAGCCCTCCTAATCAAGGTGCAATTTTTACTATTAGCTTGCCTCTGCAAGTGTAAATTTGAGACTGGGGAATAGCTGAATGTGCTTATATAGCAATTCTGAGTTAAGTGAGGTACATAAACAATACTTTTTAACGCAGAGGAATGCAGAGGAAAACGCAGAGTTACGCAGAGTTTTTGACAAAATATAAAATTAGTAAGTGGGTACGGTTATTGCGATCGCTCTTTGTTATAAAACCGAACCTACAGCCAGATTATCTTGAGCTAAGGTGTAATCAAGAAGCTTGAGATTAGGCTTTGTAGATGCAAAAAATTTAACTATTACTGACCAATAAATAAGGCTCTAATTAAGCTTCATTATCCCAAATATTGCATTTTAGGGGTGACAGACATGGCACTTATTCGTTGGGAACCGTTTCGTGATATTGAACGCTTAGAACCATTCCGAGAACTGGAAACTCTACAGCGGCAAATGAATCGTCTGTTTGATAGACTAGCACCTACAGACGGTGGTGAAAGAACTGCATTTAATTTTGTACCTGCTGCTGAAATTGAAGAAACAGACGATGCAATTCATCTCCGGCTAGAAGTACCAGGACTAGATGCAAAAGATATCAATGTAGAAGTTACACCAGAAGCAGTTTCTATTAGTGGTGAGCGTAAATCGGAAACTAAAACAGAAGAAAAAGGTATCAGTCGCTCTGAATTTCGTTATGGCAGATTTCAAAGAATAATTCCGTTACCTTCTTTAGTCCAAAATGACAAAGTAGAAGCTGAATATAAAGATGGTATTCTCCGGTTAACTTTGCCGAAATCGGAAGCTGAAAAACAAAAAGTTGTGAAGGTTAATATCGGTTAACGTCCTCAAAGATAAAACAGGACTTACTCCTCAAGGTTAGAGTGTCATAGGTATAGGGGTGTAGGGGTGTGGATGTGCCAAACCTTTATACCTCATACTTTTATCTGCTTACCCAAACTCTTGATTGTGATATTTCTAGCTTTGAAGGCCGCACATCAAATCAACAATTTGAGATTAACTAAATAAACATTATTAAATGTAAGATGTCATGGCGAGGAACGAAGCAATCTCAGTCTATGGGATTGCTACTCTTCGAGAAGGCTTTCGCCTACGTCGTTCCTCCTCGCAATGAAAGAGCATATTATATTTATTTAAGTCCATCTACTTAATATTTATTAATATAAAATTGTATTGCTGGATACATATTGCTACATAAAATTAAATCTCAAGATAGACGATTTAATAATTCATACAACAATAAAATATGTACTGTTGTTTGACTGCTACCTGAAGGCAGATGCAGTATGTTTTTCCAGCAGTGAAATCGAGCAATACCGCCTTGCTTAGACACACAAGAGCAAGTAAACTGATGCGTGAACTTATACGGTTTACTCCTGAGCAACGATTAGCTGCGTTCGTATTTGCATCTTTTATAAGAAATTGTAGAAGAAATCAGCATCAGCAATTAGATTTATTGGCGATCGCATCTCAGCGACAAATCAACCTCTACGCGCAAGAGTGTGCAACAGTGGAGCTAAAACCGTGAATCATCCCATGAAGGTAAACATTTCTGAGGATGTCTTTGCGGGCGGTGGAGAGATGGGTTCACTGATGCGATCGCTTGATTGGTCGCAAACTTTGTTAGGTTCAGCATCAACATGGGCGCAAAGTTTAAAAACTGCTGTCAGCATTATTTTGAACTCTCATTACCCGATGTTCATTTGGTGGGGTAGAGAATATGCAAATATCTACAACGATGCTTACCGTCCGATTCTTGGCGCTAGTAAACATCCGCAATTTTTAGGACAGTCGGCTAAAGTTTGTTGGGCAGAAGTTTGGGATGTTGTTGGGCCTTTAGCCGACAGCGTTTTAAATACAGGTCAGCCTACTTGGTCAGAGAATCTGCAACTGCTTATGGATCGCTATGGCTACCTGGAAGAAACTTATTTTACCTTTTCCTACAGTCCAATTCGAGATGAAACCGGGGGTGTGGGGGGAGTTTTTTGTGCGGTTATTGAAACCACGGAAAAGGTAATTGGCGAACGTCGTCTCCGCACACTCAGAGAATTAGCCTCTAACACTGCACCAGCCAAAACAGTAGCCGCAGCTTACAGTATTGTGGCTGAAACCCTAGCTCAAAATTTGGCAGACATTCCTTTTGCTTTACTTTATCAAGTAGAAGGTGGTGGTACACAAGCACGCTTGGTAGGGACATCTGGCATAATTGCCGGAACTTGTGTAACTCCTGAGCAAATTGACTTGACGCAAGAAGATGATTTTTGGCAGCTGGCACAAGTGAAGCAGACCAAGCAAGCTAAGATGATTGAGCATTTGCCGGAAGAAATTGGCATAAATTCTGCTTCATCAGCTTTAATTATCCCCATTGCTCAATCAGGTAAGCCAGAACTAGCGACGATAGTTGTACTTGGCATTAGTCGGCAACGGGCGTTTGATGATGAATACCAAGGATTTTTTGATTTAGTCGTCAATAATATTGCCACAGCGATCGCTAATGCGGATGCTTACGAAGCAGAACGCCAACGGGCCGAAGCTTTAGCAGAAATAGACAGAGCAAAAACAACGTTTTTTAGTAACATTACCCATGAATTTCGCACACCCTTGTCGTTGATGTTGGGGCCATTAGAAGAAGCTTTAACTAATCCTCAAGGGCCTGTGCCGAGCGATCGCCATAAACTCGAAACTGCCCATCGTAATTCTCTGCGCTTACTCAAGCTAGTTAATACTTTACTCGACTTTTCCCGCATTGAAGCCGGACGAATACAAGCCCATTACCAACCAACCGACTTAGCCAGCTTCACCGCAGATTTAGCTGGTGTCTTTCGGTCAGCCATTGAACAAGCAGGTATACGCTATTTAGTCAACTGTCCGCCCTTGCCAGAAGCAATCTATGTTGACCACCAAATGTGGGAAAAAATAGTACTGAACTTGCTTTCCAACGCTTTTAAATTTACCTTTACAGGAGAAATTTGTTTGGACTTGCGCTATTGCCAAGATCATATTGAACTAGAACTGCGGGACACAGGTACAGGGATTCCGGCTGCTGAATTACCTCGTATATTTGAACGATTTCATCGCGTCCCAGCCGCAAAAGGACGCACCTTTGAAGGTTCAGGTATTGGACTGGCGTTAGTGCAAGAACTAGTCAAACTGCATCAAGGCGAAATTACAGTTAGTAGTATTGTTGATCAAGGCACTAGTTTCATTGTCTCTATTCCTACTGGATACGAGCATTTACCAAGCGATCGCATATCTGAAATTGCCACCACATCTTCACCACCCACAATTGAAGCAAGTGCGACTTATCTTGCCGAAGCACTGCGCTGGCTACCCCAAGAAGAGACTAGGAACTGGGGACTAGAGGCTAGGGAAAATACTTCTCACCCCCAACCTCCAACCTCTTCTAGCCTCCAGCCTCTAGCCTCTAGCCCCTCTTTTGCTCGGATTCTCTTAGTTGACGATAATGCAGATATGCGCGACTATGTACAGCGTTTATTAAGTCTGCGGTATAAAGTAGAAACAGCAGCCGATGGAGTAGCGGCCTTAGAATCTATTCGCCAAAAAAAGCCAGATATTTTAATTACAGATATTATGATGCCGAAACTCGACGGTTTTGGCTTGTTACGAGAACTAAGGGCTAACCCTGATACCAGAACTTTGCCAATTATTCTACTTTCTGCCCGTGCGGAAGAAGAATCTTGTGTTGCGGCATTAACCAACGGTGCAGACGATTATTTAATTAAGCCTTTCTCGGCCAAGGAACTGTTAGCGCGGGTTGATGCTAACCTAAAAATGGCACAAATCCGCCAAGAAGTTGCTAACTATGAGCAGCGATTACGCCTGGAAGCAGAATCAGCCCGTAATCAAATTGCTACCATTCTAGAAAGTATTACTGATGCTTTTGTCGCTTTTGACCACGAATGGCGTTACACCTACGTGAATGAACAAGCTACAAGGCTGTTGCAAAAAACCCGTGAACAATTGCTAGGTAAGCATGTTTGGCAAGAAGTGTTTCCGGAAATAGTCGGAATGCTGAGTTATCACGAACTGCATCGGGCTATGAATGAACAAATTGCTGTTGTTGTAGAAGAATTTGTTCAGCCTTTAGGCAAGTGGCTAGAAATTCATGCTTATCCTTCACCTGATGGACTGGCGATTTATTTTCGAGACATCACAGAACGAAAACGCTCAGAGTTAGCACTACATCAAAGCGAAGAACGCTATCGTTCACTAGTAGCTGCAAGCTCAGCAGTGGTCTGGATTACTGATGCTCTGGGTGAATTTATTGATGTACAGCCATCTTGGGAAGAATACACAGGCCAAAGTTGGCATGAGTATGCTGGCTGGGGTTGGTTGCAAATGATTCACCCAGATGATCGAGAACGAGTTCAGCAACAATGGCAACAAGCACTAACTCAAAAAACATACTACGAAACAGAAGCACGATTGTGGCATCATCTCACGAGTGAATATCGTTATATGATTGCGCGGGGAGTACCTGTGTTAAATCCCGATGGTTCAGTCCGAGAATGGATTGGCACAGACACCGATATTCACGATCGCAAGCAAGTTGAAGCCGAACGTAATAGCTTACTGTGTCGTGAACAAGCCGCCCGCACCCAAGCAGAAGAAGCAAACCGTGTCAAAGATGAATTTTTAGCCATTCTCTCTCACGAACTACGTTCTCCCCTTAACCCGATATTAGGTTGGTCAAGATTACTACAAACACAAAAATTAAATCCCACCAAAACTGCCGAAGCTTTAGCAACTATCGAGCGCAATGCTAAATTACAAACTCAACTAATAGATGATTTATTAGATGTCTCGCGGATATTGCGCGGCAAACTCAACTTAAATGTCGCGCCAGTAGATTTATTATTTATTATTGAGTCGGCAATGGAAACAATGCAAACTGCTGCTGTTGCCAAATCAATTGTGATTCAAACTAACTTAGAGCAAGTAGGACAAGTTGCAGGGGATTCGGCGCGTTTACAGCAGATAGTTTGGAATTTACTTTCTAATGCCATTAAATTCACTCCAGACAATGGGCGTGTGTCAATTGATTTACAAAAAGTTGGCAAATATGCCCAAATTACGGTAAGTGATACTGGCAAAGGTATTGAACCAGAGTTTTTGCCATTCGTTTTTGACTATTTCCGCCAAGCTGATGCTTCGATCACCCGGAAATTTGGTGGCTTAGGGTTAGGATTGGCGATCGTGCGGCACTTAGTAGAATTACATGGTGGTACAGTCAATGCGGCTAGTCTTGGTGAAGAACTGGGAGCAACTTTTACAGTGATGTTGCCCTTATTGCCTGTGCAGTCACAAAAGCTTCAGGAAAATAAATCTAGTCATCTAGAGTTGGATTTAACAGGCGTGCGAGTTTTGGTTGTGGAGGATGATCTCGACTCCCGTGAATTTCTAGTTTTTGTCTTAGAACAGTATGGTGCCACAGTTATCGCCGTTGCAAATGCTGCCACAGGCTTTGGAATCTTGCCAGAATTTCAACCAGATATATTAATTAGCGATATTGGAATGCCTATGGAAGATGGCTACAGTTTGATTCGTCGAATTAGAAAACTACCAGCCAAGCAAGGAGGGAAAATTCCCGCGATCGCTCTTACCGCCTATGCTAAAACTGAAGACAGTCAGCAAGCATTAGCCGCCGGCTTTCAAACACACCTGCCTAAACCGATTGAACCAACATTGTTAGCCACGGCGATTATTAATTTGCTGGGTTGACAACTCACCGCCCTAAAAGTGCAGTGATTCTTGGGCTGAATCTTGCCTCCACCAACAATGTTGATTTTGGTCTTACAGTCTCATGTCGAGTCCGAAACACATCTCCCGATATGCCCCACTTATGGACTACTCCCCAAGCGTAACTTTCCTTGTGTCCCAAGGTAGTTTATTCAATTTCTATTTGCGTCCTTGCAGTTTGGATTTACTTTTACACCATTGACTGTTAGGAATTTCAGGATCACGGAGTAGGACGTTTTACCTGTTTCCTCATCGTTCCTGCGGTCATCGACCTATTAGTATTTTACCATACAAAGTCGCCCTTCTAGGGCGAGGTTTTAAACCCAATTTTTCGATAACCGAATCATATCGTGTCCGGTAAAAGACTTATCATATAGACCGCAGGGGGCAGGGAGCTTTCTAGCAGGGGGAAGAAGAGTTTTGTTTTTCTGCACAGATGTGCTGAATCATCACTAGACCTCTTGCACGAATGTTATAAAACACGAATTTTAAGTTTCGCGCAAAGGCAAGGCAGCGCGTTGGGCGGCTTTGCCGACTTGAAGCGACTGCCGCGCAAAGACGCAAAGAGTAACAGAAAATTCGCTTGTTTAGTAGGCATAATCTGATTTATGCAAAAGGTCTATTGATTTGCCGGACATGATATAACAAAGCATCCCGCGTATGTAAAGAAGTAAAAAGTTGCATCAAGTGGAGTGCAAAGAAGCTGATTAATCAACCTTGTCGCCATCCAAAATCCAACACAGTATTACCCCCCTACATACGCGTGAAACGAATAAATTACACTGCTATCATTTCTGGTTCTGGCTGTATTACAGACAAATTACCAAAAAAATCGTAGTGATCTAAGGCTTCTAAAATTCCCCAAGCATAGCAGCCTTGAGCAAAGTAAATTTGAGGATAGCCGCGTAACTTGTGAATTTCTTTGCTGTAGTTACCGACGACAACTGCCAAAGTATTCCCAGTTAACATCGATTCATCATTACCAGATGCACCTGCGACTAAAAACTGTTTCACAGGTAATCCCCATTTCAAAGCAACATAGCGCAGTGCATCTCCTTTAGAAGCCCGAAATGGCAACAAGTCAAGATACATATTGTGGCTAAAAATTCCTTTGACTGGGAGTTGTTGCTGACGCAGATGACGAATAATTTCGCGGAAATGTGGTGCTTTGTCAGCATCAACAAAGTAGCTAATTTTAAACTTACCTTGAGTGTCTGGTGGCTGTAATTCCAGTCCAGGAATATCTTTCATCGCCTCCCTAATTTCTGTTGGATGCCAATTGTAGCTGATGTGTTTTTGCCAACTTGTGTCTGTTACGATTTTGGGGCCGTAGTAAATTTCGCTACCTGCGGAAGTGATCAGCAAATCTGGCATCGGAAATTCCCATTCCTCCAACATATTTAAGGTACTTCGGAGGTTGCGGCCTGTAGCAATTCCCACACCAGTTGTACGACCTTCCTCACGAATCCGCTGAATCAACTGGTGCAGTGCTTCTTGGTCGCCTAATAAGGTATTGTCGATTTCGGAAATCAGGAAGCGATCGGCGGTTGGGAGATGGTTTGTCTCAGGGATTTTCCATTCTGGGCGATCGCTTGTGGGAAATTCTCGCACCGGAGAGAGTAAAGACTGCACTTTCTGTTGGGGAAATAGCCGCACTTTCTCTAAATATTGTTCTACATGACTTTCCCAAGAGAACGCTTGACGCACATTCTCCAAGCCATTGCTAGACCAGCGTTGCCATTGTTCGGTATCTGTTAAAGCTCGATACAAGGCTTTTTGAATGTCTTGGATATCTAGCGGATCAATCAATAAGCCATTTTGACAAGCGCCAATAATATCCCTTGGCCCGCCATCACAGGTAGCAATAATTGGCACACCGCAAGCAGTCGCTTCAATCAGCGTCAGTCCAAATGGTTCTGTGAGTGCGGGATTAATAAACACTCCACCCGTTTTTGCTGTCAGGCGATATAAATCCGGCACATCATCAGAAACATGGTGTTTCGGATAAGCTACATGGCCATACAGGTCATAGCGATCGATTAATTGAAAGATTTCGGCAAATACCTGACGTGGCCCAGATTCCATCGTTGAAATGTCTTCTCGTTGTCCTAAAACAATGACGAGATTAGCCAACTCACGTAGTTTGGGATCTTCCCCGAAGGCTTTGATTAGCCGACTGACGTTTTTGCGAATCGCTGGCCGAGAAATTGCCGTAATCATCGGCTTTTCTGGCTCTTTGAGAAATCGCTGCAATTGCTGGTAAATTGGGGGTTTTGACCAATCTGCGGGGGCTGGATAAAACTTTTCTAAAGTTACCCCAGGTGGAATGACCACCATTCTTTCCGGTTGATATTGGTCGTAGACGCTGTACTGTTCCTCAATTTCTTGATTTGTACTCGCAATCACTAAGGCTGCACCACCAAGGGTAATTTCTTCTGCTTCAATCCGAGTACTAATATGAAAGTGATCTTCAATAGCTTCTAGCTTGGTTCCTTGTTCGAGTAATCGTTGCTGCTTGACTCGTCCTAGGGAATGACCTGTGTGTACTAGTGGCGTTCCCAACCAACCAGCAACTCGACAACCAACATATCCCGCATCAGCGTAGTGGGTATGAATCACGTTAGGAATTTTGCCAACTTTGCGGATATGTCTGAGCAATTCATCCGCAAAGGTATCTAAATGCGGCCAGAGAACTTCTTTGCGGAGATAGCGACGTGGGCCACAAGCGAGGCGAATAATTTGGGCTTTGTCTGAGAGAATTTCTACAGGTTTGGCGTAGTCGGAACTGACTTTGGGGTCGTCTATTAAACGTGTTACCAAGTCAACTCTTTCTACTTGGGGATGTTTGGCTAAGGTACAGGCCAGTTCAACTACATATTTTGTTTGTCCACCTGTGTCAGCATCTCTACCTAATTCGAGATTTTTGCCTCTAATTAAGCCATGAACACTAACTAGTAGAATATACAACCCTGAACTATGTGATATCATGTCTTCCTCTGTGGTTGATTGTAGATAGGTAATGCTATAGTTCGCCTGATGAAGTTTTAATTTGTTGGGAGAGTTAAAGACAAAACATCTATCATTGGGTAGCCTAATTCAAACTTGTAATACTTATTTTCCCTGAAGATGGACTTATTAAAAAATTCCCTGCCAAGAAAAAGGTATTGCGTTTTTTTGCTACCCAAATTTTTCACCAACTGATGTGGCGAAAAAATCAATTAATGTGCAAGGTTATAGAAAATTTAGTATGAATGATTACAAAATTAAACAGTGATATATGCTTTGTCTTGGGTAAATCAACCAACGGGCTTTTATATAGGAAAGTGCATCACTCCTTGAATACGCTATAAAAATTGGCGGTACAAAAAAAGCATGGTACTTTGTATTTTTCCAAGAAAGATTATACGATGATGAAATTTTGTCGTCGTCTCCTTTAGGGACTATTTAGTTAAGAAAACAGATAACCATTTTCTATAAAAATCATCCCAAAATGTCTATGTCTTGGTCTTCTACCTTATCCCAACTGCTGCAAGTTCTCTCAGCTCAATCTATCAACTTATCGGATGCTGCTTTAGGTCAAGTTAGTAGTGGTATCCAAACAGATACTCGGATTCTTCAGCCTGGCGAAGTATTTCTGGCGTTACGTGGTGAAAAGTTTGATGGACATGATTTTATCCCAACGGCGATCGCTAAAGGTGCGTTGGCAGCAATTGTCGATTTTGACTACAAAAACTCAGAATTTCCGGTTTTACAAGTAAAAAACACTTTAGAAGCTTATCAACAAATTGGTCGCTGGTGGCGCGATCGCTTTGAGATCCCGGTGATTGGGGTAACGGGTTCTGTGGGCAAAACTACAACCAAAGAATTAATCACGGCGGTTTTATCCACCCAAGGAAAAGTTCATAAAACATTCGGCAATTTCAATAATGAAATTGGTGTGCCAAAAACTCTCCTGGAATTAAATACAGAACATAATTATGCTGTGATTGAAATGGCGATGCGGGGTAGAGGTCAAATTGCTGAACTCACCCACATTACTCGACCAACTATTGGCGTAATTACTAACGTTGGCACAGCGCATATTGAGTTACTAGGGTCAGAGGAAGCGATCGCACAGGCAAAATGCGAATTACTCGCCAAAATGCCCAAAGATAGTGTGGCAATTTTGAATTACGACAATCCGTTATTAATTGCCACAGCTAAAAAAGTCTGGTCAGGAGAAGTTTTAACTTATGGTTTATCTGGTGGCGATATCCAGGGAAACTTGATTGATACTGAAACTATAGAAGTTGCCGGGGTGAAATTACCTCTACCTTTGGTTGGTCGTCATAATGCGACGAATTTTTTAGCAGCTTTAGCTGTGGCTAAGGTTTTAGGCATTAATTGGTCAACTTTAACTGAGGGTGTGGCGGTGGATATGCCGACCGGGCGATCGCAACGTTATGCTTTACCCAATGATGTTATATTGTTAGATGAGACTTATAATGCTGCACCAGAAGCTATGTTAGCAGCATTGCAGTTACTTGCAGACACTCCCGGTAAGCGCAAAATTGCTGTATTAGGAGCGATGAAAGAATTAGGAGAGCGATCGCCGCAATTACACCAAAAAGTCGGTGAAACAGTCCGTAATTTGCATTTAGATGGTTTACTAGTTTTGGTAGACGGACAAGATGCCGAAGCGATCGCTAAAAGTGCCGCAGGTATTCCTTCTGAGTGCTTTGCTAGTCACGGTGATTTAGTCGCGCGACTGAAGACTTTTATTCAACCAGGCGATCGGATTTTATTTAAAGCCGCCCATTCTGTAGGCTTAGACCGGGTTGTCAATCAACTGCGAGCAGAATTTATGACTAAGTGCTGAGTGCTGAGTTTTGATACCAAGTTGCAGTCAAAGATAGTAACCTGGGGTGGGAGTAGGGAGTAGGAATACTATTTCTGAAAGCAACTTAATATGAATCAAAATACTAATCTCTAACCCCTAACCTCTAGTCTCTAGCCCCAAATTTAATTGAAAGAAAAAGGAACTGGTCGAGCCACGCCGTAACCTTGGGCATAATTTATCCCAAGGTTTTGAATTACTTTTAAAATGTCGTTGTTTTCCACAAACTCAGCAATAGTTTGAATTCCCATTATTTGACCAATTTTATTGATAGCATCTACCATTGCTAAATCAATTGGCTCTTCTACAATATGCTTGACAAAACTGCCATCAATTTTTAAATAATCAACTGGTAAATTTTTGAGATAAGCAAAAGAAGACATTCCACTGCCAAAATCATCTAAGGCGAAGCAGCAACCAAATTCTTTGAGTGCGCGAATAAACCCAGCCGCTTTACCTAAGTTTTTAATAGCGACAGTTTCGGTAATTTCAAAGCAAATGGCTTCTGGGGGAATTTGGTGTAATGTAAACTGGTCACATACAAAATCAATAAATTGGTCATCATTAATACTCGCACCAGAAAGGTTGATGGTATATAAACAGCCAGGGGAGGATTCCAATAATGAACAATGATGTTGTTGAACATCTACGCATTGCGCTAGATGAGCAAAAAATGTGTGAATCACCCAACGGTCAATCGTTTGCATCAGATTGTAGCGTTCAGCAGCCGGAATAAACGCCATTGGGGAAACCAACTTACCCGTTTCATCAATCAGTCGTAAGAGAATTTCGTAATGCGTTGTTTCTGAGTCGCTGTTAGTAACGGGAACAATGGATTGATAATAAAGCCGGAAACGATTGTCGTCTAGTGCTTGTGTAATTCTTCCTACCCATTGCATTTCCCCATGTTGTCTAGCTAACTCCAAATCATCAGCTTGATAAATATGAACACGATTACGTCCTTGGTTTTTGGCAACATAGCAAGCTGCATCAGCCGCACTTAAGGCACTATTCATCGTTGGAGTATCAGCGTTGAGCGCAACTAAGCCAATGCTGATGCTGAGATTAAAAACTTTATCTTGTTTCCAGAAATAGCGAAATTTTTGAGTGTTTTCCCGTAAGGTATTGGCAATTAATACTGCACTTTCTAGAGAACAGTTGTTTAAGATAATGCCAAATTCATCTCCACCTAAACGTGCGAGGGTGTCACAGGAAGGTATATATGTTTGAAACAAATTAGCAACTTCACACAATAGTTCATCACCAGCAACGTGACCGCAAGTATCATTGACAATTTTGAACTGGTCTAAATCTACATAACACAATGCATGTTGTTCTGTACCAGCTTGAGCGTTGGTCACAGCTTGGGTGAGGCGGTGTTCAAACTCGCGTCTGTTCACCAGTCCCGTTAAGCTATCGTGAGTTGCTTGCCAAGATAATAAACGCGACATATTGCGGCTTTGGGTAACGTCATGAAACACTACCACAACCCCAATAATTTGACCGTCTTTGGTACGAATTGGTGCGGCTGAGTCTTCAATGGACAACTCTTGACCGTTACGGGTAATCAGCACAGTCTGATTGGCTAAACCAACAATCTCACCAGAATGCAAGACTCGTTCGATGGGATTTTGTGCAGGTTCGCGGGTAATCTCATGAATAATTTGAAAGACTTCTGTTAACGGTTTACCTATTGCTTCGCTTAAACTCCAACCAGTCAAGGCTTGAGCCACGGGATTGAGATATTTAATCAAACCTGTAGCATCAGTGGTTATTACTCCATCCCCAATCGATTGCAATGTTACTAAAGCTAGTTCTTTTTCTTCAAAAAGAGCTTGTTCGATAATTTGGCGCTCCGCAATTTCCCTTTGTAACTGTTCTAGAGTCTTCAATAACTCGTTTGTGCGGCGAGTCACTCTTTGTTCTAACTCTTCATTGGCTTTTCTCAGGGCGATTTGCGATCGCCGTCGCTGATGATCAATAATGTTGAGCGATCGGGCATTTTTCCAAATCAACGCTGCAAAGACAATAATATTCAAAATACTTAAAATACATAGTCCAAATTCCGCAGTATAAATCTCCATCCGAAACCCAATCAGCACTAGCCAGCAGATGGCTGGCGGAAATAAAATTGCCGCTGGTAATAAATTCCTCGCCATCATCCCGCCTGCATTTTTATTAGTAACTACAATCATTAACCCACGGTTTGGACAGGCAAATAAAATGCCAAAGATTAGCAATATAAACGCAACTGCTGTGTGTATTGCTATTGATGTTAATGAGCCAAATTTATAAAAATATGCATTGCCATATATGTAGCCTAAAAGTCCCATTCCGGCAATGAAAAACGCTACTATTGCAAATAACTGTGCTATTAGATATTTAGGTTGAGCCAAACTCAACAGTAGCAAGCTTAAACCCAGTAATAAAAAAATCACCGCAGTATGAACAGCCATCCGACCAGGAGCAACATCTCCCAAAGGATCTATGCTGGTCTTAAATAAAATTTGATCAATTCCCAGGTCTATGTTGAAGACATACTGAATCAATGTCAACAGACCAATTAGAAAAACCAAAACAGCGCAGATTTGAGCCGCACGAAGTGTTGCACCACTTTGGATTTTAGATTTAAGATTTTGGATTGAGAATTGCTGTCTGTATCTAGGTTCTATCAATTCATTTGTTTCAATAGTATTCGATTGGTAATGCCATAGCCATAAAGACATTCCTCCTAACATCAAGCAGATAGCAGTGTTGGCTTTCATCGCTACCCATCCCGGCATAATGCTCTTCAGCACTGCTATGTCTTTCATCCATCCCACAATCACACAACAGCCAATTAAAATGACTGCAATACTAGTTTTTTGTGAATAAGACTGGAGTAGAGCATTTAGCGAGGAAGACTGATAACGAGACTGAACATGATGAATAGTCATAGCTTGTCTCTCATAACTAGCAAATGTCATGCTATCTGCTAGTTTGACATGAAAAAAGATATGTGAAAGTATAAAATTTTTTAAGCTAACAAAAGCTTTAAGCTAATAAAATTTGTGTTTTTTTGAACCTAGAATTGTTGAGCTTTCTAAGTATACCAATACTAATTGATTAATAATCTACTACTTTAGATAGAAGAAAAAGCGCACTTGTTTGGAAGTTTTTGAATCCGACTGTAATTACTTACTGTACACTTATCTAAGTACAAAATCAAATATATTAAGTTCATGTGTGTTTATAGCAATCAAAGTTGATTTATGAACTTACTCGTGAAGGTAGGGAACGGAGAACAGAAACTGTACTAATTTTCTGGCAAAAATCAAATACGAGTCTTATAGATTGCACATTCTCTAGTTGAGACTGTCAATCAATTTTTGATTTTGGATTTTAGATTAACCCCATACACGCCACTTGAGGGCAGTTGCTACAACGGAGGAACCCTGCAACGTACTGCCTCCTTTATGCCAGGGAAGTATTTCACTGTAGTAGCTTATGAATGCAGGGCAATCAATTTTGGATGAGTGGAGTTTAGATTAACCAAAAGTAATCCAAAATCTAAAATCTAAAATTCGGTCATTTTCCCCTTTCCTTTTGTAAATAAAAATGGCTAATGACTAATCTTAATAAAAAAAGTCCGCTAAAGCGGACTAACCATAAGGGCTAATTGTTACTTGTATGGGCAACAAATATGTCAGATGGCATTTTTATTATTTCTAATTTGAACCAATAAATCAAGGTTTATAAATTATTTTTTGGACATAATTGCTATAGTGATTTTTTCTTTGTATCTGGACAAAAACAGATAATTTAATTCAAAAAAAAGTCCGCGTGAGCGGACTACGGACATTGGATAAGGTTAGGTTGTCACCAAGATCGCTTACTCTTTATGAGAGTTATATTTATTCTTATCTACATCATTTGAAAAATCAAGTCTTATAAAAGAAAAGTTTAGACATAAGTCCTGATATTCAGTCTCTGACTTATTTGATATTATTGTTATCTAAAAATTAAAATAATAAATTATTGAATTAACAAATTCTTCTAGTACAGGCAATATAAAATAAATAGGAGTTAGGATATTTGTTTGTAACCTCTGCAAATACAAGCATAAAAGATTTGGATTTATACCCAAAGAAAGATGAAATGATGCAAGCGAACAATATGTGTATTAAAAGTGAATGACAGAGGGTGAAATAAAATATTTGTTGTAATTATCTACCGCGATCGCGTTCTAAATCCTCAATCACTCTTTGCAGATACCACTCATCTGATCTGCCTGGATAATCATCTTGTTTTTGGTCAATTAATCGTTGAGCAATTTCCCAATAACCGCCAACTAAGCGCAAAAGTTTTTGCCGGAGTAAATTATATTTTTGCTTTTTAGATTCTGGATAAGCTGTTTGAATTTTTTGCAGACTGTCTAAAACCTGTTGGTAATTATCCCAGTCTTCTTGTTCACAAAAAATACTAGCGGCGCGTTGATAATCAGCAACAGCACTTTGCATTTCTTCGAGTAATGTATAAGCAATGCCACGATTGTAGTAAGCTTGGGCATCATCAGAGTTAATTTGCAGGGCTTGGGTATAATCTTGAATTGCCCCTAGATAATTACCCATTGCTCGGTAGACATTGCCTCTAGCAATATATATCAAAGCATCTTCTGGCTGCATTTGCAGTGCTTGGTTAAAATCTGCGATCGCACCTTGATGATCTCCTAACGAAGCACGGGCTTTACCTCGGTTACGATAGACAATCGCATCTTGAAACTTCAGTAACAGTGCTTGGTTAAAATCTGCGATCGCCTCACGATAATTTCCCATTTTGCAGCGTACCACACCCCGACAGCAATAAGCTTGAGCATCTTGAGGATCAGCTTGCAATACCCAGTTTAAATCTGCGATCGCTTCTTTGGTATCTCCTTTTTCGGCTTTGTCTAATAGTTGCGTAAAATAATCTTTCGTAGAGATAATCGTTGTAGTTACGGGATTTTGGGGTTGCACTGCTGGTTTAGCTGGCGGTTGTAGCTGTTTAATTTTTTCCAGACAGAGACGACAATTTTCCTTATCGTTTTGCTGTAAGTATAATTCTGCGGCTGTTTTAAAACTAGCGATCGCATCTTGAATAAGTCCCTGTTTACGTCGCACTATTCCCCGCAAACTATAAGCTGCGGCATAATTCCCTCGCAGATGAATCGCCCGTTCCACATCATCCAACGCACCAGGGAAATTTTTCAGCACCACCCGCGCCAATGCACGACTATAGTAAGCTTCTACAAATTTTGAGTCTATTTTTAAGGCTTCAGTATAATCGGAAACTGCCGGGAGAATTTGTCCTAAATCATAATATGCCAAACCTCTGTGCAGATAAGCCTCAGCATCAAATGGCGCAACCTGGATAACTTGACTAAAATCTGCGATCGCACCAGCATAATCTTTTTGCTTGGCTTTTTCTAGCCCCTGAAAATAGAGTTCATGATGATTCATAATTGGTAATTTATAGGTGTATGTTGCATCTGCCTACCGTAACTCCTATCTTGCACCATATTAAAAGCTGCGTTGCGGAATTTCATCAAAGTGCTGCTACAAAAGAAATGCAGCAGAAAACATCTCTGTCTGTCTGCTGCTATCAAGTATAAAGCTGGTTCACTTTTTACATCCGAGTCATAACGGCTACTTTGGTCAACTTATCTTTTTCCAGTCCTTGTAGTTCATCAAGATGTAGCCAGCCCTCTTTGATCAACCTAGCAAAGACAAAGATGAGAACTGAATATCTGTAGTCGTATTTACCATCTATTTCATGCCTTCTGGCACTTAAGAAATCATGTAACTGCCACATTTCATCAGCCTGCGTCATCATACTGGATCTTTGCTGAACTTCTTGGATTACAGCCTCAATTTCTCGCTGATATGCTTTCTCAAAAGCTTGTTTAGCTATTTCTTCCTCGGTCTTAGACCATTCAATTTCACTCACTTGCATTCCGAACCTTAAAATTTATGCGTTTAATGATTTTATCAACCGGTCATTTGCGGCAAAAAATATGAGCGCCCTTGACTAGAGAGCGCCCACACAATCATTCAAGGTATATTCATAATCTTGCACCAAGCGACTGAAGTCATGGCTACACGAACAAAACCCTTGATTTGAGGTTAGTCCGCGTAGGCGGACTTCGTTTTTATAGCCGCGAATTCCATTCGTCGGGGCTAGGTGCAAGATATGTGTATAGTTATTAGCTGGTAATTCTTCTAGCGAACTAAATTTAATAGTTCTTTAGGAGATGCCAGCAAATCAATTGCTACGAAGAAAATTTTACCTTTAGGATTAATTAAAAATCGCCAAGCCATATTCATCCCGACACTAGCACCAAACCAAGGAGTTTGGACTTTACCTGTAACTTTGATTTGGGTGTAACCTTCTTCTGCTGGTTCAGAAACACCTCTTTCTGGAAGCAATTTGAGGTTTTGACATTCTTCATTGAAAAATCGCAGAATCGCATCTCTACCAACAATTGGTCTTTGGAAAGGAGGTTGCAGGGCTGCATCAGGTGCGAACAAATCAATTAATGCCCCAAAATCATTGGCATTAAGGTTGTCCATATAACTCAGCACTGTTTCATTTGTAATGCCTTCAATGGTGACTTTAGTACGTTGCGACACATCCTTTGGTGCAACAACAGGTTCAGAAACTCTGGTATAGTCACCCAACTTGTTGGGGTCAAATCCCATATCAACTACAGAATTGCGTAAGACAGTAATTTGTTGTCCCTGATCTAGTTCTCTAACTGCTTGCAGTACTGCTGAAGCATTCGCAGAAAGCTGGTAACCAGCAGGAATTGGAGCAACAATACCTTGATCCATCCATACCCCAAGTTGATACCAGAACCCTAGTTTGATGTTTGCCGACCAAGTAGCATAGGTACGACAAATAGGTGTATCAGCATTGTTGGCTAAATCGCACATAACCTGACTTTGCTCAGGAAAAGTCATTTCCCGAATTTGATTAAGAGTTGCTTCGGCAAACTGCATACGAGCAGCGCCTGGAGCAGCAACAGTAATTGTTTTACCCATTTCTAAATAAGCAAACCAAGTCCATGCCAGCTGATCTTCCGCACTGAGTTGCTTAAATCTAGCAATTGTGGCTGGTACTGCATCAGCAGATAGGGTTTCTGGGAAAATACCACGAGCCGAGTCAATTGTAATTGCCATATTTACACACCTAATCTTAATCGTATTTACAACTAGCAAAAGGACGCAGGCAAGAGCGTTTGGACGTTCAAGCTTCAGCGACCTGTTATAAAAATATCACAAAAATTAATAAATATTTACAAATTTTAATGAGCATTGCAAAATACACCTCCAGCTTGGTGGAGAAAGGCAAAAGTTAAAAGAGCTAGAGTGTTGAGTAATCTTTCTCTACTCAGCACCTTCTTTGTACACACAAGTCAAAAATTTTCATCCACATACCGCCTAGAACTAAAGTTCCAGGCTCATAGCTAAAGTCCACTCAAGTGGACTGGAAGACATATGTTGTTGAGTCATCTTGAGATGACTTGCGCTATAAGATTCGGAATTCATTGCGAGGTATGTCAATAATTAGAATGCTGCTTTGGCAATCTAACTGTAACTTTAGTACCCTGTCCCACTTGACTAGATAAAGTAATATTCCCACCATGTAACTCTACACAAGCTTTAGTAATTACTAAGCCCAAACCTGTTCCTGGTATGGTGTCAACATTACTACCCCGACTAAAAGATTTGAACAAATTTTCTTGATCTGCAAGAGGAATACCAATACCTTCGTCTTGAATTTCTATAAAGATTTCTGATTCTTTACCATTTAGATAAACTGTTACATTGCCGCCTGCTGGCGAATACTTGATGGCATTGGATAATAAATTTAAAAGTATTTGCCGCAAAAGTCCGCGATCGCCCCAAAAGTTTTGATGATTACCTGTCACCTGTAAAATGATTTCATGGCGATTGTCTAATATTTCTTGCTGTTCGGCAATCAACTCAGAAATAAACTGCACTAAGTCTAAAGGTTGTGGTTTAAATTTGGTTTTATCGAGTTCTAATTGATGAACCGATAGCATATCATCCACTAGTTTAGACATGTGCCTTGCTTTTTGCTCAATAATTTGTAAAAAGCGATTTTTTTTCGCCTCGTCCAAATTTTCGCCGTGTTGTTTGATGGTTGATGCAGCCGCCAAAATCGAAGCTAAAGGTGTGCGGTATTCGTGAGAAACTGTAGTAACGATTTGAGATTTAAAGCTGTTGAGTTGCTTTTCTTTGACAAGTGCGGCTTGAGTCATCGCCAACAGTTCCGCCTGTTGAATTGCGATCGCCAACTGTACCGATACTTGATTGAGAATTTCTACTTCATCAGCTGGCCATAGTCTATCTTGAGAACTGGGTTCGGCAATTAAAAAACCCCAAAGTTTGGGATTGGGGTGATTATTATTACTAACATTAATCGGAACTACTAAATTAGCATGAGTATTTAATTGCTCTTGTTTGTGAAAGCAAAAATGACTCAAACTCGCTTCATAGACACGAGAAATTCTGCGTCTATGTCGCCATTGATGATTTTCACCCAGATTACTATAGGCAACAACTAAACTTTTTTGTCTACGTGCAGTCGTACTGTGGGCTACTTGTGTGGTGACAAAGTGAGTTTCTGATTGATGGTAAATATCTGAAAGGTGATCATATATTTGTTCTGTTTCCCCAGATGAGGCGACTATCTTACCACCCATATCAGAGGTAAACTGATAGATAATCACGCGATCGCACTTCAAAAGTTGCTGTACTTCCACTACAGCCGTATGCAAAATTTCTTCTAAATTTAAAGACTGGCGAATCCGTAGTGCTGTTGTCGCAATTAAACGTTGTCGTTCTTGAGTTTTGCTAAGTTTAACTTTCAGACAAGATTGCTTAATGGCATTACGAACTGCTAATTGTAATATATCTAACTGGAGGTGCTTTTTTACTAAATAATCATGAGCGCCACTCTTCATTGCCTGCACTGCAACAGCTTCATCACCACGCCCTGTCAACATAATAATAGAAGCAGGCGTTTCACCCTGACAATTTTGCAAGCGTTCTAGCAAATCTAACCCACTCATATCAGGTAGGCAAAAATCTAGCAGAATTACATCGCAATGAATTGATTGGCATAACGCCAATCCTTCTTCCGCAGAATCTGCCTCGAATATCTGATATGAATTTTGAGGATCTTTTAATAGGTATCTACGATAAACTTTCCGATCCTCGGCACAATCATCAATGATGAGTAGCGTCCAGGTGTGCGGCATATTCAGAAATAGGGAGAATGTTTACACTCCTTCATTTAGCATCCCATACTGACAGCAATTATTAATTAATTATTACAAAAATATAAATTAAATATTAAATTTAAGGGGTTAGAGGCTAGAGGCTAGAGATTAGAGGTTAGAGATTAGAGTTTAGGGATGAGAGGTTAGAAAAGTAAAGTGGACAAAATTTGTCCAGCGACCTTATCCAGAGGACTTTCTAGTCCCTAGCCTCTAACCCCTAACCTCTCTAATCTGTAGGCGGTACAGTATTCCTCTCCAACCAATACTCAACAAATGCTTGAACTGTTTTTTGCAGTTCTTGAGCATCCATTGGCTTGACTAAATAGCCATTGGCTCCTTTTTGGTAGCAAAATTCAATGTCTTTGGGGTTGGATGATGTGGTAAAAACCACAATGGGGATTTTCTTTAAACTGATGTCTTGCTTGAGCCGTTCTAAAATGTCACGGCCGTCAATCCCTGGTAAATTCAGGTCAAGCAAAATCACCGAAGGCTTCGGTATGGTGTTAGGGTTTTGGGAATTCTCTTCTGGACAAAGGAAGTCCAAAACCTCATCCCCATTTGTACATCTATATATGGGGTTCTGGACAGCCAACCGCCGCATTAGGCGTTGCAACATTTTAAAGTCTTCATTGCTATCCTCAACAACCAACAGAGGTTTGTTAAGTTTTTTCGTCATCAGAGATTTTAAAAAATGTAACAAAAATTTTTTAAATATCTTAAACTATTGTCCCAACGTAAAATAAAACGTAGAACCTTTACCTACACTAGATTCCACCCAAATTTGACCACCGTGTAACTCAACAATTTTTTTAGAAATGGCGAGTCCTGCGCCTGTACCACCGCCATACTTTTCTTGAGAGTGCAGCCGCTTAAAGAGACGAAAGATGGTTTGGTAATGATGCGCTTGAATGCCAATACCGTTATCTTTGACGTAAAAAACCGGAAATGATATGATTTTTCGGAAATTATGTGATTCTTGCTGAGTGATAAAGCCAATTTCAATTAATGGTTGTGGTTTATCGTTATATTTCAAGGCATTAATTATCAAATTAGTAAAAACTTCGTTGACTAATACCGGGTCACATTGAACTGTTGGTAAAGGCCGAGGAATGTCAATATTCAGTTGCGCTTCCTGACGACTAGCATTGATGACATCAATTACTTGATTTAGCAGTTCATTAAAATCAGTCAGTTGGAGATGTAATTCTGTTTGACCTAATTGCGAGAGACGCAACAGAGAATTAATCAGAGTTTCCATCCGCACAGACAAAGCAAGTATAGTCTGTAAGTAATCCACTCCATCTTCATCTAAGATTTGGGCATAATCTTCGATTAAAATTGTCGAGAAATTATAAATACCGCGCAAAGGTTCTTTCAAGTCGTGAGAAGCTGCATAAGCAAAAGAAGCAAGTTCTTGGTTACTGCGTTCTAATTCTTGGTTGATTTTAGCTAACTCTTCTGCTTTAGAAAGAACAATGCCAACAATTGCCCCCTTTAAAGCCCAAGCATTATCAATCTCACACTGTTTCCAAGGTAGAGATGTTAGTTGTACTATTTCTTGCCACTTTTCAAAAGATGTGCGCGGATACAGAGTAATACTACCATCTGTATTGGTCTGAATTGATTCATTGGGATTACCTGCCCAATTAATAGTTTGCACAACTTCGGGACGAAACCACAAAATATAGTAACGCTGGACTTGAGAAATACGTAACAAAAGCAATCCACTAGCAGTATTTTTAAATTGAATAGCTTCTGGGTAAAGTTTCGGGAGAGAATTAGTGGCAAATATGCGTTCACTAACTTGATTATCTACCCAAGTAATTAATTTCCGTACCTGTTCTATATCTGGCGTTGCACCTACTAGCGTAATTTCATGATCTAAACATACCGCCGCCCCGGTGGCATTAACGAGGGCAAGTAAACTGGGCTGCGGTTTAATTAAAGCATCAATAAAATTATCTGCTTGAGAAATTAACTCAACAAATTCAGCTTGGAGAGATTTGAGTCTAACTTCGTAGTCTAATTCTGAGTGAATAACTTTATGTCCTAGCTCTAAAGACACAATCTGTCCCAAAAATTCACAGATTTTCCGCACTTCGTAAGTTAGATACTTTGGTGTTTGATGATGACAGGAAATTAACCCCCACAACTGCTGATTTTTAATTAAAGCAATCACCAAAATGGCAGCTACGCCCATATTTTGATGATAGGTAATACAGCATGGATCTACACTCCGCAATACCGACCAAGTTAAATCAAGGGGTGTAGCTGGGTCTTGGGAAATTAACTGTACAGGTTGGGCTGTAAAATCGGGGATAAATCTTTGTAAGCACTGGGTATATAGCTGTCTGACTGGTGTGGGGATATCTGTAGCGGGAAAGTGAAGTCCCAAATAAGAGGATAAATCTTCTCGTTTAGCTTCTGCAACTACTGAACCTGCGCCTTGTTCATCAAATTGATAGACCATCACGCGGTCAAAAGCAGTAATTTGGCGATATTCTGCGGCTACTAAATGCAAAAATTCTGCTAAGTTTGAGGTATTTTGCAAATGTGCGATCGCTTCACTCACCAAAGTATGAAAACCGAAAAAACTGATATCTTCATCACTGTTTTTTGGTTCTAGTTCCAAAATTACCGCATTGCTTGTCCGATGAGCAATCCCATCAAAGTATTGTTCTCCACTGTTCGTTGTGATTGGTATTTTTAAAGTTGTGACACTGCCAAGTTTTTTCTCTAAGCATTGTTTAATAGTTGTTACCTGCGGAGTCGCCAGTAAACAACTCAGGGGTTGACCGAGTAAGTCTTGAGGTTGTTTATCTAAATAAGTCGCAGTGTTGTTGCTGACTTGCCAAATCTCTAATTCAGCATTCAAAGCCAGTAATAAACCATGAGGCTGTATCGACCCAGAAAGATGAATCGGTTGGTCATGGCTGTTCTCAGAAGTAGGTTGAGCAGTGATGTCTTCAGGACTCATGGTGGAATAGATAAAGTTTAACTGATGACAATGCACTAAGTTGCAGATATGAATTATTCTGCCTTGCTCTTGTGGCTGATTTGTAGAAACTTATGAGTTGCTGACATCTGCATAGTTTCTAGCACCCAATAAAGAGTGATACAAAAGTTACCTAGATTTTTTATACGTTTTTTATTTAATTTTGCTTAAACCACCAAAGCGAGCATTGGCAAATATTATGAAGTTTGTTTATTTTATTTTTACTGAATTTATTTAAGTACTTGTCGGTATTAATTTTGACGTTATAATTGAGCGGTAAAGTTTACCAATGGAGTGTGTGCATTTTGATAAAGTAACACCAGCCTTGAAAAAACAAATTTGCTATTAACAACTTTTTCTTTCAGACAAGGCATTTTGTATGAAGCGTAAAAATTTTTTAGCTATTCTAACGACGACTGCATTTTCCATCATATCTTTACCTGCGATCGCCCAAGCAGAAACGTCATTTCAAACACCTTCTGGAAATATTCACTGCTTAATTGCAGATGAAAGCATTCGTTGTGATGTTTTACAAATTACTGGGAGGATTCCACCCCAACCGAAAGACTGTGAATTAGACTGGGGTCACGCATTTATTATCGATTCACGGGGTGGTGGTTATCGGGGTTGTTATGGTGATACCGTAGTAGATGCAAACAGTCCTATTTTGCAATATGGTAAAACATTGCGTTATCAAGGTTTTGTCTGCACATCCAGAAGAACAGGCTTAACTTGCATTAACCGCGATAAAAGAGGTTGGGAACTGAGCCGAGAGCAACAAAGATTCTTTTAAAATATCAGGATTAGGTTGAGTGCGATCGCAATTAATCAAGCAAGTTAATTTCTGATTCTGAATCTTCAACTTGTCAAACAACTATCAGCTATATTTTTTTATATAAAAAGCTGGGGAATTGAACTTAGTCATTTCCCCATCTCGACAATAAATTAAGGTTGGGAAGGCAAAATACAAAAATTCTGTTCAAAGTCTATAAAGTAGAACGGTGTAAATAAACCGAAGTATGTAACGAAAAGTAAAGTTGCCTAAAACCCTCTTTTCTTCTGCCTTCTGCCCTCTGCCTCCTGCCTTGTCATAACGACAATTTTTAACATCGACCTACTAAATTCATTCTGTAAATAATGATTCAGTTAGCAAGCTAGGCGAGGTCAACACAAAAACATCTCTAATGCCTAACCCATGAGTTTGTGGTTTGATGGGAGTAGTGAAATGGAAAAATTCGTGGTCGTTAACTAATAAGAGTTCCCCAGGATTAAGGACTTTGCTAAAAACTGGCTTTTCTTTTTTAGCTGTATATAAATGTGTTTCTCCACCTTGAATGTTTTCTCTAGCCACAGAGAATATCCCGATAAAATCAGTCCCATCTTGATGGATACCTTCAGGTGCGGGATTCCCCATATTTTCAGCCGAACAGATAGTTCTAATTTGATGAACTCCTATTTCAGCTTCTGGGTGTAGTTTACAAGAATCACTAAACGCTAAAACCATCTTTTTAAAGATATCAAGCTCAATGATTCCATCTTCTAATTCAGAAAATTCTCTTTTAATATCTCCCAATAAAGGATTGTATGCTTTACTTTGGAAGAGGTAGCCATGAGGGAGTTTAATTAATTGATCTCCAGAAACAGTAAACCGAGATAATCTTCTTAAACGATAATTGCCTTTGATATAAGGATCAACTGGCAAATTATTAAAGAATGGCTCAAAACCTTCTGGATTAATTGAATTTACCTTTCTTAAGGTGAACAGAAAGGCATATTCTAACTCTGTTGATTCCCATACTTTTTGCATAGGATTTACCTGCTTATTAGGTTTAAATCCTCCGCTATTTTTCTTTCTCGGAGGCTTATATCTCCGAGTATATGCTACTTTTTATTAAAATGTCGTTAAATTGACTACAGAAATTGACAATTTGTGATAAAGAAATAACTTTACGAAAAAATCATCCAAGCTTTTGAAGAACTACAGGACTTACGCACAAAGTTTCTCTGTTAAGAATGGGTGTAAGGGTGTGAGGGTGTAATACCAATTTGAAAAATGATGGCGATAATAGGCATTTTTGGACTAGCGGACTAACAGAAAAATCTGTAGACTACAGTAAATTTATTCACTAAATTCCACCGATGAATATCGCTAAGTACAGCCTGAGAGCGGTGGTTGCAGTATTAGCGATCGCATGAGTAATTACCATCCCAGCTAAACTAATAATCGATAAAATTTTACGCCCAAAGCGATCAGAAAGTTTACCTGGTCAAATCCGATGAAATTTCAACTCAAGAGACTTGTACGGAAGCAAAGACAGGGTTCACAACCAATAGTTCATCTCAAGTATCGCAATGGTAATGTCGAGATTATGGGTTTAGGTGTCTGGTACTCTTACTGGCGCGATCCTTACCATTTACTGCTGACAATTCCTTGGACTGGATTTGTCAGTTTAATTTGTGCTTTTTATGTAGCTATTAATACTCTGTTTGCTTTGGCTTATTTACTAGGCGGAGATTGCATTGCTAATGCTCGTCCAGGTTCTTTTTTAGATGTTTTTTTCTTTAGTGTTCAAACCTTGGCATCTATTGGTTACGGCGCAATGTATCCGAAGACAAATTATGCCAATATCATTGTGACTATTGAAGCGATCGTTGGTGTGATGGGAATTGCAGTGATGACGGGGTTGGCCTTTGCCCGGTTTTCTCGGCCAACAGCCCGTGTCATCTTTAGCCGCGTAGCTGTGATTGTTCCCTATGATGGAGAGCCAACTCTCATGTTTCGCACGGCTAATCAGCGACGCAATTTAATTTTAGAAGCGCAGATGCGGGTTTACCTGATGCGTGATGAAGTAACCGCCGAAGGTGAGTTTATGCGTCGTATCTATGATCTCAAACTGTTGCGGCAGCAAACTCCTGGCTTTGCTTTAAGTTGGTCAGTTATGCACGTAATTGATGAGTCTAGCCCTTTATACGGTATGACTCCAGAATCTTTAATCCAAACTAATTGTGTATTGATGATCTCTTTAACTGGCATTGATGAAACAGTGGCACAAGTTGTTCATGCACGTCATAGCTATGGGACTAATGAGATTTTATGGAATCATCGATTTGTCGATATACTGCACCATACATCAGATGGACATCGTTACATCGACTACAACCATTTCCATGATGTTCAGCCTTTGGAGTAAAGCCGAGTACTATAGCTTTTCCAACTTAGAAGTTAGCGCAGAGGAACACAAAGTTTTTTGTTAAAAATGATATATTATTGTTGAGAATTGTTTACATCTAGTGTGGCTTTTGTGATTTCTAGTTGTTTTTTTGCACGTTTTAATTGTTTCCACAAAGCCTTGATTTGCTCGTAAGCTTCTTCTGGCGAAAGTTTGCCGTTAGTTTGCAGGTTACTAATGTAGCTAACTCTTTGAGCAAACTCTTGTAAATTAGCATTAAATACTAGGTATTCTGGTTTGAACTGACCATAATAGCAACTGCGAGGATAAAGAAAGTCAGAGAGATTAGATAGAAAATCTGATTGCTCTGTCATAACTATTTGAATTTTGAGAATTTAATAAAAAACCAGCAGATGAGAAACTTTAGCACATAATGTGTAAAGACAAAGTAAGCATAGATACAGGTATCCTGAATCATCAGATGATGCTATCTATCTGAAGAATAAGACTGTGCCGCACTTATACCAATAAAGTTGGTATTACCATTATACTAACTGAGTCTAAAAAAATGTAGCTAAATTAACTTTTTGTGACTAAAACTAATGCTAAAGGCTGATAAAACATGATACATCCGCCAAAATAAGAATTTTCGGTAAATTGTACATGTACCTAACAGGGTATTTACAGTCTATTATGCAACTCGTATCAGTTAGAAACTAGTAGTTTTTCTCCTGAATGTTGATTTCAGATCCCCGACTTCTAGAAAAAGTCGGGGATCTAGTAACCGAGCAAAATTAAAGAAATAACGCGATGTGCAACTTATTTTTACAACCCCTCTCCAAACCTCTCGCCGAAGCGGAGAGAGGCTTTGAATCTTGCTCACCTTCCCTTGTAGGGAAGGGGTTGGGGGTTAGGTTTGAGATAAAGTTGGACACGGTGTGAAATACTTTCAAATTCAGTTAGAAGCTGCGCTTTCTGCTACATTACCGATAAGTTGCTCTAGAGTGCGGAGTAATTCTTGCTCGTTGTAAGGTTTGGAAAAATAGGCTCTAGCACCTAGTTGCATCGCTAGTTGTCGGTGTTTATCGCTACTGCGCGAAGTTAGCATAGCAACGGGGATATTTTTTAAGCCACCATTGTTTTTGACTTTGCCTAAAAATCCATAACCGTCAAGGCGAGGCATTTCTATATCACAAATGACGGCGGCAATTTGTAAGCCTGTTTCTAATTTTTCTAAAGCATCTTGACCATCTTTTGCTTGTTCTACTTGATAGCCACCTTTTTCTAGAGTCAATGCTAAGAAACGGCGGACATTAATTGAGTCATCAATGATTAAAATTTTGCCTTTTGGCTTAGGAGGTAAGGCTGCTAGTTTTTCACTGTCAACGAACAAAAATGGTGTTTTTAATCTGACTGAGGGTAATTGGTTGTTTTTCGGGGTATTTTGATTGGTAGCAATCCAATAGAGTAATTCGTTAGCACTCACTAAGGCTACGACTCGACCATCACCGAGAATTGTGCAGTTACTAAAGCCTTCTGGTAGGGGTATATTGCCTTCAACTTGACGGATGGCTACTTCTTGTTCACCCCAGCAACGGTCTACTTGGATAGCGACGGTTTGATTGTTACCTTTAACTATTAAGACGCTGCTGGCGTTAATGGCGGCGGGAGTTTCCAGTTCGGGACTGTCGTAACGTGGACAATTAAATTGCAGATATTGTCCCAGGCGAATCAAAGGTACCATTGTGCCTTGCCAGTTTAGGACTTCGCTACCTCCCATTGAAATAATGCGATCGCTTTGGAGTAAAAATATTTCAGATACCACATCGGTGGGAAATGCCAGCAATATTTTACCCGTTTCGATTAACAGCACTCTGGCCACAGAAAGAGTAAACGGTACTGATAAGGTGAAGGTCGTCCCAACGCCTGGTTCAGTATCGACTGTGATATCACCGCGCACGAGTTTTAAATTGTTGCGAACCACATCCATACCTACGCCACGGCCAGATAAGGCGGTGACTTTTTCAGAGGTGCTGAACCCTGGTTCAAAAATTAGCGAAAGTAGTTCATCATCACTGGCACTTTCTAATAGCGAACTATCTAACCCCATTGCTAAGGCGCGAGAACGAATTTTTTCTAAAGAAATTCCTCGTCCATCATCGCGCATGGTAATCATAGTCCGATTGCTGCGGTGAGTGGCTTGAATTTCGATTAATCCTTGTTCTGGTTTGCCTAAGCTGCGGCGCGTGGCTGGTTCTTCAATACCATGATCAAAAGCATTTCTTAATAAGTGCATTAAAGGGTCATTTAATGCTTCTAAAATGCTGCGTTCAATTAATGTATTACCACCTTCAATTTTTAGCTGCACATTTTTGCCATACTCTACATTTAAGTCGCGGATGGCTCTTGGAAAACGCTCAACTAATTCGGAGATTGGCCGCATCCGCACTTGATTGAGTTTCGTTTGCAGTTGTTTGGATGTTTTGTTTAATTTGCGAGCGATTTGGTCAGCATCATCAACACTTAATTGAATATCTGTGGAGACTTCTTGCACCTGGACAATAGTTTCGACTACATCTTGCGATCGCAAATTAATTTCTTCGAGTGAGTGCTGAGTCACCGAAGTTTGCTCAACGGGGGGAACCCCCGCACGCAACTTCTCGCTGAGTGCTGTTAGCGGTAGCGGGGCGTTTAGCCCGTGCTGAGTTGAATAAGTTTCTTCTATTTCTGCTGAGTTCTCCAGCGATACTCCAATTTCATGATTTTGCCGCGCATTTAAGGATAGCACTCTGTTATATGCCATCCGTAACTCTTGATTTTCTCTATCCAGAGTTTGCACTCTCTGGCTGAGATTTCGTGCGAGTTTACGTAATTTTTCTAATTGAGAATGTAGACCATTTCTTTGAACGATGAGTTCGCTAAACAAATCGTTAATTTGCTCTAGGTGTCTACTAGGAACTCGGACTGTATTTTCAGAATGTTCACGGTCTTTGCCATTAGTAATTGGTTCGTTTTTATGTTCAGCAATAATTGTGTTGATTTCTGGTAAGCTGACAGAATTAATGCTCTGATTAATCTCTGCTTCTAAAGGTATAAAATTACTAACAGATATGTCTTCTTCTTGCTTAACGATAGGTATTTCTACTAATTCTATTTCTTGGTTAACACCGTTATCTGTAGCGAGGAATTGTGCAATGGCTTCTGCGGTTGACAGTGGCTCAATTTGGTTATAAGTGGTTGGAGAATTAACTAAATTCAGTTCAATTGCTCTCGGTAAACTATCGAGTTGATTGGTTAAGACTAAAGCTTGCGCTCGCCGCCATGTTTGCAATGCTATCTGAGCAATTTCCGAGACGCGTTCTGGTGCAGCAGATTCTATAGTTTGTTTAATAGAATCACACAGTTGGGTAAATGCTGACAATTGCAACATTTCTCCTAAACCGCCTAATTCCGCCGCCATAATAGCAACTTCTTCTTGCAAACAAGGTTTTTGACTATCAGCCAACACAGATTCTAAACGTTGCAAACAACCTTCTACTTCGGTTTCAAATAATAAAGGAATAATACTTTGCCCATCTTCTGGGGACAACATGGTTGTCACATCTTCCGGAGTGGGATCACCTAAACGTTGATGTAGCTCGTCAAAAACGGGGTAACAAAAACTAGTTAACCATTGCTCTTCTATGACACTTTGTGTAGATAGCAAATCCACAATCTGACGCATCCAATCAATTGCCGAAAGCAGTAAACTTTGCAATTGTTGGTCAATTTCTAGAGAAGTTTTTCTAGTTTTGAGAACCTTAAAAGCATCTTCTAAACGGTGTGCTAAATCACTTAGCACCCGAAATCCCATCATCGCTGCGCCACCTTTAATTGAGTGGGCAGCGCGGAGTGCGCCATTAATTTTTTCTAAATCTATGCGATGGCTGGTATCGATTTCCAGCAAGACTCCCTCTAAAGTATTGAGGTAATCTGTCGCTTCTTCCAGAAATTGCATCTGGATTTCTAATTCTTTATCTGGTGACATTGTTTTTAATAATTAGTTATTGGTCATTAGTCACTTGTACTGAGCGAAGCCGAAGTATTGGTTATTTGTCATTAGTCAACACAGGACAAAGGACAAATGACAAGTGACAAAATCAATTAACTTTAAAAGTCTCAACAGTCTCTTGCAACTTATGAGAAATATCGACAGTTTGTTTAAGAGATTGGCAAACTGAGCTAGAAGAATCTCTTGTGCGTTGAGAAATCGCTGCGATTTCTTTCATTAACAAGCTAACAGTTTGCGATGTTTGCACTTGGGATGCGGTTGCAGAAGAAATAGACTGTACTAAAGAATCAATTTGACGGGAAACATCGAAAATCTGTCCGAGATTTTGTTTGGCTTCTTCAACTACCCGCGCACCTTCACCAACTTGGGTAGTACCAATTTCTATCGCCTGAACAACGGCGCTAGTTTCCCGTTGAATATTCTCGACAATTTGTTCGATTTCTTGGGTGGCTGCGGCGCTACGGGCTGCTAACTCACCTACTTCTTCGGCTACCACAGCAAAACCTTGTCCTTCTTCACCAGCACGCGCGGCTTCGATACCTGCGTTGATGGCGAGTAAGTTGGTTTGCATAGCAATTTGATTAATTAAAGAGACGACGCGAGAAATTTGTTGGGAAGACTCGCCTAAACGTTTAACTTTCTGGGCTGTTTCGCCGACAGTTTCTCTCAGAAACAGAATGTTCTGCACTGTTAAATACATCGCTTCTTCACTCTTAGAAGCGTTTTGCGCGGCGTTATTCGCCACAGTGGCAGCTTGTTCGGCACTATTCGCAACCGCTTGCATGGAATTAGTCATGTTATCAACAGCGTCCAAAGCGCGGTTAATTTCCTCGGCTTGCACCAGTGCTTCGTCTGCAAGTTGACGAATAGCTGTTTCGTTAGAGTTGATAGCGGTATTGACTTGGGTGGCTGCTTGTTTAACTTGAGTGACAATATCCCGCAAACTTTCGACAATAGAGTTGAAAAAGTCAGCAACAGTGCCAATTTCGCCGTCTGTCACATCAGCGCGGACTGTTAAATCACCTCTAGCTGCACCTTCTATGTCATTGAGTAGTTCTAAGAGTTGCAGTTGTAAGGCTTCGTGTGTTGGGCGTTCATCTAGGGAATTTGACTGAATAATAGTTTTATTATGGGCAATTTCGGCTTTTTCGTTGACTAAAACCTGTAATTGAGCCGCCATATTATCAATATTGGCACTCAATGCGCCTATCTCGTCTTCTCTTTCGGATGCGAGGCGAGTGTTAAGTTCACCTTGTCCGAGTTTAGCGACAGCAACTGTAGCATTGATGATTGGCTGTGTAGTACGTTTGGCTAACCAAGCTGCGATCGCTGCTACAATCAGTCCAATTAATCCTGTACCAATAGTTATAATCCACAACAATTGTTGTTGCGTGCCATATAAAATTGCCGCATCCGTAGTGAGTAAGACTTGCCAATTTAAATCAGATAAACCTGCAATTTTTGGTGCTGGGACGTAACTAATTAATTGCCGTTTACGATGGCTTTGAGGAACGGTTGTGAGGGTAGCAATATTATTTGTGGCGAGAATTTTTGCTAAACCAGGGTACTCAGATTTGGCTTCTTTGCCTAATAATTCTTGGCGTGAACTCAAGAAAACTTTGCCAGAATTATCTAGCACAGCATATTGATAACCATTAACAGCATAGTTTTTGATTCTTGCTTCTAAAGCTTTGGTCGGTAGACTGATTCTAACTACGCCTAAAGTTTTACCTGTGATTGTATTTTTAATCGGTGCAGCTAGATAAATATCAGTAGATTTTTTTGGGTGACTAATAACCGCCGCATCTTTTTGCAGCGTTGCTTGAAAATAACTATTGTCTTTTTGGTTATCTACATGTTCCCCTGAAGATTGCACAATCACATTACCGTCAGTATCGAAGACCGCAATATTACTATAATTTTGGTAATTTGTGAGAATTTTATCAAGTAATACTTGCTTTTCTTGAATATTAGTATTGCTGGCGAGGTTGCCATTGGCAAATAAAGGCGAGTTTGCCAGTATTTGAATATCTCCATACCTATCGGACATAAAGCGGTTAATTTTATCAGTTAAATCAACAGCTTCAGCCGTTTGAGATTGGATAATTTGCTTGGTGAGGGATTTACTAGTTAAATGGTAGGCGATCGCACCCATGACTAAAGCTGGTATGGTACTGATAGCGATCGCTAAAATTGTTGCTTTTGTTTCTAAACTCAGCCGTTTTAAATACCCACCTAAATTAGGCTGCATTTCACTATCAGACTTGGCAGCCTTCCCACTATTATTTAGTTTGATATTACTCTGAGAAAGTTTGGTAGATGCAATCAAAGAAGCACTATTTTTTCCATCACCAGTCTTAGCCGTGTCAGTTTTATTAAACATCCTGCAATTCTCCTGCATTGGTAAACAAAAAATATTTAAAGTTATCTAATTACAAATAACTTAATCACTGCGGAGAATAGAAGATTGCACAATTGCTTGTGCATCTAATACCAGCAATATTTCTTCTTGTTGCACAACACATCCACGTAAATAAGGAACTAAACTAGATGCTACTTGTCCAATTGGCGAATGAATATCATCAACTAGAATTTTAGTTGTCCCTTTAATTTCTTGCACAACTAAACCTAAAAGCAGTGATTCTACTTTAATCACGATGGCATTATACTGCTGCCTTCTTGTATCGATAGCTTCTAAATTGAGCATTCGGGGTAAATCAATGGCCCAAATTATGCGACTCCGCCAATTCATTAAGCCTAATATACATCCAGGCATATTCGGCATAGGAGTTACCGCTTCCACTGGCAAAATCACAGCCTCTTGAGTGTGATTCATTGCCAACATCGCCGCGGTTTGTTGATTTAGCTGAAACTTTAAATAACCGTCTCCTAATTTATTTTGAAGAGGTTTTTGAGCAAGTATAGTGTTGGAATTATTCATCGGTTTAAATCACCACTGATTTAATAGCTCTTAATAACTGTTCTCTGGTGTATGGCTTAGTAAGATAAACATCGGCTCCTTGTTTCATAGCCCACAATCTATCTATTTCCAGATTTTTTGAGCTACAAATAACTATTGGTAACTTTTGTGTTACTGGATGTTTTTTTAATGAACGGCATAATTCAAAACCGCTCATTCCCGGCATGACAACATCAGTCACAATTGCATCGGGATTTTGCAAAATAGCTTGCTCTAACGCTTCTTTAGCACCAGTTGCCTTAATGACGTTATAGCCACTTTCTTTGAGATAATGGCTCATCAGTTCTAATTCGCTGGGCGAATCTTCAACAATTAAAATTGTGCCAACCAAAGTTAAACTCACTCCTAATTCTCCTTATTGTAGGAAAGACAGTATTATTTAATATGTTTAAACACAATTTTCAGTAATTCTGATTGCGTAAAAGGCTTAGTCAAATAGCCAGATGATCTGACCATTTTTGCTTTAGCTCTATCAATAAATCCTGTCCTGCCAGTTACCATAATGATGGGTGTATTTTTAAATGCTGAATGCCTGCGTAATAATGAACAAAGTTCATAACCATCTAAATTAGGCATTTCGACATCTAATAAAATCAAGTCAGGCTTACTGCGGAGAATCTGCATTAATGCCTTAACAGGATCATTAATTGTCACTACCGAAAAGGTATTTTCATCTAAAAATAGCTTGATAGAATTTAATACAGTTTGGCTATCATCAATGCAGGCAACTGTATACAAGCTATTTCTTTCTAACTGCTTGATATTTTTATGATTACTATTTTCTCCAGAAGCAAAATTGCTATTTTTGGTTAAAGCCTTGTTATTAGACAATGAATTAATTGCAGGTAAAACTGGCGAACCCTTCGCAACATTCACTGGTTGCTGAACGTGGTAACGATGGCGTAATTGTCTTTGACAATATTCCACTAGTAAACGCAAATCTAACTGACAGAATTTTGGTAATTCATTCCAGGAACTGTCAGGATAAAATTCGTAGGTTCCTTCTTTTAAAATTAAAAATGACTCCAGCACCTCTTTAGCTAATTCGTCTACTAAAGTAGCTGCTTGCATAGAACTGATGTAACGTTGCTCTACCAACCAACAAATTGCTTGGTAATCTGGATATGGTATTGATAAATTTTCATTGGCTGGTTCAAACATCAGTCGCATCTGTACGCGAGTAGCACTATTGAGAGTCGGAATATTCAGACTCAAGCGCCGCAACTGATTATCAAGTCGCTCAAACACCTTATCAGATGAAGAAGCATAAGTAAGTTTACCTTCGTCTAGATATATTGACCATGAGGTTGAACCAGCAAATACACGTAAGCACCCCGTAGCTCGCCGACTAGTTAGCTGTGCTAATAAAGATAGTGGATGTAGTTTTTGGATTAACCGATGACTACTCATAGGAGTTAGATTTTGCATTTACTTCAGCTAAATTGAATACTTGTCATCTCAATTCGTACCTTGTTGAGTTACCATTCCCAGCAAAACTTAGTTTTTGCGTAAAAAATACTACAAATACTTCAGATTAAGTTTGGGTTAGCGTAACTTTATGCTATGGATTTTGGCGTTTACATCTTATTTATATAAGTAATTAAAAGTTAAATTAATTACTTGGATTGAAATTGATTAGCATAAGGATAAATAACTTCACAAATAGTAAAAATTAAAACGATCCCCTTGCCTGTCATCAACTTTTAGATAAGCAAATCTGAAAGAATACTGCTAAATTAGCAAAATCTAACTAGATTTTTCTCAGTAGTTACACTTAAAAAAAATCAGCTTTGTCCAAACCAGATATAATGTAATCTTTGGTTAAGTAAGATTACTGGAAATTTACATAAATTGATTAGATGCAATTAGTTCTAGCCTCTGTTTGTGCAATTGTCGATATCATTCCCACGGAAAACGCAAACATGATTCTTCTTAATAAAACTTCAACTTATTTGCTCAAGGCATAGTAATATGAAGCTACATTTAAGTACTTCGAGAGTTGTTCGTAAATTCACTTAGTATTACTTAGAGATAATTTTTGGGCAAGTTGTTTAAGTATAATTAATCTAGGTAGATGAAGGCTGGAGGCGATCGCTAGTTTTATCTAGGTAGTTATCATCTAAAGTACACCCAAAAAACCTGTTTAAATTCTTTTGCACAGTTGTTGAGCTATATTTGCATTCACTTGCTCAACAGATAGGATAAGATTTAGTAATAATGGAGCATGTTAAAAATTGACAAAAAAAGGCTTGGATCAGCCAAGCCTTTGTGTATACCAAGCATTTACTACACCAAGCTTAATTTATCCCAGGTCATCCTTGAGTTCATCTTCCTAAAGGATGTATACAAATGATTTAATAACTGATAATAACAAAGTCACAATTGCTATTTTAATCTTTAAATAACCTCTTAATAAGATTAATATATGTCCAAAATTCTCAAGCTAAAATGTCTGTAACTTTTTATTTACAAAAAAGGTTTGGTCGTTAGCCAAACCTTAAGAATTGCTGTGCTTAACAACGTACTAAATTAATTTATTACTTTTTAGTCATATAATTCATCTATCTTGAGGATGTAGCTAGATATCCTACAAATTGATATTAACGCCTGGTAAAAATAGACGATTTTTCTTAGAAAAAGAAAAGCACAAAATGACTGCAAAATCCATGAAAAAAATGTCCAAAAGATGAATAAATTCTGCAAGCATTGCCATCTAGATAATAGATTTACTGTCTGAAAAAACATGAAAAAGGCTTGGATTATTGTCCAAGCCCACATATACCAGGTGTTTACCATATCTAGATAATTTATCTCCTAATAAGATGTACTACATCTTCCTTTCAGTTGTGTACAAAAATTTTAAACTATGATATGTGCCATTCATCAGTAAATATCAAAATTAAATTGATAATTTCAAGTAATTTAGCAGCTTGATAATCAAATTATTCTATCTTTAGTAATAAGCAAGATTAAATTTTAGTATAAAAATATTTGCAATTCCAATATATTAGATTTTAGTCAAGATTTATTTTTTATTTTTAAGAAAAAACCCTGGAACTAAAGCCAGGGTGAATACACGTTTTTCAGGCATTATGAGACAAAATATTAGCCTTGGAAATAATATATTTCACCTATCTACCGAAGGATAGAAAAAATTCAGCTTACCATCACGAGCATCATTGATCATCAGATGCTAATAATTTACATTTCAACAAAGAGACCCAGCTTATAGCTAGGTCTACATATACCAAGAGTTTACCACCTATGAATAGTTTAGGTATTCTACTACTTTAGGTCATCTACCAAAAGGCTGTAGCTAAATTCATAAGTATATGATGGTTTACTATCATACTTAGTTTAATTACAAAAGATAGAGTATTCATTAAAACATTAAATATAATACAATGAGGCAACACACAGATATATTAAATTCTTTAATTATGAATCAATATAGTCACCTGATACACATGACTTATGGTTAATGATGACACTGTAATATTCATAAGTTTGGTATTCATTTTTTTACTTAAACTGATATACTCTAAAACACAGATAGCTTGAACTAAACATCAAGCACCAGTAAAGTGTATTATATTTAGCTATTAATGAGAGGATTTACCTTTAAAGGGCAAGGTATGCTTGAACAGGTAATTAATTTTTCACAACACTATAAATTATAAAAAAGGTTTAGCACTGAGCTAAACCTCTGTAGAAAGCAGTTATTTGACACACCAGAATAAATTTAGACTGAGTTTATTAGTAGGGCATCTTCCTATAGTATGTAGTCAAAAAGTTACTAGTGTGATAAAAATTTCTCCAGAGAAAACACATCTAAATATTGATGAATTAGTAGTAAGAGATAGTAAAGTACCATAAATAAACAAAATGGATAGAGCAAGTGCGATCGCTAATTTCTGGAAGTTCCTTATAGCAGAGTGCTGAGTATGAACTTAACAATAAAAAATCAGGTGAATATTACACACCTGATTTTTATGTTTTAAAACTCACGCAGAGGCGAAAAGGCGCGGAGAGTTTTTACGAGATTACTCTGCGCCTTCAATGGGTGCAAAGCCCTGGCGTTGAATATTTTCTGTAATTGTGCGCGGTTCGAGGAACTGTAGCAAGTAGTCAGGGCCGCCTGCTTTAGAACCTACGCCAGAAAGTTTGAAGCCGCCAAAGGGTTGCCGAGCTACGATCGCCCCTGTAATATTCCTATTAATGTACAAGTTGCCGACTTCAAATTCTTCTTGGGCTTGCTGAATATGCGAAGGTGTACGCGAATACAACCCGCCAGTCAAGGCAAAATCTGTATTGTTGGCAACTTTTAATGCTTCAGCAAAATCCTTCACCTTAATTACAGCTAACACAGGGCCAAATATTTCTTGTTGGGCAATGATGCCATCGGCTGGCACTTCACTGAAGATAACAGGGCCGATAAAATAACCTTGTTCTGGTGCGGCTAACTCTAGGGCTAACTTTGCTTCAGCCTTACCCTTTTCAATATACTCCCGGATGCGATCGCGGGCGTTAGCATCAATCACAGGCCCTACCTGCGTACTCGGTAACTCAGCCTCCCCAATATTCAAAGATTTTGTCGCCTCAACCAACCTCGCAACAAAAGTATCGTAGATTGATTCGACAACCACCACCCGCGAACAAGCCGAGCATTTCTGCCCACTGTAACCAAAGGCTGACTGCACAACGCCCACAACCGCCTGATCTAAATCAGCACTTTCATCCACAATGATGGCATTCTTACCACCCATCTCTGCAATAACTCGCTTCATGTGCCTTTGCATAGGCTTCAGAGTAGCCGCCTCTGAATAAATGCGACAGCCCACTTCTTGAGAACCAGTAAAAGCAATTACATGAGTATCAGGGTGACTCACCAAATAAGCCCCAACTTGCGAACCCTTACCAGGGACGTATTGAAAAACACCTTGAGGAATTCCCGCCTCAACCAAAATCTCTGTGAGTTTGGCAGTAATAATCGAAGATGTTTCCGCAGGTTTCAGCAGCGTACAATTACCCGTAACCAAAGCAGCCACAGTCATTCCACAAGCGATCGCCAACGGGAAATTCCAAGGCGAAATTACCACCGCCACTCCTTTAGCTCGGTAGATATAACGGTTTGTTTCTCCAGGTACGTCATAATTAACACCTTGCTCCAACCGTTCCATCTCATCAGCATAGTAACGGCAAAAATCTATCGCCTCCGAAACCTCTGCGTCAGCCTCCTTAACAGGCTTACCCACCTCCAAAACTATCCAAGCCGACATCTCTGCACGGCGTTGTTCCAGCAAATCCGCCGCCTTACGTAAAATATCAGCCCGTTGCTTCACAGGCGTTTTCCGCCACCCAGGAAACGCCGCCTTCGCCGCTTCCATCGCCTGTTGGGCCTGTTCCACACTAATCAATCCAACCTTACCAATCACCTCACTGTAATTAGAAGGATTAACCGAATCAATCACCTCCAGAGTATTCACATACTCCCCATTAATCAAAGGCAAATAACTCTTGCCAAACTCCCGACGCACACCCTCAAAAGCCTGCGCCGCCTTTCGTCTTCTTTCCTCCTCAGCATAATCACTATCCGCCGCACCGAGGAATGATGGATTATTAACCGCAGATGGACGCGGATGTACGCGGATGTCATCTGCGTCCGTCTGCGTTAATCTGCGGTTATTTTCTTCTTTGAATATGGGAGGTGCAAGCAACTCCTCCACAGGCCGATTCTCCAAATTCTGCCGCAAGAACGAACTATTAGCCGTATTCTCCAACAACCGCCGAATTAGATACGCCATCCCCGGTAACAATTCCCCGTAAGGACAATAAACCCTAACTCGATAACCCTTATCAACCAAAGCCTTAGCAAGTTTATCCCCCATCCCGTACAAAACTTGCATTTCAAAACAACGGCGGGGAACCTGCAAACTTTCAGCTATAGCAATTGCCCGTGCTTGCGATCGCACGTTATGACTACCAATGGCAGCATATACATATTGATGATTTTCCAGCAACAACTGGGTTATCGCTTCAAAGTTCGCATCTGTCGCCACTTTGTCATTGTAAACAGGCTGCGGCCAATGCTTCTGGGCTGCTTTGATAGTTTCCTGATCCCAATACGCACCCTTCACCAACCGAATAGTTAGCGGATATCCGCGCTGCTTCAACCAAGCAATCACATTTCTGGCATCTTGCTCACTATCACGCAAGTATGCTTGGATAGTGATCCCTATATCTGTGCGTTGGCGAAACTCATCTTCTAACAATAACTTTTGCAAAATATTTAGAGTTAAATCTTTATACGCATACTGTTCCATATCAAAATGGATAGCTGCGCCTAACTCTTTGGCATAACGTAATAAATTACGAATGCGATCGCTAACTCTTTTTTCACTACCCTCAGCATCTAAAGGGTCAAATTGCGAATAAAACGCCGTTAATTTCACAGAAACTTGGACTTTTGGTAGTCTTTCACCGTCTGCTTCATCAATAGCCGGAACATGATTCCAATTTTTAGATGCTTCTATTAATTGGGCAATTAATTCTTGATAGCGTTCTAAATAAGACTGCGCTTCGACTTCTGTAATTACAGCTTCACCTAGTAAATCAATAGTGAACGCCATTTTTTCTTTCCGCAGGCGTTCAACTGTTTTGATGACTTGTTTAATATTTTCCCCAGAAATATATTTATGCGCTAAAGTTTCCACCGCAGTCGAGACAGTTGTTGCAGCCACTTGTCCCGGCATGGAATCGGGGTTAGCAAAATTTAACATCCCCTTCAAAGCGGCTGGCAATTCTACTGTTTCATCCCCTAAATATTCTTGTAAATGGGCGGCAATTTCTGGTTTACTGCGTAACGCTGGCAGAGTATCAATAAAGCGGAAAAGTTGCACCCGCAAACCCGGATTACTCATTGCCCAAGCTAGTAATTTATCATCCCAGCGCATTTGGTCGCGCAAGGAAGCTAAAAACGAGCGATTTTCTTGGGTAGCTGTTAAGAGTTGTTTAGCAATTTCCTGGGTTTTAGGTTCGTAGATGCTTGTTTGTACTTGTAATACCACAGATAGTAATCTCCTTAACAGTTATCAGTTATCAGTTATCAGTTATCAGTAAAGAATGAGGTGTTTATCTTTGGTGAAACACCACACCAATTGGTGGTAGGCGTTGGTGGCGGGTTTAAATCCCCCAGCATACGCCGTGATCACTGTTTACTGTTTTAATTTAAGGCATAGCTGATTGTGTTCAGTCTGCCTCTTCTATTGTGACTCTTGGATTTTGTTGCTACCAGATTTAGAGAGGCTAGAGGTTAGGGGCGAGGGGCTAGAGAGTGTAAAACAGTATTACGGTGCTAGGGGCTAGTATTTGTTCCTTAACACTCGGTTGAAATTCCCTAACCTATTACCCCCTTAGTCCCCCCTTATCAAGGGGGGAAACTGGAAAATCTATTCCCTCCCCTTTCCAAGGGGAGGGTTAGGGAGGGGTAAAAGTAGGCGGGGGGATCTTTTATTAACTCCGCACTCATCAACTTAACAATGTGGTTGCATCCCAATTTGTGGAAAAACTTAGCTTTAACACCTTTAGCGATCGCAGTTATCTGTCAGGGAGGTTGTACCAACCACCCAACAGATAAACAACTGGAAATATGGCGTACTGAAGCAATTGCACGCAATGCGGAAATTGTGGCAGATAACGCCAAAAAAGCACAGCAAAGTCAGTGGAATTTAGTTATTCAAGGTGAAACTGCTACTGGCAAATCTTTAAAGTTAAATTGGCAACAGTTACAAGCTTTAGCAACCAATCATGTAAAAACGCTTGATCCGCTAGATATCCAGCATTCTAACGAAGTTTTTGATTTCCGTGGTGTACCTGTATCGGCACTGCTGGAAAAGTTTGCTGTAGCGCCTCATGTTACGGATATCACCTTTGTTTCCTTTGATTCTTACCAAACTACCATCAGCCTGAAAGATTTATGGCAATATCCGATTACTTTAGCGATCGCTAAAAATAACAAACCAATTCCTCGCGCTCAAGGCGGGCCACTTTATTTGGTCTTTCCCTATACTCAGTACCCACAACTACAACAAAAGTATGACACAACAAATTGGGCGTTTTATGTCAGTCATATAATAGTCGGGACTGAACCAGTTACATTAAGTGTGGGGAAACATCAAGTCAACTTAGCTACCTTAGATAAATTACCGCAAGTTACCTTAGAGCAAACTGTTGGTTATAGAATTGCTTGGCCTAGTGGCAAAGTCAAACTCTATGGAGTTAGGCTGCGGGATATTTTCTCTGATCTCAAAGAACCATTACCTCAACAGGGAGGAGTAATGATTCGTGGTAAAGCACCGTTTTATGATGATGCTCCGGTGCGATTTTCTACCAAAGATTTATCTGAGTGCGATATTTTACTAGTCACTCGCTGGGGTGAAAGCCGCGAATTAATTCCCGCGAAGATGGGTGGCCCCCTAACTTTAGCTTTTAGTTCTCAATGTCCTGCGAGAATCAGCCAGTCGCGCTGGGTAACATTTGTAGAAGAATTAACTACTACACCATGAAATTATTTAGTTTCCGCTCGATTCGGACGCGAATCATGACTGCAACGACATTATTAAATGTGGCGTTAGTAGGTGCAGTTGTTTTGGTATGGGCAAAAACTGAAAATACCCTTTACCGAGAGCAGAAATTAAATGAAGCTAGATTCTTGTCTAGGGTGTTGGGGACTTCTACCTTTGCTAATCACCTGGAAGAGCGCAACTGGAGTCAAATGCGCCTTAACTTAAATGTGATGTTGCGAGAAAACGCAGATTTTGTTTATATTTTAGTGTCGGATGCGCGACTAGAAAACCAAATTATTGCCGCCTACCCAGAATATTTACAAGGTCAATACATCCCCGATATTGTGCCACTAAAAGTAAGCAATGCAGCAGAGAAAGTATCGCAAAAGTCTAGCTCTATTGAGACATTTGCATTGGCAGATATTCACTTTGGCAATCATATCAGGGCTAAACGTGGCGATCGCATCATCGAAGTTGCTTCCACCATTTACAGATTATCGGGTGAAAAAATCGGCACTTTACGCATAGGCGTTTCGCTGCACCAAGTTAACCGTGCTGTAGCTCATGCGGTAAATCAAGCATTGATAGTCGGTGCTGTCGGACTTTTAGTTAGTTGGGTATTTGCCTATATTCTCGCTAGACGCTTAAGCAAACCCATTTGCCGTCTACAAACTAGTGCGGCTCAAATTGCGGCGGGAGATTTACAACATCGCGCAGAAATTACCAATGCTGATGAAATTGGTGCGTTAGCAAATTCGTTTAATGAAATGTCTGCTGCTTTGCAAAGTTCATTTAGTAAATTACAAAAGACTTTGGAATCTTTTGAATTATTTGTGCCGAATAAATTTATTTTAGCGATCGCACCCCAAGGCATCGAAAATATTGAAGTAGGTATCGCCGTCACTCGCCACATCACAATTTTATTTTGTGACATTCGCGGTTACACTTCTATGTCAGAGATGATGACACCAATAGAAATATTTACATTCTTGAATGACTACCTCGCTTGTATTGGGCAAGTAATTGATCAAGCAGGTGGGTTTATTGATAAATATATTGGCGATGCAGTCATGGCTTTGTTTGATGATGACAACACCGATGGCGCACTCAAAGCAGCAATTTCAATGCACCAGTCGTTAGAGAAGTTTAATCAAGAACGTATCCAAAAAAATCTACCCAGAATTAATATTGGCATTGGTCTACATCGTGGTGAAGTAGTCATGGGTACAGTAGGATTTACTTGCCGCATTGATTCTACAGTCATCGGTGATGCAGTGAATATTGCTTCACGCATTGAAGGCTTAACTAAGCAATATGGCTGCGAAATTTTAATCACTGAATCAGTGCTTGAGAGTTTATCTCAACCAGAATTATTCTCATTGAGATTGGTAGATAAAGC